>NZ_JACWCT010000097.1 GCF_016613415.1 Methylobacterium ajmalii | reverse complement strand
CGCTTCGCCCGCGCCGCGGCCGCCCCGGCCCGCCGGGTGCCCGCCGAGGCGATCCTCGCCATCGGCCGGCGCCTGCGGCAGGTCGCGAGCCCCTCGGCGGCTTCGCAGGCCGCGACTCCGGTCGTGGCCGCCCGTTCCGGCATGCCGCGCAAGCACAAGCTGATGCTGCTCACCGCCGCCGCAATCCTCTATACCGGCAGCATGGAGGCGCGCCGACACTTCAAGCCGCGGGCGGTGCTGATCGAGGTGCCCTCGACCCGGGCGCACGCCATCGCGGCCATGCCCGTGCGGATGCCCGCCGCCTGAGGCGAAGGCCCGCCCGTTGCGGCAGCGCGAAACGCGGTGCTATAGCGCCGGGCGACCGGGACCCGTGCCCGGGTAGTGGATTTCCCCCGAACGGAGTGCCCATGTCGGTCGACGCCAAGACGGTCCGGCGCATCGCGCACCTGGCGCGGATCGCGGTCACCGACGAGGAGGTGGCCCCGCTCCAGGACGAGCTCAACGCCATCCTGTCCTTCGTCGAGCAGCTCGACGCGGTCGACGTGTCGGGCGTCGAGCCGATGACCTCGGTGACCCCGATGGCGATGAAGAGCCGCGAGGACGTGATCACCGATGGCGGCCACGCCCGCGAGATCGTCTTCAACGCGCCTCTGACCGAGGACAACTACTTCGTGGTGCCGAAGGTCGTCGAGTAGCCCTCGGGCGTCTCCGCGAGATTCAGGCATCCAGGCGGCCCGTGCGGGCCCGCGACAGGACGAAACGATCGTGACCACCAAGCCGGCAGAGCTGACCGACCTCACCCTGGCGCAGGCCCGCGACGGCCTGCGGGCGAAGGAGTTCTCCGCCCGCGAGCTGGCGCAGGCCCATATCGACGCGATCGAGAAGGCGCGCGTGCTGAACGCCTACCTGCTCGAGACGCCCGACCGGGCGCTGGCCATGGCCGACGTCGCCGACCAGAAGCTCGCCGCCGGCGAGGCCCGGCCGCTCGAGGGCCTGCCGCTCGGCATTAAGGACCTCTTCTGCACCCACGGGGTCGTCACCACGGCGGGCTCGAAGATCCTCGAGGGCTTCCAGCCGCACTACGAATCCACCGTCACCCACAACCTGTGGCGCGACGGCGCGGTGATGCTCGGCAAGCTCAACCTCGACGAGTTCGCCATGGGCTCGTCGAACGAGACCAGCGCCTACGGCCCGGTGATCTCGCCCTGGCGGCGCAAGGATTCCGACACCAAGCTGGTGCCCGGCGGCTCGTCGGGCGGCTCGGCCGCGGCCGTCGCGGCCCGCCTGTGCCTGGGCGCCACCGCGACGGACACCGGCGGGTCGATCCGCCAGCCGGCGGCCTTCACCGGGACTGTGGGCATCAAGCCGACCTATGGCCGCTGCTCGCGCTGGGGCACCGTCGCCTTCGCGTCGTCCCTCGACCAGGCGGGGCCGATCGCCCGCACGGTGCGCGACACCGCGATCCTGCTGACCTCGATGTCCGGCCACGACGACAAGGACACCACGTCGGTGAACCTGCCGGTGCCCGACTTCGAGGCGGCGGTGAACCGCGGCGTCAAGGGCCTGACCATCGGCATCCCGAAGGAGTACCGGGTCGAGGGCATGCCGTCCGAGATCGAGCGGCTGTGGCAGCAGGGCGCCGACTGGCTGCGCGACGCCGGCGCCAAGGTGGTCGAGGTCTCGCTGCCCCACACCAAGTACGCGTTGCCGGCCTACTACATCGTGGCCCCGGCCGAGGCCTCCTCGAACCTCGCCCGCTACGACGGCGTGCGCTACGGCCTGCGGGTTCCGGGCAAGGACATCGCCGGGATGTACGAGGCGACCCGCGCCGCGGGCTTCGGCCGCGAGGTCAAGCGCCGGATCATGATCGGCACCTACGTGCTCTCGGCCGGCTACTACGACGCCTACTACGTCCGGGCGCAGAAGATCCGCTCGCTGATCAAGCGCGACTTCGAACAGGTCTACGCCTCGGGCGTCGACGCGATCCTCACCCCCACCACCCCGTCGTCGGCCTTCGGCTTCGGCGAGAAGGCCAAGGCCGACCCGGTCGAGATGTACCTCCTCGACGTGTTCACCGTGACGGTGAACATGGCGGGTCTCCCGGGCCTCGCGGTGCCGGCCGGCCTCGATGCGCAGGGCCTGCCGCTCGGTCTCCAGCTCATCGGCCGTCCCTTCGACGAGGAGACCTTGTTCGCCGCCGGCCAGGTGATCGAGGAGGCGGCGGGCCGCATCGCCCTGCCGCAGGCGTGGTGGGCGTGAACCACCCCACCGTTCCCTACTACCCGCCCGCCGTCTGGATCATGGCGGCGTTCGATCCGGTGCTGATCGGGCTCGCGCTCTATCTCGGCTGGAAGGCGGACCAGTTCGGCAAGGTCGTCCTCGTCGCGATGATCGCGCTGGTCGCCTCCGTACTGGTGTCGTGGGTGCTGACCGGGATCGGCGTGCCGTGGCCGGCGCCGATCGGACGCGAGCTGCCGACCTTCTTTCCGGTCCGTACCGGCGCGGCGCTGATCTACGCGATCATCGGCTACTCCGCCCGGAGGGTGATCGCGCCGCGCGCTTGACGCTCGCGCGCCGCCCTTCCTACTAGGCGCAAACGCACCCCTCTCCCGGACGCGAGAGGGCGAACCGCCCGAGAGACAGAAGACCGCCATGACCGCTCCCGTGAACCCCAAGAAGCTGATCAAGGGCGCGCTGGGCGACTGGGAGGTGGTGATCGGCATGGAGATCCATGCCCAGGTCACCAGCCGCTCCAAGCTGTTTTCCGGCGCGCCGACCGCCTTCGGGGCCGAGCCGAACGACAACGTCTCGCTGGTCGACGCCGCGATGCCCGGCATGCTGCCGGTGATCAACCGCGAATGCGTCGCGCAGGCCGTGCGCACGGGCTTGGGCCTCAAGGCGCAGATCAACCACCGCTCGGTGTTCGACCGGAAGAACTACTTCTACCCGGACCTGCCCCAGGGCTACCAGATCAGCCAGTACAAGAGCCCGATCGTCGGCGAGGGCGAGGTCCTGGTCGACCTCCCCGACGGCGAGAGCATCACGGTCGGGATCGAGCGCCTGCACCTCGAGCAGGATGCCGGCAAGTCCCTGCACGACCAGTCCCCGACGATGAGCTTCGTCGACCTCAACCGGTCGGGCGTGGCGCTGATGGAGATCGTCTCGAAGCCGGACCTGCGCTCCTCGGAGGAGGCCAAGGCCTACGTGACGAAGCTGCGCACCATCCTGCGCTACCTCGGCACCTGCGACGGCGACATGGAGAAGGGGAACCTGCGCGCCGACGTGAACGTCTCGGTGCGCAAGGTCGGCGAGCCCTTCGGCACCCGCTGCGAGATCAAGAACGTCAACTCGATCCGCTTCATCGGCCAGGCGATCGAGGTCGAGGCGCGGCGCCAGATCGCCATCATCGAGGATGGCGGCACGATCGACCAGGAGACCCGCCTGTTCGACCCGAACAAAGGCGAGACCCGCTCGATGCGCTCGAAGGAAGAGGCGCACGACTACCGCTACTTCCCCGATCCGGACCTGCTGCCGCTCGAATTCGACCAGGCCTTCGTCGACGGGCTCGCCAGCGGCCTGCCGGAACTGCCCGACGCCAAGAAGGCCCGCTTCATCGAGACCTACGGCCTCTCGGCCTACGACGCGACGGTGCTGGTGGCCGAGCGCGCCTCGGCCGATTACTTCGAGGCGGTGGCCAAGGGCCGCGACGGCAAGATCGCGGCGAACTGGGTCATCAACGAGCTGTTTGGCCGCCTGAACAAGGAAGGCAAGTCGATCGAGGACAGCCCGGTCTCGGCCGACCAGCTCGGCGCGATCGTCGACCTCATCGGCGACAACACCATCTCGGGCAAGATCGCCAAGGACGTGTTCGAGATCGTCTGGAGCGAGGGCGGCGAGCCGCGCCAGATCGTCGAGAGCCGGGGCCTGCGCCAGGTCACCGATACCGGCGCGATCGAGGCGGCGATCGACCAGATCATCGCGGCCAACCCCGACAAGGTCGAGCAGGCGAAGGCCAAGCCCACCCTGCTCGGCTGGTTCGTCGGCCAGACCATGAAGGCCACCGGCGGCAAGGCCAACCCGGCGGCGGTGAACGCGCTCTTGAAGGCGAAGCTCGGGATCGAGTAGCGCAAGCTCGACGGCGCCCGCCCGAACCCTTGCCCGCAGAGGCAGGGCATTCCGGGGAAGAAAGTTGGCGCGGGTTCGTTCCTCTCCCCGCGGGCGGGGAGAGGGGAAACCCGCGCCTCATCTTTTCCCGGACAGCCCTGCGCAGAGGGGGAAGTTCGGGGCGTCGCACTCCCTCCCGCGGCGGATCGCCCCCGGCGCCGACACTCCCTTGCCGGCCCCCGCCCCGGCTCCATACCCTCGCGAGCGGCCTTCCGGCGGGACGGTTCGCACCTCCCGCGAGGCCCCATGCCCGACCTGTTCAGCCCCTTCACCCTGAAGGACGTCACGCTCCGCAACCGGATCGCAATGTCGCCGATGACCATGCATCGCTCGGTCGACGGGGCGGTGGGCGACTACCACGTCATGCTCTACGGCTCGCGGGCGGCCGGCGGGTTCGGCCTCGTCTTTCCCGAGCAGATCGCCATCACGCCGGAGGGGCGCACCACCAGCGCCTGCGCGGGCCTCTGGGACGACCGGCACGTCGAGGGCCTGGCCCGCGTCACCCGCATCATCAAGGAGATGGGCGGCGTGCCGGCGATCCAACTCGGCCATACCGGGCGGAAGGGCAGCGAGCAGAAGCCCTGGGAGGGCAAGCTGCAATTGCCGCCCGACCACCCGGACGGCTGGCAGCTCAAGGCCCCCTCCCCGATCTCGTATGGCGGCCGCTACACCTACCCGGTCGAGGCGCTGAGCGTCGCGGAGATCGCCGGCATCCACCGGGCCTACGCGGACGCCGCGCGCCGGGCGGTCGCGGCCGGGTTCGAGTGGCTGGAGATGCACTTCGCCCACGGCTATCTCGGCGCCAGCTTCTTCTCGCCGCTCGCCAACCAGCGCGACGACCGCTACGGCGGCTCGTTCGACAACCGGCTGCGCTTCCACCTCGAGGCGCTCGACGCCGTCCGGGCGGTCTGGCCCGAGCGCCTGCCGCTGACCATGCGGCTCGGGTCCGACGACCTCCACCCCGACGGCGTGCAGTTCGACGAGGCGGTGGCGGCGGTCGGCCGGATGACGGCGCACGGCCTCGACCTCGCCGACCTGTCGATCGGCTTCAACACCGACGCGATGACCGACCCGCCCTTCGCCCGCATGGCGTTCATGGTCGAGCGCGGCGCACGGGTGCGGCGCGAGATCGGGATCCCGGTCGGCGTGAGCTGGAATCTCGGCCTGCCGGCGGTGGCCGACCGGGTGATCCGCGACGAACTGATCGACCTCGTCTTCCTCGGCCGCCCGGCCCTGTCGAACCCGCACTGGCCGGTCTGGGCGGCGCGGGAGCTCGCGCATCCCGACCCCTTCGCCCTGGTGCCGGAGGATTGGGGCTGGTGGCTGCGCAACTTCCGCGCCCACGAGGCCTGCATCGGCTGGCCTGCCCCGGGTGCCGGGAGCGCCTGACCGGCCGGGAGCGGCCCCCCGCACGAGACGCGGAATCGTCAGCGTCGGCAGCGCCTTGAGCGAGAAAAACCCGGCTGTTTCCCAGCGGTTTTTTGCAGATTTTCCGGTCACGCTGCCGATGACGACAAATATTTTCGCGGATGCCTTGCTATCTCGATTTCAATAAATTACAAATGACGGATCGATTGTTGGCCTGATTACCGAGCCTCTCCGCCGCCTCGTGCTGGCGCAAGCTCTGCCACTCGCTCCAAATCCGTCGATTGAATCGAGCCTTGGCGCTGCGGACCCGCGCGCCGAGCTCCGCCATATGCTTGCAGATCATGGATACGACAATGACGACCGGCACCGTGAAGTGGTTCAACGTCCAAAAGGGTTTCGGCTTCATCCAACCGGATGACGGCGGCAAGGACGTGTTCGTGCACATCTCCGCCGTCGAGCGGTCGGGCATGCAGTCCCTCAACGAGGGCCAGAAGATCTCCTACGAGATGGAGACCGACCGTCGCAGCGGCAAGCAGTCCGCCGGCAACCTGCGCGCCGCGTAAGGTTTTCTTGCGATCGGGATGCGGGTGGTTTCAGCCGCATCTCCCCACCCGCACGCGATGCGGGCCAGACCTCCAACAGATTGTTCCTGAGTGAATTTCACGTTCAGTTCCGAGACCCGTCCCGACCAGGCGCGCATCGAGCCCGCCACGTTCCAGGTGCAGCAGATCTGGCAGCATGCCGGCGGCACGCCGCGCGACGTCAGCCACCTGATCGACCGGACCTACCGCTATCACTCGGTGCGGGAGCTGCATTGGCACCTCGCCGACCGGTTCGCGCGCCCGGTCCGTTCCCTCGCCATCAGCCGGGTCTGAGCGATGGGCAAGTTCAAGGAAGCGCCCCTGGGTGATCGCCTCGGCACCGCCGCGGCCGCCCGCCAGGCGATGCTCGGCCGGTTCCAGGCCCGCAGCACCGCCGACGACCCGGCACTGATCGCCCGTCGCGCGGAGCGCCAGGCCGTCGCCGAGGCCCGCGCCGCCCGCCAGGCCGAGCGCGACGCCGAGCGCGCGGTCCAGGAGGCCGAGCGGCTCGTCCGCGAAACCGAGGCCCGCGCCGAGGAGACCCGCCAGCGCGAGGTCGCCGCGGCGGACGAGATCCGGCTCGCCGCCGAGGCCGCCGTCGCGGCCGAGCAGCGGGAAATCGACCAGAAGGCCGCCCGCGACGCCCGCTACGCCGCCCGCAAGGCGCGCAAGCGGGGCTGAGTCCCGGGACCCGGGGGGCTGCCCCGGCCCCACGTCAACCAGGAAGGGACTGGCCCGATGCCGTACAAGTTCAAGCTCCACCAGCAGGTGCGGATGGTCCGCTCAGTGATCTCCGACGCGCTGGCCAGCGACATCGACGTGTTCGAGGTCGTGCGGCTGATGCCGGAGGACCGCACCGGCGAGGCCGCCTACCGCATCCGGTCGATGAAGGGCGAGCGCGCCGTGCGCGAGAGCGAGATCGTCGCCCTGCATTGAGGATCCGTCCCACCGGCCCACGCCTGTGGCCGCCGCGTCACAGCGGCGGCAAGAGGCGGGAGGGCGGCAATAAACGGCCGCCGTCGCTCGTCCATCCTGTCGGGGAGATTCCAGCCGCTCGGTTCCGTGCGGCGGTCGGGCTCCCGATGGGAGCCCGCTCCGTGACCCGATTTCCCCGTTTCCTGCTCCCCGCCCTCTGGCTCGCCGCCTGCCCCCTGCCGGCGGCGGCACAGGTCGAGCAGGACGGGCAGTTCTGGATCAACGCCACGGCCTTCGGCAGCATCGGGTCGTTCGCGGTTTTCGCCGAGGTGCAGCCGCGCTTCGGCGACGGCCCCTCGCGGCTCGACCAGCTCATCGTGCGCCCGGCCGTCGGCTGGGCGATCAACGACGCGCTCACCCTCTACCAGGGCTATGCCCGGGTCGAGACCACGCCGCTGACCGGGCGGTCCTTCTCGGAGGATCGCAGCTTTCAGCAGATCGGCTGGGAAATCGGGACGATCGAGCGGATGAAGCTCTCCTCCCGCACGAGGTTCGAGCAGAGATTCCAGACCAACGGCCGCGACACCGGGTTTCGCCTGCGCCAGATGCTGCGCGCCGCCGTGCCCCTGACCGGCGAGACGCGGGGCGTCGCCGCCCTCGCCTGGACCGAGGTCTTCGCCGCGCTCAACGACACGGACTGGGGCGCACGGGCCGGCTTCGACCGCGTCCGCACCTTCGTCGGGCTGGAAATCCCGCTGCAGGGGCCGTCGACCCTGGAATTCGGCTACATGAACCAGACCGCCCGGGCCCCAGCCGGGCGCGTCGCGATGGACCACATCGTGTCGCTGAACCTCTTCCTGCGCCAGTGATACCGTCCCGGCGAACCTACAGGTAGCTCAGGACCGGGTGGCGCCCGCGCCGCTTCACCCCCACCATCCAGCGGCAGGCGCCGTAGAGCGGCAGGGCGAGGAGCGCCGCGATCGGCCAGAGCTGCCACGGCGCGTCCGCCGAGACCCGGCCCTCCGCCCCGAAGCCGAGGGCGAGGAGGAGGTCGTGCAGCCCGCGCAGCAGCCACAGATGCGCCAGGTAGAAGAACAGCGGTGCGCCGCCGAACACCGTGAGCCAGGCGAGCCGCCGGGCCGGCAGCGCCTCGAGCAGGGCGAGCAGCACCAGCCCGAGGCCGAGGGTCGCGAGCAGGAAGTCGGCCGAGGGCGGGTACTTGGTGAGGTTCAGGAACGACAGGGCGCTCGCCCCGAGATCCGCCCCGGCCCGCCACGGCGTCGGGTCGCCGTAGCCGTTCAGGCCCCGCAGCGCCACGAACGACGCCAGGGCGGCGGCCCCGAGGGCCAGGAGCCGGCGGCGGCGAGCCCCCGCCTCCAGGGCGTACCACGGGCCGAGCGCGTAGCCTGCCGCCGCCACGCCGATCCAGGGCAGGACCGGATAGGAGGTCCGGGCCACGCCCCAGGGCAGCGGGATGAAGCCGCGCTGGTGCAGGATCGACCACGCGACGTAGCCCGGATGGTCGGGCGCCAGCACGATCCCGTCGAGGAGGTTGTGCCCGAGCATGACGACGAGCGCGACCGCGACGAGCGCCGGCCGGGGCAGCCGGATCAGGCCGGCGAGCGCGATCATGCTGAGACCGATCGCCCAGATCACCTGCAGGTAGAGGACCGGCGGCAGCAGGCTGCGGGTCCAGGCGAGGTTCACGAGGGTGAGCTCGAGCGCGATCAGGAACAGGCCGCGGGTGAGGAGGAAGCGCGAGGCCGCCCCCGGCCCGTGGCGGCCGGCATAGAGGCTGGCCGAGAGCCCGGTGAGGAGCAGGAAGACCGGCGCGCACAGATGCGCGGTGAGCCGCGTCGCCGCGAGGCCGGGCGACGTGACCGCGAGGTCCATCGGATCGCGGACCTGGGCGTGCAGGAAGAAGAACTCGCGGACGTGGTCGACCAGCATCAGCAGCATGACGAGGCCGCGCAGCGCGTCGATCGCGGCGATGCGCGGCGGGCGGGGGCCGGCGGTCACGAGGCGGCCTCGTCCGCGAGCCGCGACAGGAGCCGGCGCACGTCCGGCGGCGTCCAGACCCGGCCGCCGCGGGGCTTGGGGATGCCGCGCCGGGTCAGGCAGGCGGCGATG
>NZ_JACWCT010000096.1 GCF_016613415.1 Methylobacterium ajmalii | reverse complement strand
CCGATCTACGGCCCCTGGCGGTACTACGGGATGCCGCTATCAACCCTGGAGGCCGATTTGGAGGCGGGGCTACTGTGAGCCCCTATCAACCCCGAATGACGAAGAACCAAAATTTCAAGAGCTTTGCGGACGCCACACTAAAAGTCGGCGGCCTGACGGTCGTTGTCGGCGCAAATGCGAGTGGCAAGAGCAATCTGCGTGATGCATTCCGATTCCTGCACGGGATCGGGCGTGGGTATACGTTGCCTGAAATCATCGGTGGGAAGTACGGCGAGGGCGGGTACAGGGAGTGGGCGCCGCTGCGAGGAACCACGTCCGAGATAGTTCGTTTCGGCCAGCGTAGTCTAACGATCAAAGCTGTGGTCGGAACAGAAGGTAAGGGTAAGTTTGTTTATGAGATTACAGTCTCTCATCAGGATGTTCGCGGCCGGTTTCGCGTAGAATCTGAATCTTTGCAAACGGAAGATAGTCCGTGGAAGCAGCCTGTTTTTCAGACGCTCGGTCCAGGTGATGACGACGACGATGTGACTATACGTCTGCGTGCAGCGGATGGCGCCCGCGGTCACGGTAAACGAGTCAATCTACGACGTGATCGACCGATTTTGACACAGCTTGAGACTCGTCGCGGCGTATCTATTGAGCTGCGTAGTATGATCGAGAAGGTTGTTGCGACCCTGGGTGCAATCCGTTTTCTCGATCTTTCGGCAGATGCAATGCGACAGCCGTCTTTCCCGGGTTTAGATGTACTGGGAGAGAGCGGTGAAAACCTTTCTGCTGTTCTTCAGGCTCTTTGTCTTGATGCTGATCGCAAGAATGCGCTTGTTGCGTGGGTGTCAGAACTGACGCCGCTTGAAGTATCCGATTTTGAATTTGAGGCTGACGCTACTGGAAGAATCATATTATTTTTGAAGGATATTGAAGGCGGTAGAATATCCGCGTTCAGCGCTTCAGACGGAACCTTACGCTTTCTCGCCATGGCTGCGGCCTTATTATCAGATCAAGATCGAAGTCTATTTTTTTTCGAGGAAATCGATAACGGTTTGCATCCGTCCCGGATGCGTGTGCTAATCGACCTCATCGAGCGTCGCGTTGCCGATTCAACAGTTCAGGTGGTAACCACTACGCATTCGCCTGACCTGCTTACCATTATCGGCGAGACGACTTTCGAGAGCACATCAGTTGTTTATCGGCCAATGGGTGCAGGTGGGTCGATCATCCGTCGCGTCAGTGAGCTTCCGCACATCGTCGAATTGCGCAAGACCCAGACCCTCGGCCGGTTGCACTCGTCGGGCTGGTTCGAGGACGCGCTGTACTTCGACGATCCGGCTGAGGCCGCCGAATGAAATTTCTCGTGATTCCCGAGGACTTTCGCAACGATCAGCATCTCCTCGAACCGATCCTCACGGCGCTCCTCGCCTGCCTTGGCTTTCCGCGGCCGAAGCTGCGGGTCTGTCGCGATCCACTCCTCGGTGGCATCGATGAGGCAATGAAGTTGGAGCGACTTGAGGAAGTGATCAACCGTCACTGGGGTATGGTCGATGTCTTCCTGCTCTGTGTCGATCGGGATGCCAATCCGCATCGCCGCGCTCGCCTCGATGAAATCGAGATGCACTTTACGCCACGAGTCCGGTTCCTCGCCTGCGAGGCGTGGGAGGAGCTAGAAACTTGGGCGCTCGCCGGACTCGACCTGCAGGGGCCGGTGCGCTGGGCCGAGATTCGGGCCGAGCGCGACGTTAAGGAGCGCCACTTCGTACCGCTGGCGGCGTCCCGCCGGTTGACCGCGGAGCCGGGCGGCGGGCGTCGCACCCTTGGCCGCGAGGCTGCCCGGCGCATAGACCGTATCCGACGGCTGTGCCCCGAGGATTTCGATCGGCTTGCCGGCCGGATCGATGCGTTAAGACAGCCTGAGTCATGAACACACCACCCCGCCCCGTCATCATCCTGGTCGAGCCGCAGCTCGCCGAGAATATCGGCATGACCGCCCGCGCAATGGGGAATTTCGGGCTCGACGCCCTGCGGATCGTCGCGCCGAAGGGCGGCTGGCCGATGAAGGGCGTGCGCGAGACGGCGTCCAACGCCACCCACGTCCTCGACGGCGCGAGGATCTTCGCCACCGTCGCCGAGGCCCTGGGCGACCTCCACTACGTGCTCGCCACCACGGCGCGGGAACGGGGCCAGATGAAGCGGGTCTTCGGGCCCGACGAGGGCATGGCGGAGGCGGCCGGGCGGCTGTCCGCGGGGGAGAGGGTCGGCATCCTGTTCGGCCGCGAGCGGGTCGGGCTGTCGAACGACGAGGTCTCGCTGGCGGATGCCATCGTCACCTTCCCGGTCGATCCCGATCACGCCTCGCTCAACCTCGCCCAGAGCGTGCTCCTCGTCGCCTACGAGTGGCGGCGGGCGGCGGGCCGGGCGGTGCTGCCCTTCTCGGGCGCCATGCGCACCGGCCCGGCGCCCCGGGAGGCCCTGATCTCGCTGTTCGAGAGCCTGGAGGCCGACCTCGACGCCGCCGGCTACTACCCGCCGGCCAAGCGCGACGGGATGATCCGCAACATGCGCGACATGTTCCACCGCATGGCGATGACCGAGCAGGACGTGCGCAGCTTCCGGGGGGCGTTGCGCGCCCTGACGCGGCGCCCCCCGGAGGAGTGAAGCCCTACAGCTTCACCACCAGTTTCCCGAAGTTGCGGCCCTTGAGCAGGCCGATGAAGGCCTCCGGCGCGCTCTCCAGCCCCTCGACCACGTCCTCGCGGTAGCGGATCTTGCCCTTGCGCAGCCACTGGCCGACCTCCTCGAGGAAGGCCGGCCCCTGGTCGGCGAAGTCGGAGACGATGAAGCCGCGGAAGGTGAGGCGCTTGCTCAGGACGGCGCGCATCAGCGCCGGCACCCGGTCGGGCCCGGGGGGCAGCTCGGTCATGTTGTAGTTGGCGACGAGGCCGCAGACCGGGATGCGGGCGAAGTCGTTCAGCAGCGGCAGCACCGCGTCGAACACCGCGCCGCCGACATTCTCGAAATAGACGTCGATGCCGTCCGGGCAGGCCGCCGCGAGCGCGGCCGGCAGGTCGCCGGAACGGTGGTCGACCGCCGCGTCGAAGCCGAGATCCTCGGTGAGGTGGCGGCACTTGTCGGCCCCGCCGGCGATGCCGACCGTGCGCGCCCCTTTGAGCTTGGCGATCTGGCCGACGAGCGAGCCGACCGGGCCGGTGGCGGCGGCCACCACCACGGTCTCGCCGGCCTTCGGCGCCCCGATGGTGAGAAGTCCGGTATAGGCGGTCATGCCCGGCATGCCGAGCACGCCGAGCGCGGTGGTGACGGGCGCCGCCGAGGGGTCGAGCTTGCGCAGGCCCTGGCCGTTCGACACGGCAAAATCCTGCCAGCCGCCATAGGCCAGCACGGTCTCGCCGACCGCAAAGCCCGGATGGTGCGAGGCCACCACCTCCGACACCGTGGCGCCGACCATCACGTCGTTGATCTCGACCGGCTTGGCGTAGGACTTCGCCGCGCTCATCCGGCCGCGCATGTAGGGATCGAGCGAGAGGTAATGGTTGCGCAGCAGCACCTCGCCGTCATGCGCCACCGGCACCGTGCCGCGCTCGAGCCGGAAATGGGCCGGCGTCGGCTCGCCGTGCGGCCGGGACGCCAGGACGATGCGGCGGTTCACGTCGGACATGCGGGGGACCTCCTCGTGGGGTTGGGGCACGGCTTTGCCGCCGCGCCCGCGCGCCGTTGCGGTCGCGCTTCGCAGGGACCGCAACCGGGAAAGACCGCACTTGGGAAGGAAGGCACCGCTTGGAAAGGGGAGTCCCGCGCGCCGGCGCCGCGTCGGCGAGAGATTGTCAGAGCTTCGAAGGGCGGGACGACGCCCTCAGGTCGGGCCGGGACTCAGACCAGCACCGGCACCGCCTGCTGGGTGCCGACGCCGAAGACCCGCTTGTAGCGCTCGACCTCCTCCTCGGGTCCGAGCGCCTTGGTCGGGTTGTCGGAGAGCTTCACGGTCGGGTGGCCGTTGGCCGAGATCACCTTGCAGACGATCGAGATCGGGTCGAGGCGCCCGTCCGGCGCCAGGCCGCGGAAGTCGTTGGTGAGCAGCGTGCCCCAGCCGTAGCCGATGCGCAGGCGGCCGTGGAAATGCCGGTGGATCCGCTCGATCACGTCGACGTCGAGCCCGTCGGAGAAGATCGCCAGCTTCTCGCGCGGATTGCGGCCGTGCTGGGTCCACCAGCGGATGGCCTCCTCTCCGCCCTCGATCGGGTCCTTCGAGTCGATGCGGATGCCGGTCCAGTCCGCCATCCAGGCGGGGCCGCGCTCGAGGAAGCCGGTGGTGCCGTAGGTATCGGGCAGGATCACCAGGAGGTTGCCGGCATAATCGCGCTGCCAGTCGGCCAGCACCAGGTAGGGTGCGCGGGCGAGGTCCTCCTCGGTCTCGGCCAGCGCCGAGTAGACCATCGGCAGCTCGTGGGCGTTGGTGCCCACCGCCTCGATGTCGTGGCGCAGCGCGATCAGGCAGTTCGAGGTGCCGAGGAAGCTCGAGCCCAGCCCCTCGATCATCGCCTCGACGCACCAGTCCTGCCACAGGAAGCCGTGGCGCCGCCGCGTGCCGAAATCGGCGATGGAGAGGCCCGGCAGGTTCTTGAGCCGCTCGATCTTCTCCCAGATCCGCGTCATCGCCCGGGCGTAGAGCACCTGGAGCTCGAACTTGCCCATGCCCTTGAGCACGCCGCGCGAGCGCAGCTCGTTGAGGATGGCGAGTGCGGGCACCTCCCACATCGTGGTCTCGATCCACGGGCCGTGGAAGGTGAGGACGTATTGCCCGTCCTGCTTCTCCAGGAGGTAGTCGGGAAAGCGGAAGTTCTCGAGCCAGTCCATGAAGTCCGGCGAGAACATCTGGCGCCTTCCGTAGAAGGTGTTGCCGCGCAGCCAGGTCGATTCGCCCCGGGTCAGCCGCAGAGACCGGCAATGGTCGAGCTGCTCGCGCAATTCGCCGGGGTCGATCAGGTCGGCGAGCCGGATGCGGCTGGTGCGGTTCTGGATCCCGAAGGTGACCGAGACGTCCCGGTGGCGCCGGAAGATCGTCTGCGCCATCAGGAGCTTGTAGAAGTCCGTGTCGAGCACGGAGCGGATGATCGGATCGATCTTCCAGGTGTGGTTGTAGACCCTGGTCGCGAGATCGAGCATCGCCCGTGCCTGCCTGACTTGGGACCGCCTCCTGCGAGCGGCCGGCACGCCGCCCGGGGGCGGCGGAGGCCGCGAAGCCCGCACGGTTCGCGGGCCGGAGTCAAGCCGCCGGCCCGCGCAGCCCCCAGTCGGCGAGGACGGACCTCAGCGGGCGCCGAGGTCGACCGCCTTCTTCTCGGTCTTCGGCGACTCGCCGGTGACGGCGGCCTTCACGTAGCCGTAGAGGTGCAGCATCGTCGAGTTCGGGCTGTCCCAGTACTCGCCCTTCTCGGGGTGGACGCGGATCAGCGCCACCGACGGGTCGTCCTTGCCGCCCGGGAACCAGGTCTTCAGGCTTTCGCTCCACTTGGCGTCGATATGCGCCTTGTCGCGCACGATCTCGGCCTTGCCCGACACCGAGACGTAGTTCTGGCTCGACGGATCGGAATACGAGAGGTTGACCTGGTTGTCGCGGCCGATCTCGTTGGTCACCGGCGCGTCCTGCTTGACGAAGAACCAGAGGTCGCCGTTCTCGTCCGCGTCCTGGTTCCACATCGGGCGGCTGCGCAGCTGGCCGTCGGAATCGGCCGTGGTCATCATCGCGACCTTCACGTCCTTGATCATCGCGAAGAGCTTCTTTGCGCCCTCGTGGTCGCGGTGGCTGCCCTGGTGCATCGGTGGGTCTCCCTTGAAGTCCGGGACGAGCGGGCGGGCCCGCTCGAAGCTGCACGACAACGGACGATGTCCGCTTTGGTTTCGGTTCCCCGCTATCGAAACTCGGCCATGAAACCCTCCCATGAAATCCTCGATCGTACGGCTCGCCGGATCGGCCGGCCTCGCCTATCTGTGCCGCGGAAGGCGCCTGCACGGCGGGCCGCCGGGGAGAGCCGACGATGAAGATCAGTGCGCGCAACCAGCTCGACGGCAAGGTCGTCGAGGTGAAGAAGGGCGTCACCACCGCCCATGTCCGGGTCGAGCTCGCCGGCGGGCAGGTCGTCACCGCGGCGATCACCAACGAATCCGCCGACGAGCTGGGCCTCGCCCCCGGCAAGACCGTGAAGGCGGTGATCAAGTCCAGCGACGTGATGATCGCGACGGATTGAGACGCCGCTCCGTTGATTCGAACGGCTCCACGGATGCCTCGTTCGTCCTACCCGCGACCTCGTCCTGAGGTGCCGGAGCAAAGCGGAGGCCTCGAAGGAGGGCTCCAGATGCCTCGGCGATCCCTGGAGCCCTCCTTCGAGGTCAGTCGATCGCTGATCGACTAACACCTCAGGATGAGGTGGATTGGGTGGGATGATATTCGGCATTCCAGTCGACCACGCCCCGAGTGCCTTGGCGATGCCGCTCGATCGACGCTCCCTCTTGACCGGCTCCGCAGCCTTCGCGCTGGCAAACGCGGCCCGCGCCGCCGATCCCCCGCGGGACGATGCCGGCCGGACCCTCGACGGCCTGCGCACCCCCGTCGCCCGGGTGTTTCCCGCCGGCCCCCCGGCGGCGATCCTGCTCTACACCCTCGCCCCCGAATTGCTGCTCGGCTGGCCGCGGGCGATCCGGCCCTCGGAGAAGCCCTATCTCCTGCCCCGGGCCGCCGACCTGCCGGAGGTCGGACGGCTCACCGGGCGCGGCAACACCGCCAACCTCGAATCGGTCCTGGCGCTCAAGCCGGACCTGATCCTCGATGTCGGCTCGACCGCCGAGACCTACCGCTCGCTCGCCGACCGGGTGCAGGGCCAGACCGGCATCCCCTATGCCCTCCTCGACGGGCGTCTCGCCTCCGCGCCGGCCACCTATCGCAGCCTCGGCCGGCTGATCGGGCGCGACGCCGAGCCCCTCGCCGCCCTCAGCCAGAGCACCCTGGCGACGATGCGCGAGCGCGTCGCCAGGGTGCCGGAAGACAAGCGCCCCCGGGTCTACCTCGCCCGCGGCCCGCGCGGCCTCGAGACCGCGCGGGCGGGCTCGATCAACGTCGAGGCGCTGGCGCTGATGGGCGCCGCCAACGTCGCCGGTCCCGGCGGCGGCCTGGCGCAGGTCTCGCCCGAGGACGTGGTCGCCTGGGCGCCCGACGTCGTCGTCGCCCTCGATCCCGCCTTCGCGGCCGCCGCGCGCCAGGATCCGCTGTGGCAGGCGACCCCGGCCCTGCGGGCGAACCGCCTGCACGTCAGCCCGTCGCTGCCCTTCGGCTGGGTCGATTTTCCGCCCTCGGTCAACCGGCTGGCCGGCCTGTGGTGGCTCGGCAAGGTCCTGTACCCGGCGCTCTTCCCGGAGGATATCCGGGCGGTCGCCCGCGACCTCTACGGCCGGCTCTACCACGTCACGCCGGACGATCCGGCCCTCGACCGCGTGCTGGCGGAAACGCGGTGAGCGGTGTCGCGGGCGCCCGGGCGATCCGGCTCGGCGGGCCCTGGCTGGCGCTCCTCGCCCTGGTGCTCGCCGCCGCCCTCGCCTTCGGGGTCGGGCGCTACCCGGTCTCCCTCCTCGACGTCGCCCGCGTCCTCGCCGGCCGGCTCACCGGCCACGCGCCGGACGTGGCGCCGGCCGTCGAGGCGGTGGTCCTGCAGATCCGCGGCCCCCGCATCGCCGCGGCGATCCTGGTCGGCGCGGCGCTGGCGGTCGCCGGTACCGCCTTCCAGGGTTTGTTTCGCAATCCCCTGGTCTCGCCCGACATCCTCGGCGCCTCCTCGGGGGCGGCGCTCGGCGCGGTCGCGGGCATCTGGCTCTCGCTGGGGGTGCTGGCGATCCAGGGGCTGGCCTTCGCGGGAGGGCTGCTCGCGGTGGCCTGCGTCTACGGGCTCGGCGCCGCCCTGTCGGGGCGCGATCCGGTGCTGGTGCTGGTGCTCGCCGGCATCGTCATCGGCTCGCTCCTCGGCGCCGGGGTCGGGCTGATCAAATACCTCGCCGATCCCTACAACCAGCTCCCGGCGATGACCTTCTGGCTGCTCGGCAGCCTGTCGGGCACGCATCCCGCCGACCTCCTGCCGCTCGCCGGGCCCGTGATCCTCGGCACCGGCCTTCTCCTCCTCCTGCGCTGGCGCCTCGACGTCCTGTCCCTGCCCGACGAGGAGGCGCGCTCGCTCGGCCTCGCCACCGGTCCCCTGCGGGTCGCGGTGGTGGCGGCCGCCACCCTCGTCACCGCGACGAGTGTGGCGACTGCCGGCATCGTCGGCTGGGTCGGGCTGGTGGTGCCGCACCTCGCCCGCTTCCTCGTCGGCCCCGGCTTCGGCCGGCTGATCCCGACGGCGGCGCTGCTGGGAGCCGGCACGCTGCTCACCATCGACACGCTCGCCCGCACGGTGGCGCCGGTGGAAGTGCCGCTCGGCATCCTCACCGCCTTCGTCGGCACGCCGGTGTTCCTCTGGCTGCTCGCCCGGGCGGAGCGGGACTGGTCGTGACCCTGCTCCAGGCCGACGCCCTCGCCTTCGGGTATCCCGGCCGGAAGATCGGCCGCGATCTCTCGCTGGACCTCGCCGCCGGCGAGGCGATGGCGCTGCTCGGGCCCAACGGCGGCGGCAAGACCACGCTGCTCAAGACCCTGCTGGGCCTCCTGCCGGCGCTCGCCGGCACCATCCGGGTCGAGGGCCGGCCGCTTGCCGACCTCACCGCCCGGGAGCGCGCGCGGGCGATGGCCTACGTGCCCCAGGCCGGCGCGAGCGTCTTCGCGTTCACGGCGCGCGCCGTGGTGCTGATGGGACGCACGAGCCGCACCGGCCTGCTCCAAGCCCCGTCCCGGGCCGACCACGCGGCGGCGGAACGGGCCCTTGCCCGGATGGGCATCGCCCATCTCGCCGAGCGGCCGGTGACGCGGCTGTCGGGCGGCGAGCGCCAGCTCGTGCTGGTCGCCCGGGCGCTGGCGCAGGAGCCCCGCATCGTCGTTCTCGACGAGCCGACCGCCAGCCTCGATTTCGGCAACCAGGGCCGGGTGATGGCCGAGATCCTGCGGCTGCGCGCCGACGGGCTCGGCCTCCTCTTCACCACCCACGACCCCAACCAGGCCGCCCGCTACGCCGACCGGGCGCTGCTCCTGCAGGCCGGCCGGCCCCTCGCCGCCGGCCCGGTGGGGCAGGTGCTGGACGCCGCCAGCTTGAGCCGGCTCTACGGCGCGCCGGTCGAGGAGGTGCGGGATCCGGAGAGCGGCGCGCGGGCCTTCCTGCCGGGAGGGTGAACGTCCGTTCGACGCCGGCGACGGAGGCCCGTCTCGTTCGCGACCTCGTCCTGAGGTGCGACTGAAAGGGGCCCTCCTTCGAGGTCAGTCGATCTTCGATCGCGTGCGATCTGCGATCGCCGACACCTCAGGATGAGGTCGAGGGTGGGATGGAGAAGAAACCTGCACGGTCGTCGGTCCGGCCGACGCCGACCATGGGACGCTTCATGACGGCGCGCTGCGCCTCCCCCCACCGATGGCCGTCCCCGTCGCGCTGGCGTTTCCCGGCGCAGGGGTTACATGACGCCGGACGGATACGTGGTGCGGACAGGAGCGAGACGACGTGGCGATCACCCGGGACGACGTGCTGAAGGCGCTCGCGGGCGTGACGGTCGATGCGGCGGGAACCAGCCTGCCGGCCTCCGGCCGCCTGTCGGAGATCGTCATCGACCCCAATGGCCGGGTGGTGTTCTCGATCGGCATCGCGCCGCCGGAGGCCAAGGCCTTCGAGGCCGTGCGGCAGGCGGCCGAGATCGCGGTGCTGAAGATTCCGGGCGTCAACGCGGCGCTGGCGAGCCTCACGGGCGAGCGCGGCCCCGGCGCCGGCGCCCCGCCCCGTCCCGCCGCCCCGGGCGGCGCGCCCCAGGGTGGGCCGCGGCCCGGCCCGGCCCTGCCGGGGGTGCGCCACATCGTGGCGGTGGCCTCGGGCAAGGGCGGCGTCGGCAAGTCGACCACCGCCTGCAACCTCGCCCTGGCGCTCCGCGCCCAAGGTCTGAAGGTCGGGCTCCTCGATGCCGACATCTACGGCCCCTCGGTGCCGAAACTCTTCGGCCTCGACCGCAAGCCCGAGACGATCAACACGCCGCAGGGCCAACGCATCGTGCCGCTCAACGGCTACGGCCTGGCGGTGATGTCGATCGGCTTCCTGATCTCCGCCGACACGGCGATGATCTGGCGCGGCCCGATGGTGCAATCGGCCCTGACCCAGCTCCTGCGCGAGGTCGCCTGGGGCGAACTCGACGTGCTGATCGTCGACATGCCCCCCGGCACCGGCGACGCGCAGCTGACGCTGGCGCAGGCGACGCCGCTGGCCGGCGCGGTGATCGTCTCGACGCCGCAGGACCTCGCGCTGATCGACGCGCGCCGCGCGGTCACGATGTTCCGCCGGGTCGAGGTGCCGATCCTCGGCGTGGTCGAGAACATGGCGACCTTCGTCTGCCCGCATTGCGGCGGCACCTCGCACATCTTCGGCCATGGCGGCGCCCGCCACGAGGCCGAGACCCTGGGCGTGCCGTTCCTCGGCGAGGTGCCGCTCAACATGACGATCCGCGAATCCTCCGATTCCGGCCGGCCGGTCGTCGCGGTCGATCCCGACGGGCCGCAGGCCGCCGCCTACCGGACCATCGCCGCCGGCCTGTGGGCCGGGCTGAGCGGTGGCGCCGGCCCGCGCCCGGCGCCCCGGATCGTGATCGAGTGAGCGTCGCGCACGGGAGCGTGCCCCCGACCCTCGGGGTGATCCTGGCCGGCGGGCTCTCCCGCCGGATGGGCGGCGGCGACAAGCCGCTCTTGCGCCTCGGCGAGAAAACCCTGCTCGAGCGGGTGGCGGAGCGCTTACGCCCGCAATGCTCCGCCGGCCTGATCCTCAACGCCAACGGCGATCCGGCGCGCTTCCGTGCTTTCACGGGCTTCGTGGTGCCGGACTCGCTGCCCGACGCCCCCGGGCCCCTCGCCGGCGTGCTCGCCGCCCTCGATTTCTGCGCGAGCCACCACCCGGACGTGGCTTACGTCGCGAGCGTGGCCGGCGACACGCCGTTCCTGCCGAACGACTTCGTCGCCCGGCTCCACGCGGCGCGGGCCCGCGATGGCGTCGCGATGGCGGTGGCGGCCTCGGGCGGGCAGCTGCATTTCGTGAACGGGGTCTGGGCGGTGAGCTTGCGCCACGACCTGCGGACGGCGCTGGTCGAGCGCGGCCTGCGGCGGGTCGGGATGTGGATCGCCCGGCACAACGCCGCGGAGGCGGCGTGGGAGACGGAGCCGGTGGACCCGTTCCTGAACCTCAACACGCCGGAGGATGTCTTTGCGGCGGAGCGGCTGCTGGCGGACAAGGGCCGCGCGACGATCCAGTAGGGCTCCGAAATATAACCCTCCGCCCTCGGCGGGGGGCCCCGCGACGAGTGCGAAGCACTCATGCCGGGGCGGGAGAGGGGACGCCGTTTCCGGACATGGCGGAGCCGTCGTGAGGGACGCCTTCTGGAACGGCGTCGCGCTACCCCTCTCCCGGTCCCTGCTGACGCAGGGCCCACCCTCCCCCGCAGAGGGGGGGAGGGGTCTCGCGCCCGTATCGGGCGCGTTCGCCCCTGAACTTGAGGCTTACGCCTCGACGCGCATCGACTTGATGGTGTCGGGATCGCGCACCGGCTCGCCGCGCTTGATCTGGTCGATCACGTCCATGCCTTCGACCACCTTGCCCCACACCGTGTACTGCTTGTCGAGGAAGCGGGCGTCGGCAAAGCAGATGAAGAACTGCGAGTTGGCCGAGTGCGGGAAGTTGGTGCGGGCCATCGAGCAGGTGCCGCGCACGTGCGGCTCGGCGTTGAACTCGGCCTTCAGGTCGGGCAGCTCGGAGCCGCCGGTGCCGGTGCCGGTCGGGTCGCCGGTCTGGGCCATGAAGCCGTCGATCACGCGGTGGAACGGCACGCCGTCGTAGAAGCCCTGCTCCGAGAGGGTCGTGATCCGCTCGACGTGGTTGGGGGCGAGGTCGGGGCGCAGCTGGATGACCACGCGGCCCTTGCTGGTCTCCATCACGAGTCGGTTGCTGTCGGTCATGGTCGGTCTCCTTGAATCGGACCAGGGTAGACGAAACGCAGGGCGATGGGACGCCCCGCGACGGCGCCGCCGAGCCCCGCCGTCAGCCGCGCCGGGGTGCAGTGGGCGAGCGACGAGAGCGTTTCGGCGGCGAGCGCGTCCCGCCGCCGGGGCGGAACGCGCGTGAAGGTGATCCGCGGGGTGCCCTGGAGGCTCCCGTCCCGCCGCAGCGCGAAGCGCAGGGTGATGGCGGAGGCCCCGAGATCGGCCGGTGCGCGCCAGCAGGCGGCGAGCCGGGGGTAGAGGTCCGCCAGGGTGTCGGCGGGGCCCTCGGGCGGCGGCGTCACCGGCACCCGCACGGTCGCCCGCAGGGTGGTCGGCAGCGAGAGCACCGAGGGGTTGTCGGTGACGTCGAACTGCGCGGCGGCGGGCGCGGTCGAGACCGCCAGCGCGAGGCCGGCCAGCGAGAGCCCGCCGCGCAACGGCCTACTGGCCGTCCTGGGCGAGGCTCATCCGGACGATCTTGTCCGGGCTCTGCACGGTGCCGTTCTGGGCCGACGAGCCCTTCTTGATCTTGTCGACCACGTCCATGCCCGAGGTCACCTCGCCCACCACCGTGTACTGGTTGTTGAGGAACGAGGCGTCGCCGAAGCAGATGAAGAACTGCGAGTTGGCCGAGTTCGGATCCTGCGAGCGGGCCATGCCGACGGTGCCGCGCTTGAACGGGGTCTTGGAGAACTCCGCCGGGATGTTCGGCAGGTCGGACTTGCCCATGCCGGTGCCGGTCGGGTCGCCGGTCTGGGCCATGAAGCCGTCGATGACCCGGTGGAACACGATGCCGTTGTAGAAGCCGCGCTTCGTCAGCGTCTTGATCTGCTGGACGTGCTTGGGCGCCAGGTCGGGCCGCAGCTGGATGGTGACGCGGCCGTCCTTGGTGTCGAGGTAGACGGTGTTCTGGTCGGGCGCGGCGCTCGCCGGGGCGGCGATGCCGAGGGCGGCGACGGACAGCACCAGGGCTGCGAGCCAGCGGATCATGGAGGTCTCCTGGGTGGAAATCGGCCGCGTCAGGCGGACGGGGCGAAGCGGGCGCTCAGGCGGTCGGCCACCGCCGCGGGCACGAAGGGCCGCACGTCGCCGCCCATGGCGGCGATCTGGCGGACCAGGGTGGCGGTGATCGGCCGCACGCCGGTCGAGGCCGGCAGGAACACGGTCTGCACCTCCGGCGCCATGGCGCCGTTCATGCCGGCGAGCTGCATCTCGTAATCGAGATCGGTGCCGTCGCGCAAACCGCGGATGAACAGGCTGGCGCCGTGGCGCCGCGCCGCCGCCACCGCGAGGTCGGCGAAGCTGACGACCTCCAGCACCGTGCCGGTCTCGGCGGCGAGCGGGCCGCAGGTGGCGCGGATCAGGTCCGCCCGCTCCTCGGCGGAGAAGAGCGGGGTCTTGCCCGGATGCACGCCGATCGCGACGACGAGGCGGCCGACCAGGCGGCAGGCCTGGCGCACCACATCGAGATGGCCGTTGGTCACCGGATCGAAGGAGCCGGCATAGAGCGCGGTGCGGTTCATCGTGGCCCCACGTAGAGCATTTTTAGGCGCAACGGAACCGCCCGGCCCCGGGCCGGCCCTGCTTGCGCCGGCCTCATTTGGTCACGGCCCCGACCAGCGGCCCGAGCGGCCGGCTCAGGTCCTGCCGGCCGAGCGCCGGCGCGTAGAGGCTCGACACGCTGCCGTCCAGGAAGAGCGCGTTGGGGCAGCCGAGCGTGTCGCGAAACAGCCGCGCGAAGGCCCCGAAGGTCACCGGCGCCTCCGAGATCGCGAAGACCGCCGTGCGCCCGTCCGGCCGCACGCCGACGCCGTTGCGGATCTTCTGCGACGGGCCGTCCTCGGAGATCTTTGGGTGGATGCGGTTGTTGATCACCAGCATCGGGCCGGACTGGGTGGCGAACTCGGCCTTGGGATGGGCCTTCAGGTAGCGCCCGGTCTCGAGCACGCCCGCCTTGTCGCCCGCCACGTAGAACACCCCGTTCGGCTTCAGGTGGAAGTTGCCCGGGCCGTTGGCGGTGTTGGCGGCCTTCAGCTCGCGCCCGTCCTCGACGTAGAGGCCGACGGGGCCGAGGCCGGTATCGTACATGCCGGCATTCATCGCGAAGGCGAGCTTGTCGCCCTGCTGGCCGGCGAGCCGCGACAGCGAGCCGTAGGGCAGCCCGTCGGGCCCGCGCCAGAACAGCTTCACCCGGGCGCGGCGCAAATCGACGGTGCAGACCGAATAGGCCTGGCCCTCATGGGTCTGCGGTCGGCAGGCGACGGCGGGGGAGGCCGGCACGGAGGCGGCTTGCGTGGCGGGCGCCGCCGGTGCGGGCGCGGGCCCGAGCCACAGGCCCGCACCGACCACCAGCGCCCCGATCCGTCCCGCCCGCACCCCGATCGTCGCCATGAGCCTCTCCGTGTCCGGCCGACATCCGGCTACCGGTATAGAGCGATCGTGACGTTTTGCAGCATGAACCGAAAACCCCGCCGCGGTGTTCTGTGGGCCTGGGGGTTCGACATCTTCACGCGAACGGAGATCGGCTCATGAAGGTCATGTTGGCGGCATCGGCAGTCCTCGCGGGTGCACTGGTGGCTCTGCCGGCCACTGCGGAAGCGCGGGGCTTCGGCGGCTTCGGCGGTGGCGGGTTCCACGGCGGGGGCTTCCACGGCGGCGGGTTCGGCGGGTTCCGCGGCGGCGGCTTCCGCGGCGGGTTCGCGGGCGGCGGCTGGCGCGGCGGCGGCTTCGGCTACCGCCAGGCCGGCTTCGGC
>NZ_JACWCT010000095.1 GCF_016613415.1 Methylobacterium ajmalii | reverse complement strand
CACCGGCGCCGGGGTCTCGCGGGGCGTCGCCACCTCCCGGGCCGCGACGCCCTGCTTGGCCGCCGGCACCGGACGGGGCGTCTCCGGGACCTTGGCGGGGGCCGGGGGCGGCGCGACCAGGGCGGTCCCGGTCGCGGCCACGTCGGCGGAGGACGCCGGAACGGAGAGGGAGGCCGGCGGCGCGGCCGGCTTCGGATCGAGCAGGGCGACGGCTGCGGCCGGCGGCGTCGCCGGCGGGATCTCGACCTTGCGCACGGTCGGAGCCGGGCCCGTCCGCAGGGCCGGGATGCCGTCCTTGATCTCGGGCATGTCGGCGACGCGGCCGAAATGGACCTCGGTCGGCTTGGGCCGCAGCAGCGCGCTGATCGTCGGATAGGACGCGACGGCCAGCCCCGCGCAGCCGCCGATCCCGGCCACGGCCAGGGCGGCCAGCACCGCCGGACGCCCGAGGCGCGGCATCGCGCGCCCGGACGCGTCCTGGCGGGGTGCGCGCACCTCGGACGGGTCGATCTCCACAGGCTTCATGGCGCGGGCTCTCCGTTGACCTGCCCTCAACCATGATCTGAACCACCGAATCAGGCGTGAAGATGTCGGGGGAAAACGCCGTGCCTGTGGATAACCGGCGGATGACGAGCCGGCAGCCGGCGTGCGTCGCGATTGACAGGCCCGCGTCCGTCAGCGCTTGTGCGCCCGCATCGGGGGCGTCGGGATCGGACGCGGCGGGTGCGAAAAAGAATTTTGGGAGTCGCCGCGGCGGCCGTCCTGGTGGCGGTGGGGCTCGGCGGATACCTGCTGGTCGGCCATCGGTCCGATGGCGGCCAGGGCGTGGCCGCGTTCCGGGAGGCGCGGGCCTTCGCGGTCTCCGGGGTGCTCAAGCAGATCGTGGGGCCCTACAGCCTGCTCCTCGGGGATTCGCAGATGGAGCGGCTCTACTTGCCGACCCTGTGCGGGCACCCCGCCGTCAACGGCGCCATCGCGGGCACGCGGACCTCGGGCCTGCGGGCCGTGGCCGGCTGGATCACGCTGCCGCGGCCCCCGGACGCGATCGTGGTGACGATCGGCACCAACGACCTCACCGAGCGCCAGCGCGCCGGCCATCCCGGGGCGGCCGAGCAGTTCCGGGCGGAGGTGCGGGCGCTGTTCGCCGAGCTGGCGCCCCGGGCGCAGGCCGTCGTGGCGACGCCGATCCCGCCCCTCGATGCCGGGCGCCCCGGCGTGACGCATTTCTACGACGTCGCCGCCGCCGGCACCTATTCGGGCATCATCGAGGAGGAGTGCCGCCGGGCCGGCTGCCGGTTCGTCGACGCCTTCGCGGACCTGCGCGACCCGGCCGGGATGCGGCTGTCGCCGGACGGGGTCCATCTCGGCCTCGATGCGCGGTCCCGCGACCGCGTCGCTGGGCGGATCGAGACCGCCGCCTGCCCGGGGCTCGCCGCCCGCGCGCCGTAACCGGGCAGGATGCAAGCAGCGAGGCCATGACAGGCCCCGCCTCTACTTCAACGGGTGCGCCGTTGCCTGCCGGGCGCCGCCCGGAGACTGCAGAGCCTGGTTCGGACCTCGCTCGCCCAGCCTATTTCCGGCAGGAGGGCCGCAAGTGCCCGCGTGATGTCGGAGCCCCGGCGACAGGTCATGACATCGCGGCGAATTTACCCGGGAAAGCTTTGGGAGTCTCCGTAATGCTCTTGGACAAAACGCGCCCCTAGGTTAGCAGAAGCCTGTGTCGGGATTTACCCGATTCGGCGGGACGCGAAAGGCGTCCGGCCGCGTGGCAGCCGCCGAGGCGGACGCCGGTCTCCCCACCGCGGGCGATCGGAGAGGAGAGCAGATGACGGCGCGCACCGCGCATCCGATCGAGGGCGTACCGGTCGCCGGACCGGACGACGCCCTCGGCCGTGCGCCGCCGGAGCGCCCGCCGGGACCAGCCTCCCCGGCGTCGCACGCGCTGCTCGACGCCCTGCCGCAGAAGGTCTGGGTGCTCGATCAGGCCGGTGCGGTCAGCTTCGCCAACCGGGCGGCGCGGGAGATCGGGTCCGGCCACGGCGAGCCCGACGGTTGGGACGGCGCCGTCCATCCCAAGGACCGCCACCGCGTCGCGGCGGCCCGCGCCTCGGCGATCCGCTCCGGCCAGCCCTACGACCTCACGATCCGCCTGCGCGACGCCAGCGGGCGCTGGCACTGGCACCAGACCGACCTGGTGCCGGTCCGCGAGGGCGCCGCCGTCACCGGCTGGATGATGACCGCCGCCGACGTCGACGACGTCGTGGCCGACAACCAGGCGCTCGAGGCCACCACCAACCTGCTGCTCCTCACCCACAAGGCCGCCGGCGTCGGGCTGTGGGACTGGAACATGCGCACCGGCGCGCTCTCCCTCTCGGCCGAGGGCGCCCGGCTGCACGGCCTCTCGGCCCAGGCCTGCACCATCACCTCCTCGGCCTGGACCGGGCTGGTCCACGCCGACGACCGCGCCATGCTGTGGGACGCGGTGACCCGGGCGGTCACCACCCGCACCCCGTTCTCGGTCGACGTGCGGGTGACCTCGGAGCTCGGTGGCACCCGCTGGATCCAGAGCCTCGGTCGCGTTCTCGACGACGCCCACGGCATGAGCGGGCGCATCGTCGGCCTCACCCTCGACATCACCCCGCGCAAGCGGGCCGAGCAGGCCCTCTCGACCGCCAAGGAGGGCGCCGAGCAGGCCAACCGCGCCAAGTCGGATTTCCTGGCGATGATGAGCCACGAGATCCGCAACCCGCTCAACGCGGTCCTCGGCTACACCGAGCACATGCTCACCCGCTCGCGCGAGCCCGAGACCCTGCGCCACCTCGCCGCCGTGCAGGAGGCCGGCGAGATCCTGATCCGGGTCGTCGACGACGTGCTCGACGTCGCGCAGATCGAGGCCGGCCAGGTCGTCCTCGACCCGGAAGCCTTCCTGCTCGCCGACCTGCTGGAGGGCACCGCCGCCGTGGCTCGGGGCGCCGCCGCCCGCAAGGGCGTGGCGGTGGAGGTGGTGCGCGACCCCGCGACCCCGCCCATGGTGCTCGGCGATGTCGGGCGCCTGCGCCAGGTGCTGCTCAACCTCCTGACCAACGCGGTCAAGTTCACGCCGGCCGGGCGGGTCGTCCTGTCGGTGAGCCCGGAGACCGGGCGGAGCGGGGAGGGGCGGATCCTGTTCGCGGTCAGCGACACCGGCATCGGCATGTCGGCGGCGCAGCAGGAGCGGCTGTTCGTGCCCTTCGGCCAGGGCGACGAGTCGATCCGGCGCCGCTACGGCGGCAGCGGCCTCGGCCTGGTGATCTGCCGCCACCTCGTCGAACTGATGGGCGGCCGGATCGACGTCGCGAGCGAGCCCGGGCGCGGCACCCGCATCTGGTTCGCCGTGATGCTGCCGCCGGCCTGACGGCCGATGTGGATCGAAGACGGGCGCCCGCATGAAGCCCGTTCGGCTTTTCGCCCGCGAGACGCTATCTAGCGTCGATGCAGTGGACGGATGACGGGCTGGTCCTCGGGGCGCGGCGGCACGGCGAGACCAGCGTCGTCCTCGAACTGATGACGGCCGAGCACGGCCGCCATCTCGGGCTCGTCCATGGCGGGCGCTCGCGCCGGATGCAACCGGTGCTCCAGCCCGGCAACCTCGTGCGGGCGGTGTGGCGGGCGCGGCTCGACGAGTCGCTCGGCGCCTACGCGGTCGAGCCGATCGAGAGCGCCAGCGCCCGGCTGATCGGCTCGCGGATCGCCCTCTACGGGGTCGGTTACGCCGCCGGGCTGATGCGGCTCCTGCCCGAGCGCGATCCGCACCCGGCCCTGTTCGCCGCCGCGCGCGTGCTGATCGAGCATCTGCACGAACCCGAGCTGGCCCCCGCCCTGATGGTCCGCTTCGAACTGGCGATGCTCGCCGAACTCGGCTTCGGCCTCGACCTGTCGGCCTGCGCCGCCACCGGTGCCAACGAGTACCTCGCCTATGTCTCGCCGCGGAGCGGGCGGGCGGTGAGCGCGGCGGCCGGCGAGCCCTGGCGCGACCGGCTCCTGGCGCTGCCCGACTTCCTGGTCGACCGGCCGGACCGGCGCGGCCTCAACGTGCCGACGCCCCGGGAGGTCAAGCAAGGCTTTACCTTAACGGGTTATTTCCTCGACCAGCACATCTGGAGGCCGAACGATCTCGCCGAGCCGGAAGAGCGGGTGCGGTTCGTGGCCTTGGGGACCGCCGGGGCGGACTGACCCGCAGTCCCGACCCTGGCCGCGTTCCTGGCCATCGGTCGATGTTCGTGTTATGTTCTGGTCTTGAGACCGCCGAAATCGTGAGTTGATCTGCGCCCATGGGAAAGCCCTTCGAGCCACCCTCCGATCGCGACGGGATCGAGAACGTCGACCTGAAGGCGGCGCTCGAGGAGCGCTACCTCGCCTACGCGCTCTCGACCATCATGCACCGGGCGCTGCCGGATGCCCGCGACGGCCTCAAGCCCGTGCACCGGCGCATCCTGCACGCGATGCGGCTGCTGCGCCTCGATCCCGGCAGCGCCTACAAGAAGTGCGCCCGCGTCGTCGGCGACGTGATCGGCAAGTACCATCCCCACGGCGACGTCGCGGTCTACGACGCGCTCGTGCGCCTCGCGCAGGACTTCGCCCAGCGCTACCCGCTGGTCGACGGCCAGGGCAATTTCGGCAACATCGACGGCGACAACCCGGCGGCGCAGCGGTACACCGAGTGCCGGATGACCGAGGTCGCCCGCCTCCTCCTCGAGGGGATGGACGAGGACGCGGTCGATTTCCGCCCGAACTACGACGGGCAGGAAGAGGAGCCGGTGGTCCTGCCGGCGGCCTTCCCGAACCTGCTCGCCAACGGCTCGCAGGGCATCGCCGTCGGCATGGCGACCTCGATCCCGCCCCACAACGTGGCGGAGCTGTGCGACGCGGCGCTCTACCTCATCGGCCACCGCGACGCGACGTCGGAGCAGCTGACCACCTTCGTCAAGGGACCGGACTTCCCGACCGGCGGCATCGTCATCGATTCCGCCGCCTCGATCTCCGAGGCCTACCGCACCGGGCGCGGGGGTTTTCGGGTCCGGGCGCGCTGGCAGAAGGAGGATCTCGGCCGCGGCACCTGGGTGGTGGTCGTCACCGAGATTCCCTACGGCGTGCCGAAGGCCCGGCTGATCGAGAAGATGGCCGAGCTTCTCCACGAGAAGAAGCTGCCGCTGCTCGCCGACGTACGCGACGAATCGGCCGAGGACGTGCGGGTGGTGCTCGAGCCGCGCTCGCGCACCGTCGACCCCGTGGTGCTGATGGAATCGCTGTTCCGGCTCACCGAGCTGGAGAGCCGTATCTCGCTCAACATGAACGTGCTCGTCGGCGGGACGGTGCCGCGGGTGATCGGCCTCGCCGAGGCGCTGCGCGAGTGGCTCGACCATCGCCGTGTCGTGCTGCAGCGCCGCTCGCGCCACCGCCTCGCCCAGATCGAGCGGCGGCTCGAGATCCTCGGCGGCCTGCTCATCGTCTATCTAGACCTCGACCGGGTGATCCAGATCATCCGCGAGGAGGACGAGCCGAAGGCCGAGCTGATGCGGGTCTTCGAACTCACCGAGCTGCAGGCCAACGCCATCCTCGACACCCGCCTGCGCAGCTTGCGCAAGCTCGAGGAGATGGAGCTGAAGCGTGAGTTCGACACGCTGACCGCCGAGAAGGCCGACCTCGACGGCCTGCTCGGTTCCGACGACCTGCAGTGGAAGGCGATCACCAAGCAGATCCGCGGCGTGCGCAAGACCTACGGTCCCGAGACCCCACTCGGCCGGCGCCGCACCACGCTCGAAAACCCGCCCGACACCTCGGGCATCGACTTCTCCGAGGCGATGGTCGAGCGCGAGCCGATCACCGTGATCGTGTCGCAGAAGGGCTGGATCCGCGCGCTCAAGGGCCACGTCGCCGACCTCTCGGCGGTGCAGTTCAAGGGTGACGACACCCTGAAGGTGAGCTTCCCGACCGAGACCACCGCCAAGATCCTGGTGCTGGCCTCGAACGGCAAGGTGTTCACGCTGGAGGCCGCCAAGCTTCCGGGCGGGCGCGGCTTCGGCGATCCGGTCCGCCTGATGGTCGACATGGACGAGGGCTCGGAGATCGTCACCGTCTGGGCCCACAAGCCCGGGGTGAAGCTCCTGCTCTGCACCACCGACGGGCGCGGCTTCGTCACCCCGGCAGACGGGCTCGTCGCCAACACCCGCAAGGGCAAGCAGGTGATCGGCCTCGACGAGCCGGCCACCGCGAGCCTCGTCGTCGAGGTGGGGGAGGGCGACCACGTCGCCGCCTGCGGCACCAACCGGCTCATGACGGTGTTCCCGCTGGCGGAAATTCCCGAGATGGTCCGCGGCAAGGGCGTGCGGCTGCAGAAGTACCGCGACGGCGCCCTCGACTCCGTCGTCATCTTCCGCCTCGCCGACGGCCTCACCTGGCCCGACAGCGCCGGGCGCACCCGGACTGTGGCGGGCGAGGAGCTGGCGAAGTGGATCGGCCATCGCGGGGGCGCCGGGACGATGGCGCCCCGGGGCTATCCCAAGGTCGATCCGAGCAAGGCCGGTCGTCCGTGACGGAGGCCCGGATCGCGCATGGTGGGTGGACCGCGACCCCGAGGGGACGGCGACCGGGAGGGTGACCCGGAATCCGACGAGGCGCGCGAGAGGGCCGAGCTCGCCCGCGACATCCTCGTCCACAACGAGCAGGTGAAGCTGACCGCCAACCTGATGAATATCGGAGCGGCGGGCTTCACCATCACGGGCATCGTCGCCCCGCTCACCGCCGCCATGGCGGCGACGGGCCGCGTCACTGCGCCCGCCCTGGCGCTGATGGCCGTTTGGTTCGTGCTCGGCGTTGGTCTACACTTCGGTGCGAGGCTGACGTTGACGACCCTGCGATGATGAGCCTGACGACCTACGCCCTGGTCCTGGTGCCGTGCCTCGTTGCAGGCACCGCGGCGCTCGGCCTGATGACGCTCCGCCGCTCCGCCGCCCGGCTCGACCGGCGGGCGGCAAAGGTCGCGGTGGAGGCCGCCCCGCCCCGGACCCCGCGGGTGAATCCGGGGGCAGTCCGGCGGGCGATCGGGCGCTGACCGTCGGGATGCGGACGGCCCGTCTCGCAGCGGCCGTCCTGGCCGTCGTCCTTCCGGTCGCGACGGCATTCGCCGAAGTCTCGGACAAAGTTGAGGAGACACGCGCGGGTCAGTGGAACGTCACTTGGGCCCTTCTCGCGATGACCGCGGTTGCGGCAGCGAGCGGATGGCGCCGGGCGTTGCTGCTATGGCCGGTCACCGCGATCTGGAGCTCGATCGTGTTCTGGACGGTTTGGGAATGGTCCGGCGAGATCAGGCGGGAAGGGGAGTCGGCTCTGCTTTGGGAGAGCGGAGCGATGGCCGCGGCATTGCTCCTCACGCCGCTCCTGCTAGCCGGACTCGCGCGACGCTGGCAGCGGACCAAGGCATCGTCGGCGTAGTCGAATCTTCGTCCGTCTCAGCACCGTTCACGACGCAGCCAGTGCAGGTCCCGCTGCTCCACCGCCAGCGTTTCCAAGATCGGCACGAGCACCAAGATCGGCGCGAGCACCGGCCACGCCTCCTCGGCCGATAGCGTCGCGGCCTCCGAGGCGGTCATGCCTCGTGTAGCGAGGTACCGCCGGACCAGCTCGTAGCCGAGCGAGTAGCCGCCGCTCCACGGCCGGGCGGGATCGGAACGGTCGCCGTAGAAGCAGCGGTTAGGGTCGTAATCGTGCCTGGACCTAGCCCACCCCTCGCGTGCGAGGCCGGCATGTGCCGCCAGGCGAGGACCGCGCACTGCGAGGGCGTAGTTGTATCGGGCAACCGATCTCCTCCTGAAAGCATTGCGCCAGCCCTTCGGCCAGGAGATTGGCGCCGAGCGTGCCGGGCGGACCCGGCCCAGGGAATCGGCGCAGGTGATGCCGTTCGTGGGCCAGCGTCGTCGTCAGCTGTTCCGATCAGGAGGGAGTCCAGGCGTCCAGGTCCGCCGTATCGACGCCGATCGTCAGGCGCGCGATGCCATGCGCGTAGGCATTGAGGTTCCAGCCCGGGATGAGCCAGTGGGTCGGAGCGATGACGACATCGACCCGGTCGAGGCCGAGATGTGGGACGATCCCGGCGGCTGCGGTGTCCAGGCACCCGACGATTCGATCGAGCATGCCAGGCGGACATTCCGCTACGGCATCGAGTGCGATGAACCGGATCGTCACGGCGCAGTCCGAAACCGAGAGCCGGCGATTACCTGCGGCCAGTGACGATCCGCCCGCGAGCCGGCTTCACACCCACTGCCCCATGGCCCCCTCCGCCGCTCGGCGGATCGCCGCGATGTTGGGGCCGTAGGCCTCGCGCCCGCCCTTGAATGTGGCCGAGCCGGCGACCAGCGCGTTCGCGCCCGCCTTCACGACGGCCGGCGCGGTCTCCGCGGTCACGCCGCCATCGACCTCGATGTCGATGTCCCGGCCACCGACCATCGCGCGCACGCGCGAGACGGTCTCGCAGACCGAGCCGATGAAGCTCTGGCCGCCGAAGCCGGGATTGACGGTCATGCACAGCACGAGGTCGACCATGTCGAGCACCGGCTCGATCAGGCTCGCCGGCGAGCCCGGATTGATGGCCACGCCCGCCTTCTTGCCGAGCGCCCGGATGGTCTGCAGCGAGCGATGCAGGTGGGGGCCCGCCTCGGCATGGACCGTGATGATGTCGGCGCCGGCCTCCGCGAAGGCCGCGAGGTAGGGGTCGGCCGGGGCGATCATCAGGTGGACGTCGAACACCGCGCTGGTGTGCGGGCGCAGAGCCTTCACCACGACCGGGCCGAAGGTGAGGTTGGGCACGAAATGCCCGTCCATCACGTCGATATGAACCCAGTCGGCCCCGGCCGCGACCACGTCGCGGACCTCCTCGCCGAGCCGCGCGAAGTCGGCCGAGAGGATCGAGGGGGCGATCACCAGGGGACGGGTCATGGCGGGCCTCGCAAGGGTAGGGACGCAGGGACGCAAACGCGCAAAAGGCCAGGGTTCACACCCCAGCCCAGCGCAGACACAGGTCTATGGATGGACGGATCAGCGCCGGCGGAACTGGCTGCCGCCGCGGAAGGGCGGACGCGGGCCCGAGGAACGCTCGTCCTTGTGGCGAAACACCAGACGGCCCTTCTCGAGGTCGTAGGGCGACATCTCGACGGTGACGCGGTCGCCGGCCAGAGTCTTGATGCGGTTCTTCTTCATCTTGCCGGCCGTGTAGGCCACGATCTCGTGGCCCTGGTCGAGCTGCACGCGGTAACGCGCGTCCGGCAGGATCTCGAGCACGAGACCGTCGAACTGCATCAACTCTTCTTTCGCCATTCACACTCTCCACCCGGGTCGCCGTCGCGGTCGGCGCCGCCGGGAGCACATCTTCGAAACTGGGTCGCGACGCGGCCGGCCGTACGGGTGCTCGGCCGAGGTGCCGGGCGCGCTGATGGCCTTCTAACGCTTACCCGTGCATGTAAGGTGAGGCGTTGGGACGCGCAAGCCGTGGACGTGACGAACGCACGGCTTCGTCAACGGAAAAAGGCCCGGCGCGCGGGCGCGCCGGGCCGGTCCGGAGAGACCGGACTTTACTGGGTCTGCTCGTTGCCGGTGTAGTCGATCCGGCCGTCGGCACCCTTCTTCCACATGTACATGACGTAGTCGGGACGGGTGATGTCGCCCTTCTTGTCGTACGAGATGTCGCCGATCACGGTCTTGAACGGCTTGCCCTCGAGCATGTAGCCGGCGACCTTCTTGCCGTCGGTCGACTTGGTGGCCTCCATCGCGGCCTTCAGGATCTGGACGGCGGCGTAGGAGTAGAGGGTGTAGGCCTCGGGATCGATGTTCTTGGCCTTGAAGGCCGCGACCACGTCCTTGGCGTTCGGATTCTTGCGGGCGTCCGGCGAGAAGGTCATGAGCGTGCCGTCGGCGCCCGGGCCGGCGATCTGGGCGAACTCCTTGTCGGTGATGCCGTCGCCGCTCATCAGCGGGGCGTTGAGGCCCTGGTCGCGCATCTGGCGCACGATCAAGCCGGCCTCGGTGTGCAGGCCGCCGTAATAGACCACGTCGGCCTTGGCCTGCTTCAGCTTCGACACCAGGGCCGAATAGTCCTTCTCGCCCGGGTTGATGCCCTCGAACACCACGTCCTTGCCGCCCTTGGCCTTCAGGGCCTTGAGGGTCTCGTCGGCGAGGCCGCGGCCGTACGGGGTCTTGTCGTGGACGAAGGCGATGTTCTTGCCCTTGAACTTCTCGGCAAGCCAGGCGCCGGCGACCGCGCCCTGCTGGTCGTCGCGGCCGCAGGTGCGGAAGGTGTTCCACAGCTTGCGGTCGGTGTATTTCGGGTTGGTCGAGGCCGGGGTGATCTCGACGATGCCGGACTCGGCGTAGACGTCGGAGGCCGGGATCGAGACGCCGGAGTTGAAGTGGCCGACCACGGCCTTCACGCCGTCGGCGGCGAACTTGTTGGCGACCGAGACGCCCTGCTTGGGGTCGGAGGCGTCGTCGCCGATGACGAGGACGATCTTCTGGCCGTTGATGCCGCCGGCCTTGTTGATGTCGGCGACCGCCTGCTCGGCACCGTTCTTGAGCTGGGCGCCGAAGGCGGCGTTGTTGCCGGTGATCGGGCCGGCCACGCCGATCTTGATCTGCGCCTGCGCCGATCCGGCAAAGGCGAAGGTGGCCGCGAGGGCGAAGCCGGCCAACAGCGTGCGCTTCATCTCAGTACTCCTCTGGATCGACGGTAACGTCGGGCTTTCGGGCCCTTTCGGCCGGAAGACCGGGGTGTGGGGACCCCGGATCGTGGTGCCGGGACGACGCGGCGCGTCCCGGATCTATGGCGGCGCGCCCCGTGCGGGGCGCGGGGCTCCGGCTCCCGGAGCATTTCCCGACGAAGTGGAAACCGGTTCGTCGAAAAAATGCGACAAGACAAAGACTTAGAGAGCTTCCCGATTGCAGCGCGATCGTGAAGCGCCCTAGGCCTTCGCCCGCCAGGAGAGGGGACCGCTGCGCTCGTAGAGCCAGCGGTACTGGGTCGTCATCTGCCGGGCGCGGGTGGCGCGGTAGCCGGCCGAGCCGATGAGCAGGAGCACGATCGTGTCGACCACGTAGTAGTGCGGCGACAGGAACGAGCCCTCGAACAGGGCGTGGTGGATGAAGCGCACGGCGACGCCCAGCAGCAGCAGCGACAGGATCGCCTGCCAGTACGGCTTCCAGCCGAGCGCGATGCCGCGCCCGATCATCCAGGCCATCCAGCCGCCCATCACCACCGTGACGAGGAGGAAGAGCCAGATCGTGCTCTCCTCGTAGAGGATCCCCTGCATCAGTGCCGTCCTCCCTCGAGATAGGCGGCCTTCACCGACGGGTCGTCGAGGAGCTGCTTGCCGGTGCCCGACATGGTGATGGTGCCCGTCACCATGACGTAGCCGCGATGCGCGAGCTTGAGGGCGTGGTAGGCGTTCTGCTCGACGAGGAACACCGTCATGCCGTCGCGCTCGTTGAGCTCCTTGATGGCGGAGAAGATCTGCTTGACGATGAGCGGGGCCAGCCCCAGCGACGGCTCGTCGAGGAGGAGCAGCCGCGGCCGGCTCATCAGGGCACGGGCGATGGCCAGCATCTGCTGCTCACCGCCCGACATGGTGCCGCCGCGCTGGTAGAGCCGCTCCTTGAGGCGCGGGAACATCACGCATACCCGCTCCAGGTCCTGCTCGAAATGCGCGCCGCCGTTGACGGCCGCCCCCATCTGCAGATTCTCGTAGACGGTCATCCGCGGGAAGATCCGCCGCCCTTCCGGCGACTGCGCCAGGTTGAGGCGGGCGATCTCGTGGGTCGGCATCTTCGTGATGTCCCGGCCCGCATAGGTGATCGTGCCCTCGCGCGCCCGGGGGCTGCCGAAGATCGTCATCATCAGGGTCGACTTGCCGGCGCCGTTGGCGCCGATCAGCGTAACGATCTCGCCCTCGTTGACGTCGAGGTCGACGCCCTTGAGCGCGATGATGTTGCCGTAATAGGTCTTGACCCCCCGCACCGTGAGGAGCGGGGCCCGGGTGCCGGCGGCCCGGGCGCGGGTCTCGTCCTGAAGGACGTTGATGCCGGCGACGCTCATACTCCCACCTCCGCGTCGACCTGCTCCACCTCGTCGTCCTCGACGCCGAGATAGGCGGCGATCACGCTCTGGTCGCTCTGGATCTCCGACGGCGTACCATCGGCGATCTTGGTGCCGTAATCGAGCACCACGACGTGGTCGGAGATCTCCATCACCACCGACATGTCGTGCTCGATCAGCAGGACCGAGGTGTCGTGGTCGTCGCGGATCGCCCGCAGCAGGTCGTTGAGCAGCAGCGATTCCCGCGGGTTGAGGCCGGCGGCCGGCTCGTCGAGGCAGAGCAGGACCGGGTCGGTGCACATGGCGCGGGCGATCTCGAGCCGGCGTTGGTCGCCGTAGGGCAGGGCGCCGGCCGGATCGTCGGCCCGGTCCATCAGGTGGATGCGCGTCAGCCAGTCCTTGGCCCGCTCCACCGCCGCCGCCTCGGCCCGCCGGTACGACGGCAGGCCGAGCAGCCCGCCGATCGTGAAGCCCGACGAGACCATCAGCGGGTTGTGCTGGGCCACCAGCAGGTTCTCCAGCACGGTCATGCCGGTGAACAGCCGGATGTTCTGGAAGGTGCGGGCGACCCGCGCCGTCCGGTTCACCGCGTAGCCCGGCAGCTGCTCCAGGAGGTATTCCGACCCGTCGCGGTGGCGAAGGGTCATCATGCCTTCCGTCGGCTTGTAGAAGCCGGTGATGCAGTTGAACACCGTGGTCTTGCCGGCGCCGTTCGGGCCGATCAAGGCCGTGATGTCGCCGCGGCCGACCTTGAACGACAGGTCGTTGACGGCGACGAGGCCGCCGAACCGCATGGTGACGTGGTCCACCGTCAGGACCGGGTCGGCCATGCGGGGGGAGGCGAGGGACGAGGAGGACATCGGGGCCGACATCAGCCGTGGCCCTCCTTCACGAGGGAGCCCGAGATGCGCTTGCGCTCCTTGAGGACGATCGAGGGCGCGCGTTCCGAGATCAGGCCGCGGGGGCGCCAGATCATCATCACCACCATGGCGAGGCCGAACAGGAGCAGGCGGTACTCGCTCGGATCGAACCCGTCGCCGAACACCGCCTTGAGGAAGCCGAGGTTGCGCAGGAGCTCGGGACCGCCAACCATCGCCACCGCGGCGATGGCGACGCCGATCTGCGAGCCCATGCCGCCGAGCACCACGATCGCCAGGATGATCGCGCTCTCGAGGAAGTTGAAGCTCTCCGGGCTGACGAAGCCCTGGCGCACGGCGAAGAACGAGCCGGCGAAGCCGCCGAACATCGCGCCGAGCGCGAAGGCCGTGAGCTTGGTGTTGGTGGTGTTGATGCCGAGCGAGCGGCAGGCGATCTCGTCCTCGCGCAGCGCCTCCCAGGCCCGGCCGATCGGCAGGCGGCGCAGCCGCAGGGTGACGCCGTTGGTGATCAGCGCCAGCGCCAGGATCAGGTAGTAGAGGAAGATCACCCGGTGCATCGGGCTGAAGTCGAGCCCGAACTTGGCCGCGAACCCGTCCTCGTCCGCCGTGAACGGGACCCCGAAGAAGGTGGCGCGCGGGATCGACGAGATGCCGGCGGCGCCCCCGGAAAAATCGGTCCAGTTGATGAGCACCAGCCGGATAATCTCGCCGAAGGCGAGCGTCACGATGGCGAGGTAGTCGCCGCGCAGGCGCAGGACCGGGAAGCCCAGCACCATGCCCCACAGGCCCGCGAACAGGCCGGCGAGCGGCAGGCAGACCCAGAACGACAGACCGAACACCGTCGACAGCAGGGCGTAGGAATACGCGCCCACCGCGTAGAACGCGACGTAGCCGAGATCGAGGAGGCCCGCGAGCCCGACCACGATGTTGAGGCCCCAGCCCAGCATCACGTAGGTGAGGATCAGGATGCCGAGGTCGATCCAGTAGCGCGACTCCCCGAGGCCTCCGGTGCCGAGCACCGCCAGCAGCGGGAAGGCGAGCGTCACGCCGAGGAAGGCGGGCAGCGCGTAGGACGAGACCTTCTGCGAGGCGTTCGGCTCGGCGTGGACCGCCTCCGTCGCCTGGGTCGGCGAGGGGGTCAGCGCCCGTCGGGCGTCGCGGTTGGCGACGATGAGCCGTTGGGCGAGCCGCGCCGCGAACACGAGCCCGCACAGGATCGCGACGAGGCCCCAGCGCGGCACGAGGTCGAGGGCCGCCGTCTGGCTCAGATCGGTGCGGAAGGCGATGATCGGCACGCACAGGCCGAAGGTGACGAGCGCGAACAGCGCCGCGTCCTTGACGATCGCCGCCATGTCGGGGGCGGTGCGGTCGGCGGCGGGCGTAGCCGCCAGGGTGTTGGCCGGGTTCGCCATCAGACCTTCTCGACCTCGGGCCGGCCGAGGATGCCGGAGGGCATGAAGATGAGCACGATCGCGAGGATCGAGAACGCCGCGACGTCCTTGTACTCGATGGAGAAGTACGCCGACCAGAAGGTCTCGATCAGGCCGATGAGGAGACCGCCGAGCACCGCGCCGGGCAGGCTGCCGATGCCGCCGAGCACCGCGGCCGTGAAGGCCTTCACGCCGGGCGTGAAGCCGTCCGAGAACGAGACGACGCCGTAATAGAGGAGGTACATCGTGCCGGCGACCGCGGCCAGCGCCGCACCGAGCACGAAGGTAAGCGAGATGGTGCGGTCGACGTCGATGCCGAGAAGCGCCGCCATCTTGCGGTCCTGCTCGCAGGCGCGCTGCGCGCGGCCGAGCGGGGTCTTCTGCACCAGGTACCAGAACCCGGCGAGCAGCACGACCGTCGTCAGCATGATGATGATCTGCTTGTAGGACAGCGCCACGGCGTAGCCGTTCTCGCCGGTCCACAGCGTGATCACGTCGCGCATCATCGGCGGGGTCGGCTTGTTGCGGGCGCCCTGCACCACCTGGACGAAGTTCGACAGGAAGATCGAGACGCCGATCGCCGAGATCAGCGGCGCCAGGCGGAACGAGCCGCGCAGCGGCCGGTAGGCGATCCGTTCGATCGACCAGCCCCACAGGGCGGTGAGCGCCATCGCGACGATCAGCACGATCAGCAGCGCCAGGGCGATCGACGAGATGCCGAGCCAGGTCGTGACGATCAGGAAGGTGATCAGCGCGATGAAAGCCGAGAGCATGAACACGTCGCCGTGGGCGAAGTTGATCATGCCGATGATGCCGAACACCATCGTGTAGCCGATGGCGATGAGGCCGTAGATCGACCCTAGCGTCAGCCCGTTGATGAGCTGCTGCGCGAAGACCTCCATGCGGTCACGTTCTCCGTTCGCGGGCCTCGCGGCCCGGACCTCCCCGAGCCGCGCCCCGTCATCCGGGTGTCACGGCCGTCCCTTGCGGCGAGGCTTAGCAAGCACCGCACCACTCTACAATCCGGTGCCGCCGGGTAGGTGTGCGATTGATCGGCTGGTCCTGACGCTACGGCTCCGCTACCCTTCCCGGCGACGCCCGGTTACGAGACCGGCAACCACATTGGGGAGGAGGACGCCGCCATGGCGATGACGATGACCGGCGAGGTCGTGCTGCCCGCCGACCAGCAGACCGTCTGGGAGAAGCTCAACGATCCGGACGTGCTCAAGCGCTGCATTCCGGGCTGCGAGACGCTCGAGAAGGTTGGGGACAACGAGCTCCAGGCGTCGGCCAAGATCGCGGTCGGCCCGGTCAAGGCGACCTTCAAGGGCAAGGTGACGCTCACCGACATCGACCCGCCGAACGGCTACCGCATCAGCGGCGAGGGCCAGGGCGGCGTCGCGGGCTTCGCCAAGGGCGGGGCGGTGGTGCGGCTGGAGCCCGCCGAGGGCGGCCAGACCAAGATGACCTACGACGTCGAGGCCAGCGTCGGCGGCAAGATCGCCCAGCTCGGCGGACGCCTGATCAACGGCGTGGCGAAGAAGTACGCCGACAACTTCTTCGACACGTTCGCCAAGGAGGTCCAGGGCGGCGCTGCGGACGAGACCTCGGCGGCCTGAGGCGGTTTTCGATCGTCCGCGATCAACTTGTTGCGAGGCGAATGGGCACCGTGACCGGAATCGGCCGGAAACGGCCGGTTTGGGCGCCAAAAAGCCGGGGCGTCGCGCCTTGACCGGCGCTTGCGGGCGGTCGACACTCGAATTCGAGCGATTCCAGAGAGGCACGGCCGGCCCGGCCACCACGAGCGACAGGGTCCACCAGAAGGGCCCGCGGGTCTTCGGCCAAGGTGTCCTGGTCCAGGAGGAGGACGTCACCCATGAGCGCTGTCAGCCTGACGGTGAACGGCAAGGCCGTGACCGCCGACATCGATCCGCGCACGCTGCTGGTGCAGTACCTGCGCGAGACCCTTCGCCTCACCGGCACCCATGTCGGCTGCGATACCAGCCAGTGCGGCGCCTGCGTGGTCCACCTCGACGGCGAGGCGATCAAGGCCTGCACCGTGCTCGCCGTGCAGTGCGACGGCCGGTCGGTCACCACCATCGAGGGCCTGGCCTCCGGCGGCGAGCTGCACCCGATGCAGGCGGCCTTCCGCGAGCACCACGGCCTCCAGTGCGGCTACTGCACCCCCGGCATGATCATGACCGCCGTGGACCTGGTGCGCCGCAAGGGCAACGCGCTGGACGAGCAGACCATCCGGCACGAGCTGGAGGGCAACATCTGCCGCTGCACCGGCTACCACAACATCGTCAAGGCGATCGCGGCCGGCGCCGAGAACATGGCGGCCGAGCCGCAGAAGGTCGCGGCGGAGTAGCACTGCCCTGAACCCTTCCCCCTCCGCGGGGGGAGGGTGCCCGGCGGAGCCGGGCGGGAGAGGGGGCGACGCTTCCGCGGAGGTCGCGCGCTCTATGAAGGGCGCCCACTGTCTCAGCATCGCGCAGCCCCTCTCGGCGGAACTTCGTCCCGCTGCGCTCGCCACCCTCCCCCGCGGAGGGGGAGGGTTTGCAACCTGCGCTCTACAAAAATCGTCCGCGCCATCCGGACCAACAACACGCCATCCAAGAACGAGGCCGGCCCCGACGCGCCGGCCCACCAGGCCAGATCCGGGAGACTCAACGCCATGACCGCCACGGGTATCGGCGCCTCGGTGCGCCGCAAGGAAGACCAGCGCTTCATCACCGGCAAGGGCCGCTACGTCGACGACTACAACCGTCCGGGCCAGGCCCACGCCTACTTCCTGCGCTCCCCCCATGCCCATGCCACGATCCGCGGCATCGACACCGCGGCCGCGTCGGAGATGCCCGGCGTCGTCGGCATCCTCACCGGCGAGGACCTGGCGGCCGACAAGGTCGGCGGCCTGATCTGCGGCTGGATGATCCATTCCAAGGACGGCACGCCGATGAAGGCCGGCGCCCACCCGGCGCTGGCGCAGGGCAAGGTGCGCTACGTCGGCGACCACGTCGCGGTGGTCATCGCCGAGACCCTGGCCCAGGCCAAGGACGCCGCCGAGGCCATCACGGTCGATTACGACGTGCTGCCCGCCGTGGTCGAGACGGCGAAGGCCGCGGGCGCCGGCACGGTGGTGCACGACGTCGCCCCGGACAACACCGTCTTCAACTGGCATCTCGGCAACCCGTCGGACGTCGAGGCGGCCTTCGCCCGCGCGGCGCACGTCACCAAGCTCGACATCGTCAACAACCGCCTGGTGCCGAACCCGATCGAGCCCCGCGCGGCGGTGGGCGAGTACGACGAGGCGGAAGAAGCCTTCACCCTCTACACCACGAGCCAGAACCCGCACGTCGCCCGCCTCGTGCTCTCGGCCTTCATCGGCATCGCGCCGGAGAACAAGCTGAGGGTGGTGGCGCCCGACGTCGGCGGCGGGTTCGGCTCGAAGATCTTCATCTACGCCGAGGAGACGGTCTGCGTCTGGGCGGCCAAGAAGGTCGGCCGGCCTGTGAAGTGGACGAGCGACCGCACCGAGGCCTTCCTGTGCGACGCCCACGGCCGCGACCACGTCACCCACGCCGAGATGGCGATGGACGAGGGCGGCAAGATCCTGGCGCTGAAGGTCCACACCATCGCCAATCTCGGCGCCTACCTGTCGACGTTCTCGTCGTCGGTGCCGACCTACCTCTACGCGCCGCTGCTGTCGGGCCAGTACAACATCCCGGCGATCTACTGCGAGGTGGATGGCGTCTACACCAATACCGCGCCGGTCGACGCCTATCGCGGCGCCGGTCGGCCGGAGGCGACCTTCGTCATCGAGCGGCTGGTCGAGGTCGCGGCGCGCGAGCTGAACCAGGACCCGGCGAAGTTCCGGCGCAAGAACTACGTCAAGAGCTTCCCGCACCAGACGCCCGTCATCATGATGTACGATGGCGGCGACTATGCCGCCTCCCTCGACAAGGCGCTGGAGATCGCCGACCACAAGGGCTTTCCCCGCCGCCGGCGCGAGAGCGCCCGCAACGGCCGCTTACGCGGCATCGGGTTCTCGTCCTACATCGAGGCCTGCGGCATCGCTCCGTCGCAGGCGGTGGGGTCGCTGGGTGCCGGCGTGGGCCTGTGGGAATCGGCCGAGGTGCGGGTGAACCCGACCGGGTCGATCGAGGTGCTGACCGGCTCGCACAGCCACGGGCAAGGGCACGAGACCACCTTCGCCCAGCTCGTCTCCGACCGGCTCGGCGTGCCGATCGAGAGCGTCACCATCGTGCACGGCGACACCGACAAGGTGCAGTTCGGCATGGGCACCTACGGCTCGCGCTCCGGCGCGGTCGGCATGTCGGCCATCGCCAAGGCGATCGACAAGGTGGTGGCCAAGGGCCGCAAGGTCGCGGCCTACGCGATGGAAGCGGGCGAGGACGACATCGAGTTCAAGGACGGCCGCTTCTCGGTCGCCGGCACCGACAAGTCGCTCGCCTTCGGGGAGGTGGCGCTGCAGGCCTACGTCGCCCACAAGTTCAGCGGTGCGCAGCTCGAGCCCGGCCTGAAGGAGGGAGCGTTCTACGATCCCACCAACTTCACCTTCCCGGCCGGCATGCACATCTGCGAGCTCGAGGTCGATCCCGATACCGGTGTCGTCACCATCGAGAAGTTCACGGCGGTGGACGATTTCGGCAACGTCATCAACCCGATGATCGTCGAGGGCCAGGTCCATGGCGGCATCGCGCAGGGCGTCGGCCAGGCCCTGTTCGAGGGCGCGCTGTACGATTCCGACGGCCAGCTCGTCACCGCGAGCTTCATGGATTACCGCATGCCGCGGGCGGCCGACCTGCCCTCGTTCGAGGTCGGCATGACGGTGACGCCGTGCCCGTCGAATCCGCTCGGCATCAAGGGCTGCGGCGAGGCCGGCGCCATCGCGGCGCCTGCCGCCGTGATGAATGCCCTCACCGACGCGCTCGGCCACGAGAACATCGCGATGCCGGCGACCCCGCTGGCGGTGTGGCGGGCGGCGCAGGCCAGCCCCCACCTGCGCCCGGAAGCCGCCGAATAAGATCAAGTCTGGAGAGCATCATGTACGCTTTCGCCTATCACCAGCCGACCAGCCTCAAGGACGCCGCGAGCCTGCTCGCCGGCGAGGACGCCAAGCTCGTCGCCGGCGGCCACACCCTGATCCCGACGATGAAGCAGCGCCTGGCCGCCCCCGGCACGCTGATCGACCTCGGCAAGGTGCCGGACCTCGTCGGCATCGAGCGCAGCCCGCGCTCGATCACCATCGGGGCGATGACCACCCACGGCGCGGTGGCCGATTCGGCCGACGTGAAGGAGGCGATCCCCGCGCTCGCCGAGCTCGCGGCGCTGATCGGCGACCCGGCGGTGCGCCACCGCGGCACGATCGGCGGCTCGGTCGCCAACAACGATCCGGCGGCGGACTACCCGGCCGCCTGCCTCGCGCTCGGCGCCACGATCAGCACCAACAAGCGCAAGCTCAGCTCGGAAGAGTTCTTCACCGGCCTGTTCGAGACCGCGCTCGAGGAGGGCGAGATCGTCACCGGCGTCTCGTTCCCGATCCCCCACAAGGCGGCGTACGAAAAATTCCGCAACCCGGCCTCGCGCTACGCCCTCGTCGGCGTGTTCGTGGCCAAGCGCCCGAGCGACATCCGCGTCACGGTGACCGGCTCCGGGTCCAACGGCGTGTTTCGCTGGACCGAGGCCGAGGAGGCTTTGGGCAAGCGCTTCGCCGCGAAGTCGCTGGAGGGGATGTCGCCGTCGGCGAGCGGGCTCAACAGCGACATCCACGCGGACGCCGATTACCGGGCCCACCTGATCGGCGTGATGGCGCGCCGCGCGGTGCAGAAGGCGGCGGATCGGTAGGGCACCACCCCAACCCTCCCCCCTCTGCGGGGGAGGGTGGCCTACGGAGTAGGCGCAGCGGGACGCAGTCCCGCCGAGAGGGGCAGCGCGACGCTGCTCCAGCTGGCGACTGTCATGAGGCGCGCGGCCTCTCCGGAAGCGGCGTCCCCTCTCCCGATCCCCGCTGAAGCGGCGGCCATCCTCCCCCGCAGAGGGGGGAGGGTTTGATCGGCGGCGTTCCGCTCCAAATAGCTATCGTCAAAGCAAGCTGGCGGAAGCCATCCATCACCCGCGAGAAGCCCCCTCCGCCGAATGACCCTGCCCCCCTCCATCGACGCCACCCAGGCGATGCTCACGTCGGCCGGCTACGTCGCCGACCGGGCGCTCTCCACGGTGGTTTTTCTGTCGCTCAAGCTGCAGCGTCCGCTCTTCCTCGAAGGCGAGGCGGGCGTCGGCAAGACCGAGATCGCCAAGGTGCTGGCCAAATCTCTCGGCCGGCCGCTGATCCGCCTACAATGCTACGAGGGGCTGGACGTCGCGGCCGCGGTCTACGAGTGGAACTATGCCGGCCAGATGATGGCGATTCGGCTGGCCGAGGCCGGCGGCGGCGTCGACCGCGAGCGGCTCGAATCCGACCTCTTCTCCGAACGCTACCTGATCCGCCGGCCGCTGCTCCGGGCGCTGGAGCCCGGCGAGGGCGGGGCGCCGGTGCTGCTGATCGACGAGCTCGACCGCACCGACGAGGCCTTCGAGGCGTTCCTGCTGGAGGTGCTGTCCGACTTCCAGGTCACGATCCCCGAGCTCGGGACGATCCGCGCGCCCGAGCCGCCGCTGGTGATCCTGACCTCGAACCGCACCCGCGAGATCCACGACGCGCTGAAGCGCCGCTGCCTCTACCACTGGGTCGACTACCCGGACGCAGAGCGTGAATTGCAGATCCTGCGCACCCGCCTGCCGCATGCGCCGGAGGCCTTGTCGCGCCAGGTCGTCGCCTTCGTGCAGGCGATCCGCAAGGAGGACCTGTTCAAGGCGCCGGGCGTCGCCGAGACGCTGGACTGGGCGACCGCCCTCGTGGAACTCGACGCCGTCGCCCTCGATCCGGCGTTCGTCATCGACACGCTCGGCGTTCTCCTGAAGTACCAGGACGACATCCAGGCGATGCAGGGCGGGCGGGCGAAGGCGCTCCTCGACGAGGTGCGGTCCTCCGCCGGATGAGCGAGGCGCAAGCGGGCTCCGGCCGGCTCCCGGACAACATCGCCTACTTCGCCCGGGCCCTGCGCGCGGCCGGGGTGCCGGTCGGGCCCGGCGACGTGATCGACGCCGTCGCGGCGGTCGAGGCCGCCGCCATCGGCACCCGCGAGGATCTCTACTGGACGCTGCACGCCGTGCTGGTGCGCCGGCGCGAGCATTCGGCCCTGTTCGCCGAGGCTTTCCGGCTGTTCTGGCGCCGGCGCGACCTCATCGAGAAGATGATCGCCCAGATGTCGCCGGTCGCCCCCGACAAGGCGCCGCCCAAACCCCCGAATGCCGGGGCGTTGCGGGTGCAGGAGGCGCTGTCGCCGAAGACGGAGAAGCCCAAGCCCAAGATCGCCGAGGAAGACCTCACCACCGTCACCCTGTCGGTGTCGCAGGCCGAGGTGCTGAAGGCAAAGGACTTCGCCCAGATGAGCGCGGAGGAGGTGGCGCAGGCCCGCCGCCTGATCGCGAGCCTGCGGCTTCCCGACGACGCCACCCGGACCCGGCGGTTCGAGGCCCGGCCGCGCGGGCGCATCGATCCGCGCCGCAGCTTCCGGCGTACGGTGCGGGCCGGCGGCGCGATCGATCTCGCCTTCCGGGCACCCCGCGAGCGGCCGCCGCCGATCGTGGCGCTCTGCGACATCTCGGGCTCGATGGCGGAGTATTCCCGCCTGTTCCTGCACTTCCTGCACGCCATGAGCGAGCAGCGCCGGGTGCACAGCTTCGTCTTCGCGACGCGGCTCACCAACATCACCCGCGAGCTGACACGCCGCGACCCCGACGAGGCGCTGTCGCGCGCCAGCGCCCGGGTGCAGGATTGGGAGGGCGGCACCCGCATCGCCGAGGCGCTGCACCTGTTCAACCGGCACTGGTCGCGCCGGGTGCTCGGCGGCGGCGCGGTGGTGCTGCTGTTCACCGACGGGCTCGAGCGCGAGGTGACGCCGGAGCTGACCCATGAGATGGACCGGCTGCGGCGCTCGTGCCGGCGGCTGGTGTGGCTCAACCCGCTCCTGCGCTTCGAGGGCTTTTCCGCGCGAGCGAGCGGCATCCGGGCGATGCTGCCGCATGTCGACGATTTCCGGCCGATCCACAGCCTGTCGGCGATGGCCGACCTCTGCCGCGCGCTCAGTGCGCAGCAGCCGCGCGGCCGCTCGCCGAAGACGTGGTTGCGCGAGGCCGGCTAGATCCTACCTCCTGTGAGGGGCTAACGGCCCTGGAGACGTTTGTCCGATGCTCTCGACCGACACCGACATCCTCGCCACCGCGGAGGCCTGGCGCGAGGCCGGCCGCGGCGTGGCGCTCGCCACCGTGATCGAGACCTGGGGCTCGGCCCCGCGCCCGGTCGGCTCGCACCTGATCATCGACCAGGAGGGCAACTTCCTCGGCTCGGTCTCGGGCGGCTGCGTCGAGGGCGCGGTCATCGCCGAGGCCGCCGACGTGATCGAGGACGGCCAACCCCGGGTACTCGAGTTCGGCGTCGCCGACGAGACCGCTTGGCGGGTCGGCCTGTCCTGCGGCGGGCGCATCCGCGTGCTGGTCGAGCCGGTCGCGTGAAGCTCGACATCCTGCGGGAGATGAACCGGGAGCGCGCCGCCCGCCGCGCCGTCATCCTGGTCACCGACACGGTCGACGGCACGCAGCGCCTGGTGCGCGAGGCCGAGGCCGCGGCCGATCCGCTGGCTGCCGAACTCGGCGCCCGATTCCGCTCGGGCAAGAGCGGGATCGTCGAGGCGGACGGCCGCTCGCTGTTCCTCACCGTGCAGGTGCCGCCGCCGCGGCTCGTGGTGATCGGCGCCGTCCACATCAGCCAGGCGCTGGCGCCGATGGCGCAGGCGACCGACCTCGACGTCACCATCATCGACCCGCGCACCGCCTTCGCGACGCCGGAGCGCTTTCCGAACGTCGCCCTGCTGCCGCTCTGGCCCGACGACGCCCTGGCGCAGCTGCCGGCCCTCGACCGCTACACCGCGGTCGCGGCCCTGACCCACGACCCGAAGATCGACGATCCGGCGCTGATCGCGGCGCTGAAGGCCGAGTGCTTCTATGTCGGGGCGCTCGGCTCTCGGAAGACGCACGGCAGGCGCGTCGAGCGCCTGACCGCCGCCGGTCTCACGGAGGAGCGGATCGCCCGCATCGCCGCGCCGATCGGCCTCGACATCGGCGCGGTCAGCCCGGCCGAGATCGCCGTCTCGGTGCTGGCCCAGGTGATCGCGGCCTTGCGGCAGGATCGCCGCCGGGCCCCGGCATGAGGTTCGGCCCGGTCCCGATCGGAGAGGCCGCCGGCCTCATCGCGGCGCACTCCGTGCGGGCCGGCGACGCGGTGGTGAGGAAGGGCCGGCCGATCGCCCCGGACGACGCCGCGCGCCTCGAAGCCGCCGGCGTCGGCGAGGTGGTGGCGGTCGTCCTCGAGCCGGGCGACGTCGGCGAGGATGAGGCGGCGCAAAGGCTCGCCGCGGCCGTCGCGGGACCGGGCGTCGGCGCCGAGCCGCCCTTCACCGGCCGGGCCAACCTCCATGCCGCGCAGGCCGGCCTGCTCTGCCTCGACGAAGGCGTGATCGGCGCGGTGAACAGGGTCGACGAGGCGGTCACCCTCGCGACCCTCGTGCCGTTCAAGCCGGTGGTGCCCGGCGAGATGGTGGCGACCGTCAAGATCATCCCCTACGCGGTGCCGGGCGAGGTGCTCGACCGGGCGCTCGCCGTCGCCGCCCCGGCGATCCGGGTTGCGCCCTATCGCCGGAGCCGTGTGGCGGCGATCTCGACCCTGCTGCCGGGCTTGAAGCCGAGCGTCGTCGACAAGACCCTGCGGACCCTCGACGCGCGCCTGGCCCCCGCCGGGGCCCGCATCGTCGGCGAGGCCCGGGTGCCGCACGAGGCCGGCGCGGTGGCGGACGCCCTGCGGGACGCGGTGGAGCGCGACGGTGCGGAACTGGCAGTGGTGTTCGGCGCCTCCGCCATCGCTGACCGGCGCGACGTGATCCCGGCGGGAATCGAGGCCGCCGGCGGCACGGTCGACCATCTCGGCATGCCGGTCGATCCCGGCAACCTGCTGCTGCTCGGCCGGCTCGGCCCGGGTACGGCGAACCCCGTGCCGGTGATCGGGGCGCCGGGCTGCGCCCGCTCCCCGAAGGAGAACGGCTTCGACTGGGTGCTGCAGCGGCTGCTCGCCGGCCTGCCCGTCACCCGCGACGACATCGTCGGGTTCGGGGTCGGCGGGCTCCTGATGGAGATCGTGTCGCGGCCCCAGCCGCGGGACGGCGGGGAGAGCGCCGACGATGCGTGACCCGGTCGGCACCGTGCTGCTCGCCGCCGGGCGCGGCACCCGCTTCGGGGCGAGCCCCAAGCTCCTGAGCGTCCTCGACGGCAAGCCGCTGGTGCGCCACGCCGCCGAGGCGGCGGTGCAGGCCGGCCTCGGCCCGGTCGTGGCGGTGCTGGGTCACGCCGGCGCGCAGGTGCGCGAGGCGCTGGCCGGGCTGCCGCTGACCATTGTCGACAACCCTGATTACGCCGCCGGCCTCTCCACCTCGCTCCGCGCCGGGCTCGCGGCCCTGCCGGAGGCCGTCACGGGGGCGATCGTGCTCCTCGGCGACATGCCCCGGGTCGGATCCGGCCTGCCCGTCCGGCTCGCCGAGGCATTCCGTGCCGCCCCGGTCGCGCCCGCGGCGGTGGTGCCGGTGAAGGACGGCCGGCGCGGCAACCCGGTCCTGCTCAACCGCCGTCTCCTCTCGGCCGGCATCGCCGGCCTCACCGGCGACCGCGGCGCCGGCCCGCTGCTGGCGCGGCGCGACGACGTGCTCGAACTGGCGGTGGACGAGGCCGGGGTGCTGATCGACGTCGATACGCCGGCGGCCCTGGCCGGTCTCGTCTGAGCCGGTCAGACCGGCAGGCGCGTCGTCAGCACCCTCAGGCCGGCCCCGGCGAAGAGCAGGGCGAAGGCCCCCTCGAACCAGCGCCGCAGGCGCAGGTAGGCCCGGGCGATGCGGCCGTGCGAGAACAGCAGCGCGTAGCCGGTGAAGATCGCGGCGCTCTGCAGGCCGACGGCGGCGATCACAAGGATCAGCTCGGCGGCGGAGGTCCGCGGCGACAGCCCGAGCGTGTAGAGCGAGCCGAAGAACAGGATCGCCTTCGGGTTGGTGAGGTGCAGGGCGAGGCCCTTGGCGTAGGCCCGCGGCGCGGAGAGGTCGGCGACCTCGGGCGTCCGCGCCACGGACCCGCGGATCGCGCTGCGGGCCGACCGGTAGGCGAGATACAGCAGGTAGGCGCCGCCGCAATAGCGCATCGCCTCGAGCATCCAGGCGCTCGACGCCATGACGGCCGCAAGCCCGAGGGCCGCGGCGATCGACCAGGCGAGCGAGCCGGTCACGACGCCCAGCGCAAGCGCAAGGCCGGTCCGGCGCCCGGCCTGCATCGCGGTGTCGGCGATCGCGAGGGTCGCGGGCCCGGGGCTCGCGCTGGCGACGAAGGCTGCCGAGAGGATCAGCGGAAGGTTGATCGAGAGGGACATCGCACCGTCCGCCTGCGCCTGGATTGGCCGTAACGCCGGGCTCCGACGGCATCCCGGCGCCCGCGCCGCCCTCGGCGCGGGTCCCGGCATGGATCGCGCCGGGCACCGTCCCTCACTTGGATGTGAGAGGACCTCACGCCGCCGCGGCCGCCCCGAGGTTGAGGAGGCCCACCACGGCGGTGAAGACCGCGTAGACGAAGCCGAGGTTGAGCAGCACGCCGAGCACGCCGATGCCGAGGCCGGCCGCCACCACGACGCCGTCGCGCTCGACGAGGCCGAGGCCGACCAGCGTGACCGCCAGCCCGAGCGGGATCTGGCCGACCAGAGGCGCGGCGACGATCAGTACCAGCGACAGGGCGAGGATCAGCACGCCCATGGTGCGCATGCCGATGTCGTTCTCGAACACCCGCAGCCGCGGCCGCGACCAGCGCTCGAGCCGGCGCAGCAGCGGCACCGCGCGGGAGACCGCCCGTTGCAGGTCGGAGCGGGCGATCGAGCGGCCGAGGAGCGAGCGCGGCAGCCACGGCGCCGACATGCCGGCGGCGATCTGCGCCGCCACGAGGGCGAGGAGCAGGCCGCAGATCAGCGGGATCGGCGGCGGCATCGGCAGGCAGTTGGGCAGGCCGAGCAGCACGACGAGGAGCGCGAAGGCCCGGTCGCGCAGGACCGCCACGATCTCGCCGACGGTCAGCCGCTCGGTGTCCTGGGCGGCGAGGACCGTCAGGATCTCGGAGGTGCGGGCGGATTGCGTCACGGGGCTCTGGTCGTCCGGTGCCGGGGAGGCGCTCCCGGGGGAAATCGCGGCCTCCTCGATCGAGGGCGCGACGCTCGCCGGCGGAGTCGCTGCGGCCCTGGCCGGGGTCGCGCGGCCCCCTCTAGCCCACTCCGCCGCGCGGGCCAACCCGCGTGCGTGGGAGGCCGTGGCCCGGTCCGGATGGGCCGGACCGGCGGCAAGGGGCGCGAGCCGCCGTCGAAGCGGGCCGGCGGCGGAGAGGAGGCGCCTGTGCATGGTTCACCGACGTGAGCGCCGCGCCCGTGAGGGTGCGGCCGTAGCGGGTCTCACACACGGCCAAGGCGGCAATCGTAGGGCAGGGGCCGAAAATTCTTCGGCCCGTCCCGGGCTCAATGCAGCGTCAGCACGCCGTTCACGGCGCGGAATTCCGCCGGCTTGATCAGCCGGGAATGCGCCACCCGGACCGAGTGCAGGGGACCGTCGAGCTCGCGCTTCCAGAACTCGAGGAAGCCGGTGAGGACGGGGAAGCGCGGCGCGAGGTCGTATTCCTGCCAGATGAAGGTCTGGAGGACGCCGGGGTGATCGGGGATGCGGTAGAGGATGTGGGCCGTGGTCAGGCCGTAACCCTCGATCTGCTGCTTGAACTCCTTCGAGACCATGGAACCTCCTCGTGTGTCGAAGATCCTTCTCGGGATGCGAAGCGCTTTGCCGGCCAAGCGTCCGATGGTGCGGTTAATCGATGGTTAAGCTCAAGCGGAAATGACCGCTAAACCGTTGTTTTTTCAAGCATTGGCAGCCGAACTCGACGAGTGCTGACAGTTCCTCGGCCGTCCCGTGGGGCACGGCTCGGGCGATAGGCCTGCGATCCCCCAAGCAGGCCTGCATCCCGGATGTCGAGGATGGACGAGAGGTGGTCGGCGCTTGCCTGTGCGGCGGCGAGCATTCGTGGTTGACGCTGAGTTCGATGGAAAAGATATTTCCATCTTCGCAACGATCGCCCGGTCGCCGTGCCATTTCCCTCGGCTCGCCCCGCCCTGATCTACACGGCGGCGTGCCTCGGCTGCGCCGGCGGGGTGCGTGCGGACGAACGGGACGAGGTCCGGACGGTGTTGTTCGGCAGCCTGGATGCCGGTCGCTCCACATTCGTCAGTGCCGGCGCCAAGTACGCCCCCGACGGCGTGGACCGGGACGGCGTCGTCGCCCTGGCGACCCTCGGCTACGGGACGCGGACCGAACGCGACTGGTGGGGCGATCCGCGCGCCGCCGCGGGCGGGCGCCCGCCCCGGGTCTCTCGCCACACCGTCCTGGCCGGCGCCGTGGCCGGCCGGCAATGGATGCACGATTGGGGCGTCGTCGCGGTGTTCGCCGGGCCGGAACTCGCCTTCGAGGTGCTGGACAGTCCCGGGACGAAGCGGCTGCCGGCGCCGCGGCTCGGGGCCAGGGTCCAGGCGGAGCTGTGGGCCCGGCCGAGCGAGGCGACCCTCGTCACGGCCACGTTCATCGCCGGCACCGCCCGCGGCAGCGCCTGGGGCCGGGTGTCCTGGGGAATGCAGGTCGTTGCCTTGCAGGGGGCGGGCCTCGGCGCGGCCTATCTCAGGCCGGAGGCCGCACTCTACGCCGACCTTGCCGGCTACCGGAAATGGAGCCTCGGCCTGCACGCCACCGACGTCGTGCTGCCCGCCGCGCTCCCGGCCGACCTGCGCCTGCGGGTCTCAGCCGGCTGGGTCTACGAGGAACAGATCCGGCGCCCGGGCGTCTACGGCACGCTGACCGCCTGGCTCCCCCTCTGAAGCGCTCAAGCCGTCGAGGAAACGGGCCGAATCCGCCACAACCTCGGACCGGCGCGCCGGCGCCATCTTGGCGAGCGTCCGGTAGGGCATGGCCATGCGCGGGTTGCGGCCCAGCCGCTCCTCGTGGGTGATCAGGAAGTTCCAGTACAGGTAGTTGAACGGGCAGGCCGTCTCGCCGCTCTTCGCCTTCACGTCGTAGGTGCAGGACCGGCAGTAATCCGACATCCGGTCGATATAGGCCCCCGAGGCGGCGTAGGGCTTGGAGCCGAGGAGCCCGCCATCGGCCCAGAGCGCCATCCCGTGGACGTTGGGAAGCTCCACCCACTCGTAGGCGTCGGCATAGACCACCAGGAACCATTCCTCGACCTGGCGCGGCGCAATTCCGGCGAGCAGCGCGAAGTTGCCGAGCACCATCAGCCGCTGGATGTGGTGGGCGTGGGCATGGGCTTTGGTGTCGCGCACGCACTCGGCGAGGCAGGCCATAGCGGTCTCGCCCGACCAGTAGAACCACGGCAGGTCGCGGGTCGCCTCCAGCGCGTTGGTCTCGGGATAGTCCGGCATCCGGGCCCAGTAGAGCCCGCGCACGTATTCGCGCCAGCCGAGGATCTGGCGGATGAAGCCCTCGACCGCGTTGAGCGGCGCCGCGCCGTCGCGCCACCGGTCTTCCGCCGCGCGGCAGACCTCCTCGGCGTCGAGGAGGCCGAGGTTGAGCGCGGGCGCGATCAGCCCGTGATAGAGGAACGGCGTGCCCGAACGCATGGCGTCCTGGTAGTCGCCGAACTCCGGCAGGCAGTCGTCGAGGAAGTGCCGCAGGGCCGCGAGCGCTTCGGTGCGGGTCACCGGCCATTCGAAGCCGTCGAGGTCGCCGAAATGGTCGGGAAAGCGGCGGGCGACGAGGGCCATCACCTCCCGGGTGACGGCGTCGGGCGCGAAACGGCGGCGCTCCGGCACGGCGTGGCCGGCGGGCAGGCGGCGGCGGTTGTCGTGGTCGAAGTTCCACTGGCCGCCGACCGGGTCGCGTCCCTCCATCAGGAAGCCGGTACGCTTGCGCATGGCGCGGTAGAACGTCTCCATCCGCAGGGCCTCGCGCCCCTCCGCCCAGCGGGCGAAGACCGGGCGCGGGCACAGGAAGCGGGTATCGTCGCGGATCTCGACGGGCAGGCCGAACGTCTCCTCCCAGTCGCGCATCATCGCCTCGACCCGCCATTCGCCGGCCTCGGTGACGACGATCCGGTCGGGCGTGTGGCGAGCGAGCGCGCGGGCGACCTCGCCGGTGAACGAGCCGGTGTTGTCCGGGTCCTCCAGCTCCACGTAATCGACCCGGATGCCGCGCTCGCGCAGCTCGGCCGCGAAATGGCGCATGGCCGAGAACACCAGCACCAGCTTCTGCTTGTGGTGGCGCACGTAGGTCGCCTCGTCCATGACCTCGACCATCAGCACCGTATCGGCGTCGGGATCGAGGTCGGTGAGGGTGGCGAGCCGGGGATGGAGCTGGTCGCCGAGGACGAGGCGCAGGTGGCGCACGGGAGATCGGCGGCGGCGGGCCGCACCGTGAATCGTCTCGCGCGCCATTGCGGCTCCCTTCCGCCTGCCCATAACGCTAGCTAGGGCGTTCGGGGGCGCCGGGGCCGGGCCGAACTGACGCAGGGAGCGGCGGGCGGCGCGGGCCTGCGGATCGGAAGGAGCCGTGACGTGAAATTCGCCTTCGCGGGCATCGATTTCCTCGGCGGGGTGTTCGAGGCCCTGGTCGCGTCGGGCTGGCAGCCGATCAAGCTGTTCACCCGCCCCTGCGACGGGATCTACGACCAGAACGACGCGGTGGTGGCCCTGGCGCGGCGCCACCGGGTGCCAATGCAGCTCTCCCGCCTGCGGGTGTCGGACATCGAGGCGCTGTCGGCCGAGCACGGCCGCGACTGGGCGCTGGTGGTGGCGGGCTACCCCTGGCTGATCACCGGCTGGCCGGGCCGGGTGCGCTACGCCCTCAACTTCCATCCCTCGCCGCTGCCGGACGGGCGCGGGCCCTACCCGCTGTTTCGCGCCATCCTGGATTCCTACGAGAGCTGGGGCGTCACCGTCCACGTGCTGGCCGAGGACGGGTTCGACACCGGCGACATCCTGGCCCAGGATCTCTTCCCGATCTCGGGCGCCGAGACACACGAGACCCTGCTCGCCCGCTGCCAGATGGCGGCGGTGCGGCTCGCCCGCGGGCCGATCGCCCGCGACCTGCCCGCCCTGTGGCGCCGGGCCGAGCCCCAGGGCGACGGCGCCTACTGGCCGCGGGTGAGCGACCTCGACCGCACCCTCGACTTCCGCCAGCCGGTCGAGGCGATCCTGCGCCGCGTCCGGGCCTTCGGCGCCATCGAGACCCTGGCGCGGATCAACGACGGCCGGGTCTTCGTCCAGGAGGCCCAGGGCTGGACCGAGGCCCACCGCCACGCCCCCGGCACGGTGGTGCATTCCTACCGCCGCCAGATCCTGGTGGCGGCCCGCGACGGCTACGTGCAGATCACCCGCTGGAGCGCGATTCCGCTGGCCGATGCCGGCAAGACCGGGCGCTGAACCGATGCCGAAGATGCGCCGCAAGGGCGACCTGCCGCAGAAGGTCTGCGTCCGATGCGGCCGGCCCTTCGCCTGGCGCAAGAAGTGGGAGCGGGTCTGGGACGAGGTCCGCTACTGCTCCGACGCCTGCCGGCGCGCCGCCCACCGGGGCGAGCCGGCGAAGGCGCCGCAAGGCGACCGGTAGCGCCGCTCACGCCTCCAGGTGGCGGGCCGGGATCAGCCGCCAGACGAGGCCGCCGCGGGGCCCGAGCAGCATCGAGGCGAGATAGAGCGCGCCGGCCGCGAGCACGATCGCCGGACCGGTCGGCAGGCTGGCGTAGTAGGAAACCAGGAGCCCCGCGACGCTCGCCATCAGCGCCAGGACCACCGAGGCCGGCAGGAGGCCGCTGAGGTCGACGGCCCAGAACCGGGCGGTGATCGCCGGCAGCAGCATCAGCCCGACGGCGAGCAGCGTGCCGAGCGCCGCGAAGCCGCCGACGAGGTTGAGCACCACGAGCGCCAGGAAGGCGTAGTGCACCGGCCCGCTCGCCCGGCCGACCGAGCGCAGGAAGAGCGGATCGACGCATTCCATCACCAGCGGCCGGTAGGCGACCGCGAGGCCGATGAGCGTCACCGTGGAGATGCCGCCGAGCAGCACCAGCGCATCGTCGTCGAGCGCCAGCACCGTGCCGAACAGGATGTGCAGGAGGTCGATCGACGAGCCGCGGGCCGAGATCAGCAGTACGCCGCCAGCCAGCGAGATCAGGTAGAAGGCCGCGAGGCTGGCATCCTCGCGCAGAACCGTCGAGCGGGCGACGAGGCCCGAGAGCATCGCCACCGCGAGGCCGGCGACGAGGCCGCCGAGGGTCATGGCGGGCAAGGACAGCCCGGCCCACAGGAAGCCGACCGCCGCGCCCGGCAGGATGGCGTGGCTCATGGCCTCGCTCATCAGGCTCATGCGCCGCAGGGTGAGGAAGACCCCGACCGGGGCGGCCCCCACCGACAGGGCGACGCAGCCCGCGAGCGCCCGGCGCATGAAGGCGAACTCGACGAAGGGCGCGGTCAGGAGGTCGATCACGCGGCGTGCCCGTGGTTGTGGCGGCCGTGAGGGCCGTTGTCGTGGGATGCGTGATCGTGGGATCCGTGGTCTTGCGGCCCGTGGGCATGGGGCTGCGCCGGAGCGCGGCAGACCGGCGCCTCCTCGTCCCAGGCCTCGCAGAGCCGGCGAGCCCGCCGCAGGTTCTCGGGCGTGAGCGCGGTGGCGGTGGCGCCCCAGGCCACCGCCTCGCGGGCGAGCAGCAGCGTCTCGGGGAAGTGGCGGGCGACTTGGTCGAGGTCGTGCAGCACCGCCACCACGGTGCGGCCCTCGCCGTGCCAGCCGTGGACCAGGGCGAGCAATTCGTCGGTGGTGCGGGCGTCGATCGCCGCGAAGGGCTCGTCGAGCAGGATCACCCGGGCGTCCTGGAGCAGGACCCGGGCAAAGAGCGCCCGGCGCAGCTGGCCGCCCGACAGGGTGCCGATCGGCCGGCGCTCGAAGCCGGTGAGACCGACCGCCGCCAGCGCCGCCTCGACGGCGCCGCGATGCCGCCCGAGCGAGCGCCACGGCCCGACCCGGCGCCACAGCCCCATCGCCACGAGGTCGAAGACGCTGATCGGGAAGGCGCGGTCGATCTCGGCCGCCTGCGGCAGATAGGCGATGTCCTGGCGGGACAGGCCCGAACGGACGACCTCGCCCTCGAGCGGGCCGATCTCGCCCATGATGCCCTTGAGCAGGGTCGACTTGCCGGCGCCGTTCGGCCCGACCACCGCCGTGAGCGAACCGGGGCGGAACGTGCCGTCGAGGTGGTGGACCGCCGGATGTCGGGCATAGCCGAGGGTGAGGCCGCGGAAGGCGAGGGCGCCGCCGGGCGCGGGGCGGGGGAGGGGCGCCATCACGCCGTCGCCCAGCCGATCAGGCCCCAGACCGCGAGGGCCGGCAGGGTTGCCAGGGCGAGGCGCGGCCCGAGTCCCTGCCGCAGCAGGGAGAACGGCGCCGGCAGGCGGCGCGGGACGGCAGTGTCGGCCGGCGCGGCGGGGCCATGATCGTGCGGCATCGGCGATTCGTCGCTTCGGGTCCGGGGCGCGCCCTCGGCGGGCGTCGTCGCGGACCCCATATGGGGGACGGCCGGGTGCCGCCCAAGCGCCGAGCGTTACACTGTAACAGGCAGGGCCTGTCAACCGCCGCCGGGTTGCGGTAGGCCAGCCGCACGCGGCGGCTCGGGGGCGGGGAACGCGGCGGGGAAGCGCATGGAGGCGGGGAAGCGCATGGACGAGCACGAAACCTGCGGGCATCACGGCCACGCGCACGACGCTCACGGCCCGGCCCGCACGGCCGACCTCGTGGCCCGGGCCGAGCGGCTGGCGCAGGACCTCGGCCTGCAATTCACCGCCCTGCGCCGGCGCACCCTGGAGGTCGTCGCCGAGGAGGGCCGGCCGCTCGGCGCCTACGACATCGCCGAGCGCCTGAGCGTCCCGGGCAAGCGCGTCGCCGCGGTCTCGGTCTACCGTGCCCTCGACTTCCTCACCGAGCACGGCCTCGTCCACCGCATCGCCAGCCGCAACGCCTTCGTGCCCTGCGAGCACGGCCACGGCGCCGGCGAGAGCGCGGTCTTCCTGATCTGCCGCAGCTGCGGCAGCGTCGACGAGACGATCTCGGCCGAGATCGAGCGCAGCCTCGACCGCACGCTGGCCGAGGCCGGGTTCAAGCCGGCGAGCCGGATCGTCGAGATCGAGGGCGAGTGCGGGGCATGCCAGGGGCGGTCGGAGGCCGGGTAATCCGGCACCTCATCCCCAGTTCTCGCGCTGTTTGCTCCATGTTAAGTTCGCCCAATCGACTTCGTTCGTCGATCGGCAGGAACCGTTAATGCTGTCGAACGACTTCCTGTCGTCACTCGATCGTCCCGCCCCATGTTCCCACTCATGCCGGACGCGCACATCGTGACCGGCCCGCGATGACGGCCCCGGACGCTCACCCGAGCGCTCCGCCCTCGGGCCGGTGGAGTGAAGCGTCGATGATCCATCAGCTCGTCTATTACAGCCACAACACCGTGCCGGGCGGCGACCGCGCCATGCTGACCAACATGCGCGAGATCCTCTCGGTGTCCCAGCGCAACAATGCCCGCGACGCGATCACGGGCTTCCTGATCTTCGACACCCAGTGGTTCGTGCAGATCCTGGAGGGCGAGCGCGGCAAGGTGACGGAGACCTACAACCGCATCGCCCGCGACCCGCGCCACGCGAGCGCGACGATCCTCAACGTCCGCGACGTCCCCGCCCGGCTCTTCCCGAACTGGACCATGGGCGGCGCGATGCGCACACCCGACGTCCAGGAGATCTATCTCGCCCACGGTTTCGGCGGCCCGATCGACCCGACCCGGCTCAAGTCGGAGCAGGTCGTCGCCCTCGCCCTCGACCTCCAGGCCTTCGAGGAGAGCCGCCGCCAAGGCCGACGTCTGGTGAGCTGACGCCCAGGCGGGACCCGCCGCGGTGGCGGGATCCCGGCCGCTCGACGGGCGGAACCGGCTCCAGGAGACCGGCCGGCCGCGGGGAGCCGCGGGCCGTCCGGCTTCACCTGTGCCGCGACCGCGGCCCCGCGCCGCCCTTCCGGACGACCTTGCCCGGTGCCGTCCGCTTCCCGGGCATGGCTTTCATCGCCCTGCTCGCGTGGGTGAGGAAGGCGAGCGCGGTCGGGTTGCGGGCTTGCGCGGCCGAGAGGATCAGCGTGCGCGCCGCCGGCACGTCCTCGGTGCCGCCCCGTCCGGTGAGGAGGTTGTAGCCGAGCTGGAACTGCGATTCCGAGAAGGCCAGCGGATTGAGGTCGGACCGGTGATCGATTGACTGGCGGAACCAGTAGCTGGCCTCGACGTAGTCCGGCGCGCCGTCCCAGCCCTGCGTCAACGCCATGCCGAGGTTGTTGTAGGCCACCGCCGCTCCTGCGGCCGCGGCCTGCCGCAGGAGATTGACCGCGCGGGCCCCGCTTCCGCCGGGACGCCGGTACTCCATCAGGGCGAGGTCGTTGAGGGCCTGGGGTAGGCCCTGCTCCGCCGCCTGCTGCAGGAGCTTCAGGCCTCGGACCTTGTCCTGTGCGACGCCGCGCCCCTTGAAGTACAGGTTCGCGAGGTTGAGTTGCGCAGTCCTGTCGTTCTGATCGACCGCGGCCTGATACCACCGCACCGCCTGCTTCAGGTCGACCGGAACGCCGCGCCCGTTGGCGTAGGCGTAGCCGAGATTGTTCATCGCGGCCGACGCGCCGTGCTCGGCGCCCTGCCGGTACCACTCGAAAGCGCGGGCGTAATCGCGCGGCACGCCCTGGGCGTGGTCGTACTGCATGCCGATCGCCGTATAGGCTTCGGCCACGCCCTTCTCGCGCGCGCGATCGTACCAGCGACGGGCCTCGGCATGATCGACCGGCACGCCCTCGCCGTCGTCGTAGGCCTGCCCGATCTGCTTCATGGCGCGGCCGTCACCCGCATCGGCCGCGCGACGGAACCAGACGAGCGCCCGGGCATAGTCGCGCATGACGCCATGGCCTTCCTGGAACCGGATGCCGAGCCCACGAGCCGCGTCGACCGAGCCGTCATCGGCCAGTCGCTCCAGAAGGACGATTCCTGCGTCGCTTCGCGTCGGTGTCTCGTCGAGGAAGGAATTGGCCAAGTTTTGTCGCGCCTTCAGGCTTCCGAGCGCGCTCGCCCGAGCGAGCCAGCGCCGCTGCCCGTCGATATCCTTCTCGCCTCCGTCACCTAAGCGCATCATGGCGGCGAGCTCCTGCATCGCCCGCATGTCTCCGCGCTCCGCAGCCAGGAGGTAGAGACGCCGCGCGGCCGGGAGATCCTGCGGCAGCCCGGTACCGTGATCCAGGAGCCGGCCGTAAACGTAGGCCGCCGTTCTGCTTCCGGCCGCGACGGCGCCTTCGAGGAGCGGGCGCAGCCCCGCGCTATCGAGTTTGCTCTCGATACCGTCGGGTACGCGGCTGGCGCGAATCTCGGCGAGGTCGGCGGCGGCGGCCTGATTGCCGGCGGCGAGGGCATCGCGGAGCAGGGCCTCGCCCCGCGCCGCATCGCCGCCGCTCGACGGAGCGACCCGGAGCAGCAGGCTGCCAAGGACCCGCTTGAGTTCGGGACTTCCCGTGCGGGCGACGCCCTCGCTCGCGATCGAAATCGCATCGGCTTCGTCCTTCGGCCATGCCGGCGCGAAGGTCCCTTCCGCCCGCCCGAGGGCGATCTCCCGGTAGCCGCCGGCATAGCCGTGCTCCATTGCGCGGGCGAGCGGCGCCCGGGCCTCGGCGGGCCGCCCGAGCGCCAGGAGGGCGAGGCCGATCCGATGAGGGAAGCGTGCCGTGTCCGGTTCCTCCCGGGCGGCGGCCTCGCAGGCCCGCACGGCCGCGGCGAGCGCGTCGGGCCGCCGCTCCGTCACGCCTTCGAGGAGGGTTCGGTCCGGCGTGGCGACGTCGATCTCCGATGGGAGGCCGGCGACCTGATCGCAGGCCTCGCCGAGGGATGGGGCGGCCGGGGCCGACGCCGAGTCGGCGGGCGCGGGACTCGGCGGGAGATTTCGCGCCGGACTTGGCGCCGGACTTGGCGCGGCGCTCGGCTCGGAACTCGGCGCGGGCGACGGGTCGGCCCATGCGGGTGATGCGAGCAGGGCGACGGCAACGAAAGCTGCGGTGGTTCTCACGACCATGGATCACCTCGTCAGACCACCTCGTCGGCCGGACTGGCGGTACGAATCTCACGAGCTGACCCCATGAAGAGAGGGGCAGGCGCGGCCGGCGATCGGCCCCTTTCGTCGGGCGAGGGCGAGACTAATCGAGGGCCTTTCCCCGTCGCGACATCCCACTCCACTCGGCAGGGTTCGTGATCGTCCATCGCGAACCGTCGTTCCTCCGGCCTGGAGGCATTTTACCCAACGTAAAACACGGTGCGATGATATCCAGCCTGAGGGCCGAGATTTCAATACGCGTTCCGGAACGCGCTCCGCGCCACCACGGTCATCACCAGGATCCGCAGGTCGAACCACAGCGACCAGTTGTCGATGTAGAACAGGTCGTGCTCGACGCGCCGCTGCATGTCGGTGTCGGTCAGGGTCTCGCCTCGCAGGCCGTTGACCTGGGCCCAGCCGGTGATGCCGGGCCGCACGTTGTGGCGGCGGGCGTAGAGGGCGATGCGGCGCTCGAAGCTGCGGTCGTGGGCGACCGCGTGGGGGCGGGGCCCGACGAGCGACATGTCGCCCCGGATCACGTTGAGGAGCTGGGGCAGTTCGTCGAGGTTGGTGCGGCGCAGGATGCGGCCGATCCGGGTGATGCGGTCGTCGTCCCGGGTCGCCTGCCGGAAGGCGCTGCCGGCATCGGTCCGCATGCTGCGGAACTTGAACACCCAGAACGCCTCCTGGTTGAAGCCGTAGCGCTTCTGGCGGAACAGGCTCGGGCCGCGGCTGTCGAGGCGGATCAGGATCGCGATCAGCAGGAGCAGCGGGGAGAGCGCCACCAGGGCGAGCGAGCCCACCACGACGTCGAAGGTGCGCTTGGCGGCGATCTCGACCGGGGAGAGCGGCGCGCGGCCGACATTGATGCCGGTGAGGAGGCCGACCCGGCCGACCCGGACGTCGCTGAAGCGGTCCATCACCCGGCCCGGCCGCAGGTGCAGGGCGACCGGGACCCGCAAAAAGGCGTCGACGCAGGCCTCGAGATCCTCGACCTCGGCCCAGGGCACGAGCACGAACACGTCGTCGGGCCGCAGGAAGCGCACCACCGAGACGCTGAGGTCGAGATCCTCCGCGAGCTGGGTCCGGCGCGCCTCCTGGTCGCCGCCCTCGGGGGCGTTGCGCAGGGTGCTGACGCCGATCACCCGCAGGCCGAGCGCCGCGGTGTCGTGGGTGGCGTAGAAGCTCGCGACGTCCTCCTCGTAGCCGATCAGGTGGATGCGGCGGGCCGAATCGGAGCGCGGCGTGATCAGCCGGCGCACCAGCCCGACGGTGACGAGGCGGGTGGCGACGAGGGCCGGCAGGCCGGTGAGGAAGGTGGCGAGCGCCGCCGCGCGGGAATGGTCGCCGGTGGTCTTGCTGAGGAAGCCGAGGACCAGCACCACCGCCCAGGCGGCGAGCCACAGGCTCACGACCCGGCGGAAATGCGGGGCGCGGGCGAGGTAGTTCTCGATGCTGTACTCGCCGCGCGCGACGTTCGGCAGCACCACGAACAGGCCGAGGAACAGCCCGACGGCGAGCGACGGGCCGAGCTCGGGCTGCCGCTCGTAGGTGACGAGATGGTAGGTTATCTCGCAGGCGAGCCCGGTGATGGCCACGGCGGCGAACTCGGCCAGCGCGGCGGCGGCGGCGATCGCGAGGCGCAGGGCGGCCCGTCCGCGCCGGGGGAGGAGCGCGTTCCAGACCGCGCGCGCCTCCGACGAGGCGAGGTTGGCGCCGCCGTCCTCCGGGAACCGTTCGTGTCGCATGGCGAGATGACCCGTGACCGCGTCTGTGCCGCCTCGGAACGGGCCGGGTGGGAGCGTGCCGTTATCGCACATTCCCTATCCCGTCACCGGCGGTTGCAGAAAGCGTGAGCAAGCCCGGGACCGCGGGCATTCCAGACCTGCGGCCCGCGACGGGACGGGGGCGCCGGGCGGGTGTATGGGACGCTCGGCCGTAACCCCTGGTTCGACAGGCGGCGCGGCGGGAGGCGGCCGGCTCGATGGCCGCCCGGGGAGGCGTCAGGCGATGGATGCGACGGCGAGCGGCGCGCGGGTGAATGCGACGGGGGAGAATGCGGCGATCGAGGCCGTCGCGGCGCCGGTGACCGGGCCGCCGCAGGCCGCGCCGGCGACGGCCATCGTCGCTCCGGCCGCGACCGGGCCGGCGGCCCTGGTGCTCGGGGGCCTGAGCCTGTCGCACCTCCTCAACGACATGATCCAGTCGCTGCTGCCGGCGATCTACCCGCTCCTGAAGCAGAGCTACGCGCTCGACTTCGCCCAGATCGGCGTGCTCACCCTGGCGTTCCAGCTCACCGCCTCACTGCTGCAACCGGTGGTCGGCCTCGTCACCGACAAGCGGCCGATGCCGTTCTCCCTCGCCGCCGGCATGCTGCTGTCGCTCTGCGGCCTGCTGCTCCTGTCCCATGCCGGGACCTACGGGCTCCTGATCCTGGCCGCCTGCTGCGTCGGCCTCGGCTCGGCGATCTTCCACCCGGAGGCGTCGCGGGTCGCCCGCCTCGCCTCCGGCGGGCGCTACGGCCTGGCCCAGTCGGTGTTCCAGGTCGGCGGCAATGCCGGCTCGGCCCTCGGGCCGCTGCTCGCGGCCTTCATCGTCGTACCCCTCGGGCAGGCCAGCGTCGCGCTGTTCGCGGTCGCGGCGCTGGCCGGCTTCGTGGTGCTGTCCCTCGTCGGGCGCTGGTACCGCGAGCGGCTGCGCACCGGGGCGGCGCGCCCGCGCAAGGCCGGCGCCGGCGGGCGCGACCTGCCGCGAGGCAAGGTCGTCGCCACTATCGCGGTCCTGCTGGTGCTGATCTTCTCCAAGTACTTCTACATGGCGAGCCTGAGCTCGTACTTCACCTTCTACCTGATCCACCGCTTCGGCGTGTCGGTGCAGGAATCGCAGCTCTACCTGTTCGTGTTCCTCGGTGCGGTCGCGGCCGGCACGGTGGCGGGCGGCCCGATCGGCGACCGGTTCGGCCGCAAGGTGGTGATCTGGGGCTCGATCCTCGGCGTGCTGCCCTTCACCCTGGCGCTGCCGCACGCCAACCTGTTCTGGACCGTGGCGCTCACGGTGCCGATCGGCCTGATCCTGGCCTCGGCGATGCCGGCGATCCTGGTCTACGCCCAGGAGCTGCTGCCCGGGCGCGTCGGCCTGGTCGGCGGGCTGTTCTTCGGTTTCGCCTTCGGCATGGGGGGCCTCGGCGCTGCGGTGCTGGGGGAGGTCGCCGACCGCACCAGCATCGAGTTCGTGTACGGACTCTGCGCCTTCCTGCCGGCGGTCGGGCTGCTCGCGGCGTTCCTGCCGCGGCTCGAGGCGCCCCGCGCCGCCTGACGACGCGGGCGGGGCTCGGGGCCCCGCCCGTCGGATCCCCGCTCCGGACGGTTCCGGCTCAGTCGTTGCGGGCGACGGTCTGGATCGTCTCGAAGCCCTCGAATTGCGGGTGGCCGAGATAGAGCGGCTTCGTCCCCGGGGCGCGGCTATGGGCCTTGCGGAACTGCTCGGAGCGGGTCCAGGCCTCGAAATCCGCCTTCGAGGACCAGATCGTGTGCGAGGCGTAGAGGATGTGGTCCTCGGCCTCCGGCCCGCGCAGCAGGTGGAACTCGACGAAGCCCGGCATCTCGCCGAGGTGGCTGTCGCGCCCCAGCCAGACCTGCTCGAAGTCCTGCGCGGCGTCCTTGTAGACCTTGAACCGGTTCATGGCGATGAACATGGCGGGCATCCTTCCGGGCTTCCTCGGGCTCGGCCGTTGAGATGGGGGCCCCGTCGCTATCGGCAAGGTGACCGGCAAGGTGACCCGCTCGGGCCTGCCCCGGAACCTCCGGCACGCGACCTCCGGTTAGGTGGGATCTCAGTAATTTTTTTAACCTCTGTTCCCTTGGGGAATTCACTCGGAGCGTGTAGACGTGCGTTGGGTTGCATGTCAGACCCAGGCCCGCTTCCTCGACCGTGACCGAAGCGGCCTAGGCAGACGGAATGACTGGTCATCGGCCCGCCGGACGCGCCACAAGTGGCGGATCGTCCGGCGCGAGCCCGGAAGGCATTGAAGGGCGGACCGGAGGCGAGGCGTCTTCGCCGCCGGCCCGAGTGGAAGCCGCGAGGCCGCCGGTGCGTCACCGCCCCGGTTGTCCTTGCGGGCAAGGACGACGCGGGACGGCGGCAGCCCGGGGATCGGGCCGGAGCCTCCGACAGGCCAGAACGAAGACGTTGAGGACCGATGCCCAAGCAAACCACTGAGGTCGATCGGCTCGTCGGAGTCCGCATCACGGCCCTGCGCAAGGCCAAGGGACTGAGCCAGACGGCCCTCGGCAACGCCGTCGGCGTCACCTTCCAGCAGGTGCAGAAATACGAGAAGGGCCAGAACCGCGTCGGCGCCGGCCGCCTGCGCGAGATCGCCCGTCTGCTCGAGGTCCCGGTCTCGGCCTTCTTCGAGGACCAGGCCGGCGGTGACGGCAGCGACGACAACGTCTTCGGCTTCCTGAGCGCCCAGGGCGCGATCGAACTCCTGCGCGCCTACGTGCAGATCGAGGACGAGCAGCTGCGCCGCGAGGTGCTGGCGATCGTGCGCTCGGCCGCCCGCCTCGGCCGCTCGGCCGCCGCCGCCGCGAGCGTCGAGGCGACGGCCACCGCCGCCGAGTAGCCGGCCTCCGACACTCTCGTCCGGTCGCGGTCAGCGCAGCCCGACGAGGTGGAAGAAGCTGCCGCTGACCCGGCCGCGCCGGTGCCCGGCGAGCCCCAGGGGGCGCCCCTCCGCATCCGTGACCTCGGCCAGGGCCTCGTCGGTCCCCGGCGGCGGCGTGAGTTCGCTCGCGTAGTGGAATTCATGACCGACGAGGCCCTGGCCGGTCGTGCCGAGGGAGCCCGCTCCGAGGAGCGTGGCGATCCGGTAGCCGAGGTGCAGGCGCCGCCGCGCGTAGGACGTCGCCACCGGCAGGAGCCCGGCCATGCGGTGGGTCGTCCCCTCGGCATCCTCCAGGCTCTCGCCCAGCACCATGTAGCCGCCGCACTCGCCGTGGACCGGCCGCGTCCCGGCGAAGGTGTGCAGCCCGTCGAGGAAGCGGGACGCCGCGGCGATGCGCCCGGCATGCAATTCGGGGTAGCCCCCGGGCAGCCAGCAGGCGTCGCAGCCGGCCGGCGGCGCCTCGTCGGCGAGCGGCGAGAACGGCACGATCTCGGCCCCGGCCGCGCGCCAGCCGGCCTCCAGATGCGGGTAGACGAACGAGAACGCGGCGTCGCGCGCGACCGCGATGCGCTGCCCGGGCGGCGGCGGCAGGATGCCGGTCGCGGGGTCGGGCACCCGCCCGCCGGCGGCGGCCACCACCGCGTCGATGTCGATCGAGGCCTCGGCCAGCTCGGCCAGGCGGTCGAGGCGGGCCTCCAGATCCTCGGTCTCGCCGGCCTGGATCAGGCCGAGATGGCGCTCCGGCAGCACCAGGGACGCCTCCCGCGGCACGGCGCCGAGGACCCGAACGCCGATCCGGGCGAGGCCGACCTCGACGAGGCGGCGGTGGCGCGGGCTCGCGACCTTGTTGAGGATCACCCCGGCCAGATGCAGGCGCGGGTCGTAGGCCCGCACCCCGAGCGCCGTCGCGGCGGCCGATTGCGCCGCCCCCGAGACGTCGAGCACCAGCACCACCGGCCAGCCGTAGCGGGCCGCGATGTCGGCATTGGCGCCGCTGCGGCCCTCTTCCGCCACGACGCCGTCGAACAGCCCCATCGAGCCCTCGGCCAGGACCAGCTCGGCCGCCTCGCCGGCCCGGCCCGCCACCGCGTCGAGGAGGGCGCCGTCCATGGCGAAGCTGTCGAGGTTGTAGCTCGGTCGCCCCGTCGCGGCGGCGTGGAAGGCGGGGTCGATGTAGTCCGGCCCGCATTTCGCCCCGGCCACCGCCAGCCCGCGCCGGCGCAGGGCTCGCAGCAGGGCGAGGGTCACGGTGGTCTTGCCGGACCCGGAGCGGGCGGCGGCGACGAGAAGGCCACGGGCGGGGCGTACGGTCACGAAGGCGTCCATCTGTCGAGCGCGCGGCGCGCATTCACCGCGCCGCCGCGGGGTGATACCACGCCGCATGGATGCGACACGACCTCGGGAGACCCTGCGCCGCGGCTGGACCACGGGCGCCTGCGCGGCGGCCGCCGCCAAGGCGGCCTATGCCGGCCTCGTCACCGGCCTCGTCCCGGATCCGGTCGAGATCCCGCTGCCGAGCGGCGCCCGTCCGACCTTCGCCCTGGCACGGAGCGGGCTGGTCGATGGCGGGGCCTTCGCCGGCGTCGTGAAGGATGCCGGCGACGATCCCGACGTGACCCACGGGGTCCTGGTCCTGGCGACGGTCCGAAAGGGGCCGCCGGGCTCCGGCATCGCGTTCCGGGCCGGGCCCGGCGTCGGCACCGTGACCCGAGCCGGGCTGCCGCTGCCGGTCGGCGAGCCGGCGATCAACCCGGCCCCCCGCCGGATGATCGCCGCCGCGATCGCCGAGGCCGCCGCCGGCCTCGGCGGACCGCCCGACGTGGTGGTCGAGGTGTCGATCCCCGGCGGCGAGGCCCTGGCCCAGAAGACCCTCAACCCGCGGCTCGGCATCCTCGGCGGCCTGTCGGTGCTCGGCACGACCGGGGTGGTGGTGCCGTATTCCTGCGCCGCCTGGATCGATTCGATCCATCGCGGCGTCGACGTCGCCCGGGCCGGCGCCCTCGACCACGTCGCCGGCGCCACCGGCTCGACCTCGGAGGAGGCGGTGGCGCGCCTGCACGGCCTGCCCCCCCAGGCGCTGATCGACATGGGCGACTTCGCCGGCGGGATGCTGAAATACCTGCGCCGCCACCCGGTGCCGCGGGTCACGGTGGCGGGCGGCATCGCCAAGATGGCGAAACTCGGCCACGGCCTCCTCGACCTGCATTCGCGCTCCGGCCCGGTCGACCTCGCTTGGTTGTCGGAGCGGGTCGTCGAGGCCGGGGGCGCCCCCGACCTCGCCCGCCGGGCGGCAGGCGCCAACACCGCCCTCGAGGTGCTGCGGCTCGCGCAAGGCAGCGCCCTGCCGCTCGCCGACCTCGTCGCCCGCTACGCCTGGGCCACCGCCGCGCGGGCATTGGCAGGCTCGGGCAGCTCGCTCGAGGTGGTGGTGTTCGACCGGGAGGGCGGGCTGGTCGGGCGGGCGCCGTTCCATCCGGTGGGGTGAGGGGCGTCGCAGGCCAACTATTGGGACAGTCGGCGCCGAGTCCCAATCGAACCGATCGTCTCGGTGGGCGTCAGAGGCGATCGGCGAGGCGTTGCAGGCCGATTGCGGAGGCGGGATCGGGCCAATGATAGCGAAGCACCGGCCGGTCGCCACCGCCGGGAACGGAGTGCCGGCTTCGCTCGACGATGACACCTCCGCGCCGCTCGTAGAAGCGACGGGCCGGCTCGTTCTGCTCGAAGCACCACAGGGTGATCCCCGAATCGGGGTAGCCTTGCAGGGACCAGTCGGCCGCGGCTCCGAGCAGATCCGTCCCCAAGCCTCGCCCCTTCGCCGTGGGGAGGACATGGAGATTGTCGATCAGCGTTCCCCAGCGCTCGTCCTCTGCCCCGACCGCGCAGACGAAGCCGACCGGCCCGTCGACGTCCTCGGCGATGAGGGCGGTCACGTGCGGCTGGTGCGGCCCGAGGCGGCCGGTCCATGCTTCCAGCCGCTCCTCCTCGATCGGACCGGAAAGAAAGTCCGGATCGAGGATCCCGCGATACGCGGCCCTCCAACTCGCCGTGTGGATCCGGGCGAGCACGGCTACATCGGCGTCGGTGGCCATTCTCATCCGCATGAATGAACTCCACCGACGGCGTGCAAAACCCGCAACGGCCGGGAACCGTCGCGAAACCGGGTCAAGCCGACCGAGGGCCGGTGGGTACCGTCACGGCGCCGCCCGTCCTGAACCGCCGGTCGTAATCCACCGCATAGAGCGCGCTCTCGCGGAACTCCGTCGCCCCGAGCGCCGGGCCGACCAGGATCAGCGCCGTGCGCTCCAGTCCCGCCGCCGCGACCTGATCGGCGATGGTGGACAGGGTGCCGCGCAAGACCCGCTCGTCCGGCCAGGTGGCGCGGAAGACCACGGCGGCCGGGCAGTCCGGCCCGTAATGCGGGATCAGCTCGGCCGCGACCGTCGCGACGACGTGGATGGAGAGGTGGATCGCCAGCGTCGCCCGGGTCGCCGCGAAGGCGGCGAGGCGTTCCGTGTCGGGCATCGCCGAGGCGCGGCCGCTGGTGCGGGTGAGCACCACCGATTGGGCCAGTTCCGGCACCGTCAGCTCGCGGCCGAGCACCGAGGCGGCGGCGGCGAAGGAGGGGACGCCGGGAGTGAGGTCGTAGGGGATGCCGAGCCGGTCGAGGCGGCGGGTCTGCTCGGCCACCGCGCTCCAGATTGAGAGGTCGCCGGAATGCAGCCGCGCCACCTCGCGGCCGGACGCGTGCGCCGCCGCCATCTCGTCGATGATCGCGTCGAGCGACAGGGGGGCGGTGTCGACGATCCGCGCGCCGGGCGGACACCAGGACAGGATCTCCGGTGCCACCAGCGAGCCGGCATGCAGGCAGACAGGGCAGCGGGCGATGAGGTCGCGCCCGCGCACGGTGATGAGGTCGGCGGCCCCGGGGCCGGCGCCGATGAAGTGGATCATGACGAAAGGGCGTCTCCGCTGGCGGCGAGCGCGCAGGTGGCGCCCGCCGAGGCGATGCGGGGCAGGACGAGGCGGCCCTCGGGCCCGGCCGCCGCGAGGGCCGCGGCTTCGGCGAGCGAGCCGACGCCGCGCAGGGCCTCGATGCGGACCGAGCGGGTGACGACCCGCCGGCCGGCCTCGCGCAGGGCTTCGACCCCGATCGCGACGAGGGGCACGCCGAGGGTCTCGGCCGCGGCCCGGATCGCCGGATCGTCGGCCCGGTCCTCGGCGGTGGCCAGCGCCGCGAGGTGCGCCCCGGGGCGATCGGCCTGGCGCAGGCCCTCGGCCAGCAGGGACAGGATCTCGTCCGCCGTGGTGGCGTGGCGAAAGCCGATTCCCGCGACGAGGGCGCGCGGCGTCGCGGGAGCGGGCGTGCGGCCGGGGCCGTGCTGGATCGCGGGCGGCGGGGCCGAGCCCGGCACCCGGGCGTGCAGGATGGGGGCCATCACGGCTTTGCCAGCGCCCATTGCGTCACCGGCATCGCGGTGCGCCACCCGGTGAGGTGGCCGACCGGCTCGGCCCGGGCGATCGAGAGGCGCCGCAGGGTGCCGCCATGCTCGGCGTGGCAGCGCAGCAGCAGGGCCTCGCTCTCCAGCGTCACCGCGTTGGCGACGAGGCGCCCGCCGCGGGGCAGGGCGGCGAGCACCGCCGCGACCAGGGCCGGATCGGAGACGCCGCCGCCGATGAAGGCGGTGTCCGGCGCCGGCAGCCCGGCGAGGCTGTCCGGGGCGCGGCCGACCACGACCTGGAGGTCTGGCACGCCGAGGGCGCGCGCGTTGCGGCGGATGCGGCCGGCGCGCTCCTCGCGCGCCTCGATCGCGACGGCGCGGTTCGCCGGATGGCGCAGGCACCACTCGATGCCGATCGAGCCCGAGCCGGCGCCGACATCCCACAGCAGCTGGCCGGCGCGGGGGCGCAGGGCCGACAGGGTGACGGCGCGGATCTCCGCCTTGGTGAGCTGGCCGTCGCTCTCGAACCAGGCGTCGTCGAGGCCGGGGCTGAGCGGGATCACCCGGGCGTCCGGCTCGGCCACGACCTCGACCGCGATCGTGTTGAGCGGGTCGATCTCGTCCTGAGAGAACGTCGCCGCGAGGCCGGTGCGGCGGCGCTCCCGCGGCCCGCCCATCGCTTCGAGCACGGTGAGGCGCGAGCGGGCAAAGCCGCGCTCGCTCATCAGCGCCGCGAGTTTTTTCGGTGTGGAGCCGTCCCAGGACAGGACGAGGAGCCGGGCGCCGGGCTGGAGATGGGGGATCACCCGTTCCAGCGCCCGCCCGTGCAGGGTCAGGCAGGCCACCTCGGCGAGCGGCCAGCCGAGGCGGGCGGCGGCGAGGCTGAAGGCCGAGGGCTGGGGATAGGCGACGATCTCGCCGGCCGGCACCAATCGGGCGAGCTCGGCGCCGACGCCGTAATGGAACGGGTCGCCGGTGGCGAGCACGCAGGTCGGCTGCCCGCGCCGGGCGAGGATCGCCGGGTATGCGTCCGAGAGCGGGCTCGGCCAGGCCAGGGTCTCGGCGGAGAGCGGGCCGGCCAGTTCCAGGTGGCGTCGCCCGCCGATCACGAGCCCGGCGCCATCGAGGGCGGCGCTCGCGGCCGGCGACAGGCCGGCCCGCCCGTCCTCGCCGATGCCGACGACGGCGAGCCAGGGAGCGACGCTCGACACGGGGAGAACCTCAGGCGACAAGGCGGCCATGCGCATTCTCATCCTGGGCGGCACCACCGAGGCCGCCGCGCTGGTGCGGCGGCTCGCCGACCGGCCGGACCACGACGTCACCCTGTCGCTCGCCGGGCGCACCACGGCGCCCATCGCCCTGCCGGTGCGCACCCGCATCGGCGGATTCGGCGGAGCGGAAGGACTGGCGGCTCATCTCCGCGAGCACCGCATCGCGGCTTTGATCGATGCCACGCATCCCTTCGCCAGACTCATCTCGCGCAACGCCGCGGCGGCGAGCCGCGAGGCCGGCGTGCCGCTCCTCGCCGTGCGGCGCCCGGCCTGGGCCCGCGCGCCCGGCGACGACTGGCGCGAGGTCGATTCGGTGCCCGACGCCGTGCCGGCGCTCGGCGAGGTGCCGAAAAGGGTGTTCCTGACGGTCGGGCGCCTCGAACTCGCCGCCTTCGCGGCCGCCCCCCAGCACCGCTACCTCGTGCGCACCATCGAGCCTGTCGGCGACGCGCTGCCCGGGATCGACGTGACGGCGATCGAGGCCCGCGGGCCCTTCGGCGCCGAGGACGAGGCCGCCCTGATGCGCGCCCACGGCGTCGAAATCCTGGCGACCAAGAATTCCGGCGGGGCGGCGACCTACGGCAAGATCGCGGCGGCCCGCAGCCTCGGCCTGCCGGTGGTGATCGTGCGCCAGCCCGCGCTGCCGGAGGTGGCGCAGGTCTCGCGGATCGACGACGTGCTGGGCTGGCTCGACGTTCATCGGGCGACCGAGCGCGGGGTGTAGACGAAGGGCGCCGCGCCCTCCCGCGGGATCAGCCGGGTCGCGCTCGCGCCGATCATCACCAGCGTCGCCATGTCGGCGGAGGCCTCGCGGGCCTCGGCCAGCGTCAGGATCCGGATCGCCTCGTCCGGCCGGCCGACGGCGCGGGCGAAGATCACCGGGGTCTCGGGCGCGCGGTGCTCGGCGGCGAGCGCCAGCGCCGCGCCGAGCTGCCAGGGCCGGGCCCGGGAGATCGGGTTGTAGAGCGCGATCACCAGGTCGGCGGTCAGCACGGCTTCGAGCCGGGCGGTGATGACCTCCCAGGGCTTCAGGTTGTCGGACAGCGAGAGGGCGCAGAAATCGCCGCCGAGCGGCGCACCGATCCGCGCCGCCGCCGCCAGCATCGCGGTGATGCCGGGCTCGACCGTGATGGACAGCGCGCGCCAGGCCGGATCGCCCGCCTCCAGCGCCTCGAACAAAGCCGCCGCCATGGCGAAGACGCCCGGATCGCCCCCCGACACCACCGCGACCCGGCGGCCGGCGGCGGCGAGCTCGAGGGCGTGGCGGGCCCGGTCGACCTCGACCCGGTTGTCGCTGGCGTGGCGCGTCAGCCCCGGCCGCTCCGGCACCCGGGCGACGTAGGGAAAATAGCCGATGAGGTCCTGCGCCGCGTCGAGCGCCGCTTGCGCGGCGGGCGTGAGGTAGCGCGGATCGCCCGGCCCGAGGCCGATCACCGTGACGGAGCCGTTCACGGCCGGCGGCCCTCGCCCGGTACCAGCACCATCGAGAAGTAGGGCGCGGCGTCGTCCGGCTTCTGGCCGAGCGGCGTCACGCTCTCCCCCGCCATGGTGCCGCGCTCGACATAGACCGCGCGGTCGATCAGCCCGGCCTCGGCCAAAGCCGCGCGCACCTTGGGCAGATGGCGGCCGAGCTTCATCACCACGGCGGCGTCGGTGGTCTTCAGCCGCGCCACCAGCGTCGCGTGCGGCAGGGTGGCGGGGAGCACGGTCAGCACGTCGTCGCCCCAGGTGATCGGGGTGTTGGCCCGGGTCCAGCAGCCAGACATGCCGGTGACGCCCGGCACCACCTCGACCGGAAACCGGTCCTTCAGGCGGCGCCACAGATGCATGAACGAGCCGTAGAAGAAGGGATCGCCCTCCGACAGGATCGCCACGTCGCGGCCCGCCGCCAGCACCGCGGCGAGGTCGTCTGCCGCCTCGTCGTAGAACGCCGCGAGCGCCGCCACGTAGGCCGGATCCTCGGGGTGCAGTTCGGTGGTGTAGGGGTAGGGCAGCGGCCATTCGCGGGCCGCGTCGTGCACCACCGCGTCGGCGATGGTGCGGGCGTTGCCGCGCTTGCCCGCCTTGCAGAAATGCACGAGGTGGTGGGCGCGCTCCAGCACCCGCACCGCCCGCACGGTGAGGTAGTCCGGGTCGCCCGGCCCCATGCCGACGCCGTAGAGCGTGCCGGTGACGGCCGCGGGCGGGGCGGACGGGATCTCGGCCGGGTCGGCCTTGGGGAAATCGGACGGGCCGTCCATCACTCGACCTCGTTGGCGAGCGCGTTGACGGCCGCCGCCGCCATGGCGCTGCCGCCGCGCCGGCCGCGCACCACCAGGAAGGGCACGCGCCCGTCCGCGGCGAGCGCATCCTTCGATTCGGCGGCGCCGACGAAGCCGACCGGGATGCCGATCACCGCGGCGGGCGGCGCCACGCCCTCGTCCAGCATCTCGAGCAGGCGAAACAGCGCGGTCGGCGCGTTGCCGACGGCGACGATCGACCCGGCGAGCCGGTCGCGCCACAACTCCATCGCGGCGGCGCTCCGGGTGGTGTCGAGGGTCTTGGCGAGGTCCGGCACCCGCGGGTCGGACAGGGTGCAGATCACCTCGTTGCCGGCCGGCAGACGGGCCCGGGTGACGCCGTCGGCGACCATGCGGACGTCGCACAGGATCGGGGCGCCGCGGCGCAAAGCGCCCTCGGCGGCGTCGGCGAAATCCGGCGACAGATCGATGTCGGCCGGCAGGTCGGTCATGCCGCAGGCATGGATCATCCGCACCGCCACCCGCTCGGCGGCGCCGTGGAAGCGGCTGAGGTCGGATTCGGCGCGGATCATCGCGAAGGAGCGCGCGTAGATGGCGGCGCCGTCGCGGATGTAGTCGAGGCGCGGGGTCATGCGGGCTCCCGGAAGGCGTCTCTGAGGCCGGACTCGGCCTGTGGGCTGGACAATTCGCGAAGGCTCTCTAGCCGCTCCAGCACGGCACCGAAAGTCAGGACGCGATCGGGGTCGCTCCCGGCATGGCCGTCCAGCACCACCCCGTAGCGGCCGTCGGGCCGCCCGACCAGGGTCAGCGCCGCAGGGCCGGGATGGGCGCAGCCCTTCGGGCAGCCGGAGACGTGGGCGGTGGCGCCCTCCCGGGCGAGAGCCGCGAAGGCGGCGGCGAGGCGCGGCGCGTCGCCCTGCGCCGGGGTGCCGCCCGACGCGCAGGCCGGCGC
>NZ_JACWCT010000009.1 GCF_016613415.1 Methylobacterium ajmalii | reverse complement strand
GGAGCGGGCTTTGCGCGTCGATCGCCGCGAGCGCCGCCCCGAGGGTCGGCAGGCCGGCGATGCGGCGCGCCTCCGCCGGCCCGATCCGCAGCCAGGGCGCCCACAGCCCGGTGCGGCCGAGGCGCCCGGCCCCGTACAGGCGCCGCAGCCGGCGCGCCCAGGCGTACCGGACCAGGGCGCGGCCCACCGGTTCGAGGCGCGCGTCGCAGGGGCTCTCGGGCCTCTCGCAGCGTCGGCGCATCGTGTCGGCGGCCCCGCCGGGGGCGCGGCCGTCGAGCCGGCCCGAGGTGACGACCACGATCTCGGGATCGTGGCGCACCCGGGCATCCATCCGCAGCAGCGCCTCGACGAAGGCGCGGTCCTCGCCGAGGGGGAGCGCCGGCATGCCGCCGACGGCCAGGTAGGCGGGAAGCCGGACCGCGAGCGTCGCGCCCGAGCGGGTGGCGTGGCGCGGCCAGGGATCATGCGGGATCGGGTCGATCAGGCCCTCGAGGGCGACGAGCAGCGCCTCGTAGGTCCCTTCGAGCCGTCCGCGGGCGTGGAGCGCATCGGGCAGGCGCGCGGCCTCATCGCCGTCGAGGGCGATCCGCCCGGCGACCGCGTCGGCGCCCCGCGCCAGCGCCGCGAGGTTGCGGGCGACCCAGTCCGGCGGCACCCGGCTGTCGGCATCGGTGGTGAGGATCACGCCCTCGGCCGTCCCCTCCCCGAGCCAGGCGGCCGCCGCCTCCATCGCCTCGCGCCGGGCCCAGCCGGCCTGCGCCCCGGGATACTCGCGCTCGATCACCCGCAAGGGGAGGCCGAGGGGCCGGGCGAGATCCGCCACGGCCTCGGCCGTGCCGTCGGTGCAGTTGTTGAGGAACAGGACGACCCCGAGGGCTCCCGCCCCGATCCCCTCCTGCCCGGCGAGCGCCCGCAGGCAGGCTCCGATCCGGTCGACCTCGTTGCGCACCGGCACGGCGACGATGCAGCGCGGCGGCGGGCCGGCCGGCTCGGGGGTTCGGCCGCGGGTCGGCGCCTCTCGGTTCGTCACGTACGGGGTCTCCGGCAGGCCGCGCAGACGGCCCGTCGAGACAATCTATGTCATACCCCACCCCAGTTCCCCGGGGTGCGACCATATCGACGCCGGCCGGCGCCGATGCCGGAACGGGCCCGGCTCCGGGCCCTGCGCGGAACCGGGCCGGGTATCCCACACGGAGTTTGCAGCTTCAAACCGCCGCGCCGTGCGCCCGGCGCCGGACCGGATGCGCATCCGGGCGAGCTCGGCTATTCTGCCGTCATGACCGGATTCGCGGATCGCCGTTCCCGCCGCCCTGCGGCCTGCCTCGTCGCCTGCCTCGGGGTGGGTCTCCTGCCGGGCCTCGCGGCCTTGCGGCCGGAACCGGCCGCAGCCCAGGGCCTCGTCGGCTTCGGGCTCCTGCCCGTCTTCGCCTGGCCCCGGGCCCTGGAGGACCGCCTCGGCGAGGATTCGCGCTGGGCCGGCTCCTACGCCCGGGTCTCGACCGGGTTCGAGGCGGTCTCCTCGCGGCGCTTCGGCAGCTATGCCGGGCCGACGATCGGCTTAGAGGGCGGACGGATGTGGCAGGAGGGCCGGTTCGTCTACGGCATCGCCGGCGGGTTCGATTATCTCGCGGCGACCTCCGGCGGCCTCACCCCGGGCTTCGGCGGCCTGTCCTACACCCGCGACTTCGCCGGGGCGGTCCAGGTGAAGGTCGGCACCCTGCTGACGCCGGACGTGCTGCTCTACGCCCGGGCCGGGGCGGCGGCGGTGCACGGAACGCTGCGGGCCGGGGCGACGCCGGTCTCGATGCCGTTCTCGCGCGACGACGTCGTGGTCCGGCCGGACGCGCATGTCGGGGTCGAGTGGGCGATCACCGACCGCCTGTCGGTCGCCGTCGAGGCCGGCGTCGGCGGCTACGCCCTGCGCTGAGGCGCGCTGAGGCCAGGCCGGCCCGGCCGGTGCGGTTCGCCCGCCGGCTCCCCACGAGGGCAGCTGCCGCGAGGGCGGCTCACGCGCCGCCGGCCTCGCCCGTCGCCCGCGCCAGGAGCCCCTCGACCGAGCTCTCCACCAGCGTGACGTGGCGCAGCATCGCGGCATGGGCCTCCTCGGCCCGGCCGGCGAGGATCGCCGCCGCCACCACCCCGTGCTCGTCGTGCGAGCGCGCGAGCCGCCCCGCCACCCGGAACTGCGCCTCGCGGTAGGGCTGGAGCCGGCGCCGCAAGGAGAGCGCGAAATCGGCCAGCACCGTGTTGTGGGCGCCGGCATAGACCGCACCGTGGAAGGCGGTGTTGGCCCGCGCATAGGCCGCCGGATCGCCGGCCCGGGCGAGGTCGGCCATGGAATCGTGCAGGGCGTCGAGGCGGCGGCGCTCGAGCGGGCTCATCGACTGGGCGGCGAGCCGGGCGCAGGTCGCCTCGATCTCCGCCATGGCGACGAACAGCTCGGCGAGCTGCTCGGCCGTCACCTGCGCCACCACCGCGCCGCGCCGCGGCCGCACCTCGACGAGGCCCGAGGTGCCGAGCTGGCGCAGGGCCTCGCGCACCGGCGTGCGCGACACCCCGTAGCGCTCGGCCAGCGCCTGCTCGTCGAGGCGGCTGCCCGGCGCGAGCGCCCCGGTGACGATCGCCTCCGCGATCTCCCCCGCCAGCCGCTCGGCCTGCGTGCGCCCCGACCTCTCGCCCGACCGCCCGTCCATCCCGCCCCCGTCGCGAACCGCACCCCGACCCTGCCGCATCGTCACCCGGCTCGCCTGCCCGAAATTGCGGCGTCCGCGCCCAAACTAGATGCGTGCAAGATCCGCTTCATGCATGCACACTCCAGGTGTTGCATGCAATTTTTCGCGCCGGCCCGAACCGTGGCCGGTCCGAACCTTGCCTCACGGTGGCTCGTCCCCGCCGGTCGCGGGCGCTCGCCTCCTCTCGCCAGATAAGGTCCGTGCCGCATGATCACCCGCCGCACCGCGCTGACCGCCGGTCTCGCCGCGCCGTTCGTGGCGCGCTCGCAGGCGCAAGGCCAGAACCCGACCCGCAACGAGACCTTGCTCCTGGTGCAGGAATACGGGCCGAACTCCCTCGACATGCAGGGCATCGGCGCCTCGCAGCCGGTGAACGGGGTGGCGCTGAACTGCTACGACCGGCTGCTGCGCTTCAAGCCGGTGCCGATCCCGGGGGGCGGCGGCAACGCCGTGAGGATGGGCGAGATGGAGGGCGAGCTCGCCGAGAGCTGGCAGGTCGCCTCCGACGGGATGAGCTGCACCTTCAAGCTCCGCGACGCCACGTTCCATTCCGGCCGGCCGGTCACGGCCAGGGACGTGAAGTGGTCGCTCGACCGGGCGGTCTCGATCGGGGGCTTCGCCACCACGCAGATGAATGCCGGCTCGCTCGAGAAGCCCGAGCAGTTCGTGGCGCTCGACGACAAGACCTTCCGCATCGACTTCGTCCGCAAGGACAAGATGACGATGTCGAACCTCGCCGTCACGATTCCCTTCGTGATCGATTCCGAGCTGGCGCAACGCAACGGCGGCGGCGATCCGTGGGCCAAGGACTGGCTCAAGAACAACGTCGCGGGCTCGGGTGCCTACCGGGTCGAGAGCTGGAAGCCCGGCGTCGAGACGATCTACGCCCGCAACGACGCCTGGGCGTCGGGCAAGCTGCCGCAGCTGCGCCGGGTCATCGCCCGCGACATCGCCTCGCCCTCGACCCGCCGGGCGCTGATCGAGAAGGGCGACGCCGACATCTCGTACGGGCTGCCGCCGAAGGACTTCAAGGACCTGATCGACGCCGGCAAGATCAAGGTCGTCGGCGTGCCGATCCCGAACGGGGTCTGGTCGGTCTACCTCAACTCTGCGGTCGGGCCGTTCACCGACGTCCGCCTGCGCCAGGCGGTTGCCTGGGTGCTGCCCTACGAGAAGATTCTTCAAGCCTCGCTGTTCGGCCGCGGCCTCGACATGTCGGGCGGGCCGGAGACGCCGCGCGTGGCGTGGCCCCAACCCTTCCCCTACCGGACCGATCCCGCGAAGGCCAAGGCCCTGGTGCAGGCGGCCGCCCCCGGCGGGCTCACGACCACGCTGCTGTTCGATGCCGGCAACGCCACGGTGGCCGAGCCGATGGCGGTGCTGATCAAGGAGGCGCTCGCCGGGATCGGCATCACGGTCGAGATCAGCAAGATTCCGGGTGCCAACTTCCGCGGAGAAATCTCCAAGAAGACCAACCCGATGGTGCTCAACCGCTTCGCCGGCTGGCTCGACTATCCGGATTACTACCTGTTCTGGACCCTGCACGGGGCGAACTCGATCTTCAACATCGCCTCGTACCAGAACCCGGCGCTGGACAAGCTGATCGACACCGCGCGCTTCACCGACGATCCGGCGGTCTACCAGAAGAGCGTGATCGACTTCGTGTCGCTCGCCGAGCGCGAGGTGCCGATGGTGCCGATCGCCCAGCCGACCCACGACGTCGCGATGCAGCGCACGATCAACGGCTACCAGTTCCAGCCCTGCCGCGAGCCGGATTTCCGGTACCTGACCAAGGGGACGGCTTCGTAAATGCCTGTTCTGATAAGATTTTTCTTCCAATTCTTTGAAGCGGACAGCACTTCCCACCCTCAAACCTCATCCTGAGGTGCTGCGCAGCAGCCTCGAAGGAGGGCTCCAGAAATCTCAGTGTTCTCTGGAGCCCTCCTTCGAGGTCAGTCGATCTTCGATCGACTAACGCCTCAGGATGAGGTCGCGAATGGGATGGACAATGGTCTTTCGACGCTGCTCTCGCAACTCGAACAGGTTCTGAGGAGTGGATTGATGCTGCGCACGCTCCTCGACCGCCTCTTGACCACGCTGCCGGCGCTCGCCGGGGTGGTCGTGGTGTCGTTCCTGCTCACCCGGGTCCTGCCCGGCGACACCGCAGCCTATTTCGCCGGGCCGGCCGCCACCCCGCAGGCCATCGCGCAGATCCGCACGGAACTCGGCCTCGACCGGCCGCTGCCCGAGCAGTTCGCTCGCTACGTCGCCGACCTCGCCCGGGGCGATCTCGGCCGCTCGCTCACCACGGGCCAGCCGGTCACGGCCGATCTCGGCGCCCGGCTGCCGGCGTCGGCCGAGCTGACCCTGGTCGGCCTCGTCCTCTCGCTCCTGGTGGCGATCCCGCTCGGGGTCGCGGCGGCGCTGAAACAGGGCTCGCTCGTCGACCATGCCTGCCGGGTGGTGGCGACGGCGGGGGTGTCGCTGCCGGTCTTCTTCACCGGGCTCCTCCTCGTCTACGTCTTCTACTTCGTCCTCGGCTGGGCGCCCGCACCCCTCGGGCGCCTCGACGCCTTCGCCTCGCCGCCACCGACGCGCACCGGCTTCTTCCTCGTCGACAGCCTCGCGGCCGGCGATGCCGAGACCTTCCGGGCGGCGCTGGGTCAGATCGCCCTGCCGGGCCTGACGCTGGCGATCTTCGCGCTGGCCCCGATCGCCCGCATCACCCGGGCGGCGATGCTGGCGGTGCTCGCCGCCGACTTCGTCCGCACCGCCCGGGCCGCCGGCCTGTCGCGGCGGCGGGTCGTCGTCACCTACGCGCTCCGCAACGCCCTGCTGCCGGTGGTGACCACGCTCGGCATGGTCTTCTCCTTCCTGCTCGGCGCCAACGTCCTGGTCGAGAAGGTCTTTGCCTGGCCGGGCGTCGGCTCCTACGCGGTCGAGGCGCTGATCGCCTCCGACTTCGCCCCGGTCCAGGGCTTCGTCCTGGCGATGGCGCTGCTCTACACGGTCCTGAACCTCACGATCGATCTCGCCTACGGGCTGATCGACCCGCGCGTCCGGGGGGCGGCATGAGCGCCTCTGGCTCCCCCGCCCTCGGCGCCGCCCGGCCCCGCAGCGGCGTCTCGGCGACGCTGGCGCATGCCGGCACCGTCGTCTCCGGCAACCCGGTCACGGGCTTCGCCTTCGCGCTGCTCCTCGGCCTCGTCGCCTGCGCCGCCCTCGGGCCCTCGCTCGTGCCCTACGACCCCCTCGCCTCCGATACGTCGGTCGCGCTCCAGGCCCCGTCGCTCGCCCACCCCTTCGGCACCGACCAGCTCGGGCGCGACATCCTCTCGCGGGTGGTGGTGGCAGCGAGGCTCGATCTCGCCATCGCGGTCTTCTCGGTGGCGCTCGTCTTCGTCGCAGGCGGGCTTGCCGGGATCATGGCCGGGTTCTTCGGCGGCTGGACCGACCGGATCGTCGGGCGGCTCGCCGACACGATCATGGCCTTCCCGCTCTTCGTCCTCGCCATGGGGATCGTCGCGGCGCTCGGCAACACGGTCGGCAACATCGTGCTCGCCACCGCCATCATCAACTTCCCGCTCTACGCGCGCCTCGCCCGGGCCGAGGCCGCGCAGCGTCGCAACGCCGGCTTCGTGATGGCGGCGCGGCTCACCGGCAACACCGACCTGCGCATCGTGCTCACCTCGATCCTGCCCAACATCCTGCCGCTGATGATGGTGCAGATGTCGCTCACCATGGGCTACGCGATCCTGAACGCGGCGGGCCTCTCCTTCATCGGGCTCGGCGTGCGCCCACCCACCCCGGAATGGGGGATCATGGTGGCGGAGGGTGCGGGCTTCATCGTCTCGGGCGAGTGGTGGATCGCGCTCTTCCCGGGCCTGGCGCTGATGCTCGCGGTGTTCTGCTTCAACCTCATCGGCGACGGCCTGCGCGACATCGTCGACCCCCAGAGGCGGACATGACCGCGATCCCGCTCCTCGCCATCCGCGACCTCACGGTCGAGTTCGCCACCCGCCGCGGCCCGGTCCAGGCGGTGCGCCGGGTCGATGTCTCGGTCGCCAAGGGCGAGACCGTCGGCATCGTCGGCGAGTCGGGCTCGGGCAAGTCGGTCACCTCCTACGCGGTGATGCGCATCCTCGACCGGGCCGGGCGCATCGCCGGCGGCGAGGTCGATTTCTCCGGCATCGACCTGCGCTCCGCCTCCGAGCGCCAGATGCGCGACCTGCGCGGGCGGGAGATCTCGATGATCTTCCAGAATCCCCGCGCGGCGCTCAACCCGATCCGCAAGGTCGGCCACCAGATCGAGGACGTGCTGCGCCAGCACGCGGAGGCCGGCTCGGGCGATGCCAAGGCGAAGGCCATCGCGGCGCTCGACCAGGTGAAGATCGCCCGGGCGTCCGAGCGCTACCACGCCTACCCGTTCGAATTGTCGGGCGGCATGTGCCAGCGGGTGGTGATCGCGCTGGCGCTCGCGTGCCGGCCGCAGCTCCTCATCGCCGACGAGCCGACCACCGGCCTCGACGTGACGACCCAGAAGGCGGTGATGGACCTCGTCACCGGCCTCACCCGCGAGCGCGGCATGGCGAGCGTGCTCATCACCCACGACCTCGGGCTCGCCGCGACCTATTGCGACCGGATCGTGGTGATGGAGCAGGGCCGGGTCGTCGAGACCGCGCCGGCCTCCACCATCTTCCGCGCGCCCGCCCACGCCTATACCCGCAAGCTGATGCAGGCGACGCCGCGCCCCGGCGTCTCCTTGCGCGATCTCCTGCCCGAGGGGGCGCCCGCCGCGCCGACGGCGCATGCCGAGGCCGCGGGGGCGCCGCTGCTGGCGGTCTCGGGGCTGGTGAAGGAATACCCGAAGGCAAAGGCCCTGCTCTCGCGCAAGCCGGCGGAGGCGCCGTTCCGGGCGGTCGATGCCTTGAGCTTCACGGTCGCCCGCGGCGAGAGCGTCGGCCTCGTCGGCGAATCGGGCTGCGGCAAGTCCACCACCTCCACCATGGTGATGCGCCTCCTCGACCCGACCGAGGGCTCGATCGTGTTTGCCGGCGAGGAGATCGGCCGGGTGCCGGCGGCGCGCTTCGCCCGGCATCCTCTGCGGCCGAAGATCCAGATGGTCTTCCAGGACCCGACCGATTCCCTCAACCCGCGCTGGACCGCCTCCCGCGCCATCGCCGATCCGCTCAAGCGCTTCGGCACCGTGCGGGGCTCCGACGCGATCCGGGCGCGGTGCGAGGAGCTGGCCCGCCTCGTCGGCCTGCCGGTCGAGCTCCTCGACCGCTTCCCGCACCAGCTCTCCGGCGGCCAGAAGGCGCGGGTCGGCATCGCGCGGGCCATCGCCCCCTCCCCCGACCTCGTCATCCTCGACGAGCCGACGGCGGCCCTCGACGTCTCGGTGCAGGCTTTGGTGCTCAACCTCCTCGCCGACCTCAAGCAGGCGCTCGGCATGAGCTACCTGTTCGTGAGCCACGACCTCCAGGTGGTGCGGATGCTCTGCGACCGGGTGATCGTGATGCGCTCCGGCCGCATCGTCGAGGAGGGTCCGACCGAGGCGGTGCTGGGCGCGCCGCAAGCCGAGTACACCCGCGCGCTGCTCGCGGCGATTCCGAGGCCGCCGGTGTGAGGCGGCCGCTCATCGTCGTTCTTACGTTTCCCAACAACAACCTCATCCTGAGGTGCCAGTCGATCGAAGATCGACTGGCCTCGAAGGAGGGCTCCAGGAATCGCTGTGGTCTCTGGAGTCCTCCTTCGAGGCTGCTTCGCAGCACCTCAGGATGAGGTGGTGGGTGGGAATGACAGACCCTCGAACACTTCACGTCACAGCATCAACCGATCCCCGAGGCCCGCCCATGACGACACCATCTTCGCTTCCCGCCCCCTCTCCTCCCCTTCCCATCGACGACGTCTCCGCCGGTGCGATCGTCGACGCGATGGTGCCGCTCGCCGGCATCCCGATGGCGCCCGAATGGCGCGGGACGGTGATCACCGCCGTCCAGGCGACGGCGGCCGCCGCCGCCCTCCTGCTCGACTTTCCGCTCGACGACACCGTCGAGCCGGCGCCGGTCTTCCGGGCATGAGGGAGGAGCGCGTGACGAACGAGACAGCCGCCGGGATCGCCGCCGCCGTGGCGGCGGGCCGGCTCACCGCCGGCGACGCCGTCGAGACGGCGCTCGCGCGGATCGCCGCCCGCGATCCGGGCCTCAACGCCTTCACGGGCGTGACCGCGGAGCGCGCCCGGGCCCGGGCCGCGGCGATCGACGCCGAGCGCGCCGCCGGCCGGAGCGTCGGGCCGCTCGCGGGCGTGCCCTTCGCGGTCAAGAACCTGTTCGACGTCGCCGGCCTGCCGACCCGCGCCGGCTCGAAAATCAACCGCGAGCGGGCGCCGGCCGCCCGGGACGGCGCCCTGGTGCGGCGGCTCGAGGCGGCGGGCGCGGTGCTGGTCGGCGCCCTCAACATGGGGGAATACGCCTACGACTTCACCGGCGAGAACGCCCATGACGGTCCCTCGCGCAACCCGCACGACCCCGCGCGGATGACCGGCGGCTCGTCGGGCGGGTCCGGCGGGGCGGTGGCGGCCGGGATGGTGCCCCTGGCGCTCGGCTCGGACACCAACGGGTCGATCCGGGTGCCGTCGGCCTTCTGCGGCACCTTCGGGCTCAAGCCCACCTTCGGCCGGCTGTCGCGGGCGGGCTCGTTCCCGTTCGTCGGCAGCTTCGACCATCTCGGGCCCCTCGCCCGCTCGGTCGCCGACCTGGCGCTCTCCTACGACGCGATGCAGGGCGCGGACCCCGACGATCCCTGGCAGGCGCCGCGCCCGATCGAGCCGGTCGCGGACGCGCTGGTGCAGGGCACCACGTCCTTGCGGATCGCGGTCGCCGGCGGATACTTCGCCCGCGGCGGCGAGGCGGATTGCTTTACGGCGGTGCGCCTCGCCGCCGAGGCTCTGGGCGCCCACCGCACCGTCGAGATCCCGGAAGCGGCGCGCGCGCGGGCCGCCGCCTTCATCATCACGGCGGCGGAAGCCGCCGGCCTCCATCTCGACCGGCTGCGGACGCGCCCGGGCGACTACGACCCGGCGGTGCGCGACCGCCTGATCGCCGGCACGACGATCCCGGCCGCCTGGGTCCACCGGGCGCAACGCTTCCGCAGCTGGTACCGCGAGCGGGTGCTGGCGCTCTTCGACGAGGTCGACGTGATCCTTGCCCCCTGCACGCCGTGCCGGGCGCTCCGGATCAGCCAGGCGACGATGGAGCTCGACGGGCTCACCGTGCCGGCGCGGCCCAATATCGGAATCTTCACCCAGCCGATCTCGTTCATCGGCCTGCCGGTCGTCGCCGTGCCGGTGCGGGTCGGGGGCGGGCTGCCGCTCGCCGTGCAGGTGATCGCGGCGCCGTGGCGGGAGGACCTGGCCCTGCGGGTGGCCGGAGCGCTGGAAGCCGCGGGCGTCGGGGCGGCGCCGACAGCAGAGTAGAAGCAACCGACTGAATTGACCCCCTCCACGTCATCCCGGGGCCGCGCAGCGGAACCCGGGATCCATAACCGCCAACCTTTCAGGATGAGGCGGCAGGCCGACCGCTTCGTTCGGAACCGTCAGCGATTATGGATCCCGGGTTCTCGGCAAGCCTCGCCCCGGGATGACGTGGAGATTGATGGATGCGGGGGCCTGAGCCTTGTGCCGTGCAGTCAGGTAGGCCTGAAAGGATGATTTCCATGGACATCGACCACCCCGAGGTGAAGGCCGAGGTCGAGGCCGCCTTCGCGGCATACGAGACCGCCCTCGTCACCAACGACGTACCGACCCTGGAGGCCCTGTTCTGGGACGATCCCCGCACCATCCGGTACGGCATCGGGGAGAACCTCTACGGCATGGACGCGATCCGGGCCTTCCGGCGGGCGCGCTCGCCGGTCGGGGTCGAGCGGCGCATCGACGAGACCGTCATCACCACCTTCGGGCGCGACTTCGCCACCGCCTCGACCCTGTTCTGGCGCGAGGCCCATCCCGGCAAGGTCGGGCGCCAGATGCAGTCCTGGGCCCGCCTCCCCGAGGGCTGGCGCGTGGTCGCCGCCCATGTCAGCCTGATCGACGAGGTGCCGGCGTGACCGACTTCCCCCTCACCCTCGCCCAGTACCGCGAGGCCTACGCCTCGGGCGCGCTCACGCCCGCGCAGGCCGTGCGCGAGGTCTACCGGCGCATCGCCGCCCACGACGACCCGGCGGTCTTCCTCGCCCTGCGGCCGGAGGCCGAGGTGGCGGCGGAGGCCGCGGACCTCCCCCGGGGCCCGCTCCACGGCATCCCGGTCGCGGTCAAGGACAACATCGACGTCGCGGGGCTGCCCACCACCTGCGCCTGCCCGGACTACGCGAGGCTCGCCACGCAGGACGCCGCCGTGGTGGCGCGGCTCCGGCAGGCCGGGGCGCTGATCATCGGCAAGACCAACCTCGACCAGTTCGCCACCGGCCTCGTCGGCATGCGCTCGCCCTACGGCGTGCCGCGCAACACCCTCGACCCGGCGCTCGTGCCCGGCGGCTCCTCGTCCGGCTCCGCGGTCGCGGTGGCGGCGGGGCTCGTCCCCCTGGCGCTCGGCACCGACACCGCGGGGTCCGGCCGGGTGCCGGCCGGGCTCAACAACATCGTCGGGCTCAAGCCCACGCTCGGGGCGCTCTCGACCCGCGGCGTGGTGCCGGCCTGCCGCACCCTCGATTGCGTCTCGGTCTTCGCGCTGACCGCGGCGGACGCCTTCGTGGGGTTCTCGGCGCTCGCCGGGTTCGACGCCGCCGACCCGTTCTCGCGTCCCGTTCCGGTCGGGCGGCCGGGCCCGCACCCGCGGCGCATCGGCGTGCCGGATGCGGCAAGCCGGCGCTTTGCCGGCGACGCCCTGTCGGAGGCCGCCTTCGACGCGGCGCTCGCCGACCTCGAGGCGCTCGGCGCGACCCTGGTGCCGGTCGACCTGACCCCGTTCTTTACCGCCGCGGCGCTCCTCTACGACGGCCCCTGGGTGGCCGAGCGCTGGGAGGCGATCCGGGGCTTCATCACCGCGAGCCCGGAGGCTTTGCACCCGGTCACCCGGGCCATCACCGAGCGCGCCACCGCCTTCTCGGCCGCCGACGCCTTCGCGGGCCGCTACCGGCTGGCGGAGCTGCGCCGCGCCACCGAGCCGGTCTGGCAGGGGATCGACGCGCTGTGCGTGCCGACCTTCCCGCGGCCGCAGACCGTCGCGGCGCTCGCCGCCGACCCGATCGGCCCCAACGCCGAGCTCGGCACCTACACCAACTTCGTCAACCTCCTCGACCTCTGCGCGCTGTCCGTCCCGAGCCGTCCCCGCGCCGACGGCCGGCCGGCCGGCCTCACCCTGATCGCGCCCGCCGGCCGCGACGCGGCGCTGATCGCCCTGGGCGACGCCCTCCACCGCGCCGGCGGCACCCCGATGGGCGCGACCGGCGCCCCGCTGCCGCCGCCGTCGGCGCCCGAACCGGCCTCGGCCGGCGCGGGCGAGATCGAGCTGGCGGTGGTCGGCGCGCATCTCTCCGGCCTGCCGCTGAACGGCGAGCTGACGGGTCTCGGCGCGCGCCTCCTGCGGGCGGTCGCGACCACGCCCGACTACCGGCTCTTCGCCCTGCCGGGCGCCGGCCCGCGCCGCCCGGGCCTCGTGCGGGTGGAAGAGGGCACCGGCACGGCGATCGCCACCGAGGTCTGGGCCCTCGCGCCCGAAGCCTTCGGCCGCTTCGTCGCGGCGATCCCCGCCCCCCTCGGCATCGGCACCCTGCGGCTCTCCGACGGCACGACGCCGAAGGGGTTCCTGTGCGAGCCGGAGGGCACGCGCGAGGCCGAGGACGTGTCGCGCCATGGAGGATGGCGGGCGTATCTGGCGGCGGGGCGGGGGTAGTTTTTTCGGGCGGGGGGCCGCTCGGCTCGCTCTCCGGTCTCAGCCTGCGAGGATGCCGGTTGCGGTAGCCGCGCGGGCGATCTCCAGAGGGCACCGAGGTTTCTGGAGGCCTCCTTCGAGGTTGGTCGATCACAGATCGACCAACACCTCAGGATGAAGTCGAGGGCAGGATCGTTCTTCGTTCGATATTCTCATGATACCGACTTGTCGTCATCGCTTGCTGGGATTTTTCCTTGCGCGCCCAGTCTCCTGGACAAGTGCGTCAGCTCACCCCAATCGCTTCGCATCAGCGCTTCTTTCTTCACTCGGCTCCAGCCCTTGATGCGCCGTTCCAGGGCGATGGCATCCATGATGCGATCGAATGCCTTCCGCGTAGACGAGCGTCACCGGCCTGCGCTGGCGCGTGTAGCCGGGACGGATGCCGGCCTGATGTTCGCCGAGGCGCTTGTCGAGGGTCGTGCCACGGGCCGATCCGACATAGTAACTGTCGTCGGAACATCGCAGGATGTAGACGAAGGCGTTCGTGAAAGAGAGATCCTGACGCGCCCCTCGTTTGTATCATGTCCCATCCGCGACCTCATCCTGAGGTGTTGGTCGATCGCAGATCGACTGACCTCGAAGGAGGGCTCCAGGGATCTCCGTGCCGTCTGGGGACCCCTTCGAGGCTGCCGCAGCCAGCGCCCTCGTGATGGTGAAGCCGCGGTCACGCCACCGCCACCTCCCGCCGGGCCTGCGTCCGGATCACCGCGAGCCCGCCCAGGCTCACCGCCAGGATCACCCCGGCATAGAGGTCCGCCGTCGCGGCGTAGCCGAGGCTGCGGGCGAGGAAACCGGCGGCGACGGCGGGCAGGCTGAAGGCGAGGTAGCTCTGGACGTAGAAGGCGGCCAGGAGCCCGGCCCGCTCCTCCGGCTCGGCGAGCGGCATCACCGTGCCGAGGCAGCCGAGGAAGCTGGCGCCGAAGCCGGCGCCGGTGACGAGGGTGCCGAGGATCAGGACCGGCACGCTCGCCGCGTGGATGCCGGCGACCACCGCGACGACGCCCAACGCCGTGGCGAGCACCCCGAAGGTCAGGTTCTCCCGGGCGCCCGCCATGCGCCGCACGAGCACCGAGACCGCGCCGGCGACCATCAGGGCGGTGACGACGGCCCCGCCGGTGAGCGGCGCCCGGCTGCCGGTGGTGGCGGCGACGACCGAGGGGACGAGCGACAGGTAGAAGCCGCCGAGCGTCCAGTTGGCGAGGTTGATCGGCGTCACCAGCGCCAGGGGCCGGCGGATCCGGGGCGGCACCGCCATGCGGGGCCGCAGCGAGGCGAGCGCCCCGGGCCGCAGCGCGCCGGTCTCGGGAATGCGCCGGATCGCGAGCGCCAGCCCGGCGAAGACGAGAAGCAGCCCCCCGTAGACGAGGTGGAGCGGCCAGGGCCCGTACTGGATCAGCGCCGAGGTGCCGAGCGCCCCCAGCGCCATGCCGGCGAGCGGCGCCACCGCGTTGACGACCTGGCCGCGGGCGCGATCGACGTCGACCAGGGCCGCGCCCAGGGAGGCGGCGGCGATGCCGGTGGCGAGCCCCTGGACGATCCGGGCGACGACGAGCCAGCCCGCCCCCTCCCCGACCAGCAGGAAGAGCCCCATGGCCAGAGCCTCGAGCGCCAGCGCCCCGGCGATCACCGGGCGGCGCCCGAGATGGTCGGAGAGCGACCCGGCGATCAGCAGGGCCTTGAGCAGCGCGACCGCGTAGACCGCGAAGACGAGCGTCACGAAGACCGGCGAGAGCGCCAGGGTCTCCTGGTAGATCCGGTAGAGCGGCGTCGGGGCGGCGGCCGCGGCGAAGAACGCCCCGAGCGTCGCGGCGTGGAAGACGAGCGGGTCGCGCCACTGGGGGCTACGCCACCGGAATCCTTGACCTTCGCGCATCGCTGTGGCCCTTAAAGCAAATCCGTTGCGTTAACGATCTAGCGCCGCGGGACGCTAAAAGCAAATTATTTGCGTTTGGAGGACGGGGAACGATGGTGGAGCGGGAGGGAGGGCCGCGCCCGGGCGGGCGCAGCGCGCGGGTCCAGGCCTCGGTCCACCGGGCCACCCGCGACCTGCTCGCCCGGATGGACCGCACCGCCGTGACGATCCCGCTCATCGCCGCGGAGGCCGGCGTCACGCCCTCGACGATCTACCGGCGCTGGGGCGAGCTGAACGAGCTTCTGGCCGACGTCGCCGTCGAGCGCCTGCGCCCGGACATGGTGCCGGTGGAGACCGGCCACGGCCGCGGCGACCTCCTGGCCTGGGCCGAGCAATATGCCGAGGAGATGTCGTCCGATCTCGGCCGCGAGATGATCCGCGACGTGCTGGCGGCCGAGGGCGCCGCCGGCCCCCGCCGCTGCTGCAGCTACGCCCGCCAGCAGATCGCCCTCATCGCCGAGCGCGCGGCGGCCCGGGGCGAGGCGTTCCCGAGCCTCGACGCGGTGCTCGACGGCGTCATCGCGCCGATCCTGTTTCGGATCCTGTTCGACGAGGCGCTCGGCAACGCGCGCGTCGGGGAGCTGGTCGAGCGGGTGTTCGAGGGCGATCGACGCGGCGACGATCCGTAGTTTTTACGAACTACGGAATGCCCGCATCCCTCCCTCTCTCGACCTCATCCTGAGGTGTCAGAGTCTGTTCGACATACGCAATAGGTCAACGGATGATCTTGCCTCCCACACGCAACCTCATCCTGAGGTGTTATTCGATTGAAAATCGACTGACCTCGAAGGAGACCTCCAGCAAGCGCGAAGATCCCTGGAGCCCTCCTTCGAGGTCAGTCCATCTGCGATGGACTGACACCTCAGGATGAGGTCGAGAGCAGGATAGGCCACGCCCCTCGTCGGCAGCCGGATCCGCCCGGACGGGCTTTCGGGATGAGGCGGCGCGTCGGATGAAAGCCTTCGCCCGGGTCATTTCGGCCCCGAATCGACGCTCCCCTCCCCCGCCGCCAGCCCGCAGATCCGCCGCGTCACCCGGTACGACGCCGCGAAGGCCGGGACCGGCAGGAACTCGAACCGGGAGTGGAAGTTGCTGGCGCCGGTGAAGTAGTTCGGGGTCGGCAGGCCGCGGGCCGAGAGCGCCGCGCCGTCGGTGCCGCCGCGCATCGGGATTTCCTTCGGCGCGATCCCCTCCGCGGCCAGCGCCGCGAACAAGAGGTCGACGGAGCGGCGGTCGTCGCCGAGGCTGTCGTGGATGTTGCCGTAGGTATCGGTGATCCGGCAGTCCACCCGCCCGGTCGGGTAGAGCGCGGCGATGTCCTCGGCCACCGCGTGCAGGCCCGCCTTGCGGGCGGCGAAGCCCTCGCGGTCGAAGTCGCGGATCATCGCCTGGAGGCGGGCCTCGCCGGAATGGGCCTGGAGGCCGTTGAACCAGACGTAGCCCTCGCGCCCCTCGGTGGCTTCCGGCGTCTCCGCCCGGTCGAACCGGCCGATGAAATCGTGCGCCATCAGGAGCGGGTTCACCATCACGCCCTTGGCCGACATCGGATGCGCGGCGACGCCGGTGAACACGATCTCGGCGCCGGCCGCGTTGAAGGTCTCGATCACCACCTCGCCGACCGCGCAGGCGTCGATCGTGTAGGCGAAGTCGCAAGGGAAGCGCGCGAGGTCGAGGGCCTTGGCGCCGCGCAAGCCGATCTCCTCGTCCGGCACGAAGGCCACCACGATGTCGCCGTGCGCGTCCTCCGGCGCCAGGGTGGCGAGCAGCGTCATCACCACGGCGATCGCCGCCTTGTTGTCGGCCCCGAGCACGCTCGTCCCGTCGCCGACGATCACGTCCTCGCCGCGATAAGCCGCGAGCTCGGGATGCTCGGCGGCGCGCAGCCAGATGTCCTCGGATGGATTGAGGCAGAGGTCGTCGCCGGTAAACCGCAGGACCTGCGGGCGGATCTCGGGCGACAGCCCGACATCGACCGTGTCGAGATGGGCGATGAAGCCGATCCGCGGCGCGCCCGGCCGGGTGCCGGGCTTGCGGGCGGTGAGGATCGCGTGCGCGTCGAGCACCACGTCGTGGAGGCCGAGCTCGCGCAACTCCCCGGCCAGCAATTCGGCCAGCCGGAGCTGGCCCGGCGTGCTCGGGAGGGCGGTCGCGCGGGCGTCGCTCTGGCTCGGCACGGCGAGGTAGCGGAAGAAGCGCGCGATCAGCTGCGCCCGGAGCGCGGTCTCGTCCGTCATGGCGTAGGCTCCCATCAGCTGAGCGCGACCGAGAAGCCGCGCTGCACCGCCGGCCGCGCCATCAGGGCGTCGTACCAGCGCCGCACGTTCGGGTACTCGGCGAGGTCGACCCGGTGCCGGGCGTGGCGCCAAGCCCAGCCCAGGATGGCGAAATCCGCGATCGAGAGGTCGCCGGCGACGAACTCTGTTCCCGTCAGGCGCCGGTCGAGCACGCCGTAGAGCCGGTGCGTCTCCTTCTGGTAGCGGGCGAGCCCGTAGGCGCGGTCCTTCTCGTCGACCGAGAGGAAGTGGTGGACCTGGCCCGGCATCGGCCCGAAGCCGCCCATCTGCCACATCAGCCATTCCATGGCCTGGACCCGGCCACGGCCGGTCGGCGGCAGGAAGCGCCCGGTCTTCTCGGCGAGGTAGACCAGGATCGCGCCGGATTCGAACACCGGGAGCGGCGCCCCGTCCGGCCCGTCGGGATCGACGATCGCCGGGATGCGGTTGTTGGGGCTGATGGCGAGGAAGTCGGGCTCGAACTGCCGGCCCTTGGTGATGTCGACGGGCTCGACCCGGTAGGGGAGCGCCATCTCCTCGAGCGCGACGCTGATCTTGCGCCCGTTCGGCGTGTCCCAGGCGTAGAGCTGGATCATTCGGTGCATCCTCCGGTGCCGGGGACGGACCGTAATGCGGTTCCGCCCCGGAGTCGTGTCAGTTCTCCGGTCGGGCCCGTCCGCCGCGACCGCGCGCCAGCCTCTCCACCGGCCTTGACGCGACGATCACCGGATCGGTCTCACGCGGGGATGACGACCGGGATACCCGGTTCGTTTTCACACACGCCCAAGTCATGATTGGCACCATCGAGCGATATATGACTCCTTCATGCCTCTTGTTTTGACGTCATATCATTGCGATTCGCGATTTTTACGACTGATCAGTCGCCTCGAAATCCGATCCGGTTCGGACGATCGACGTCGCGACCCTGTTTTCAGTCGATCGTCGATCTGAAACGGGAGATTCATGCCATATAACCGGTAATACAGTTGTCAAAATTGTGAAATATTGTTATGTCATCCTGGCAATCAACATTCCTTTGGCGGGGAGGCACGGGGGATGCGCGCGCGTGCGACGGGCGGATCGATCGACCTGCGAGCGATTGCGGGCTCGCGCGTCGTGCTGCTCGCGATCGCGATCGCCGAGGAGGCGCGCGCGGGCCTGCTCGGCTTCGCCATCGCGCGGATGAACGGGTCGGTGCCCGACTGGCTCGAAGGCCGCAAGGTCTTCCGCTCGGTCGTGCCCCGGCCCGATCCCCAGGACCGTTTTCCGAGCAACCTACATCCGATCCAGAGCCTGATCTGGTCCGACTACGAGGCCAAGCCCGGCACGACCACGCGCTACCGCGTCCAGCCCGTCTACGGCAGGCCCGCGGCCCCGGTCCTCGGCGAGGGGACCGAGATCACGGTGACGACCGAGGACCCCACGACCGGCACGCACGGGATCTGGTTCAACCGCGGCGCCATCGCCTCGCAGGCCTTCTCCAGCCATTTCCAGAACCGGCCGCCGGAGGACGAGGACGATCCCGCCGATCCCGAGGTGCGCTGGCTCTCCCGCGGTGCCCTCGATGCCACCCTCGCCTTCATCGACCGCGCACAGGACGGCGAGGCGCTGCGGGTCGCCGCCTACGAGTTTACCTACGCGCCGATCCTCCGCGCCCTGAAACGGGCGGCCCGCCGCGGGGTGGACGTCCGGATCGTGCACGAGGCCGGCCAGGACTACGACCGGGACGACAAGCGGCTGGAGGACACCTCCGCCACCGTCGCGGCGCGCAACGCCATCGCGGCGCTCGGTCTCGACCGCCAGGCCAACCTGCAGCTCATCCCGCGCACCCGCCGGCGCAAGATCCCGCACAACAAGTTCATCGTCTGGATCCGGGCGGGCGCTGCCCGCGAGGTCCTGACCGGCTCGACCAACTTCACCGCCTCGGGCTTCATCGGCCAGACCAACGTCCTACATGTCGTGCGCGAGGAGGGCGTGGCGCAGGCCTATCTCGACTACTGGACCGTGCTGTCGCACGACCCCGCGACGCCGACGCTCTCGACATGGACGCAGGAGCGCACCCCGCAGGACGCGCTCGACGCCCTGACGGCCGTGCCCGGCACCACGCCATTCTTCTCGCCGCGCAAGAACGACGCGATGCTGAGCTGGTACGCGGCGCGCATCGCCGGCGCCCGAGAGACGGTGATGTTCACCGCCGCCTTCGGCGTGAACAAGCTTCTGGCAGCGCAGTTCGGCATAAACCGGGACTTCGTGCGCTTCCTTCTGCTCGAGGATGCGCCCGACCGGGAGCTGCGCGACAGATTGAAGGGCGATCCGGACGTCGTGGCCGCCTACGGCGCGCTGCTGGGCGCCTATGCCGAGGGCAAGAAGGCGTTTCCGGCGACGAGCCTCGACGACTGGTTCCTGAAGGAGGAGCTATTCCGCAAGCAGGGCCACATCTTCTTCATCCACACCAAGTTCCTGCTGATCGATCCGCTCGGTGACGATCCGCTGGTGTGTACCGGCTCGGCGAACTTCTCGTCCTCATCGCTCACCGGCAACGACGAGAACATGCTGCTGATCCGCGGCGACACCCGGGTGGCCGACATCTACCTGACCGAGTTCGACCGCCTCTTCCGCCATTTCTACGCGCGCCAGACTATCGACCGGCTGGCCGAGCGGGGGGCGCCGCTGGCCGAGGCCAAGTTCCTCGACGAGACGGCCGGCTGGCTCGACGCCTACGTCGCACCCGGCCGGATGAAGACCAACCGCCAGCGCCTGTTCTTTCCCGCCTGGCCCGCCCGCTGACCGAATCGGCCCCCGAACCGATCCGTCGCCGCCGAGACACCGCCCGGGAGAACCCGTCATGCCGCTCAAGACCTATTCCGTCCTGAAGGGCCGTCCGATCAACAACCGCCTCGCCACCGGCCGCAGCCCGCATTACCAGGTGCTGGTCTCGGCCAACGGCGAGATGCATCGCATCGCCATCAACGTGCAGTCGCAGGACGGCAGCGAGGTGCAGTTCCTCGTCCGCTCCCGCTTCGAGCACCCGATCACCGCGGCGCTGGCGACGCTCCCCGAGGGCGTGAACCCGGCCCCGAGCCGACCGGACGGCGTCGCACTCGACTACATCCGGGGCAACCTCATGCAGCCCTGGGAGCTGAAGCCGCTGCCCCTCTCGGCCGCCGGGCCGGACAACGACCTCAACGAGAAGCTCGACGCCTATGTGCAGCGCGCGATGGCGGACGAGGAATCCTGGATCTACGCCTTCGGCGAGACCTGGGGACCGGAGGAGGACAAGGCCGACCGGTATTTCGGCTTCAAGCCGGGCCGGGGAATCCACGACATCCACATGAACCAGGGAAACCCGCCTGGGCGCTTCGCCGGCGACAACGGTCCCTATCAGGATGGCGGCCTGATCTTCCGGTTCCCGCGCGAGGAGCAGTGGGTGGCGGTGTTCCTGAAGTTCCAGACCCAGGCCTGGCACTCGGACGACGCCTCGGCAAATCCGGCGGTGCCGCCCGATCCGGGTCACGGCGGAGAGCCGCACGCGCCGGTCGACCGCGACCGCATCCCGCCTCGCGACGTGCCGGACGGGCTGGTGCGCATCATCGCGGCTCTCGTCAACGACACCCATACGCCGGAGCGCGAGACGGTGACGCTGCTCAACACCGCGGACGTCCCCGTCGACCTGACCGGCTGGTCGCTCAAGGACAAGCAGAAGAACGCGATGCCGCTCACCGGCACGATCGCGGCCGGCGCGACGCTGACCGTGGCGGTGCAGGCGCCGGCCACCCTGTCAAACAAGGGCGGCATCATCACCCTCCTCGACGAGAAGGGGATCAAGGTGCACGGCGTCGCCTACACGAAGGAGCAGGCGCGCCAGCCCGGCCGCACCATCCCGTTCCAGGGCTGAATCCGGCCCGTTCCGGGTCCGACCGGCGATCCCGGTCGGACCCGGGCGGATCAGGGCGCCAGGTCGCCCACCGGCCCCTTGACGGGGGCCTCTGTGCCGGAAGCGCTGACCGGGAGCGGCTTGAGGGTGCCGCGGTCGATCGCCGGCGGGGTCGGGAGCTGCAGCTGGCCGCTGGTATAGGCCCATTCCTGGGCCACCTTCTCCGGATCGTCGTTGAGCTTCCCGCCGAAGCTCGGGACGATCTGGCGGATCTTGGCCTGCCACTCGGGGGTGGCGACCTTCTGGGCGAAGACCTTCTGGAGCACGTCGAGCATGATCGGGGCGGCCGTCGAGGCGCCCGGCGAGGCGCCGAGCAACGCCGCGATGGTGCCGTCCTTGGCGTTGACGATCTCGGTGCCGAGCTTCAGCACGCCGCCCTTGTCCTTGTCGCGCTTGATGATCTGCACGCGCTGGCCGGCCTGCCACAGGCGCCACTCGCCCTTCTTGGCGTTGGGGAAGTACTCGCGCAGCGCCGCCATCCGGTCGTCGTCGGAGAGCATCAGCTGCCCGGCGAGGTACTCGACCAGCGGGTACTCGTCGATGCCAACCCGCATCATCGGCCAGACGTTGCTGGTCGTGGTCGAGGTGAGCAGGTCGAGATACGAGCCCTCCTTCAGGAACTTGGTCGAGAAGGTCGCGAACGGCCCGAACAGAAGGACGCGCTTGCCGCCGAGAACCCGGGTGTCGAGGTGGGGCACCGACATCGGCGGCGAGCCGACCGAGGCCTTGCCGTAGGCCTTGGCGAGGTGCAGCGTCGCGACGTCCGGGTTCTCGTTGATCAGGAACGAGCCGCCGACCGGGAAGCCGGCGTAATCCTCGCCCTCCGGGATGCCGGAGGCCTGGAGCAGGTGCAGGGCGCCGCCGCCGGCGCCGATGAACACGAACTTGGCGTCGACGCTCCGGCGCGACCCGTCCTTCACGTTGCGCGCGGTGACCCGCCAGGAGCCGTCGGCGTTCTTCGTGATGCCCTGGACCTCGGTCGAGACGTCGAGGCGGAAGGTCTTCTGGGCCTGCAGGTGGGCGACGTACTGGCGGGTGACCTCGCCCCACTCGACGTCGGTGCCGAGCGGCGACCAGGTGGCGGCGACCTTCTGGTTCGGGTCGCGCCCCTCCATCATCAGGGGGACCCACTTCTTCAGCTGCTCGGGGTCGGTCGAGAACTCCATCCCGGCAAACAACGGGCTCGCCTGCAGCGCCTCGTAGCGCTTCTTGAGGTAGGCGATGTTGTCGTCACCCCAGACGAAGCTCATGTGGGGGGTGTAGTTGATGAAGGTCTTGGGGTCCTTCAACACGCCGTTCTTGACCTGCCAGGCCAGGAACTGGCGGGTGACCTGGAACGCCTCGTTGATCTCGACCGCCTTGGCGATCTCGATCTTGCCCTTCTTCTCGGGCGTGTAGTTCAATTCGGCCAGCGCCGAGTGCCCGGTGCCGGCGTTGTTCCAGCCGTTCGAGCTCTCCATCGCCACCTTGTCGAGGCGCTCGAGCATGCGGATCGACCAGGTCGGCTCCAGCTCGTTGAGCCACACGCCGAGCGTCGCGCTCATGATGCCGCCGCCGATCAGCAGCACGTCGACCTTGTCGGCGCCCTGCGCCAGCGCGAGGGAATCGGGCAGGGCCGAGGCGGCGAGGCCGGCGGCGGCGCCCCCGAGGATCCGGCGGCGGCTGATCCCGGTCGGGGCAGTGGCCTTCGGGCAGGTGGTCGTGTCGTCGGCGCGCATGGCCCAATCCCGTTCTCGTTCAGGCCGGTCCGGCGGCGCGAGGCGCGCGCGGCTCCGGTCGTGACAGGCGTCCGCTCGCGTCGCGCGGGATAAGGCCCGCACGGCGCGTCAAGCCATTTTCGGGGTGGTTTCCTCGGTAGGAGCCGCTGTCGCGGGGCCGCGGTACCCCGACCCGGTCCGGTCGGTCCCTCGCGGCGAAGAGTCCCGGTCCGCTCGATCGGACGCGCGAGGCGGCGCGGATTCTGCGATCCGCTGGCCGGCCCCGGGCGGTCGCGACCGCCTGGGACGAGAAGAACGCTGGCGGGTTGAGCTCAGCGGTTGTGCGGCCGCCTCATAGACGATGCGGACGCGAAGGACAATCGCCGCTCCGCGCCCGCGGCCGATTCCATCATCGGCCGGCGCGGGCCGTGCTGAAGATCATCAACGCTTCCTCAACGGCGCCCCGGCCGGCGACTTGGCGTATCGGGCTTGGGATATCGGGATCCGGTCCGCGCGGGGCGCCCGCGCTCAGGAGGCGCGGCGGAACCGGATGAGGCTGCGCGAGGGCTTGCCCTCGTCCCAGTTCGGCATCTCCCGCCAGGGGGTGGTGACGTCGGCGGTGTCGCCATCGATGTGGATGGTGCGCCGCTGCTCGGTGCCGACCCATTCGGGTGCCCAGGCGGTCTGCACGCTCGTCACCCACTGGTCGCCCTCGACCCGGTAGCGGCCGATATAGGCGACCAGGGTGTGCATCAGGGCGGCGCGGTCGGCCTCTGACCTGGCCGGCTTGCGGTCGCTGCCCTCGAGGTTGAACGCCACCCAGCCGTCGGGCGTGAAGATCACGCGCCCGCGCGGCGTCTCGCCCATCGCGTCGACGAGCTTGCCGGTCGCCTTGTCCTCGACCTTGTAGGAGACGAGCTCCCAGGTGCCGACGATGCGGCGCGCCAGCGCCTCGCCGGTCGGGGCCGTCTCGCCCGCGGCCCCGGCCGGCACCGCCCCGATCGCGACGGCGAGGGCGAGCCCGCACAGGGACGTCTTCAGGAATCCGGTCATCGTGTGGTCCTTCCTCGGGGACCGGGACGGGTCGTCCGCGGTCGTGTCGAGCCTCACAGCCGCGCCGCGACGACCTCGGTCAAGGTCACGGGACGGCCGGCCTCGCGGGCGAGCCGCAGCAGCGTCGACTGACGGAAGCGCGCGTCGGCGGTGATCTCGCGGCCGATCCAGTCCGGCAGGACGAGGGGCTGTCCCTCGTGCTCCAGCTCGACCTCGGCCAGGACCATGCCGGCGAGGGCGCCGCCATACTCGTCCACCACCCACTCCATCCCGTCATGGGGCACGCAGTGGCGGGTCTTCTCGATCAGGCAGGTCTCGCAGACGAGGCCCAGCATCGCCTCCGCGTCGGCCCGCGGGATCTCGTACTCGAATTCCGGCCGCGCCAGCCCGTCGCGCCGGCCCTTGACGGTGATCCAGGCCTGCTCCTCGTCGAGCCGCACCCGGACCTTGCCGCCGGGAAACTCGCCGACGAGCCCGTCGGTCAGCCGGCGCCGGCTCACCGCGCGCTCGCGCCAGCCCGCATGGGCGACCATGAACTTCCGCTCGACCTCGTACCGCATCGCCCTCGACCGCGCGCCCTGCCCGGGCTCCGACCCCGGCGAATGTCCGGCGGGCTCGGCCGCCACCGGCGCGGCGGGGCTGATACCCGATCGGGCCCGTGAGAGCCAGGGCCGGCAGCCTAGGCCGCGCGCCCTATCCTGGCCGGCACCGGACGCGCCCCATCCGATTTCCGCATCGCCCCGGCGTGTGGAGCCTGCGGCTCCGCCGCGCGGGCTCTTGGTCCGGGATCCGGAATCCTTCCGGATCCCGTGTCACTCCGCCATCAGCCGCCCGAGCGCCGCCGCGTACCGCGCGCCCACCGCCTCCCGGGCATGGTGGCGCCCGCCCGCGACGACCTGGCGCCCGGCGACCCAGACCGCGTCCACCGCGCGGGAGCCGGCGGCGAAGATCCAGCCGTCGAGGAGGGCGTCGCCGCGGCGCTCGATCAGCGCCGGATCCGTCCCGGCCAGCGCCACGCAATCGGCCGGGGCCCCGGCGGCGAGGCCGCCGCCCTCCGCGGCCAGGGCCTGGCC
>NZ_JACWCT010000094.1 GCF_016613415.1 Methylobacterium ajmalii | reverse complement strand
CTCCGCCACCGCCGCCCGCGGCCCCGCCGGCCGCACCCGCGCCGCCACCCCCGGCTCCGCCGCCGGCACCGCCTGCCCCGCCCTGCGCAAATGCCGTGGCCGCGCCGAGCACCAGCACGGCCGCCGTCATCGTTCCACGAAGTGCCTTGCCGCGAATGAGCTTGCTCATGTGACCCCTCTCCCGACACCGCGCCCGCACGGCCGACCGTGCCGGGTGCCGCAGTGCCGGGCCGCAACGGAGAGGTGTGGGAAATGGTTCCGGGACGCGAGGCGCCGGGGCGGCGACGCCGCGCGCGCTGCTGGCGCACCGCGTCCCGGGCGATGCCGGACACTCCGGTCTCCTGGCCGGAGTCGCCGCGTAGGTTTCAGCAAATCCACCAATGGAAAAGTCTTATTCAAAATAAATCGAAATAATAAATTGCAAATGGCGGCGAATCGCAGCCCTCTCGATCTGTCCTCGAATGGGGTGCTGGAGGGGTGGTATGTCGTTCAACTCGATCTTGAGTCGCCTGGGACTGGCGGCATGCCTGCTCGCGACGGCGGGTCAGGCGATGGCGCAGACGGATCAATGCAAGGGTGCGCGCAACGGCATCCTCGACGCCCTCTACCGCGACAGCAAACCCCGGGACGCGGCGGGCTGCGCGATGACGGTCGAGAACGGCAAGATCCGGATCACCAGGCCGACCACCAACCCGGCCATGACCTGCCCGGACATGGTCGCCTGGAAGCTCTTCGCCGAAAGCATCCGGCAGAGCTTCTGGACCGACTGGGCGTCCGATCAGCAGACCTGGCCCGCGGCACCCCTGGCGCTCTGCAAGCCGGGCCAGCCGCCGGGGACTTCGTGCTGCACGCCGGATTCGGCGAGCAATCCCGGCTACGACGATCCCACGCAGCCGGGGGGGCAATGCCCCTACTTCCCCGGGGACCATGCGGGCTCGCCCGGGACCATGGCCCTGCGGGTCGGGCAGCCGCTGTCCAAGGCGCACGCGACGCGCTTCGGCGACGATCCGATGCGTCCCGCTCCGGTCCAGGGGGCCGGGGCGGTCCGCGATTCCGATCCCGGCCGCAAGATCCGCCAGTCGATGGCCGAGCTCGTGTTCCGCAACAAGCCGATGCTCGATTTCGTTTTCAGGAACGACCTCTACAACCAGCAGGGCTTGCAGGCGATCTTCCAGCGGGCGACCGCCTACGCCAACCCCGGTTCCGACACCGACTTCATGCCCTATCGCCAGGTCGGCAAGCCGGGCGCGCTGGTCGAGGTCGATTTCCCGGTCGATGCCGTCATGATCAAGAGCAACTGGCTCAGCGAGAAGCGCGCCCAGGAACTCGGCCTGCGCGACGATCCCGCCAATCCTCACATCAAGATGATGATGAAGAGTGCGGCCAACGACAACAATTCACCTATTTTCGAGGAAGGCATCCACTGGCTGGTCGCGTTCCACATCTCCTCGAAGGACATCCCCAACTGGATCTGGGCGACGTTCGAGCATGTCGGCAATCCGGGCCGCTGCGACTATACCGGCTGCAACGATTCCTACGGCTACGCCTCGTCGGATACCGGCCTGCGGCCGGATCAGGCAACCAACTTCACGCGGCCGAAGACGGCCTGCGACAACCTCCGGCTGGGCGATTTCGTCTTCCAGCTCGGCGAGACCTATCCGGGCGGTACCCGCTCGCCGGCACTCGGCAAGGTGCTGTCGGATCTCGGGATCGGGACCGGCCCGGCCGCCGCGGGCAACCCGCTTCGGCCCGTCGCCAGCGATCCGGCCTGGAACAGCTACCGCCTCAAGGGAACGCAGACCGAGTTCACCTCGTCGGTCGGGCAGGCCACCCGCCTCGGCAACTCGGTCACGGAGGGCGGCTTCGTCAACTCGTCGTCCTGCATCACCTGCCACGCCCGGGCCAGCCTCGGCGCCAACGGTTCGACGGGTCCGCTGCCGCTCGGCGTCTTCGTGAGCGAGGCCTCGGATGTCGGCTACCTGCGCAGCGCGAACGGAGTGCCGGACCCGAACTGGTACGCGACGAGCCGCCAGCCGGCGACGCCGCTGGCGATCCAGACCGACTTCGTCTGGGGCTTCCTGTTCGCCAGCTGCATCGCCGGACAGGTGACGCCGGGCTGCCCGGCCGGAGCCGAGGCGCTGCGGGCGGGCGGGCCGGAGCCGCAACGCTCGATCCGCAGCATCATCCGCCAGTGACGAGAGGCGCCCGGCGGCGAGCCGGGCGCCCTCTTCCGTCAGCCGATCGCCTCGGCGACGGCCGTGCCGCAGGCGGTGGTGTCGGCGTTGCCGCCGAGGTCGCGGGTGCGCAGCGTCCGCTCGGCGAGCACGCGCTCGATTCCGGCGACGATCTCGGCCGCGGCCTCCTTCTCCCCGAGATGCTCGAGCATCATCGCGCCGGACCAGATCTGGCCGATCGGGTTGGCGATGCCCTGGCCGGCGATGTCCGGCGCCGAGCCGTGGACCGGCTCGAACAGCGACGGGAAATCCCGCTCCGGGTTGATGTTGCCGGACGGCGCGATGCCGATCGTACCGGTGCAGGCGGGGCCTAGATCCGACAGGATGTCGCCGAAGAGGTTCGAGGCCACCACCACGTCGAACCAGTCCGGATGCAGCACGAAGTGGGCCGTCAGGATGTCGATGTGGTACTTGTCCCAGGCGACGTCGGGGTAGTGGCGCGCCATCTCCTGCACCCGCTCGTCCCAGTACGGCATGGTGATCGAGATGCCGTTCGACTTGGTGGCCGAGGTCAGGTGCTTCTTCGGCCGGGCGCTCGCCAGCTCGAACGCGAATTTCAGCACCCGGTCGGTGCCGCGGCGGGTGAAGACCGATTCCTGCACGGCGAATTCGCGGTCGGTGCCCTGGAACATCCGGCCGCCGACGGACGAGTACTCGCCCTCGGTGTTCTCGCGCACGACCCAGAAGTCGATGTCGCCGGGCTTGCGGCCGGCGAGCGGGCTCGGCACGCCGGGCATCAGCCGGACGGGCCGAAGGTTGATGTACTGGTCGAACTCGCGCCGGAACAGGATCAGCGAGTTCCATAGCGAGACGTGGTCGGGGATCTTCTCGGGCCAGCCGACGGCGCCGAAGAAGATCGCGTCGTGCCCGCCGATCTGCGCCTTCCAGTCCTCCGGCATCATCCGGCCGTGCTTGGCGTAGTAGTCGTAGGACGAGAAGTCGAACCAGTCCTGCTGCAGGGTGAAGCCGTGGCGCTTGGCCGCCTGCTCCAGCACGCGCACGCCCTCCGGTACCGTCTCCTTGCCGATCCCGTCCCCCGGGATGACGGCGATGCGGTAATGGCGCTTGGCTGACGGCATGGGTGTCTCCTCGTTGTTATGGGTCCTGCCGTCGCGCATCGGGCGGGATCGGTCAATCGCCGTTCACGCCACATCCCCGACGCTCGCCCTGCGCTGGCGGTCGAGCTCGTCGCTGTAGCGCTTGAGGGTGTGCTTCTCGGTCAGGATGCCGATCACCCGGGCGGCCTCGCGGCTCTCGACCACGGCCAGCGCCTCGCTCTCCGCCTTGTCGAACAGGGCGACCGCTTCCTTGGCGTTCATCTGCGGCAGGAGCACCTCGTCGCGGTAGCGCAGCAGGTCGACGACCTTCGTCTCGGCGGCCTTGTCGTCGATCGGGGCGGCGTGGGCCTCGGCCACCAGCACGATGCCGGCATAGTGCCCGGCCTCGTCGACGGCGACGACCTGGGTGCCCGAGCCGAGGGGAAAGGCGCGTCGGAACGCGGCGAGCGTGGTGTCGGCGCGCACGGTGCGGATCTCGCGCCGCATCAGCTGGCCGACCGTGAGGGTGCGGATCCAGCCGACGTCGTGGGCGCTGCGGATCGATTCGCCGCGCAGGTGGAAGCGCCAGGTCGCGAAGGAGTAGCCGAAGGTCTTGCGCACGGTGAGCGAGGACGCGATCACCGCCACCAGCACCAGGCCGGCGATGGGGAAGTCGCCGGTGACCTCCAGCGCCAGGAAGGTCATCGTCATCGGCCCGCCGATCACCGCGACGGCGAGCGCGCTCATCCCCACCACCGCGTAGGTCACGGGCGGCAGCACCATGGCGACGAGGGGCGGGGCCAGCATCACGAAGATCTTGCCGGCGAGCGCCCCGAGGAACAGCGAGGCGAAGAACAGCCCGCCGCGGAACCCGCTGCCGATCGAGATCGCCGAGGCGAGCGCCTTGGCGAGAAACAGGAAGATCAGCCCGGCCGCCCCGATCGCGGCGCCGTCCTCCGTCAGGTTGAGGTGGAGCGCCCCGTGTCCGGCCGACAGCACCTGGGGCGTCGCCACCAGCGCCAGCAGCCCGACCGCCAGACCCCCGAGGGCGGGGCGCGCCAGCGGCGGCAGCCGGGTGCGGCGCACCCCCTCCTCCACCAGGGTGACGCCCTGCATGATCAGGATGCCGAGCCCGGCGCAGATCAGCCCGAGGCCGAGCGTCGGCAGGTAGTCGGCCGGGCCGACCGGCGGGGTCGGCCCCAGCATGATCACCGTCTGGTGGCCGAGGATCGCCCGCGACACGAAGGCCCCGGCGAGCGCCGCGGTGACCACCGGCGTGAGCGAGGCGATGGCGTAGGTGCCGATGATCAGCTCGAAGGCGTAGAACGCGCCGGTGAGCGGCGCCCCGAACGCCGCCGCGATGGCGGCGGCGGCCGCGCAGCCGACGAGGATGCGCATGTCGGCGCGGCGCAGCTCGAAGCTCAGGCCCAGGCGCGAGGCGACGCCGGCGGAGATCTGGGTGTACCCCGCCTCGAGCCCGACCGAGGCGCCGCAGCCGTTCGAGATCAGGTTCTGCACCGCCAACAGCACCGAATCCCGCAGGGACAGGCGCCCGCCATGGAGGGCGTTGGCCTCGATCGGATCGATCACCGGCCGGCCGGGTGCCCGCCGCCAGCGTCCGCCGAGCCAGATCACCAGGCCCAGCACCACGCCGCCCAGCGCCGGCACCCCGACGGCGACGAGGGGCGGCACGTGCGGCGTCGCACTCAGCCGCTCGTCGAGGCCGAGGCCGTAGAGCCGCTCGTGCGCGGCCTGGGCCGCCCAGCCCATGAGGCTGACGAGCCCCCCCGACAGGCAGCCGACCAGGGCGGCGAGCAGGATCAGGCCGATCTCGCCGCTGCGCACCCAGGCGCGCAGCGATCCGGGGGCCAGCACGAGGGCGCTCTCCGTCAAGGCGCGGCGGACCGTCTCGGGCTTCGGCGTCATCGAACCGTCGGGGCGGGAATGGGGAATGCCCCGCGGTGTACGGTGCCGGAGGCGGTCGGTCGACCGGCTTCGCATCCACAGCCGGCGCACTTTCCCGCGCTTTCCGGTCCCCGAACCGCAGATCGGCGCTTGCCACGGCGCTCGGGCCCGACTACACACCCCCTCGTCGCGAGCCGCCATAGCTCAGTTGGTTAGAGCGCTAGATTGTGGATCTAGAGGTCCCCCGTTCGAGCCGGGGTGGCGGTACCACGACATCGATGGACCGGAGCCCGGGCTGGCGAGAGCGCCCCCGGCGAGCGACCAGGTCGGATAGACCTTCCGAACAACTCGCGCGTGGTTTACCGGCCAGTCGATCCCTGTCGGCCTCACGGCGGGAACGATCGGCGTTGCGGTGCGATACCCGACGAGATCCGGAGGCGCCTGATGACCGATATCCCCGCCACGCCGAGCGCCGCCCAGGCCGGCGCGCCCGAGGCCGCCGGCGACGAGGAGGCGTTCCACATCCCGGACGAGATCGCGGTGGCGTTGACCGAGTTCGCCGCGGTGGAGCAGCTCTCCCGCGGCGACGCGATCTGCTTCATCCTGCGGGAGTACCTGCGGGCAAAGGGCTACCTGAAGGGTGTGCCCGCCGCCTGATCGCGGCGCCTGCCTACAAGGCGCCGCGCAGCTGGATCTCCAGGCGGCCGACATCCTCCGTCAGCCGGTCGACCATGCGCTGTACCTCAGGGTCCTCGGGCGCTTCCCTGAGGGCCAGGGCGGCGGCGGCGAGGGAATCGCGCTTGGCCTGGAGCGCGTAGGCGATCTGGGCGCGGGCCATCTCGGGTGTCCTGTCGGCCATGGTCTCTCCTCCGTCCTCGTCTCTCGGCCCGTCGTATCCCGGGCGCCGCGACGGCACCGGCGGCCATCCAACGCGCCAAGCCGCCCGGAGATCGCGTCGCTCCAAGGTGACATCGCCCAAAGTCGCGTCGGCCGACGTTCGCGCGGCCGCGATGCACGACGACGGCACGGGTGCATCACCCGCGCCGTCGTCAGGATGTCGTTCGGGTGCTTCGGCTCAGCAGTCGTTGGCCTGCTGCGCGGCGGTCTTCTCGCCCTTCGACTGGCGGGACACGTCCGACGGCGAGGTGGCCGTCTGCGAGCCGACATTCTGCATCGCCCCGACGGTGCCGGGCGATTCCGCCTTCGCGCCGGGCGAGACCGAGGCGGTGGCCGAGGGGTCGACGTTCGAGGTCTTGTCCATCTTCTGCGCGGTCTGGCCCGGGGCGCAGGGCCCGGCGGCGGCTCCGAGCGTACCGGCGAGCAGGAACAGGCCGGCGCCGATGGCGGCGAGACGCGTCATGGTGTTTCCTCCACTGGTTGTCGTGCCGCCTCAACCGACACCGGGGAGTCGCGGTTCCTTGGCCATTGGGCTGCGGCATACTGGCTGCCCCTATGGTCGCGCTTTCGCGAAGGCGCGACCCGAAAGCCAGCTCGCGGTCCGAGGCCGGAAGCGGTGGTTCGATCGAACCCAATCCGAAAAAGTCGCTTGCGTTTTGTGCGCCGCACGCTATTTTGTGCATCGCACGGTCGCGATGGCGTCGCGGCCTTGCTGCCCTCTTTGGGCGTTTCCTCCCTAGACTTCGGGCCACCCGCAAGGGTGGCCTTTTTTCTTTGTGGCAAGGTAAAATTCGGAGCGCATGCCCGGACGGTCCGGGGGGCCGCGAGGCGTGCTCCCAGGCTCGCCCGCGCCTCGGACGAAGCGAAGGGGCCGCGCATGGCGCAGCCCCGGTAGTCGGCGAGAACGAGATCTGGAATCGTGAGAAGCAGGCCGGGAGCGGCGTCCGGCCGGACAGCATCAGCTCGGCAGCATCCCGGCCGGGCGCGACTGGGCGTAGAGGCTTGCTCCCGCATCCGCCCCGACGACCCGCGCCAGGGCGGCCTCGTCGCAGGTGCCGGCGATGCGCAGGCCGAGCCGGTGCAGGTGATCCTTGTCGGTGCAGTAGGCCGCCAGCCGGGCGCGTCCGGTCTCGGGCATCCGCGCGACCAGGGCGTCCACGTCGTCCTCGCTGGCGCGGTGCAGGACCGCCAGCAGCTCGAGGGGAATCGGGTAGCGCGCGAACGCCGTGGGCAGCGGGCGGGTCTGAGCTTGCGGCATGGATCACCTCGTGCGGTCGGGTTCGGCCGATCCTCGACCGGTATGGTTAGCGATCGGTTAATGATCCAAGATCTCCACACGAGCGCTCTTGCACCGCACCATGCCGGATTGCGACAATCCGTCCGTCAGCGCCAGTCAATGATCTGTATCAGTCCGAAAGACGTCGCGGCGCCGCACCATGTCACCGCATGCGCATAACGTAGGGAGCCACCTTTTGAATGAATGATTGTAGTGGGAGACTGGTCTCCATGCGAGGCCCGGACGAGGTGAGATGAGCGAGCAGACCAGCGCGGAAACCGTCTCGGCCGACGCCGTGCGGCGCAGCCTCGACGGCTGCCTGCGCATGCCGGTGTTCCGGCGCTCCCCCAAGCTCGCCGCCTTCCTGGGCTACATCGTGGAGGAGGAGCTGGCCGGCAGGGGCGAGGCCATCAAGGCCTACACGATCGCCACCCAGGCCCTCGGCCGGGCCGACAGCTTCGATCCCAGCAACGACCCGAGCGTGCGCGTGGAGGCCGGACGCCTGCGCCGCGTCCTCGACGAGGTCTATGCCGAGGAAGGCCGCACCCTGCCGGTACGCATCCTGGTACCCGTGGGGGCCTACCGGCCGTTCTTCGAGACCCAACCGGGCGAGGCGCGTCCCCGGGAAATCCCACCGCGGCTCGTGACCTCCGACGAGGCGTTTCGCGTCGAGCCGGCCCGCCCGGTCCCGGCGCCGCCCGCCATCCCCGCCTCCATCCCAGCGCGGGGGCCGGCGCCGGTGCTGCAGGGCACTTCGGCTCCGACGTCCACCTTGTTCGAGAGCCGCGGCCAGGCCGTGCTGGCCGTCCTCCTCATGCTGATCGTGGTTCTGCTCACGATCCAGATCGCGCTACAGATCTACCTGATCGCCCGCACCTGACGCCGGGGCCCGCCGTCGCGTACCGCCACGGAACCAAGGCCGGACTTCGGCTGTTCTGTGCCGTCATTGGACGTGACGTACGGGAGATCACCATGCGCAAGACGATGTCCGCCGCCGTGCTCGCCATGGGCCTGGTCGGCTTCGCCGGGGCCGCCGAGGCCAAGGGCTGCATCAAGGGCGCGGTCGTGGGCGGCATCGCCGGCCACGCCGTCGGCCACACCTTCGCGGGCGCCGCCGCCGGCTGCGCGCTCGGCCGGCACCAGGCCAACAAGCGCCAGCGCACGCGCGACGAGGCCGTCCAGCCCGCCGCCCGCTGACACGACCGGCCCCTCGCTGCGCCGCAGCATCCCCGGCGACAATCGCCGGGGCCGCCCCGCAGGTCGAGCTTGGCCGTAAGACGGGGCGAATGCTCGGACCGCGATACGGCGAAGCTTGCCCGGGATCGTGCTGACCTGCGCGAGCGTCGCCGTCATATCGCCACATCTCGCCGGCTTCTTGCGCCGTACAGGCACGGAAACCGGGGCGATACATCAGATGCAACGTCGAGTGGACGGACCGGCACAGCGAGGCTCCTTGCGGATGGCGGGAGCCCACGGGGACGTCCTCTCGTTCGGCAACCGCGCCGCCCATGGCGGCGTGCCGGTGATGGCCCGGACCATCCTGGCGGCCGGGTGCCTGGCCGCCGGCCTCTCGGCGCTGCTGCACCAGTACGGCGCCGAGCTGGTGACCGCCCGCCCGGCCGTGACCATGATGGCCGACCTCCTGGTGATGCCGACCCCCAGGATCCAGATCCAGACGGCGCAGGCCCGGGCGGCCCAGCCCTCCGCACCGGCGATCGCCCCCCTGCGCGAGCCGATCCACGACCTCGACACCGCCCTCGGCTCGTCCGGCGTCGACCGCGTCTCCTACGACGACCTGCTCGCCGCCAGCACCGGGGGCGACCCCAACGAGGTGCTGACCTTCGGGCCGATGCGGATCCGCCGCCACCTCGTCCAGACCATCGTGCGGGCCGCCGCGACGGTGCGCACCGACCCGGTGCTGCTGATGGCGGTCGCCGACAAGGAATCGAGCTTCCTGACCGAGGTCCAGGCCCGCACCTCCTCTGCCACGGGCCTCTACCAGTTCATCGAGCGGACCTGGCTCCAGGTCATGCGCGAGTTCGGCCCCCGGCACGGCTACGCCCGCGAGGCCGCGCTGATCGGCGACGACAACGGCGTCGCGGACGCCGCCGAGCGCGCCCGCATCCTCGACCTGCGCCGCGACCCCTCGCTCTCGGCGGTGATGGCCGGCGAGATGCTCAAGCGCGATTCGGCCCGAATCGCCGCCCGGATCGGCCGCGACCTCACCCTCGGCGAGACCTACCTCGCCCACTTCCTCGGGCCGGACGACGCCGAGCGCTTCATGGCCAAGGTGGTCGAGGAGCCGAAGGCCGAGGCAGCCGCCCTGCTGCCGAAGCCCGCCAAAGCCAACCGGCCGATCTTCTACGAGCGTGTCGGGCGCCGGAAGGCCCGCAGCCTGACGGTGGCGCAGGTCCACGACAAGTTCGAGGCGATGATGAGCACCCGCGGCGCCCGCTACCGCGACGTCGGCGCCCTGATGGGCGTGATGGCCTACGCCGCCGAGACGCCCTGACGCAGACGCCCTGAGCGGGCGCGCCCGCGCCCCGCGCGGGACAGATGCCGCTCCCTAAAAAAGCCGTTCCCTGAAAAAGACTTGCGGCTCAGCCTCCAGCTTCGGAAACCACCTCCCCGGATGGCGGTTTATCCCTCCGACGATCCACGCGGACCAGGAGGTGACGATGGGCGCGGCAGGCGCCGGACGCCGGACGGGCGGTACGCAACTCACCCCGATCCTCTCTCTCGACGCCCTCGGCGCGAGCCTCGCGGCGGCCTATGACGGACTGATCGCCGAGGAGGTTCCGGAGCGGCTCGGTGCCCTGCTGCGCCAGATCGAAGCGAGCGAGGCGCCGGGCTCCGGGGCGACCCGGGCGACGCGACCCGGGCACGACGCGACCGCGCCCGCGGCGGGCACGGCCTGCCGGCTCGCCCTGCTCGTCGGCGACGTGCCGGGCGCGGGGGAGGCCGGTGCGCTCCTCGCCCGGGCCGGGCTCGACACGGTGCGCTGCCGCGACCCGCAGGACGGCCTCGACGTCCTGCGCCTGCACGGCGGCGAGGTCGCCCTGGTCCTGATCGGCCTGCCGACCGAGCGGGCCGGCACTCTCGACGGAGCCGGGCTCGCCCGGGCGGTCGCGACGCTCTGGCCCACCATCCACCTCGTCGTGGCGCAGCCGCCCCACGCCGCGGCCCGGCTCCCGGACGCGCACCTGCCGCCGCAGGCGGTGCCCCTCGACCGCGAGCCCGACCTCCTGGCCTTCGCCGAGCACGCGGCACACAACCCCCGTCCCCCGGTCGCCTGAGGACGCTTCGGAACCCGGACGGCAGACCGCCTGCCCCCGGGCATCCCCCCGGCGGGGGGCTGGGTTGATTTGATCGGCGCGGCCCTCCTGTCCTAGATTTTGGATCGAGGGCCGCGCCGATCGACGCCGCGCGCCCGGAAGGAGGCCGGAGCGACCGGCGAATCGGATCGGGGGATCCTTGGATGACGACCCTGCACATGATGACCAGCGAGCGCGACGGCCAGGCCCGGCAGGGCCGCGACGAGTATGCCGTCGAGTACGCGCAGACCGCCGGGCAGCAGGCGGCCTTCTTCCGCGAGCAGGCCGAACACCACCGCCGCCAGGCCGAGCAGGCGCGGGTCTTCGCCGACCTGAGCCCGGGCGACGACGGTGCCGAGCAGAATCGCCGGGCGGAGCGACTCGAGACCCTCGGCCGCCACGGCGACACCATGGCGGCCGCCTTCGAGGCCCGCGCCCGGCGCCTCTGAGCCTTCCCGGCCTCGTCCGGGCCCTCGGCCGCCCCCCTCCGTCGGGGGCGGATCGGCCGCGGCCCGTCTCCTCCCGGCCGAGCCCAGCGGCGTCGATGCCCATGCGCCGACGCGCGAATCATCTTGCGAAGCCCGAACGATCTTGCCGATTCTTTCCGTCGACCACGTCACCACCTACCGCTACCGTCAGCCCGTCGGCTTGGGCGAGCACCGGATCCTGTTCCGGCCCCGCGACAGCTACGACCAGCGCCTGCTCGCGGCCTCGCTCACGGTCACGCCGGAACCCGAGAGCCTGCGCTGGATCCACGACGTCTTCGGCAACTGCGTCGCGGTGGCCCGCTTCCGCGGCCGGGCGCAGGAGCTTCGCTTCGTCGCCCGCATCACCCTCGAGCACACGCCCGAGCCGCCCCTCTCCTTCGCCCTCGCGCCGCACGCGGCGCGCTTCCCGTTCGCGTACGAGCCCGACGAGATGCCCGATCTCGCCCGCTGCATCGAGCGGCAGCGGCCGGATCCGGACGATGCCGTCCTGGCCTGGGCTCGCGGCTTCCTGGAGCCCGACGGCACCGCCGAGACCCGCGCCCTGCTGGCCGCGATGACGGCCGGGATCCGCCGCGACTTCGCCTACGAGGCTCGGACCGAGAAGGGGGTGCAGGATCCCGCCGAGACCCTGCGCCTGCGCCGCGGCAGCTGCCGCGATTTCGCCCTGCTGATGATCGAGGCGGTCCGGTCGCTCGGCATGGCCGCCCGGTTCGTCTCGGGCTACATCTACGTGCCGGAGCGGGACGGGGCCGCGCTCCACGTCGGCGGCGGCTCCACCCATGCCTGGGTCCAGGTCTACCTGCCGGGGGCGGGCTGGGTCGAGTTCGACCCGACCAACGGCATCGTCGGCAACCGCGACCTGATCCGCGTGGCGGTGGCTCGCCATCCCGGCCAGGCCGTGCCGCTGCACGGCAGCTGGATCGGCCGGCCCGAGGACTTCCTCGACATGGCGGTGACGGTCCGGGTGACCGAGCGCGACGAGGCGGCGCTCCCCGCTTCCTGCCCGGCCCCGGTTGCCTCCGCCGCCCCCGTCCGCCTCGTCGCCGCCGATTGACGGCGGATTGGCCCGGACGGCGCATCTTCGCCCAGGGCCTGCCGCTTCTTCATGCAACTCGCGGACGCGAGACGGCCTTACCCTGTGTTGTCGCGAGAGCGATCGCGCGTCGAACGCATCGAGGAGCCAGCACCGCCATGAAGATCAGGACCGGGTACGCGATCACCTTCGACTCCCCGGCCCCGACGCCGATGCTGCTGATGCTCGGCATCCACCCCTCCCGGCTCGGCGATTGCCTCACCTCCCCGGCCCTGCGGTTCGATCCACCGATCCCGGCGCGCGACTATCCCGACCGCTACGGCAATACCTGCACCCGCATCCTCGCCCCGCCGGGCCGTCTCACGGTCTCGGCCGACTTCCTGGTCCAGGACAGCGGGCTGGCCGACGACTACGCGCCCGATGCCGTGCAGCACCCGGTGCAGGATCTGCCCGACGACGTGATGGTCTACCTCCTGGGCAGCCGCTACTGCGACACCGACAAGCTCTCGAACATCGCCTGGCAGCTCTTCGGGAACACGCCGCTCGGCTGGGCCCGGGTCCAGGCGATCGTCGACTACGTCCACAACCACATCCGGTTCGACTACCAGCGCGCCGACGCCACCCGCAGCGCGTTCGACGGGTTCAACCAGCGCGAGGGCGTCTGCCGCGACTTCGCGCACCTCGCCGTCACCTTCTGCCGCTGCATGAACATCCCGGCGCGCTACTGCACCGGCTACCTCGGCGATATCGGCGTGCCGGCCGCCCCCGACCCGATGGATTTCTCGGCCTGGTTCGAGGTCTATCTTGGCGGCCGCTGGTACACGTTCGACGCCCGCCACAACCGGCCCCGCGTCGGCCGCATCCTGATGGGCCGCGGGCGCGACGCCACCGACGTGGCGATCTCGACGATCTTCGGCCCCTCGGTCCTCGCCGGCTTCCAGGTCCATACCGACGAGGTCGCGTGAGGCGGCATCGCTCGAAAGCCGCCGATCCCGTCAACCTCCCGTGAAGGCTCTGACAGGCCTCAGTACTCCGCCGTCGAAACAAGCGTCACGGGAGCCGGGAACCACTGCGCCGACACAGCATTGTACAGCAAAGGTAATTGCTGAGGTAAGGCTCCGGCCATGAAGATCTTCGCTACCGCCCTGGCGGGCGTTCTGAGCGTGTGCGTGCTTGCCTCTGCGCCGGCCAAGGCGGCGCCCTACGATCCCTTCGACGCCAACCCCGGCGAGGACTACTACGCCGGCCAGCCCTACGACTCGCCGAGCTACCGTGCCACCCAGGGCTATTACGGCCAGGGTCAGGCCGCCGGCAGCACCGAGCAGGCCCAGGTCGCCCCGATCCCGCGGGAGCTGGTGCCGTTCAACGGCGGCTACGCCCCCGGCACCCTGGTGGTCTCGACCGCCGAGCGCCGCCTCTACCTCGTGCTGGGCGACGGCATGGCCCTGCGCTACGGCGTCGGCGTCGGCCGCCCGGGCTTCACCTGGTCGGGCACCAAGACGATCACCGCCAAGCGCGAGTGGCCGTCCTGGACCCCGCCGAAGGAGATGCTGGCCCGCCGCCCCGACCTGCCGCGCTACATGGCCGGCGGCATCGACAACCCGCTCGGCGCCCGCGCGATGTATATCGGCGGCACCCTCTACCGGATCCACGTCTCGAACGAGCCGGACACGATCGGCCAGGCGGTGTCCTCGGGCTGCATCCGCATGACCAACGACGACGTCACCGACCTGTATTCGCGGGTCAAGGTCGGCGCCAAGGTGGTGGTGCTGAACTGAGGCGATACCGGACGTTCAGTCCGCCCGGACCGAAATCGGAAAGGGCCGCCCTCGGGCGGCCCTTTTTCGTTGTCCGGAGCAGGGGCCGCCCGGAGGCGGCCCGCCTCGATCAGGGGACGACGCGGCCCGGGGCGGGCGGCTGCGGCGCGCTGAAGCTCGCGATCGGTACGTCGCAGAAGCAGCGGGCGCCGAGCGGCCGCGGGCCGGGCAGCGGGCAGGAATAGGGCTGCGGGCCGGTGAAGCCGCGCTGCACCGCATCGCAATTGTAGCCGACGGCGCGGCGCGGCGGCACGCGCTCGTAGCCGTAGCCCGGCGCCACGTCTTCGCGGTAGTATTGCGCCGAGGCCGAGCCGGTCATGGCAGCGACCAGAACCGCGGCCGAAGCCAGGCCGGCGCGAACGAACCCTCGCATCATCGCGTTCCTCTCTGGCAGGGTGACGACCCTGCGGGACGCCGCATCGGTAGCCGAACCGCCCCGGCCCGGCAAATCCCGGCCGTGGCCCCCTCGCCGACCCGTCTTTCGCGGAGATCGCCCGTGACGACCTCGACCCAGTGGCAGCGGACCCTCGACGCGGTGGTCGAACTCGCCGAGGAGATCGCCCGCCTCGCGCCCGACTGCGCCGACCGGGCGGTCCAGATCGTCCGGCTGATCCGCGCGGTCGACCCGCCGGACCGGGAGCTGGAGGAAGACGCCCTCGCGGTCGACGACGTGCTCGACGGGCCCGATGTCGGCCCGCTCCGTCGCAGCCGCCCCGCGGACCTGGCGTGACCCGCGCGAGGCCGCGAGCCGGCCTCCGGACGCGGGCGGGAGCCCGCCGGCCATGAAAAAGGGCGGGCGCCGGTCAGGCGCCCGCCCCGTCCATCCAGGGTCCGGAGCCG
>NZ_JACWCT010000093.1 GCF_016613415.1 Methylobacterium ajmalii | reverse complement strand
CCGCGCGGCCGTCCGGTCGGGGCCCGGCCGGGCGATCCGCGCCGCGGGCGCCTCGCCCTGATCGAAACCCTGCGGGCGGCGGCCCCCTGGCAGCGCCTGCGCCGCGGCGACGGCGAGGCCCGCCTGCGCATCACGGCGGACGACCTGCGCATCCGCCGCCTCGTGCAGCGGCGCGAGACCACGACGATCTTCGCGGTCGACGCCTCCGGCTCCGCCGCCCTGGAGCGGCTGGCCGAGGCCAAGGGCGCGGTCGAGCAGCTGCTCGCCGAATGCTACGTCCGCCGCGACCGCGTCGCCCTGGTGGCCTTCCGGGGCCGGGGCGCCGACCTGCTGCTGGTGCCCACCCGCTCGCTGGTGCGGGCCAAGCGCGCGCTCGCCGCGCTGCCGGGCGGCGGTGGCACCCCGCTCGCCTGCGGTATCGAGGCGGCCGCCCGCCTCGCCGCTACTGAGCGCCGCGGCGGTCGCAGCCCGGTCGTGCTGCTCCTCACCGACGGCCGCGCCAACATCGACCGCGCCGGCCGGCCCGGACGGGTGCAAGCGGGTGCCGACGCCCTCGCGGCCGCCCGGGCCCTGGCCGCCGAGGGGACCCGGGCCCTCGTCATCGATACCGCCGCCCGGCCGCAGGACTCCGCCCGGGCGCTCGCCGCCGCGATGCGCGCCCGCTACCTCGCCCTGCCGCAGGCCGATGCCGCGCGCCTCGCAAGGGCCGTGCGCGAGGCCGCTCCGGCGGCATGAGCCCGATGACGAGCGCGAGGGCGTCCGACGACAGGCCCGATTTCGCCCGCCAGGGCCGCGACTGGCCGAACCGGGAGACGAGCCGTTTCGTTGCCGCCGGCGGCCTGACCTGGCACGTCCAGGAGGCCGGGGCGGGCCCGGTCCTGCTCCTCGTGCACGGCACCGGCGCGGCGACCCACTCCTGGCGCGGGCTCTTGCCCCTGCTCGCCCGCGACTTCCGGGTGATCGCCCCCGATCTGCCGGGCCACGGCTTCACCGATCCGCTGCCGACCCCCTCCCTGCCGCGCATGGCCCGCGCGCTCGCCGCTCTGCTGCGCACCCTCGACGCCGCCCCGCAGATCGTCGTCGGTCATTCCGCGGGAGCCGCGATCCTGGCTCGCCTCTGCCTCGACGGGGTGCTCGCGCCCCGCCTTCTCGTCGGGCTCAACGCCGCGCTGAAGCCGTTTCCGGGCATGGCCGGCTTCCTGTTCCCGGCGATGGCGCGGGCGCTGTTCCTCAACCCGGTCACGCCGCGCGTCTTCGCCTGGTCGGCCGACCGCGCCGCGGTGGAGCGGCTGATCCACGGCACCGGCTCGACCCTCGACCGCGCCGGCCTCGACCTCTACCGCCGCCTGTTCCAGACCCCCGGCCACGTCGCCGGGGCACTCGGCATGATGGCGAACTGGGACCTCGTGCCCCTCGACCGCGACCTGCCCCGCCTCGCGGTCCCGCTCCTGCTGATCGTCGGCAGCCAGGACCGCACCATCGCGCCCGACGTCTCCATCGCCCTCGCCGACCGCCTCGGCGGCCGCGCCCGGGTGGAGTGGCTGCGCGGCCTCGGGCATCTCGCCCACGAGGAGAAGCCGGAGGTGGTGGCGGAGCTGATCCGGGCGGACGCGGCGCGCGCCTGACGCTCGCCGTTCGATCGCGCGGCGGCCCTCGTTTCCCCCTTGCCACCCGCCCCGACCGGGACAATAGTGTCAACCTATGTTGACACTCGACGATGCGCCGCCGCGGGTCACGTCCGCCCGGCGCCGGCCTCGTGCGGTGGTGATCGGCAGCGGCTTCGGCGGGCTCGCGGCGGCGGTGAGGCTCGGCGCGCGGGGCTACCGGGTCAGCGTGCTCGAGCGGCTCGACCAGCCGGGCGGACGGGCGCGGGTCCACCGGCAGGACGGCTTCACGTTCGATGCCGGGCCGACCATCGTCACCGCGCCGTTCCTGTTCGAGGACTTGTGGGCCCTGTGCGGGCGGCGGCTTTCCGACGACGTCACCCTGGTGCCGATGCGGCCGTTCTACCGCATCCGCTTCGACGACGGCGCCACCTTCGCGATGTCCGGCGATCCGGCGGCGATGCGCGACGAGGTCGAGCGGCTGAGCCCCGGCGAGGCGCCCGCCTACGACCGCTTCATGGCGCTCTCCGACGAGTTGTGCCGGGTCGGCTTCGAGCAGCTCGGGGCGGTGCCGTTCGGCCGCGTCACCGACATGCTGCGCATCGCCCCCGACCTCCTGCGCCTCGGCGGGCACCGCAGCGTCTATTCCCTCGTCTCCTCGGTCTTCCGCGACGAGCGCCTGCGTACCGCCTTCAGCTTCCACCCGCTCCTGATCGGCGGATCGCCGTTCCGGGCGAGCGCGCTCTACTGCCTGATCGCGTCGCTGGAGCGGCGCTGGGGCGTGCATTCGGCGCTCGGCGGCACCGGCGCCCTGGTGCGCGGCCTCGTCCGGCTGATCGAGGGCCAGGGCGGCGAGGTGCGGTGCGGATCGGAGGTCGCGCGCATCCTGGTCGAGGACGGCACGGCGCGCGGCGTGGCGCTCGCCGACGGCACGGCGATCCGGGCCGACATCGTGGTGTCGAACGCCGATTCCGTCGCCACGGCGCTGCACCTGCTGCCGCCGGAGGTCCGGGGGCGGGGATCCAGGCGTCTCGCCCGGGCGCATTCCTCGATGGGGCTGTTCGTCTGGTATTTCGGGACGCGGCGTACCTACCCGGAGCTGCCGCACCACACGATCGTGCTCGGGCCGCGCTATCGCGGGCTCCTCGACGACATCTTCTCCCGGAAGGTGCTGGCCGAGGACATGAGCCTCTACCTCCACCGCCCGACCGCGACCGACCCGAGCGTGGCGCCACCGGGCCACGATGCCTTCTACGTGCTCGCCCCGGTGCCGAACCTCGCCGGCGGCCAGGATTGGGCGGCGCTCGCCGAGCCGTACCGGCAGCGCATCGCCGCGCGCCTGGAGGCGACGGTGCTGCCGGGCCTGTCGGACGCGCTCGCGACCTCCCGGGTGACGACGCCGCAGGATTTCTCCGACGATTTCCTGGCCTTCCGCGGCTCGGGCTTCGGGCTCGAGCCGATTCTGACCCAGAGCGCGTATTTTCGCCCGCACAACCGCTGCGGCGCGGTGCGCCACCTCTACCTCGTCGGCGCCGGCACCCATCCGGGGGCCGGGCTTCCGGGCGTTCTGTCCTCGTCGAAGATCCTCGATCGCGTGGTGCCGGATGCTGCCGTCTTCGCCTGATGCCCCCCTCGGAGGGTGTACCGCCCGCCCCGCCGACCACGCCGCCTGCCGGGCGGCGATCCGGGCGGGGTCGCGCAGCTTCTACGCCGCCTCGTGGCTGCTGCCCCGGGCGGTGCGCCGCGACGCCTACGGGCTCTACGCCTTCTGCCGCCTCTCGGACGATGCCGTCGACGGGGCGGGCGCCCAGGCCGACGCGGTGCCCCGCCTGCGGGCGCGCCTGGCTGCGGTCTATGCCGGCCGGCCCGCCGACGCGCCCGCCGACCGGGCGCTCGCCGAGATCGTCGCCCGCCATGCGATCCCCCAGGCCCTGCCCGCCGCGCTCCTCGAGGGCCTGGCCTGGGACGCCGCCGGGCGCCGTCACCCGGATCTCTCCTCCCTCGTCGCCTACGTGGCCCGGGTCGCCGGCTCGGTCGGCGCGATGATGACGCTGGTGATGGGCGAGCGCTCGGGCGAGGCGCTGGCCCGGGCCTGCGACCTCGGCATCGCCATGCAGCTCACCAACGTCGCCCGCGACGTCGGCGAGGATGCCCGCGCCGGGCGCCTCTACCTGCCGGAATCCTGGCTGCGCGACGCCGGAATCGACCCCGACGCGTTCCTCGCCCGGCCGGAGCAGAGCCCCGCGCTCGCCGCCGTGGTCGCGCGCCTGCTCGCCGCGGCCGACCTGCTGTACGCGCGGGCCGATTCCGGCATCGCGCAGCTTCCCGCCGCCTGCCGGCCGGCGGTGCGGGCCGCCGGCCTGATCTACGCCGAGATCGGTCGCGACCTCGCCCGCGGCGGCCTCGATCCGGTCAGCCGCCGCGCTCGGGTTCCGGGAGCCCGCAAGGCGCAACTCCTTGCCCGCGCGGCGCTGACGGGCTCGCTGCGCCGTGCCGACCGGCCGGTCCTGCCGGAGGCCGCCTTCCTGGTCGAGGCGGTGACGGCGATGCCCAGGCCCGCCTCCGTCCCCCCGGTCGCCGTCTCCCCGGTCGTCCTGCCTCCGCTCGCCGGAGCGCGTCCGGCCTGGTGGAACCTCGCCGCGCGGGTCGTGCGCGTCCTCGACCTCATCGAGGTGCTGCGCGAGCGGGAGCGCTTCGGCGGCGCGGCGCCGTCGTGAACGAGACGCTGTTCGCGCTGCTCGATTTCGGGCTCGTCTTCGGGGCCGTGCTCGGCTTCGGCTTCTGGCAATTGTGGGTGCTGCGGCGCGATCGGCGCCGGAGCGAGGCGGCCCGGCGCGGGGACGAGCCGGGCCGGGAGGGGTGAGGGGAGGCGCCGGGGCCCGCTCGAAGGCCGTCGCGCATCCGGACGTCAACCAGGACGGTCCCGCCCAGCCGGACCGCACTACCAGGGAGGAACGCCATGACGGGCCTGCGCACGACGCGTCGGGACACCCTCGTTGCCGGGCTCGCCCTCTGTCTCGCGGCCTCCGCCGCGCGCGCCGAGGTGAAGGCGGGGCCGGTTCTGATGCATTGGGGGACCTGCCAGGCCTCCGGCGCCGTTCCATACCCGGCCGGCAGCTTCGGCGACCGCGTCCTGGTGGTGAGCGACGCGGACAACAGCTTGCGCCTCTACCGGGCGAACGAGTCCGGTCCGCCGCTCGCCCTGAAGGGCGGCGACCTCGATGCGGCCCTGGCGACCGATGCCCGCGAGGAGCCGGGCCAGGCCGACCTCGAGGCGCTGACCTGGCTCGGCAGCGACCTCGTGGCGATCGGCTCGCACGGCCGCGACGCCGAAGGCCGGACCCGCGAGGCGACCCGCCAGGTCCTCGCCCTGTCGGTCGGCGGCGACGCCGCCGCGCCCACGGTGGCGCCGAAGGGCAAGGCGTTCCGGGGGCTCGCCAAGGCGATCGCCGACCTCGATCCGGCGCTCGCCGACCGCATCGCCGTCGATCTCGCGACGAAGCCGAACCTCAGCCCGCAGCGGCGGGGCCTCGCGATCGAGGGCCTGAGCCCGGCCCCGGACGGGCGCGGCCTGTTCGTCGGCCTCGGCAACCCGCTCAACGCTGACAACGACGCCCTGGTGGTGCCGGTCGAGAATCCGGCCGCGGTGCTGGGGGAGGGGGCGGCCCCGAAGCTCGGCAAGCCGATCGCCCTCGACCTCAAGGGCCGCGGCATCCGCGACATCGCCTATGCGGGCGGGATCAGGGCCTACTTCATCGTGGCGGGCGGCCGCGGCGGCGCCTTCGACCTCTACCGCTGGTCGGGGCGTGCCGGCGAGGCCCCGGCCCGGGTTCCCGGCGCCGCCGAGGCGTTGGCGGCGATCCCCGACTTCCAGCCCGAAGGCCTCGTGGTGGCAGCGGACGGCACCAAGGTGCAGCTTCTGGCCGACGATACCGACATCTGCCCGGCGCGTAAGCCGCAAGGGTTCCGCAGCGTGGTGCTGGAATTGCAGTGACGGGCGCGCGGCGGGTCCGGCCCCCGAACGATCAGGCCTCCCGCTCCGGCTCGCCGATACGGGAGGCCTGCGCGGCGACGTAGCGGCGGCGCGCCTCGGCCGCCTCCCGGAAGGTCCTGGACCGCGGCGGCACCTCGGCGAGCTTGCGGATCTCGCGCAGGATCAGCTCGGCCTCGAAGGCGGCGGCGCGCTCGGCCGCGGCGGCCCGGCTGTCGGCGCCGTGGGAGGCGCTGTAGCGCTCGAGCCCGTCGCGGCAGACCGCGACGCGGTAGTCGAGCCAGTCGATCACGTCGAGGAAGGCCCGTTCGCGGATCTCCGCGGCCGTGGCCCGGCGCTTCTTCTCGCTCACCCCTGGTCCCTCAGGGACGACGGTCTCCTGCATCGCCCGGCCCGTCCGATCTCGGCCCTCGGTTCCGGCGGCCGCGCCCGTCGGTATAGCGCGCGGCCACCCCATCCGCGAAGGCGGTGCGCCGCCCGGACAGGATTCGTTAGGATTCGAGCGATATTCTCGACACGATCGAAAGGGCCGGGTCTTGCCGGCCCGGGACGCGACTACCGGAAGCCGACGACCTTGCGGTCGCGCTTGCGCTCGGCGGCGGGCTGGTAGGCGATGCGGCTGTGGTGGGTGCAGTAGGGCAGGCCGGTGATCGCCCGGTCGCCGCAGAAACGGAAATCCGGGGTCGAGGGGTCGCCCATCGGCCAGCGGCACATGAAGTCGCGCAGCTCCATGATGGTGACGCGGGAACTCTCCGGCAGCGCGACGGCGGACGGCACCGATGTCGGCTGGATCAGCGCGAGGGCCGGCGGCGCGGGGGCGAGGACGGTCGGCGCGACGGAGGCGCCTGGGGACTCGGCCTCGGCGCGCGGACGGCGGCCGGACGCCGCCTGAGCCCCATTGGGTTTCGTCACCCGCCCGGCGAGACCGAGGCGGTGGACCTTGCCGATGACCGCATTGCGGGAGACTCCGCCGATCTCGGCGGCGATCTGGCTGGCGCTGTGGCCGTCGCTCCAGAGCCGCTTGAGAAGCTCGACGCGTTCATTCGTCCAGCCCGGACCCGCATCCATCATCGCCGCCTCCACTCCCCCGACATCACCCATGGAATCGGCGCGCAGCCGCGAGCGGCCCGCCGTTCGACCGCGCGTTCAGTCCATCCGATCCTGCTGGTGATCGCCGCCACGCCATGGGCGCTGGCGACGGGGTGAACCTACAGGACGCCCTAACATCCGCGCAAGAGTCCGGCCCGCGGCCGCGCCGGTTTTTCCCCGAGCCCGCGACCCCCGGCAAAACCGGGTGCGACGGTCGCACCGCGCGGCCGGCCCATCGTCGCGCCGCCGCGCAACATATCGAAAAAACCTTTATATATCAGATCTTTAATTGGATTTCTCAGCGCCCGGTCGCCGGCGCAGGGGGCGATGCGCCTGGGTTGAACCGCCGCCGCGCGCCGCGACCTGTGCGCGTTTCCGGTGCGGTCTCGGACAAGCGTGGCCGCGCTGCCACGGCCCGCGCCGCCACCGGCCGGGCGGGCACGTTGCCGGGTGGCGGGGCGGGACCTATCTTGAGCCGGACAACAGGGCCGACGCCATCACCGGCGGCCCGTCCGGGAGATTTCATGCGGACACTCCTCGCGTGCGTCGTGCTCGCGCTCTCGTCGCCCGTTCTCGCGGCGGAGAGCGTGCATCTCGCGCCCCATCGCGCCGTCTACGACCTGTCGCTGTCCGGCAGCTCCGGCACCCGCGCGGTCGAAAGCGCCCGCGGCCGGATCGTGTTCGATTTCACCGGCGACGCTTGCAAGGGCTTCGCCCTGCAGTACCGTCAGGTCACCGTGCTGGAGAGCTCGGAGAGTGGCAGCCGCACCTCCGACCTGCGCAACACCACCTTCGAGAGCGGCGACGGGCGCAGCTTCCGCTTCCGCACCCAGTCCGACCTCAACGGCAAGACGACCGCCCCGGTGGACGGCAATGCCGAGCGGGGCGACAAGGGCCTCTCGGTCAGCCTCAAGCAGCCCAAGCGCGGCGAGATGAGCGTGCCCGGGGAGGTGCTGTTTCCCGCCGCCCACATGAGGCGGCTGATCGAGGCCGCGCGTGCGGGGCAGTCCACGGTCGCCATCAAGGTGTTCGACGGGTCCGACGACGGCCGCAAGGTCTACGACACCCTGGCGGTGATCGGGGCGCAGCGCGGTTCGGACAAGACCAAGACGGAGGTCAAGCCCGAGACCAGGCCCGACGCCCCGGCGCCCAAGCCCGTCCCGGTCGAGGCGGCGTTGCGCGACGGCGCGATGGCGACGATGCCGCACTGGCCGGTGACCCTGAGCTACTTCTCGCCCGGCGAGGGCGAGCGCACCCCGGTCTACGTGCTCGCCTTCGACCTCTACGAGAACGGCGTCAGCGCCGCCCTGCGGCTCGATTACGGCGAGTTCTCCCTCAAGGGCGAGCTGTCGCGCATCGACCTCCTGCCCGAGAGCAAGGACTGCAAGCCCTGATCGTGCGGGCCTTGGCCGTGGTCCGGTCCTAGGGCTCCCGCCCGGTCCGGTCCGGCTTGGCCCGGGCCGGCCGCTCGGCCTCCTGCGGCGTGAAGCCGAGGCCGCGCTGCACCGCCGCGGCGCCGAAGCGGTCCCGCAGGGCGTCGATGGCGGCGGCCCGGCTGGCGTCGCGCAGGGCCGACACGTCGGCGAGGTCGCCCCGGTCGGCATGCGCCGCCCCGCACAGGTCGCCGGCCCCGATCCCGATCAGCCGGTAGGCGGTGCCGTCGCAGGCCTCGCGCAGGAGCGCCTCGGCCGGGCGGAACAGCCGCTCGGCGACCTGCGTCGGGGCGAGGCCCGAGCGGGTGCGGGTGCGCAGCCGGAAATCCCGGTCCTTCAGCTTCAGCGTGACGCTGCCGGCGGCGAATTCCGCCCGCTTCAGGCGCCGCGCCACCTTCTCGCAGAGCTGCCACAGGATCGGGCGCAGCTCCGAGAAGCCGCGCAGGTCCTCCGCGAAGGTGGTCTCGCCCGAGATGCTCTTCGTCTCCCGCACGGGCTGCACCCGGCGCGGATCCTCGCCGCGGGCGAGCGCCAGCAGCCGGGAGGCGTCGCGCCCCAGCCCCGCATGCAGCCGCTCCGGCGCGACCCGGGCGATGTCGCCGACCTGGCGGATGCCGAGCGCGGCGAGGCGCTCGGCCGCCGCCTGGCCGATGCCCGGGAGGATCCGCACCGGCTTTCCCGCCAGGAAGGCGGCGGCCTCGGCGCGACCGATGATCGAGAAGCCGCGGGGCTTCTCGAAGTCCGAGGCGATCTTGGCGAGAAACTTGTTGGGCGCGAGCCCGACCGAGACCGTGATGCCGACCTCGTCCTCGACCCGGCGGGCGAAGCGCGCCAGCGTGACGGCGGGCGGCGCCCCGTGCAGCCGGTCGGTGCCCGACAGATCGAGGAAGGCCTCGTCGATCGAGACCGGCTCGACCAGCGGCGTGAGGTCCTGCATCATCGCCCGGACCTCCCGGCCGACCCGGGCATACTTCTCCATGTCGGGCCGCAGCACCACCGCGTCCGGGCAGGCCTCGAGGGCACGGTACATCGGCATCGCCGAATGCACCCCGCGGATGCGGGCGATGTAGCAGGCGGTCGCCACCACGCCGCGCCGGCCCCCGCCGATGATCAGCGGTCGATCCCGCAGGGCGGGATCGTCCCGCTTCTCGACCGCGGCGTAGAAGGCGTCGCAATCGACGTGGGCGATCGACAGCGCGTCGCGCTCCGGATGGGCGAGCAGGCGCGGCGAGCCGCAGGCCCGGCAGCGCGGGGTGCCGGGCGGAACCGTCTCGCCGCAATCGCGGCAGAGCGGCGCGCCGCTCACGCCCCGAACTCGCCCGCGTCCGGCGGGCCGAGGCGGCGCCAGGCCTGGGTGATCTGCTCGGGCGCGATTTCGAGGGCGCTCGCGCAGGCGAGCAGCAGCTCCTCGTCCGCCACGACGTGGTCGAGGAGGCCGGCCGCGAGCTCGGGCGTGCCGGCCGCCTGCCGCAGGGCATCGGGCGACAGGCCGGAGGTCTCCATGAAGCGCAGCAGCCGGCCTGGATCCCCCGTGACGTAGTCGAAGACACGGGCTCCCAGCGCCTCCGCGGCGGATTCGCTCAGCACTCCGCCACGGGGACTCGTCCCCCTGGCAAATCCATCGAATTTGCGTTTCATCAACATGTGTCGCTTAACAGTGTTGCGGTTCCGGTCGCAGCCGGGGTGTGACGCGGCCCGCTGGAGCGCCGGAGACAGTGAGCCATGACGAAGACGGTGCTCATCGTCGAGGACAACGAGCTGAACATGAAGCTCTTCAACGACCTGTTGGAGGCTCACGGCTACGCGACCCTCAAGACGGCCAACGGGATCGAGGCGATCGAGCTGGCGCGCCGGCATCGGCCTGACCTGATCCTGATGGACATCCAACTCCCCGAAGTGTCGGGCCTCGAAGTCACTAAATGGCTCAAGGAGGACGACGACCTCAAGGGCATTCCGGTGATCGCCATCACGGCCTTCGCCATGAAGGGCGACGAGGAGCGCATCCGCGAGGGTGGCTGCGAGGCGTATCTGTCGAAACCGATCTCGGTCGCGAAGTTCCTCGCGACGGTGCGGACCTACGTTGGCGACGAGCGCCAGAGCTGAGCAGAAGCTGAGAGAGGCCTGTCCTTCCATGTCGGCACGTGTTCTCATCGTCGACGACCTCTTTCCGAACATCAAGCTGCTCGAGACGAAGCTGACGCTCGAATATTTCGATGTCGTCTCGGCGATGAACGGGCCCGACGCCCTCGCAATCTGCGAGAAGGGCCTGTGCGACATCGTGCTGCTCGACGTGATGATGCCGGGGATGGACGGATTCGAGGTCTGCCGCCGGATCAAGGCGACGCCGACCACCGCCCACCTGCCGGTGGTGATGGTCACCGCCCTCGACCAGCCGAGCGACCGCCTGCGCGGGCTCGATGCCGGCGCCGACGATTTCCTGACCAAGCCCATCGACGACACCGCCCTGATGGCCCGGGTGCGCAGCCTGGTGCGCCTCAAGGCGGTGACCGACGAGTTGCGCAGCCGCGCCATGGCCTCGCGGGTCGGCGATCCCCTGGCGGCGGCCGCCGCCGAGACCGGGCACAACGCCAACGTGCTCATCGTCGAGGACCGCCGCTCCGCCGCCGACCGCCTGTCCGCGGCCTTGGGCCAGTACCACTGCGTCGAGACCGTGGCGACGCCCCAGGAGGCGCTGGAGCGGGTCAAGGCCGGCGAGTACGACGTGGTGCTGGTCAGCCTCGACCTGCAGGACCATGACGGCCTGCGCCTGTGCAGCCAGCTGCGCTCCCTCGACCGCACCCGCACCGTGCCGGTGGTGATGCTGGCCGATGCCGGCGACCGCGCCCGCATCATGCGCGGCCTCGACCTCGGCGTGCACGACTACCTGGTCCGCCCGATCGACCGCAACGAGCTCGTCGCCCGGGTCCGCACCCAGGTAAAGCGGAAGCGCTTCTCGCACTCGCTGCGCGAATCGGTCCAGGCCTCGATGGACCTCGCCGTCACCGACGGGCTCACCGGCCTGCACAACCGGCGCTACCTCGACAGCTATCTCGCCGGCCTCTTTTCCGAGCCGTCCCTGCGCGACCGGCCGGTCTCGCTGCTGATCCTCGACATCGACCGCTTCAAGTCGATCAACGACCGCTTCGGGCACGATGCCGGCGACGAGGTCTTGAAGGAATTCGCCACCCGCATCCGCTCCCAGACCCGCGGCATCGACGTGGTGGCGCGGTTCGGCGGCGAGGAGATCGTGGTGGTGGTGCCCGATACCGCGCTCGAGGCCGCCCGCCAGGTCGCCGAGCGGATCCGCGAGCGGATCGAGGCTGCGCCGTTCGTGGTCCAGCGCGGCACCTGCTCGATCGACGTCACGGTCTCGATCGGCGTCGCCGCCCGCCAGGCCGGCGACAGCGAGCCGGGCGCGCTGCTCAAGCGCGCCGACCTCGCGCTCTACGAGGCCAAGCAGACCGGCCGCAACCGGGTGGTCGCGGCGGCGGCGTAAAAGGCCGGTCCCGACCCGGCGTTTCGCCGTCGTCCTCCGATAGGTCCCGCGGCCTGCAGGAGCGCGAGGCCGCGCCCGCGCCCCGGCCATCTCACGCTGCGCCGAGCCGCTCCAGGAACGCCCGCAGCACCGCCGGCATCTGCTCCGGCAAATCCTCCGAGATCAGGCCCGGCCCGTACCGGCGGCCGGCCTCGGCGTGGAGCCAGACTGCGGCCGCCGCGGCCTCGAAGGCCGGCATGCCCTGCGCCAGCAACCCGCCGACGAACCCGCACAGCACGTCGCCGCTGCCGGCGGTGCCGAGCCAGGGCGTGCCGTTGGCGTTGATGGCGGCGCGCCCGTCGGGGGCGGCGATCACCGTGTCGGCGCCCTTCAGCACCACGACGGCGTCGAGGAAGGCCGCCGCGGCGCGGGCCCGGGCGAGGCGCGAGCCCTCCGCCGGCACCGCCGCCACGCCCTTGAACAGGCGCGCGAACTCGCCGTCATGCGGCGTCGCGACCGCCTGGGACCCGCCCGCCGCGATCATCTCGACGAGTTCGTCGGCCCGGCCCGAGAAGCTCGTCAGGGCGTCGGCGTCGAGGACGAGGCCGCGGCCGGCCTCGCAGGCCACCCGTACGAGGTCGCGGGTCGGCGCGCCGCTGCCGAGGCCCGGCCCGGCGACGATGGCGTTGAGGCGCTCGTCGGTGAGGGTGTCGTCGAGGTCGTCGGCGCCGTCGCAGGGGCGCAGCATGATCGCGGTGATCTGGGCGGCGTTCTCGGCGAGCGCCGGACTCGGGGACAGGAGCGTGACGAGGCCGGCGCCGATCCGCAGGGCGCCCCGGGCGGCGAGCCGCGCCGCGCCGGTGCGGTGGGCCGGGCCCGACAGCACCACCGCGTGGCCGCGGGTGTACTTGTGGCTCTCGGCGCTCAAGCGCGGAAAGGCGGCGCCCCACAGGTCCGGCCCGTTGTCGTGGGCCTGCGCGCCGATCCCCGTCACGACCGCGTCGGGGATGCCGATCTCCGCCACCGTCACCGGTCCGCACAGGCGCCGGCCCGGCAGCAGCCGGTGGCCGGGCTTCGGCCGCGCGAAGGTCACCGTCTCGGTCGCGGTCACGACCGGCCCGAGGGGCGCGCCGGTATCGCCGTCGAGGCCAGAGGGCACGTCGACCGCCAGCACCGGCACGCCGGAGGCGTTGATGCGCCCGACCAGAGCGGCCGCAGTGCCGTCGAGCGGGCGGGAGAGACCGGCACCGAACAGGGCGTCGACCACAAGCGCGAAACCCGCCGGCTCGGCGCCGGCCGCGTCCGCGACCGGGCCGGTCCACTCGGCGGCCGCCGCGGCGGCATCGCCCCGGAGCGCCGCACGATCCCCGAGGAGCGCGACCTCGACCGCGATCCCTGCCGCGGCGAGGAGGCGGGCGGCGACGAACCCGTCGCCGCCGTTGTTGCCCGGCCCGCACAGGACCAGGACCCGGCCCTCGCCGGCGCTCGCCCCCGCCATCGCTTCCACGCGTTCGGCCACTGCGGCGCCGGCCCGGCGCATCAGGTCGAGGCCCGGCGTCCCGGCGGCGATCGCCGCGGCGTCGGCCCGGCGCATCTCGTCCGTTGTCAGCAATTCGGTTCCGGCCATCGCGTCATACTCCGAGGAACGCCCGAGGGGGCCCGCCTTGCCGCGGCACCCGGCTTGGGAACGTCGAATTGCGCAACAAACGCGCAGCAATTGCTTACGGATTGGGCATTCCCGATCTGCTCCTGGGAAATCCCCCGTGGCGGTCGGCGCGGCACGATGCTAGGAAGGCCGCCGGAACCGTTGCAGACCAGGCCCGCCCGGCATGAAGAAGATCGAAGCGATCATCAAGCCCTTCAAGCTCGACGAGGTGAAGGAGGCCCTGCAGGAGGTCGGCCTTCAGGGCATCACGGTGATCGAGGCCAAGGGCTTCGGCCGCCAGAAGGGCCACACGGAGCTCTATCGGGGCGCCGAGTACGTGGTCGACTTCCTGCCCAAGGTGAAGCTCGAGATCGTGCTGCCCGACACGCTGGTGGACGGCGCCGTCGAGGCGATCCGCAAGTCGGCCCAGACCGGCCGGATCGGCGACGGCAAGATCTTCGTGTCCTCGATCGAGGAAGCGATCCGCATCCGCACCGGCGAGACCGGTCAGGACGCGATCTGATCGAGGCGCGACCTGACCGCCGGCCCCCTCTCTGCGACGACGAAAACCGCGGCCTGACCCCCAGGACCGCGGCTTCATGGCGGCCTCGACGCCGTTCTAGGAAGGGATCAAACGAGAATGTCTAAGACCGCGACGGACGTCCTCAAGGAAATCAAGGAAAACGACGTCAAGTACGTCGATTTCCGCTTCACCGATCCGCGGGGCAAGTGGCAGCACGTCACCTTCGACGTGTCGCTGGTCGACGAGGACATCTTCGCCGAGGGCACGATGTTCGACGGCTCGTCGATTGCCGGCTGGAAGGCGATCAACGAGTCCGACATGCTGCTGATGCCGGACCCGGCGACGGCCTGCATGGATCCGTTCTTCTCGGCCTCGACCATGTCGATCGTCTGCGACGTGCTCGAGCCGATGACCGGCGAGCCCTACGGCCGCGACCCGCGCGGCATCGCCAAGAAGGCCGAGGCCTTCGTCAAGGCCAGCGGCATCGGCGACACCATCTTCGTCGGCCCCGAGGCCGAGTTCTTCGTCTTCGACGACGTGCGGTTCTCCGCCGACCCGTACAACACCGGCTTCAAGCTCGATTCGGTCGAGCTGCCGATCAACGGCCAGACCGAGTACGAGGGCGGCAACCTCGGCCACCGCGTGCAGATCAAGGGCGGCTACTTCCCGGTCCCGCCGCAGGATTCGGCCCAGGACATGCGCGGCGAGATGCTGGCCGCGATGCAGTCGATGGGCGTGAAGGTCGAGAAGCACCATCACGAGGTCGCCTCGGCCCAGCATGAGCTGGGCATGAAGTTCGACACGCTCACCCTGATGGGTGACCAGATGCAGATCTACAAGTACTGCATCCACAACGTCGCCCAGAGCTACGGCAAGACCGCGACCTTCATGCCGAAGCCGGTCTACGGCGACAACGGCTCGGGCATGCACGTCCACCAGTCGATCTGGAAGGACGGCAAGCCGGTCTTCGCCGGCAACAAGTACGCCGACCTGTCGCAGGAGTGCCTGTGGTACATCGGCGGCATCATCAAGCACGCCAAGGCGCTCAACGCCTTCACCAACCCGTCGACCAACTCGTACAAGCGCCTGGTCCCGGGCTACGAGGCGCCGGTGCTGCTGGCCTACTCGGCCCGCAACCGCTCGGCCTCGTGCCGGATTCCGTGGACGACCTCGCCGAAGGCCAAGCGCGTCGAGGTCCGCTTCCCCGATCCGATGGCGAACCCCTACCTGGCGTTCGCCGCCATGCTGATGGCCGGCATCGACGGCATCAACAACAAGATCGATCCCGGTCCGGCGATGGACAAGGACCTCTACGACCTGCCCCCGGCGGAGCTCAAGGAGATCCCGACCGTGTGCGGCAGCTTGCGTGAGGCGCTCACCAGCCTCGACGCCGACCGCGAGTTCCTCAAGGCCGGCGGCGTGTTCAGCGACGACTTCATCGACTCGTTCATCGAGCTGAAGATGACCGAGGTGATGCGCTACGAGATGACCCCGCACCCGATCGAGTTCGTGAACTACTACTCGCTGTAAGCCGTTACCGGCTGCTGGAACGAGAGACGAGGGGGGCCGGAGCGATCCGGCCCCTTTTTCGTTGGTCGTCGCCGCACCGTCACGCCGGGGCGGTGAGCGGGATGCTCTGCGGGAACCTGAACACGTTGTCGGGGTCGTAGCGGCGCTTGACCTCGCAGAGCTTGCTGACGTTCTCGCCGTAATAGGCGTTGAGCCAGTTCGGCAGGTCGCGGCTCGGGAAGTTGACGTAGGATTGCGGCTTCACGAAGCGCTGCATCGCCGCGAAGTACTCGGTGAGCCAGGCCTGCTGGCGCGCGACGGTGTCGGGCGTGTCGAGCGGGCTCCAGGACGTCTCCATCTCGACGATGAAGTCGGAATCGCGGTGGACATAAGCCGTGTCGGTCGGCTTCACGGCCTTCACCTGGCCGCCGGCGGCGAACAGGATGCCCATGTTGTCCTGGCGCACGGAGCCGCCCGGCCATTTCTCCATCCAGCCGATCATCGCCTCGATCGCCTCGCCGCCGAGCCCGCCGGCGACGTAGCTCGAGCGCATGTCGTAGAGGCCGCCCGGGTCGTCGGTGACGAGGTAGTCGCGGGCGCTCCAGTAGTTCATCGCGTTGATCTCGGCGACGATCGGGCGGGAGCGCGAGAGGGGGCGGTCGAGCACGGCCCGCAACTGGTCGGGCGAGCCGAAGAACTGGCCGAGGGTCTGCACCCGCAGGCCGCCGCGGCTGACCGGGCCGGCGGCGGCCGGCGCGAGCTTGCTGCGGGTCGAGATCAGCCCCGGATTCCTGAGCTGGATGTCCTGCAGGTCCAACATCAGCTCGACCTGATGGCGGGCCGGCCAGACGATGTTGAACACCGTGACGTCGTAGACCGGGTGCGGCTCGAAGGTGAAGGCGGTGTGGACCGCGAAGTTGCCGCCGCCGCCGCCGCGGGCGGCCCAGAACAGCGCGGCGTCGTCGCGGGCGCTGGCGCGCCGCAGGACGCCGTCCGCCGTCACCGCGTCGGTCGCCCGCAGGGCGTCGCAGGTCAGGCCGTTGCGCGTCGCCGAGAACCCCCAGCCGCCGCCGAGGGTGAGCCCGCTGATGCCCACCGTCGGGCAGCGGCCCGAGGGGATCGCCAGGCCGGTGGCCCTGAACGCGTCGGCCATGACCTGGTTGCTGGCCCCGGCCCCGACCGTCACCAGCCCGGTCTTCGGGTCGAAGGTGATCGCGCTCATCGGCTTCACGTCGATGAGCAGGCCGCTCGTCGTCGAGAAGCCCGCGTAGTTGTGGCCGCCGCAGCGCACCGCGAAGGTCTGGCGCTCCTGGCGCGCCCAGGCCAGGCAGGCGCGCACGTCCCGGTCGTCGACGCACATCGCCACCGCCAGCGGCAGCACGTCGGCCCAGCGGCCGTTGTTCGGCCACGCCGCGACCCGGAAGCCCGGCTCGTTCGGGCGGATCAGGCGGCCCTTCAGGTCGCGCGCCAGGGCGTCGAGCCCCCGCGGCGGCGGTCCCTCCAGGGCGGCGGCGCCGGGGATCCGGCTGCCGAGGGCGGCGCCGGCCGCCAGGGCGCCCGACTGGAACAGCCGGCGACGGCTGAGGGCGGTGGACGCGGAGGCGCGCCCGGCGAATCTGTTGGTCATCGCAGTCTCGGGATCTGACGTCTTGATGTGATCGATGCCCGATTCGGGCGACATCATCTGGAGACTTGCGGACATTACGGTCAAGGCAATTGGCGTGAAAATCTGTTTTCGATTCCGACCGTCGTGAAACGAATGATTAACGATGTTTTGCAGGAGCAATCGATTCGACTGCCTGTCTGCTTGTCTGGTCCGCCGGAATGCTGTGACGACCGACCTGCGGCGATCCTGCTCCGGGATCACGCCCCGCCCGCGGGAGCCGACCGTTGCCCCGTGGCCGCACTCGGCCCATATTTCGCAGGAGCGGCCGCGGCTCGCCCGCCGGGCCTTGAGCGCGTCACGCCGCCTGGATCGAGTTGTTGGCCAAGAGACTTCACCCCGGGGACCATCCCCAGGCGGGCCCTTCCCCGAAGAGCAAGCCTGCGCACGCGCCGCTGCCCACCCGCGAGGCGGTGCTCGCCTTCATCGAGGATTCGCCCCAGAAGGTCGGCAAGCGCGAGATCGCGCACGCCTTCGGGATCAAGGGCTCCGACAAGATCGAGCTGAAGCGCCTGCTCAAGGAGATGCAGGAGGAGGGCGCGATCGAGAAGGACCGCGCCGGCCTGCGCAAGGCCGGCCGCCTGCCCCCGGTCGTGGTCGCCGACATCGACAGCCGGCGCGACCGCGACGGCGAATTGGTGGCGCGGCCCGCGCAGTGGGATCCGGAGGCCGGACCCGCCCCCGTCATCACCGTGCTGACGCCGCGCGGGCGCCGGGCCGACGGGCCGGCGCCGGGCACCGGCGACCGGGTGCTCGTCAAGGTCGAGCCCGACGGCGACACGCCCGGGCGCTACCTCGGCCGGGTCATCAAGGTGATCGGCCGCAACAAGGCCGAGACGCTCGGCGTGTTCCGGGCGCTCCCTACGGGCGGCGGGCGCATCGTGCCCGTGGACAAGAAGGCGCAAGGGCGCGAGATCGCGGTGCCGCCGGGCGGGGAGGGCGACGCGCTGGACGGCGACCTCGTCACCGTGGCGCTCGGCCGCGAGGACCGCTTCGGGCTGACGCAGGGGCGCGTCAAGGAGCGCCTCGGCAGCCTCGGCTCCGAGAAGGCGGTCAGCCTGATCGCCATTCACGCCCACGGCATCCCGCACGTCTTCCCGCGCGAGGTGCTGGCGGAGGCGGACGCCACCCGCGAGGTCGGCCTGGAGGGCCGCGAGGACTGGCGCGAGCTGCCGCTGGTCACCATCGACCCGCCGGATGCCAAGGACCACGACGACGCCGTGATGGCCCTGCCCGATCCCGATCCGGCCAATCCGGGCGGGTTCGTGATCACCGTCGCCATCGCGGACGTCGCGGCCTATGTCCGGCCCGGCTCCGCCCTCGACCGCGAGGCGCTGATCCGCGGCAACTCGGTCTACTTCCCCGACCGGGTGGTGCCGATGCTACCCGAGCGGATCTCGAACGACCTCTGTTCCCTGCGGCCCGGCCAGGACCGGCCGGCGCTCGCCGTGCGGATGATCATCACGGCGGAGGGGCGAAAACTTCGCCACAGTGTCCACCGGGTCATGATGCGCTCGCGCGCCAAGCTCGCCTACGCGCAGGCGCAGGCCGCGATCGACGGCCGGCCCGACGAGGTGACGGGCCCGATCCTCGACGGGGTGCTGCGCCCGCTCTGGGCCGCCTACGACGCGCTGGCCGTCGCCCGCGACGCCCGCGGCCCCCTGGCGCTCGACCTGCCCGAGCGCAAGGTGATCCTCAACGCCGAGGGCGGGGTCGACCGGGTGATCGTGCCGGAGCGCCTCTCCGCCCACCGGCTGATCGAGGAGTTCATGATCCAGGCCAACGTCGCGGCGGCCGAGGTCCTGGAAGCCGCGCGCCAGGCCCTGATCTACCGCGTCCACGAGGAGCCCTCGCTCGAGAAGATGCGGGCGCTCGGCGAGGTGATGGCCTCGATCGGCCTGAAACTGCCCAAGGAGGCGAACCTCCGCCCGGCCCTGTTCAACCGCATCCTCGGCATGGTCGAGGGCAGCGAGCACCAGCTCTTCCTCAACGAGGTGGTGCTGCGCTCCCAGGCCCAGGCGGTCTACGCCGCCGAGAATGCCGGCCATTTCGGCCTGGCGCTCCGCCGCTACGCCCACTTCACCTCGCCGATCCGGCGCTACGCCGATCTCGTCGTCCACCGCGCCCTGATCCGTGCCCTGCGGCTCGGCGACGACGGCCTGCCGTCGGGCATGGAGGGCGGTGCGCTCGCCGAGATCGGCCAGCAGATTTCCGCCGCCGAGCGCCGCGCCATGGCGGCGGAGCGCGAGACGATCGACCGCCTGATCGCCCACCACCTCGCCGACCGGGTCGGCGCGACCTTCGCGGGCCAGGTCTCGGGCGTCACCCGCTCGGGGCTGTTCATCAAGCTCGACGAGACCGGGGCGGACGGCTTCGTGCCGATCTCGACGCTCGGCGCCGAGTATTTCCGCCACGAGGAGGGCCGCCACGCCCTCGTCGGCGAGCGCACGCGCCAGACCTTCCGCCTCGGCGACAAGGTCGAGGTGCAGCTGATGGAGGCCGCGCCGGTGGCCGGGGCCCTGCGCTTCGCGATCGCCGGCGGCGACCGTACCGCAGCCCCCGCGCCGGCCCGCGGCGGGCCGCGCAAGGGCCGGCCGGCGCCCGAGCGCCGCGAGAGCCTGACCAAGCGCCGCGGGAGACGCGCATGATCGAGATCCACGCCGGACCCGCCGCCGAGCCCGTGGGCGGGACCCGTCCGCCCGCGGTGGCGCAGGCCCCGGAGCAACCGTCCTGGGCGCTCGCGATGTGGCGCGGCTTTCGCAACCGCTGCCCGCATTGCGGCGAGGGGCGCCTCTTCCACCGCTTCCTCAAGGTGCGGGAGGCTTGCGAATCCTGCGGGATGGAGCTGCATCACCACCGGGCCGACGACCTGCCGCCCTACCTGGTGATCTTCGTCGTCGGACACCTCGTCGGCTGGGCCGTCCTCGAGACCGAGATGCGCTACGACGTGCCGCTCTGGCTCCAGATGACGGTCTGGCCGACGGTCGCCCTCGTCGCCTCGCTCCTGCTGCTCCAGCCGACCAAGGGGGCGGTGGTCGGGCTGCAATACGCCCTTGGCATGCACGGCTTTTCCGCGATACGCCGCGCCGGGGCCCGCCCGGTGGACGGGCCGGCCCGGAACGAGACGGAGACGCGCCATGGCGGCGGGACCGACGCACGACCCATCGGCTCCGGCCGCGCCTGAACGCAAGGCGCGCCCGCTGCGGATCCGCAACGCCGCGACGCTGATCATCCTCGACCGCTCGGGCGAGCGGCCGAAGGTGCTGATGGGCAAGCGCCACGCCGGCCACAAGTTCATGCCCGGCCTGTTCGTGTTTCCGGGCGGCCGGATCGAGCTCGGCGACCGCTCCATGCCGGTCGCCGGCACCCTCAACGACCGGGCGGAAGCCGCGCTCGCCGAGCAGGTCCACCCGCCGCTGTTCCATCTCGGCCGGGTCCTGGCGCTCGCGGCGATCCGCGAGACCTACGAGGAGACCGGGCTGATGATCGGCTCCCTCGATTACGGCCCGCCCGAGATGGCGCCGCCCGGCGCCTGGTCGGCCTTCCGCGAGGCCGGGGTGATGCCCGATCTCGAACTGCTGCAGTTCGTCGCCCGGGCGATCACCCCGCCCTCGCGTCCGAAGCGCTTCGACACCCGGTTCTTCGCCGTCGACCGCGAGGCGGTGGTGGCCGAGACCCCCGGCATCGTCGGCCCCGATTCCGAGCTGACCGAGCTCGCCTGGGTCGACCTGACCGAGGCGCGCCGGCTCGACCTGCCGCGCATCACCGGCATCGTCCTCGACGAACTGGAGGCGAGGCTCGAGGCGGGCTTCTCGCCGATGCTGCCGGTGCCGTTCTTCCGCGACGTCGACGGCGAGCACACGAGGGTGGAGCTCTAGGAAGCGGGCCGCAGGGTGGTCTTCCAGGGGCGGCTGGTCCATACGGACCCGCCCTGCCGGCGACCCCGCGTCATGACCAGCCTTCCCTCCGATTCCGAATTCGGGCGTGCGCGCCTCGCGGCCATCGCGGCGGCCATCGCCTGCGTGGCCGTGGTCGGCATCGGGCTCAGCCTGTCGATCCCGCTCCTCTCCCTGGAGATGGAGCGGATGGGGCTCTCCAACACCTGGATCGGCGTCAACACGGCGGTCGCCGGGGTGGCGAGCATCGTCGTCCTGCCCTTCGTGCCGCGGGTGGCGGCGCGGCTCGGAGTGATGCCGCTCCTGCTCGGCGCCATCGCGGTCGCGGCCGTGGCGCTCCTCGGCTTCCGGGCGGTGCGCGACTTCGCCTGGTGGTTCCCGCTCCGCTTCGTGTTCTCGGCCGCGCTCGGCGTGCTGTTCGTGCTCTCCGAGTTCTGGATCAACCAGGCGGCGCCCCCGACCCGGCGTGGGCTGGTGATGGGCGTCTACGCCACCGTCCTGGCGCTCGGCTTCGCCATCGGCCCGGCCCTGCTGCGCTTCCTCGGCACCGCCGGCTGGGCCCCGTACCTGGCGGGGGCGGCCCTGTTCTGCGCCGGCACGCTGCCGCTCTTCCTCGCCCGTGACCTGTCGCCGGAGATCCCGCGCAAGGGCGGGCGCGGCTTCCTCGGCTACCTGCGGGTGGCGCCCTCGGCGACGCTCGCCGCCCTGATCTACGGCGCGGTCGAGACCGGGGGCTTCGCCATCCTGCCGATCTACGGCCTGCGCCTCGGCCTCACGGCGGAGCAGGCGGCCGGGCTCGTCAGCGTCGCGGCGCTCGGCAACGTGCTGTTCCAGATCCCGGTCGGGCTGCTGGCCGACAAGGTGGACAAGCGCCGGCTCCTGCTCGCCGCCGCGTTCTTCGGCGCGCTCGGCGCCGCCGCGCTCCCGCTCGGCGCCAACGATGGGCGGCTGCTCGCCGTCATCCTGCTCGCCTGGGGCGGCATCGCCGGCACGCTCTACACCGTCGGGCTCGCCCATCTCGGCGCCCGCTTCGACGGTGCGGCGCTGGCCGGCGCCAACGCGGCCTTCCTGGTCCTCTACAATATCGGGCTGGTGCTCGGTCCGCCGCTCGTCGGCGGCGGGATGGACCTCGCCTCGCCGCACGGCTTCGCCTGGGCACTGGCGCTGCTCTTCGTCGCCTACCTGGCGGTGGTCGGCGGACGGATGATCCGGGCCGCGCCGTGAGGAGCGACGCCGCGTCGCGCGGGCTTGACGCGGACGGTGCCCGCCCCGGGGCGTCGGGCCGCCGGGCTTGACGCAAACGGGGTGATGGGGCAGGAAGGCGCCGCGTTCTGGCCGGGCCTGCCCGGCCGTTTTGCGTTTCGGTCTTCCGGGCGCAACCCCCTTTCATCACACGAGGTCGCGCCATGGCCAAGGCCGTCACCATCAAGATCAAGCTGCTCTCGACCGCCGACACCGGCTTCTTCTACGTCACGAAGAAGAACTCGCGGACCAAGACCGACAAGCTGTCGTTCAAGAAGTACGACCCGATCGCGCGTAAGCACGTCGAGTTCAAGGAGACCAAGATCAAGTAATTCTTGATCCTGGAGGTTGGGCCGCCTCCGTGCGGCGTGAAAAAGGCCGCCCGCCAGGGCGGCCTTTTTCCGTTGCAGGCTCGGCTCAACCGAACAGGAACAGGGTTCCCGGCAGGGCGACGAGGCCGGCGGCGCCAGCGTAGGCGAGCCACAGGCCCGGCCGGCGGGCGGCGAGGCGGCGCAGGCGCCTGGCGGTCGGGCCGGCCTTGACGCTGCGCCCGTTCACGCAGGAGCAGAGCAGACGGTGGGCCTCGCCGGTGCTCAGGCCGAAGAAGCGCCGCGCCTCCCCGAACGTGTCGTCGGCCAGCCCGTTCGCCCGCAGGACCGGATCGGCCGCGGCGAGCGCGAGGGGCGAGTTGTCGGCCCGGATGCCGGCGCGCATCCCCCGCGGCACGAACTCGATCTCCTCCAGGGTGAGGAAGCTGCGGTCCGGGTCGCGCTCGAGGATCGTGGCGAAGCGTTCGAGCCGGGCCCGGCGGCCCTCGAGGACGGGATCGTCGAGGAGGGGCGGGACCGTGCCGATATCGGCGATGTCGCGGATGTGGCGAAGCGGCTGATGTTCCATGCTGGGCACCTCGTCGATGCGCTGCAGGCCGGTGCGCACTGCTGCGACCGAGCATGCGCCCAGCATTCCGCCGATGCATTCACCGGCGTTAACACGTTTTCTCGATCGGACGACTGCCAAGTCTCAAGCAAAGTCCGGCATGTCGACCCGCATCAAGGACTTGGATGCGGGCCGAAAGCTTGGCGGACGCGCGAGGTGCGACCGCCCGACGCAGGCGGTCAGCTGACCTCGAACCAGCCCCACAGGCCGGTATCGAACCGCTCGAGCGCCGTCGCACTGACGAGCCACTTCCCTGGATTGTCGGCCAGGAAGGCGATGCGGGCGGTGCGGCCCTCCAGCAGCTGGAACGTGTCGAGCCAGTAGGGCTCCCAGCCGTCGTCGAGGGGATGGAGCAGGCGGAAGACGTGGCCGTGCAGGTGGAGCGATTGCGGGAAGGCCGTGGTGTTGGTGAGCGCCAGCACCACGGCGGTGTTGCGCTTGACCGTGAACAGGGGAGGGTTCTCGGCCCGGCCGGCGGCGCCGTTGAGCGTCCAGATCCGGGTCGGGTCGCCGGTGAAGGCCGGGGCGGCGTCGGGCTTGGCCTTGTCGAAGGTCGCCCCGCCGGCGATCGCGATATCGCGCCGGAAGGCGTTCTGGAGCTTGATCTCCGGCGGCAGCAGCTTGTTCTCGCCGATCGGCGCGACGGCGGGGCGCGCCGCCACCGGCTCGCCCTTGGCGATGATGCGGGCGAGCGGCATTCCGGCGCCGATCAGCGCCACCACGGCGCCGGCCGGCTCGGCGGCGCCCGGCACGTCGAGCAGGATGTCGTAGCGGGTGCCGGGCGGGAAGGGCAGGGTGGCGCGCAGGGGCTCGAACGTGTCGGTCGGCTGCCCGTCGACGGCCGCCACCCAGGCCTTGAGCCCGTCGAAGCGGATCCGGGTCGCCCGCGCGTTGCAGGCATTGGCGAGGCGCAGCCGCAGCCGCGTGCCCGGCGCCGCCTCGATCGTCTCCGGGGCGGGCCGGCCGTTGATCGTCAGCGCGTTGCCGAGCCGGCCGGAACTCGCCGCGAAGGCCGCCTGGCCGAACGGCGCGAGCGTGCCGTCGGCTTCCAGGCGCCAGTCCTGCAAGAGGAGCGGCACGTCGCGGTCGACGACCGGCGGGGTCTTCTCCTCGACCACCAGCATTCCGGCGAGACCCCGGCCAGAGGGCTCGCTCGCCCCCCCGACCACGAGCGGCCGGATCAGGAAGGTGCCGGCATCCGGCGGGGTGAACTCGTAGACGAAGCTGCCGCCCGGCGCGACCGGGGCCTGCGTCACCCCGCCGACCCCGTCCATGGCGTTGCGGTTGCGCACCCCGTGCCAGTGCAGCGACAGCGGCTTCTCCGTCTTGTTCTCGAGGCGCAGGCGCACCGCCTCGCCGAGCTTGACCCGGATCACCGGAGGGGCGGACCGGCCGTCGAAGGCCCAGACCGGGGTCTCGGGCGCGGGCTCCGGCTTGAGCCGGGCGCGGGCGGCCTGCGCGGTCAGGGGCCGGGCCTCCGCCCCGGGGCCGGGCGTGACCGCGGCACCCGGCGCAGCGGTACCGGCCTGCGGGGCGCCGCCCTGCGCCCGGACGAGGGCGGGCGCGAGCGAGAGCGCGGCGCCGGCAAGCAGCGCGCGGCGCGAGGGCGGCAGGGACGACGGCATGGCACCTCGCTCTGTGCGGGAGACGGGCGGTCCGCGGGCGGGATGGGCCCGGTGACGGCGAGCCGCCTTGTAGCCGGGGTGCGGACGCGGGGCGAGGCCGGGCCCAAAATTCTTGCTGCGTGACCGATCCACCATGCTATAGAGCCGCGCCCGGGTGCGTACAGCGCCGGGCGCGAGCGTCGCGGGCGTGGCGGAATTGGTAGACGCGCTGGATTTAGGTTCCAGTGACGAGAGTCGTGGGGGTTCGAGCCCCTCCGCCCGCACCATCTCCGCCAGGCGACACGACGGATTGGGTTCAAGCAGCAGGGCCGGCTCCTTGTCCTGAGGGTCCCGTCGCACGGTGCAAGCCAGCGCCGTCCGGGTCCGCAGCCAGGCCGGATTCGAGAGCGCAAGGCGGAATGACGACGATGCAGGTGACCGAGACCAAGTCCGAGGGGCTCAAGCGCGAATTCCAGGTGGTCGTGCCGGCGGCCGAGCTGGAGACCCGGCTCGCGACCGAGCTCGACGGGATCAAGGGCAAGGTGCAGATCAAGGGCTTCCGCCCGGGCAAGGTGCCGGTCGCCCACCTGCGCAAGGTCTACGGCCGCTCCGTGATGGCCGACGTCGTCCAGAACGCCGTCAACGAGGCCAACCAGAAGATCGTCGAGGACAACAAGCTGAAGCTCGCCCTCGAGCCTCAGATCCAGATGCCCGAGGACAAGGACCAGATCGAGAAGGCGCTCGACGCCAAGGCCGACCTCGCCTTCACGATCGCCCTCGAGGTGATGCCGAGCTTCGACCTCGTCGACCTCTCGGACGTGAGCCTGACCAAGCAGGTCGTCACCCCGTCGGACGAGGAGGTCGCCGAGACCATCGAGCGCATGGCCTCGGCCAACCGCCCGTTCGAGGACCGGCCCGAGGGCCAGTACGCCGAATCGGGCGACCGCCTCACCATCAACTTCACCGGCCGCATCGACGGCACCCCGTTCGAGGGCGGCACCGGCGAGGACATCAACCTCGACCTCGGCTCGAACACCTTCATCCCGGGCTTCGAGGACCAGCTCCTCGGCGCCAAGGTCGGCGACGAGCGTCTCGTCAAGGTGACCTTCCCGGAGAGCTACGGCGCCGAGCACCTCGCCGGCAAGGAAGCCGAGTTCGACGTCGTCGTGAAGGCGATCAAGCTGCCGGGTGAGCTCAAGATCGACGACGAGCTCGCCAAGAACTTCGGCATGGATTCCCTCGACGCCCTCAAGGACGCCGTGCGGACCACCATGGGCCGCGAGTACGAGGCGGCCTCGCGCCAGAAGCTGAAGAAGGGCCTCCTCGACGCCCTCGACACCCGCTACTCGTTCGAGCTGCCCCCGAGCCTGGTCCACCAGGAATTCGCCGCCGTGTGGGCCCAGGTCGAGCAGGACCTCAAGAACCGCGGCAAGACCTTCGAGGACGAGGACACCACGGAGGAGAAGGCCCGCGAGGAGTACCGCCGGATCGCCGAGCGCCGCGTGCGTCTCGGCCTGGTGCTTGCGCAGGCCGGCGAGAGCGCCGATATCAAGGTCTCGGACGACGAGGTGAATCAGGCCCTGATCGCCCGCGTCCGCCAGTTCCCCGGCCAGGAGCAGCAGGTCTGGGATTTCTACCGCAAGACCCCGCAGGCGCTCGCCGAGCTGCGCGCCCCGCTGTTCGAGGAGAAGGTGGTTGACCACGTCCTCGGCCAGGTGAAACTGGTCGAGGAGCCGGTCTCCAAGGAGGCGCTGTTCGCCGACGAGGACGACGCCGAGGAGGCCAAGGCCGACAAGGCCGATTCCGCCGAGGCCGCTCCCGCGGGTGAGTCCAACCCGGCCTGATCCCGGTCGGCCCCCTCGAACGGGCGGCGGACGGGGGCCTGCGAGGTCGTTCGTTATCGCCGCTACCCCGGCCGCCTGGAGGCGGCCGGGTTCCGTTCAGAGGGCCAGTGAGATGAGAGATCCGGTCGATTATTACAACAGCGCGCTCGTGCCCATGGTGGTCGAGCAGTCGAGCCGCGGCGAGCGTGCCTTCGACATCTATTCGCGCCTGCTGCGCGAGCGCATCATCTTCCTGACCGGTCCGGTCGAGGACTATTCCGCGTCGCTGATCGTGGCGCAGCTGCTGTTCCTCGAGGCGGAGAACCCGAAGAAGGAAATCTCCTTCTACATCAACTCGCCGGGCGGCGTGGTCACCTCCGGCCTGTCGATCTACGACACGATGCAGTTCATCCGCTGCCCGGTCGCCACGCTCTGCGTCGGCCAGGCCGCCTCGATGGGCTCGCTGCTGCTGGCCGCCGGCGAGGCCGGCCACCGCTTCGCGCTGCCGAACGCCCGGATCATGGTGCACCAGCCCTCCGGCGGCTTCCAGGGCCAGGCCACCGACATCCTGATCCATGCCCGCGAGATCGAGGCCCTGAAGCGGCGCCTCAACGAGATCTACGTGAAGCACACCGGCCGCGAGTACGAGGCCATCGAGCAGGGCCTGGAGCGCGACAACTTCATGACCGCCGACGCCGCCAAGGAGTGGGGCCTCATCGACGAGGTGCTCCAGAAGCGCGCCGAGGCGCCGGCCCAGGCGTAAGCGATCCCTTGCGGCGGCAGGCCCTCATGTCTCCGGGGGAATCCTCGGCATGGCGGGGCCTGCCCCACAAGGACGGGGCCGCCCTCGATGTCGGGCCCACCGATGCGGCCATTTGGCGGGAGCCTGTCGCATCGGTGGGATTGATCCGGCGGTGGCTGCGTGTTTGCATCGCGATTCTGCACCGGGCGCCCGGCGGCGCGGGAGGCGGTGACTGTTTCTTTAGCCGGGCGCCACTATCTAAAAGCGATGCGGTCGCGTCCCCGGGGCGGGGCCGGTCGGGGACTTGGAGACCCATATGAGCAAGGCTGGCGGCAACGACTCGAAGAGCACGCTGTACTGCTCGTTCTGCGGCAAGAGCCAGCACGAGGTTCGCAAGCTGATCGCGGGCCCGACCGTCTTCATCTGCGATGAGTGCGTCGAGCTGTGCATGGACATCATTCGCGAGGAATCGAAGTCCTCGCTGGTGAAGTCGCGGGACGGCGTACCGACCCCGAAGGAGATTCGGCGGGTCCTGGATGACTACGTCATCGGTCAGGACTTTGCCAAGAAGGTCCTGTCGGTGGCTGTGCACAACCACTACAAGCGCCTGGCGCACGCGACCAAGCACAACGACGTCGAGCTGGCGAAGTCCAACATCCTGCTGATCGGCCCGACCGGGTCGGGCAAGACCCTGTTGGCCCAGACCCTGGCCCGCATCCTCGACGTGCCGTTCACGATGGCGGACGCGACGACGCTGACCGAGGCCGGCTACGTCGGCGAGGACGTCGAGAACATCATCCTCAAGCTGCTCCAGGCCTCCGACTACAACGTCGAGCGGGCGCAGCGCGGCATCGTCTACATCGACGAGATCGACAAGATCTCGCGCAAGTCGGACAACCCCTCGATCACCCGCGACGTGTCGGGCGAGGGCGTCCAGCAGGCGCTGCTGAAGATCATGGAGGGCACGGTCGCCAGCGTGCCGCCGCAGGGCGGCCGCAAGCACCCGCAGCAGGAATTCCTCCAGGTCGACACGACCAACATCCTGTTCATCTGCGGCGGTGCCTTCGCGGGGCTGGAGCGGATCATCTCGGCCCGTGGCAAGGGCACCTCGATCGGCTTCGGCGCCACCGTCCAGGCACCGGACGACCGCCGCACCGGCGAGATCTTCCGCAACGTCGAGCCCGAGGATCTGCTGAAGTTCGGCCTCATCCCGGAATTCGTCGGCCGCCTGCCCGTGCTGGCGACCCTCGAGGACCTCGACGAGACCGCCCTCAAGCGCATCCTCCAGGAGCCGAAGAACGCCCTGGTCAAGCAGTACCAGCGCCTGTTCGAGATGGAGAACGTCGACCTGACGTTCCAGGAGGAGGCGCTCAGCCTCGTCGCCCGCAAGGCGATAGAGCGGAAGACCGGCGCCCGCGGTCTGCGCTCCATCCTGGAGAGCATCCTGCTCGAGACGATGTACGACCTGCCCGGCCTCGACTCGGTCGAGCAGGTGGTGATCGGGCCGGAGGTCGTCGACGGCAAGTCGCGGCCGCTCTACATCCACGGCGACCGCGGCAAGGAGACGCCGGCCAGCGCCAGCGCCTGACGACGACGACGAGAGGCCGCCGCCGAAACGGCGGCCTCTCGCGTGAGAGGCGCCCGCCTGCGACCGGGTGGCATGGTGCTTGAAAGCGGCGCCCCGGAAAGCCACCTGACAGTCAACGCGGCGGCCGCATGCTCACCCTACACGAGGTGCGGTGCCGCGACCCGGCCGCTCTCTCGTTTCCGACCCCCGCGGCCCGGTCGGCCCCCTGCGTTCCTCCTGCTTGTCCCCATGAGGGGAGGGACCTGGGCGTCACCACACAAGGAAGTCAGTCAATGACCCAGCCGAAATCGCGCCAGCCCGTCGTCCCCGGCACGAGCGGGACCTATGCGGTCCTGCCGCTGCGCGACATCGTGGTCTTCCCGCACATGATCGTGCCGCTCTTCGTCGGGCGCGAGAAGTCGATCCGGGCGCTCGAGGAGGCGGTCCGCACCGACCGGCACATCCTGCTCGCCACCCAGGTCAACGCCACCGACGACGACCCGGCCACCGACGCGATCTACACCATCGGCACCCTCGCCAGCGTGCTGCAGCTGCTCAAGCTGCCCGACGGCACCGTGAAGGTGCTGGTCGAGGGCGGCGGCCGCGCCAAGATCCAGGACTTTGTCCGCTCCGACGAGTACTACGCCGCCGAGGCCGAGGTGCTGCCGAATGATCTCGGCGACAAGATCGAGGCCGAGGCGCTCGCCCGCTCGGTGATCTCGGAGTTCGAGAACTACGTCAAGCTCAACAAGAAGATCTCGCCCGAGGTGGTCTCGGCGGTGATCCAGATCGACGAGCCCTCGAAGCTCGCCGACACGGTCGCCTCGCACCTCGCCGTCAAGATCTCCGACAAGCAGGCGATCCTCGAGATCCCGACCGTCGCCCAGCGGCTGGAGCGCGTGCTCTCGCTGATGGAGAGCGAGATCTCGGTGCTGCAGGTCGAGAAGCGCATCCGCACCCGCGTCAAGCGGCAGATGGAGAAGACCCAGCGCGAGTACTACCTGAATGAGCAGATGAAGGCCATTCAGAAGGAACTCGGCGACGAGGACGGCCGCGACGAGCTGGCCGAGCTCGAGGACAAGATCGAGAAGACCAAGCTGTCCAAGGAGGCGCGCGACAAGGCGCTGGCCGAGCTGAAGAAGCTGCGCCAGATGTCGCCGATGTCCGCCGAGGCGACGGTCGTGCGCAACTACCTCGACTGGATGCTCGGCATCCCGTGGGGCAAGCGCTCGAAGATCAAGAAGGACCTGCCCGGCGCCCAGGCCATGCTCGATTCCGACCACTTCGGCCTCGACAAGGTCAAGGAGCGGATCGTCGAGTACCTGGCGGTGCAGCAGCGTGCCAACCGGCTCGCCGGACCGATCCTCTGCCTTGTCGGACCGCCCGGCGTCGGCAAGACCTCGCTCGGCAAGTCGATCGCCAAGGCCACGGGCCGCGAGTTCGTCCGCATGTCGCTCGGCGGCGTGCGCGACGAGGCCGAGATCCGCGGTCACCGGCGGACTTATATCGGCTCGATGCCCGGCAAGATCGTGCAGTCGATGCGCAAGGCCAAGACCTCGAACCCGCTCATCCTGCTCGACGAGATCGACAAGATGGGTATGGATTTCCGCGGCGATCCGTCTGCGGCGCTCCTTGAGGTGCTGGATCCGGAGCAGAACGGCACGTTCAACGACCACTACCTCGAGGTCGACTACGACCTGTCGGGCGTGATGTTCGTGACGACCGCCAACACCCTCAACATCCCGCCGGCCCTGCTCGACCGGATGGAGGTGATCCGCATCGCCGGCTACACCGAGGAGGAGAAGGTCGAGATCGCGCGCAAGCACCTGATGCCGGGTGCGCTGAAGAAGCACGGGCTCGAGCCGAAGGAATGGTCGATCAGCGATGACGGCCTGATGCTCCTGATCCGCCGCTACACCCGCGAGGCGGGCGTGCGGAACCTGGAGCGCGAGATCTCCAACCTGATCCGCAAGGCGGTGAAGGAGATCCTGATGTCGGGTGTGAAGAGCGTGACGGTCACGGCCGACAACCTCGACACCTTCCTCGGCCCGGCGAAGTTCCGCTACGGCGAGATCGAGACCGACGATCAGGTCGGCGTCGTTACAGGTCTGGCCTGGACCGAGGTCGGCGGCGAGCTACTCACGATCGAAGGCGTCATGATGCCCGGCAAGGGCAAGATGACGGTGACCGGCAACTTGCGCGACGTGATGAAGGAGTCGATCTCGGCGGCGGCGTCCTACGTCCGCTCGCGGGCCGTCGATTTCGGCGTCGAGCCGCCGCTGTTCGATCGCCGTGACATCCACGTCCACGTGCCGGAGGGGGCGACCCCGAAGGACGGGCCGTCGGCCGGCATCGCCATGGCGACCGCGATCGTGTCGGTCATCACCGGCATCCCGGTGCGTCGCGACATCGCCATGACCGGCGAGGTGACGCTGCGGGGGAGGGTGCTGCCGATCGGCGGTCTCAAGGAGAAGCTGCTCGCGGCGCTCCGCGGCGGGATTAAGATCGTGCTGATCCCCGAGGAGAACGCCAAGGACCTGGTGGAGATTCCCGACAGCGTGAAGAACGGGCTCGAGATCGTGCCCGTGGCGCGGATGGACCAGGTTCTCCAGCGGGCCCTGATCCGGATGCCGGAGGCGATCGAGTGGGACGAGCCGCTGCCGAAGGCTGCGCCGGCGCGGACCGAGGACGATGCCTCGGGGGTTCTGGCGCACTGACCGGCCTGCCCCCGACGAGGGTCTGACATGACGGAGCCCCCGGACCGATGGTCCGGGGGCTCCTTTCGTTCACGGCAATAAGTAAGCGCTTCGCCTCAGGCGCTGCGACGACGGCCGAGACCGCTGTTCTTCGCCAGCTCGGAGCGCTGCGCGGCGTAGTTGGCGGCGACCATCGGGTAATCGTGCGGCAGGCCCCACTTGCGGCGGTACTCCTCGGGGGAGAGGCCGCGGGTGGAGAGGTGGCGCTTGAGCGACTTGTACTGCTTCCCGTCCTCGAGGCTGATCAGGTAGTCCGGGGTCACCGTCTTCTTGATCGGCATCAGCGGGGTCGGCTTCTCCGGCTCCACCGCCTCGACGTTGCCGAGCCGGCTCAGCGACTGGTGCACGGCGCTGATCAGGGCCGGCAGCTCGGCGATCGGTAACGAGTTGTTGGACACGTAGGCCGACACGATATCGGCCGCGCGTTCAACCAGATTGGTTTCTTGGTCTTGGTCCAGCATTCAATCGACTCCGGTGATCGAGTGATCGCCCCATGCGTTCTGGGACGCCGCAGGTCAACGTTTCATTTCGAGAATGCGGCGGAATCACGCCTCCAAAGTGCCGGTGTGCACGTCCGATGACGCTCGATCGTCTCGCATCGTGACCGATTACTGACCCATGCGCTGGCGTAATACAGCCGATGCGCAGCAGCGCGGCGGGAGACCGTTCCGGGGTGGCGGTGGACGCTCGGCGAGAACGAAAACCGAGAGGGGAGGGGAGTCCGTCGTCAGGCTTTCACGAAACCGGTTGACGGGCCGAAACCCGGAGCCTATACGACCACCCATCGGCGCCGGCCGCGACAGCGGCCCGGGCGCTGAGCCATCTTCGAGACAGTCCGGGCCGGCAAGCCTGACCTTGGTCAGGCGCTGGTCCTGTTTTCGCCGATGGATGCCGGGTTCGCTCGGCTCAGCTCTTTGACAAGTTCATCTGAGAAAGAGAAGCGTGGACGGCGTCGTCCCTGCGGATCGGATCTTCGGGTCTGGTCGTGAGTAGGATGATGCTGGTCTGACGTTTCGGTGCTCACACGATCAGGTGGAAACGCCGATCGGTCGTGAGCCTCCGTTTATGTTGTGATCAGCTATGATCAGCTCTTCAACTTGAGAGTTTGATCCTGGCTCAGAGCGAACGCTGGCGGCAGGCTTAACACATGCAAGTCGAGCGGGCCCTTCGGGGTCAGCGGCAGACGGGTGAGTAACGCGTGGGAACGTGCCCTTCGGTTCGGAATAACTCAGGGAAACTTGAGCTAATACCGGATACGCCCTTTTGGGGAAAGGTTTACTGCCGAAGGATCGGCCCGCGTCTGATTAGCTAGTTGGTGAGGTTACGGCTCACCAAGGCGACGATCAGTAGCTGGTCTGAGAGGATGATCAGCCACAC
>NZ_JACWCT010000092.1 GCF_016613415.1 Methylobacterium ajmalii | reverse complement strand
GCGCATCGAGGGCCGGCACCAGGGCGTCGAGCAGGGTGCGGTCGCCGGGCTTCGCCCCGCCATGCGCCTGGAGCCGCGCCGCACCGGCGGTGAGCGCGGCGGGCCAGCCCGCACCCTCCGCCAGGGCCGAGCCGGTGGCGGCGAAGAAGATCGACATCAGCACCCCGCTCGACCCGCCGGCCACCCGGGCGAGGCGGTCGGACAGCGCGTGGCACAGGGCGGCGGGCTCGGCCTGGGGCAGCCGGTCGCGCTCGGCCAGCACCGCCCGGGCGGCGGTCGCGAAGGTGGTGCCGGTATCGCCGTCCCCGACCCGGGCGTCGAGGGCGTTGAGGTCGGCCTCGGCCGCCGCCAGCGCCGTGCAGACCGCCGTGATCGCCCCGGCCACGGTCGGATCGTGCGAGGGCACAGGCTCCTGACCCTGCCGCGCGAGGCGATCGGGCAGGGGGCGCGTCGCGGGCGCGACCACCGGCACCGCGAGCGGCCAGGCCGGGGCGTCGGTCGCGGCCGTCAGCGCCGCCTCCGTGTCGGCGTCGAGGGGCATCAGCGAGAGCGAGGCGCCGTGCATGTCGAGCGCCGTCATCGCGGCGGCAGGCCCGAGGAGGAGGCGCACCCGGGCGCCGAGGGTCGTGGCCAGCACCGCCCGGGCGAGGACCTGCATCTCCAGCGCCGTGGTACCGCCGAGGTTGTTCACCAGGAGGGCGAGGGGGCCTTCCGCCGGCAGGGTCCCGGCGAGGCGCGCGGTCATCAGCCCGGCGAGGTCGGCGGCCGGTGGCAGGGCGATGCGTTCGATGCCGGGCTCGCCGTGGATGCCGAGGCCGAGCTCGGCCTCGCCGGGGGCGAGGCGGGATTCGGCCGTCCCGCCCGGCAGGGTGCAGCCCGAGACCGCGATGCCGAGGGAGCGGATCCCGGCGGCGGCGGCCCGCGCGGCGGCCGCCACCTCGGCGAGCGGGCGGCCGGCTTCGGCGGCGTGGCCCGCCACCTTGTGGACGAGGAGCGTGCCGGCGATGCCGCGGGGCTGCGCCGCGCCGGGGATCGCGACGTCGTCGGCGACCGTGACCGTCTCGACCGCGAGGCCGAGGGCCCGGGCCCGCTCGGCGGCGAGCCCGAAGTTCAGCCGGTCGCCGGCGTAGTTCTTGATGATGAGAAGGCATCCCGCCGGCCCGGTCACCGCCAGGATCCCGGCCAGCACCGCATCGACCGAGGGCGAGGCGAACACGTCGCCGCAGATTGCCGCGGTGAGGAGGCCGCGCCCGACGAAGCCCGCATGGGCTGGCTCGTGGCCCGCGCCGCCGCCGGAGACGAGGGCGACCCGGTTCGCCGTCCAGCCGGCCCGCAGCACGACGCGGATCGCCGGATCGCCGTCGAGCCGGGCGAGACGCCCGCCGCTGGCGCGCACGAGGCCGTCCACCGCCTCCGTCACCAGGGCGGCGCGGTCGTTGATGAAGTGGGCCATCCGGTCGGTCCTCCCCTGGCGGCGCACGGTCGGGGCGCGGCAGCCAGGGCCGATCCTGCCAAAAGCGTGGCCCATCCGCCATCACCGGGGCGCATCCGCGCGGCGGGCCCCGAACGGCTTTGCCGAATCCGCCGCGCCGAGCGATAAGACGCGAACCCTCCGGGCCGGCGCGTCCCTCGCGCCCACGTCTCTGCGCGGCGCCCGCAATCGGCCCTCGACCCTCACCGGGGCCATCACGCGGCGGCGCGAGCCCGCTTCCCAAGGTGCCCGAAGTCCCAGGTGAACGCCGCGACGCCGATGAGTGACCCCTTTGCGTTCCTGGCCGGCGGCGGCCGCGCGGCCGAGATGATCCGCGCGCGCGACTGGACCGGCCACCCGCTCGGGGGCCCAGAGACCTGGCCGGACTCCCTGCGCACCGCCGTCAGCCTGATCCTGAACTCGCCCGAGAGCATGATCCTGGCCTGGGGGCCGGATCTCCACTTCTTCTTCAACGAGACCTACTTCCCGCTGCTCGGCCCCCGCCTCGACTGGGCGATGGGCGAGCGGTTCGACCGCGTCTGGGCCGACGGCTGGGACCAGGCCAGGCCCATCATCGAGGACGCCTTCGCGGGGCGCAGCCGCCGTTTCGTCGACCTGCCCTGGAAGCTCGACACCGACCGGGGCGAGGCCGACACCTGGTGGACCTTCTCCTATTCGCGGGTCCTCGACGGGGAGGGCCGTGTCGCGGGTCTCTTCATCCTCACCAACGAGACCACCGCGCAGGTGACCGCGACGCGCCGGCTGCGCGAGAGCGAGGCGCTCGCCCGGCAGAACATCGAGCGGGTCCAGCTCGCCCTGTCGGCCGGCGCGATCATCGGCACCTGGTTCTGGGACCTGCCGACCGACCGCTTCACCGTCGACGAGGCCTTCGCCCGCAGCTTCGGCCTCGATCCGGTGCTCGGCCGGGAGGGCCTGAGCCTGGAGCAGGTGATCGAGACCGTGCACCCGGACGACCGGGCCGGCCTGATCGCGGCGATCGACGCGGTGGTGATCCGCGGCGGCGCCTACGCGCACCAGTACCGCACCCGACGGGCCGACGGGCACTACTACTGGCTGGAGGCGAACGGGCGGGTCGACCACGCGCCCGACGGCACGCCGCTGAGCTTCCCGGGCGTCCTCATCGACGTGAACGAGCGCCGCGCCGTCGCGGCCGAGCGCGACCGCGCCACCACGATGCTGCGGGCCCTGACCGAGACGCTGGAGCAGCGCGTCGCCGCGCAGACCGCCGAGCTGATGCGGGCCGAGGAGGCCCTGCGCCAGTCGCAGAAGATGGAGGCGGTGGGCCAGCTCACCGGGGGCCTCGCCCACGACTTCAACAACCTGCTGGCCGGCATCTCGGGCTCGCTCGAGCTGATGCAGGCGCGCCTGCAGCAGGGCCGGCTCAAGGAGGTCGACCGCTACGTCGCCGCCGCGCAGGACGCCACGCGCCGCGCCGCGGCGCTGACCCACCGGCTGCTGGCGTTCTCGCGCCGCCAGACGCTCGATCCGCGCCCCACCGACGTCAACCGCCTGGTCGCCGGCATGGAGGAGCTGATCCGCCGCACCGTCGGCCCGGCGATCGAGATCGCTGTCTCCGGGCCCGCCGATCTCTGGACCGTCCTCGTCGATCCGCCCCAGCTCGAGAACGCACTCCTCAACCTCTGCATCAACGCCCGCGACGCGATGCCGGACGGCGGGCGGATCGGGATCGAGACCGGTCATCTGAGCCTCGACGAGGCCGCCGCCCGCGCGCACGAGATGCCGCCGGGCGACTACCTGTCGCTCGCCGTCGCCGATACCGGCACCGGCATGGCGCCCGAGGTGGTGCGGCGCGCCTTCGACCCGTTCTTCACCACGAAGCCCATCGGCCAGGGCACGGGCCTCGGCCTCTCGATGATCTACGGCTTCACCCAGCAATCGGGCGGGCAGGTGCGGATCGCCTCGGAGGTCGGGCGCGGCACCGCCGTGACGCTCCTCCTGCCGCGCCACCACGGCGCCTCGGAGGCCGAGGCCGTGCGGGCGCCCCGGCGGGAGGCGCCCCGGGCCGAGCGCGGCGAGACCGTGCTGATCGTCGACGACGAACCGACCGTACGGATGCTGGTGACCGAGGTGCTGGAGGATCTCGGCTACACGGCGATCGAGGCGGCCGACGGCGCGGCCGGCCTGCGCGTGCTGCAATCGGACGCCCGCATCGACCTCCTCGTCACCGATGTCGGCCTGCCCGGCGGGATGAACGGTCGCCAGATGGCGGATGCCGGCCGGGCGCTGCGGCCGGGCCTCAAGGTGCTGTTCATCACCGGCTACGCCGAGAACGCGGCGCTGGGCACCGGCCAGCTCGAGCCCGGCACCGCGGTGCTGACCAAGCCCTTCGTAGTCGAGGCGCTCGCGCTGCGCATCCGCCGGATGATCGAGCAGGGCTGATACAACCTCCGGATGATGATGTTCGGAAGTCGTCCCGTGCCACCGCGCGGTGGAGCCGTCGTCCCCGCGGCCCCGAGCGAAGCCGACGTGTCGCATAGCCACGCGCGTGCGCAGCAAACGCCGAGCGATCGCCGGGCGATCGATCGGACATTGCAGGGCCGCGGGCCGGCGCGGGGCTGCTCCTTCGTCATAACATGTTAAGTCCGATCTGATTGAACGCGAGGCAACCCAAAGAAGCCTGGGACGCCCGCATGTTCGCTTCCGCCCGTCGCTCCGGCACCGCCGCCAAGCTGGATGCCATCGAGCGATCCCAGGCCACCGTGGCGTTCGACCTCGACGGCCGGATCCTTGAGGCGAACGGCAATTTCCTGGGGCTGATGGGCTACGGACTGGAGGAGGTGCGCGGCCGCCACCACCGCCTGTTCGTCGATCCCGCCGAGGCGGCGGAGCCCGCCTACGCGGCGTTCTGGGCGTCCCTGCGCCGGGGCGAGTTCCAGAGCGCCGAGTACCGGCGGCTCGCCAAGGGCGGGCGCGAGGTCTGGATCCGCGCCAGCTACAACCCGGTGCTCGACGCCCGCGGCCGGCCGATCCGGATCGTCAAGTTCGCCCTCGACATCACCGCCGAGAAGCAGGCGGCGATCGATTCCGCCGGACAGATCACCGCCATCAACCGCTCGCAGGCGGTGATCCACTTCGCTCCCGACGGGACGATCCTCGACGCCAACCCGCTCTTCCTTACGGCGATGGGCTACGACCTCGCCGAGGTGCGCGGCCGCCACCACCGCCTGTTCGTGACCGAGGCGGAGGCCGCCTCGCCGGCCTACCGCGAGTTCTGGGCCGGCCTCGCCCGCGGCGAGTACCACGGCGGCGAATTCAAGCGGCGGGGCAAGGACGGCGGCGACGTCTGGATCCAGGCGACCTACAACCCGATCCTCGACGCGACCGGGCGCACGCTCAAGATCGTCAAGTACGCCACCGACATCACGGCGGCCAAGCAGCACGCCGCCGACACCGCGGGCAAGATCGAGGCGGCGCTCCGCTCCCAGGCGGTGATCGAGTTCGCCATGGACGGCACCATCCTGGAGGCCAACGGCCACTTCCTGAAGGCGATGGGCTACGGCCTCGACGAGATCGTCGGGCGCCACCACCGCATTTTCGTGTCGCCCGACCAGGCGGCGAGCCCGGGCTACGCCGAGTTCTGGGCCGGGCTGCGCGCCGGGCGCTACGCCTCCGCGGTGTTCCAGCGGCTCGGCAAGGGCGGCCGGGAGGTGTGGATCCAGGCGACCTACACGCCGGTCCTCGACATCGACGGGCGGCCCTGCAAGGTGATCAAGTTCGCCACCGACGTCACCCACAGCATGACCGTGCGGGCGCGGGCGATCGCGGCGGCCGAGCGGACCCTGAGCCGGGTCCAGGCGGTGTCGGTCGCCACCGAGGAGATGCACCGGACCTCGACGGCGATCGCGACCCAGATGGACCGGTCGCGCCACGCGGTCGACGAGATCCAGGAGCGGATGGGTGCGGCCGGGACCGCCACCGGGCGGCTCGACGAGGCCGCCCAGGCGATGAACGGCGTCGTCGAGGCGATCACCGCCATCGCCGAGCAGATCAACCTGCTGGCGCTCAACGCCACCATCGAGGCGGCGCGGGCGGGGGCGGCGGGCCGGGGCTTCGCCGTGGTGGCCTCCGAGGTGAAGAACCTCGCCGGGCAGGCCCGGGCGGCGACCGACCGGATCTCGGGCGAGATCGGCGCGATGCAGGTGGTGTCGCGGGAGGTCGCCGAGGCGCTCGGCTCGATCCGCGGCGCGGTCGACGCCGTGCAGGGCTTCATCGCCGAGACGACGTCCGCCAGCGAGCGCCAGCGCGCGACGACCGGCGAGGTCAGCCACAACGTCCAGACCACGGCGGCCGGCGTCGCCGACCTCGCCGGAAGCCTCGACGAATGGCTGGTCGGCGTCGAGGAGCGGCGGATCGGAGACAGGGTGCGGACCTCGAAGCCCGGAGAGGTCACGGTGCCGGCGGGTCCGGGCCCGGAGGAGACCCTTCCCTGCATCCTGCTCAACCTCTCGGAGACGGGCGCCAAGCTCGGCCTCGCCCGGCCCCTGCGACTGCCGGCCCGGATTCTGCTCCGGATCGAGGGCGGACCGGCACGACCCTGCGAGGTCGTGCGCCAGCACGGCGTCGAGATCGGCGTGCGTTTCATGGCTTGAATGCCGGAGGGAATCCGATCGGCGAGGTGTTTCACACCGAAAAATATCCGATTAGCCGGCTATACGTGATGATCGGTGCGGCATCGTAGCAGGCATCCGACAGATCGTGTCATCTCCCGACCGGCCCCGCGAGGGCCGCGACGACACTAGGGAGCAACACGATGCCTACGCCCGCCCGCGACGCAGTCGCGGTGGAGGATGCCAGCCTCACCGCCTTCTACCGCGACATGACCCCGCCGGAGCGCCACACCTTCTGGGCCTGCGCCGCCGGCTGGGCCCTCGACGGCATGGACTTCATGATCTACCCGCTGGTGATCGGCACGATCATCAAGCTGTGGAGCGTCGATGCGGGCACGGCCGGGCTCGCCGCCACCGTGACCCTGCTCGCCTCGGCGCTCGGCGGCTGGCTCGCCGGCTACCTCGCCGACCGGATCGGGCGGGTCCTGACGCTCCAGATCACCATCCTGTGGTTCTCGTTCTTCTCCCTGCTCTGCGCCTTCGCGCAGGATTTCTCGCAGTTGCTCATCGCCCGCGCGCTGCTGGGCCTCGGCTTCGGCGGCGAGTGGGCGGCGGGCGCCGTGCTGATGGGCGAGACCATCCGGGCGCAGTATCGCGGCCGTGCCGTCGGCTCGGTGCAATCGGGCTGGGCCATCGGCTGGGGTATGGCGGTCCTGTCCCAGGCCGTCCTGTTCTCGGTGCTGCCGCCCGAGACCGCCTGGCGCTGGATGTTCGTGATCGGGGCCGCCCCCGCCCTCCTGGTCTTCTACCTGCGCCGCTACGTCGAGGAGCCGCGGGTCGCCGTCGAGAGCCGGGCCCGGGCCGCCGCCACCGGCGACCGTCCGGCGATCTGGGAGATCTTTTCCGGTCAGCTCCTGCGCACCACCATCCTCGCCTCGCTGATGTCGGCGGGCTGCCAGGGCGGCTACTACGCCATCACGACCTGGCTGCCGCGCTTCCTCACCACCGAGCGCGGCCTGTCGATCGTGTCCTCGACCGGCTACCTCGCCGCCCTGATCGTCGGATCCTTTGCCGGCTATCTCGCTGGAGCCTGGCTTGCCGATCGCCTCGGGCGCCGGCCCCTGTTCCTGATCTTCTCGCTCGGTGCCGTCGCGGTGATCCTGGTCTACACGCAGCTCCCGCTCTCGAACGCGGTCCTGTGGGTGCTGGGCTTCCCTCTCGGCTTCTTCGCCTCGGGCTACTTCTCGGGCATGGGCGCGTTCCTGACCGAGCTCTATCCGACGCGCCTGCGCGGCTCGGGCCAGGGCTTCTGCTACAATTTCGGCCGCGGGATCGGCGCGCTGTTCCCCGCGCTCGTGGGCTATCTCTCGGCGAGCATGAGCCTGGCGAGCGCCATCGCGATCTTCGCGGCCGCCGCCTACGGGGTGTTCTTCCTCACGGCCTACGCTCTGCCCGAGACCCGCGGGAAGGTGCTGCACGCCGATGGCTGAGATCCGCGACTGTCCCGGGCCCGCCCCGCATCCGCGCGGACCCACCCGGTTCACCGTGCCGGCGGGCGCGGTCGACACCCACGCCCACGTCATCGGCCTGCCGCCGGCCTATCCCTTCGTGGCCGCCCGCAGCTACACGCCGCCGCAGGCCGCGGCGGGATCCTACCTCGCCATGCTCGACGCCACCGGCATGACGCATGGCGTGCTGATCCAGGTCAGCGTCCACGGCACCGACAACCGGCTGATGGTCGAGACCCTGCGGGCGCATCCGCGGCGCCTGCGCGGCATCGCGGTCGTCCCGCTCGGGCTGCCCGAGACGGAGCTGGCCTCGCTCAAGGAGGCCGGCGTGGTAGGGCTTCGCCTCAACGTGCTCTATGGCGGCGGGGTCGGCTTCGAGGCGGTGGAGGCCTACGGCGCGCTCTGTCGCGAGATGGGCTGGCACCTGCAGTTCCTGATCGACGCGCGCAGCCTGCCGCCGCTCGCCGGGCGCCTGTCCAGGCTGCCGGTGCCGTTCTGCATCGACCATATGGGCCATTTTCCGACCTCCTGCGGGGTCGGGGACGAGGGCTTCCGCACCCTCGTGTCGCTCGTGCGCGACGGCGCCTGGGTCAAGCTCTCGGGCGCCTACCGCAACTCCGTCGCCGGCCCGCCCTATGCCGACACGGTGCCGTTCGCCCGCGCGCTCCATCAGGCGGCGCCGGAGCGCTGCGTCTGGGGCTCGGACTGGCCGCACGTCGCGCATTGGGGGCCGATGATGAATGTCCGCGACCTCCTCGACCTCCTGGCCGAGTGGGTGCCCGACGAGGCCGACCGGCACCGGGTGCTGGTGGAGAATCCGGCCCGGCTCTACGGGTTCTGAGCGGCCGGGCGGACGTCGCGACGTCCGCCCCGTCCTCCGTCGGATCCTGCTACGGCCGCGGCCAGCCCAGCAGCCGCCCCGGGGCGAAGGGCGCCACCGGCACCGACGGCGTGCGGCCGGTGGCGAGGTCGGCGACGAGGCGGCCGGTGATCGGGCCGGTCGAGAGGCCGATATGGCCGTGGCCGAAGGCGAAGATCAGGCCCTGGTGGCGCGGGGCGGGTCCGATCACCGGCAGGCCGTCGGGGGTCGAGGGGCGCGAGCCGAGCCAGGGCCGGTTGTCGAGGGGCTGGCCGAGGCGCACCGTGCCGGCGGCCTCCTTCGCCGCCGCCTCGATCTGGCGGTAATCCGGCTCGGCATGGCGGTCGGCGACCTCGACGCCGGAGAGCACCCGCACCCGGCCCTCGCCCATCGGCGACAGGATCGAGGCGGCGCCGGTGTCGTAGACCGGCCGGGTCAGGGCCGGGCTGCCGGGCTGGAGCGCGTAGTGGCGGTGATAGCCGCGCTCGGCCGCGAAGGCGAAGCGGTAGCCGAGCGGGCGCGACAGTTCGTTGGCCGCCGCGCCCGTCGCCAGCACGACCCGGCGCGCCCGCACCGTGCCGCCCGGATGGACGACCCGCCAACCCTCCGCCTCGGGCTCGAGCCGGGACACGGTGGTGCGCAGGATCCGGCCGCCGAGGCCGGCAAACAGCTTTTCGCTCGCCTCGACCAGCCCGCCCGGATCGCCGACGGCGCCGGTCTCCGGCAGCAGCATCGCCCGGGCGAAGGGGCGGATCAGCGCCGGCTCCAGGGCCTGGATGCTCGCTCCGTCATGGATCTCGAACGGCACGCCGTGATGGGCGAGGATCTCGCGCTCGAGGGCCGCGCCCGCGAAGGCCTCTTCCGTGCGGTAGAGCTTCACCCAGCCGCTCTCGCGCAGCAGGTGGGGCACGCCGGCCCGGTCGGCGAGGCGGCGGTGCTCGGGATAGGCGGCATCGGTGAGCGGCGCGAGCGCCGCGGCGGCCCGGCGCCAGGCCGAGGTGCGGGCGCTCGCCAGGAAATGCGCCGCCCAGGGCATCACCCGCAGGAGGTGGAGGTGGCGCAGCCGCAGGCCCGCATCGGCGTTGCGCAGGTAGGCCGGCAGCTTGCCCCACAGGGCCGGGCTCGACATCGGGAAGATCGAGCCGCGGCTGACCACGCCGGCATTGCCGTAGGAGGTGCGGGCCCGGGCCTCGCCCGGATCGCACAAGACCACGTCGAGGCCGCTGTCCTTGAGCGCGATGGCGGAGGACAGCCCCACCATGCCGCCGCCGACCACCACGATGTCGGCCGTCCGTTCGTCCTGCTGCATCACTCGCCGTCTCGTATCGGTCAGTGGGGGAGGCCCGCGAGGTCGCGCACCGTGCCGAGGAGCACCCGCGTCGCCGCGTCGGCATCCTCCAGGGTGATCGACTCGGCGGGGTTGTGGCTGATGCCGCCGCGGCAGCGCACGAACAGCATCGCGGAGGGGCCGAGCGCCGCCATCGCCACCGCGTCGTGGGTGGCGCCCGACGGCAGCCGCAGCGGCGCGAAGCCGAGGTCCCGCGCCGCCCGGTCGAGGGCGGCCTGCAGGCCGGGATCGAGGCCGACCGCGGGATTGTCCATGAAGGTCTCGCTCGTGAATCCCACCCCGCGGCGCCCCGCGATCGCCCGGCACTCGGCCTGGATCGCCGCGAACAGGCCGTGGCGGTCGGGGTCGACCGGCGAGCGCACGTCGAGGCTGAAATCGACCTGGCCCGCGATCACGTTGACGGCGCCGGGCACCACCGCGAGCGCCCCCACCGTGGCGACGGTCCCGGGCATGCCCTCGCTCAGGCGCTCGACCGCGAGCGTCATCTCGGCGGCGGCCGCGAGCGCGTCGCGGCGCATTCCCATCGGCACCGTGCCTGCGTGGTTGGCCTCTCCCGTCACGGTGCAGCGCGCCCGGGTCAGGCCGGCGATGGCCGAGACCACGCCGACCGGCTGCACGGCCGCCTCGAGCGCCGGGCCCTGCTCGATATGGACCTCGAGGTAGCCGGCGACCGCCTCCGGGCGCCGGGCGAGCGCCGGGATCCCGTCCGGGTCGCCGCCGAACGTCACCAGCGCCTCGCGCAAGGTGAGGCCGGCGGCGTCGCGGCCCTCCAGCCACTCGGACCGGTACTGGCCGGCCCACGCCTTCGAGGTCGAGAGCGAGGTCGGGAAGCGCACGTTCTCCTCGTCGCCAAAGGCCACCACCTCGAGGGCGAAGGGCAGGGCCGCGCCGCGCAATTCCTCCGCGACGACCAGGGCCGCCGCGACCCCGAGGGGGCCGTCGTAGCGGCCGGCATCGACCACGCTGTCGATGTGCGAGCCGAGCACCAGAGCCGGCAGGCCGGGCTCGCGGCCCTCGACCCGCCCGACCACGGTGCCTGCGGCGTCGATCCGGGCCGAGAGCCCCGCCGCCCGCATCAGGCCGAGCACCGCGTCCGCCGTCGCCCGGTGGGCCGGCGAGAGGTAGAGCCGGGTCAGGCGGCCGGGCTCGTCGGTGTGGCGGGCGAGGTCGTCGATCAGCGCCATCACGCGGGCGCCGAGGCGGGGGCTGATCTCGGTCATGCGGTCGCGACCCTTCGGGCGGAAACCACGGGGGTATGCAGGGACGGTGCCGCGGAAGGCAACCGGCCGCGCCCGGCCGTCCCGGAATTCGTCAGCCGGCTTGCGGCTCCTCCGGGGTGTCGTCGCCCCCGGAACGGTCCTTCCGCGCCGCCTTGCGCCGGGCCTCGCGCCGCAGCGGCCCGGCGACCGGGCAGACCTCCTGCACCAGGGCACCGAGCTTGTTGACCAGGCTGTCCTCGACCAGGCTGTACTCGATCCGGTTGCCGTGGCGCGCGCCAACGATCAGCCCGGCCGCCGACAGGATCGAGAGGTGGCCCGACAGCGACGGCTTCGAGATCTCGAACCGCGCCGCGATCTCCCCGGCGCTCAGCGGGCCGGCCGACAGGTAGGCGAGAATCTTGCGCCGGACCGGCGACACCAGCGCCTCCGCCATCACCTGCAGGCCGTCCGACAACTTAGTCTCCTGCCTAATTAGACCGTTGACAAAATAGCAGCCCTCCCCACCCTGTGCAATTTAGGCGACAGCCTAAACAGGAGGCGGCGATGGCGGGGTCGGGTGTCGGGGCGGGCGGGCTCGCGCGGGACTACGCCGCGGCGCGCCGCGAGGCGGAGATCCTGGCCGGGGGCACGGGCGACCTCGCCCAGCGGGCCCTGGCCTACCACCACCTCTTCCGCCACTCCGGCGGGCACCACGCCTTCCCGCTGCTCGCCGCGCACGGCGCGCTCTGGGCCCGGGGCTACTTCGCCTGGGGCGCCCGGGCCGGCGCGGCGCTCTCGCTCGGCGCCCTGCACCGGCCGGCCCTGCGCCGGGCCCGGCTCGCCGGCCTCGCGGGTTTCGCGGAGGCGTTTCGAGCGATCAACCGGCGGGTCTTCGTCGAGGTCTATGCGAGCTACCGATTCACCCTGGCCCACGGCGAGCGGGCCGGCGCCGAGGCCCATGTCGATCCGGTGCTCCTCGACGCGCTCAACCGCTGCCACCATGCCGGGCGGCGGATGACGGCGCTCGGCCCGGACGAGCGGGCGCACCTGTTCGAGACGTTCTTCCGCTGGGAACAGCGCATGGTGGTGGCCCCGGCGGTCGCGGCGGCGGCGGCGGGCTTCGCCTGGGAGCCGGTACGGCGCCTGGCGCTGCGCCCCGCGATCCGCTTCGCCTACATGCCGCGCCGGGACACGCTGCACTTCGCCGATTTCGCCGACACCGACGAGCGGATCGAGAAGGGCCTGCGCGCCTTCGCACTCGCCGAGGCGGCCGGCTGGAGCACGGTCGAGGCGCGGCTGTCGCGCTACGGCGCGCTTCCGGCCGGCTTTTTCGCAGCGGCCGGCACCGCCTTCCACGCCACCCGGGCGCGCCTCGTCGCGGCCGAGGCCGGTAGCGTGCCTCAGCCGGCGTGACGCACCGGGCCGTCGAGGGGCGCGAGGGCGTCCGGCACGGCGTCGGGCGGGTGCAGGCGCGCGAGGGCGCGGGCGAGGCCGGCGAGATCCGGCACCGTGTCACGGCCGTCGCCGAACAGGGCCGCATCGAGGGCGGCGAGACGCGGACCGGTGCCGGGATCGGCCCGCCAGAGGGCCGCGCGCGCCGGATCGCGGCGGGCAACCTCGCCGAGGGCCGCATGGAAGGCCCGCGGGTCGCGCCACCGGCCGGCCCGGGCCAGTGCCCGCAGGGC
>NZ_JACWCT010000091.1 GCF_016613415.1 Methylobacterium ajmalii | reverse complement strand
GGGGTCGAGCGCCCGCGCGAGCGGCCGCTGCGCCGCCCGCCGGTCGCCGGCCGCCTCGCAGCGGCCGCGGCCCTGCCCGCCCTCGATCCGGAAGCCTGACATGACCGTCGCCAGCACCACCAGCGCCACCGGGGGCGTGACCTCGACCGCCGCCGCCGCCGCCAAGGCGACCAGCTCGGTCGCCTCCTCGATGAACTCGGACACCTTCCTGACGCTGCTCGTGGCGCAGCTCAAGAACCAGGATCCGACCAAGCCGATGGACTCGACGCAGTATGTCGGCGAGCTGGCGACCTTCTCGCAGGTCGAGCAGGCGACGAAGACCAACCAGAAGCTCGATTCGCTGCTCGCCTCGAGCTTCCTCGACCAGGCCGATTCGGTGATCGGCCGCACCCTCACCTCGGCCGACGGCACCGTGACCGGCACCGTCCAGTCGGTGAAGGTGACCGCCGACGGGGTCCAGGCGCGGCTCACCAGCGGCGCCGACGTGCTGCTGACCTCCGGCATCACGATCCAGTAGGATGCCGCGACAGGCCTCCGCGAGCGGTCACCCATGATCGACATCCTATGAACGAGGTCGACGCCCTCGAGCTCGTCCGGGCCGCGATCTGGACCGTCATCGTCGCCGCGGGTCCCGCGGTCGGCGCCGCGATGCTGGTCGGCATCGCGGTGGGGCTGCTGCAGGCGCTGACCCAGATCCAGGAGGTCACCCTGACCTTCGTGCCGAAGATCGTGGTGATCCTGCTCGTCCTCCTCGTCACCGGCACCTTCATCGGCGGCCAGATCTACGCTTTCGCGGAAGCCGCCTACGGGCGCATCGCGACCGGCTTCTAGAGCATTTTCCGACGAACCGGCATCTACCTCGCCGGGAAACGCTTTCGTGCTCGATCGCCCTCCCAACCCTCGCGCAAGCTTGCGGCGGCAAAGGATGCCGTACGGCACTCCGTGCCGCGTGAGCCTTGGCGAAGGGTGGTCGGGACATGGCAGCGGGCGCAGCACTGGCGGTGGAACGCAAGTCGCGGCGGGATTTCGGCTTCGCGGCCGGCATCGTGGCGATCCTGGCGGTGCTGTTCCTGCCGGTGCCAGCGCTGCTCATCGATGTCGGGCTCGCCTTCTCGATCGCCCTGTCGGTGCTGATCCTGATGGTGGCGCTCTGGATCCAGAAGCCGCTCGAATTCTCCGCCTTCCCGACCGTGCTGCTGATCGCGACGCTGTTGCGCCTGGCGCTCGGCATCGCGACGACGCGGCTGATCCTGGCCAACGGCCAGAAGGGCGTGGACGCCGCCGGCCACGTCATCCAGGGCTTCTCGCAGTTCGTGATGAGCGGCGACTTCGTGATCGGGATCGTGGTCTTCCTGATCCTGATCACCGTCAACTTCCTCGTCATCACCAAGGGCGCGACCCGCATCGCGGAAGTGGGCGCCCGCTTCACCCTCGACGCGATCCCCGGCAAGCAGATGGCGATCGACGCCGATCTCAATGCCGGGCTCATCGACGACAAGGAGGCGCAGCGCCGCCGCCGGGAGCTGGAGGAGGAGAGCGCCTTCTTCGGCTCGATGGACGGCGCCTCGAAGTTCGTGCGCGGCGAGGCGGTGGCCTCGCTCATCATCATCGCGGTCAACGTCTTCGGCGGCATCATCATCGGCACGACGCGGCACGGCCTGCCGCTCGGCACCGCCGCCGACATCTTCACCAAGCTCTCGGTCGGCGACGGCCTCGTCTCGCAGATCCCGGCCCTCATCGTCTCGCTCGCCGCCGGCCTGCTCGTCTCGAAGGGCGGCACGCGGGGCACCGCCGAGCAGGCGGTGATCGGCCAGCTCGGCGCCTATCCCCGCGCGCTGCTCGTGGCGGCCGCCATGATGGGCGTGTTCGCGCTCGTGCCGGGCCTGCCCTTCCTGCCCTTCATGGCGTTGAGCGGGCTCCTGTTCTTCATCGCCCGCACCATCCCGCGCCGCCTGCAGGCGCAGGCCGCCGCGACGGAGGCCAAGGCCAAGGCCGAGGAGGCGGTGAGACAGGCCGAGGCGAAGGAGAAGGATTCGGTCAAGGATTCGCTCAAGACCCCGGAGATCGAGCTCAGCCTCGGCCGCCAGGCCGGCTCGCAGATCCAGGCCTCGCAGGCCGAGCTCGGCCACCGGGTCGCCAAGATGCGGCGCAAGTTCGCCCGCCAGTACGGCTTCGTCGTGCCGGACATCAAGGTCTCGGACAACCTGGCGCTGCCGCCCAAGAGCTACCAGATCCTGATCCACGGCACCGTGGCGGCGAGCCAGGAGCTGCGCCCGGGCGAGATGCTGGTGGTGGTCGGCGACGGCCCCCGCCCCGACGTACCGAGCGACGAGGTGCGCGAGCCCGCCTTCGGCATGAAGGCGCTCTGGGTGATGGATTCCTATGCCGGCGAGGTCCGCCGCGGCGGCTTCGAGCCGATCGACGGCGCCTCGGTGCTGCTCACCCACCTCTCCGAGGTGATCCGCAACAACCTGCCGCAATTCCTGTCCTACAAGGACATGCGCGCGCTGCTCGACCGGCTCGACCCCGAGTACAAGCGCCTGCTCGACGAGATCTGCCCGTCGCAGATCTCCTATTCGGGCCTCCAGGCGGTGCTCAAGCTGCTGCTCGCCGAGCGGGTCTCGATCCGCAACCTGCACCTGATCCTGGAGGCCATCGCGGAGATCACCCCGCATGCGCGCCGGGCCGAGCAGATCGCCGAGCACGTCCGGATGCGCATGGCCCAGCAGATCTGCGGCGACCTCGCCGAGAACGGCGTGCTCAGCGTGCTGCGCCTGGGCGCCAGCTGGGACCTGTCGTTCCACCAGAGCCTGAAGCGCGACGCCAAGGGCGAGGTGGTGGAGTTCGACATCGACCCGCGCCTCGTCGAGCAGTTCGGCACCGAGGCCTCCGAGGCGATCCGTGCCCGGATGCGCGAGGCGCACGGCTTCGCCCTCGTCACCGCCCCCGACGCCCGGCCCTACGTGCGGATGATCATCGAGCGGATCTTCCCGACCCTCCCGGTGCTCTCGCACCTCGAGATCGCGCGGGGCGTCGAGATCAAGTCGCTGGGCACGGTCTCGTGACGGGAATCGGGCCGGACAGCTTCCTCGCCGTCTTCCTGATCTTCTGCCGGGTCGGCGGCTGCCTCCTGGTGGTGCCGGGATTCTCCAGCCCCCGGGTGCCCCAGCAGGTGCGCCTCCTCATCGCCGGGGCCGTCTCGCTCGCCATCGCCCCCCTGATCGTGCCGCAATTCGAGCCGCGGCTGGCCGGGCAGGCCCCGGCCCAGACCCTCGCCTGGATCGCCACCGAGACCCTGACCGGGCTGATGATCGGCTTCCTCGGCCGGGTCTTCATCCTGGTGCTGGAGACGGTGATGAACGCGACCTCGACCATGGTGGGGTTCGGCAGCATGCCGGGCACGCCGATCGAGGGCATCGACCCGGTGCCGGCGGTCGAGGCGCTGATCCTGCTGACCGCGACCGCGCTCCTGTTCGCCGCCGACCTGCACTGGGAGCTGTTTCGCGGCCTCGTCGAATCCTACGCCCGCATCCCGCCCGGCGAGGGCGTCGGCAGCCAGATCATGCTGACCCGGATCGTCGACCAGGTCGCCGGCGCCTTCATGCTCGGGCTGCGGATCACCGCCCCCTTCGTCATCTACTCGATCCTGGTCAACCTCGCGGCCGGCTTCGTCAACAAGCTGACGCCGACGATCCCGGTCTACTTCATCGCCACGCCGTTCGTGATGTTCGGCGGGCTCCTGATGCTCTACTTCCTGGCGGGCGAGTTCATGACCCAGTTCCTCCTCGGCTATGCGGCCTGGCTGGTGCGCGGCTGATGGCGGCCGGCGCCGGCGACCGGCTCAAGCGCGCCAAGCGCCTCGTCGCGGTGCAGGAGCAGATGCGCCGGGTAGCGGAGATCGAGCTCGCGGCGACCCGCGAGCGCGCCGCCGCGCTCGAGGCCGACCGGGCGCGGCTGCTCGCCGCCCTGTCCGAGAGCGCCCACGGCCCGATGCTGCTGGAAGCGACCGCCCGGCGCCTTCGCGGGCTCGCCAGCGAGGCCAGTGCCGTCGAGGCCGCTGCCGCCGCCCAGGCCGAGGCGGTGCGCGAGCGCGGGCTCGCCCAGAAGCGCGCCGAGGCGCTGGCCGAGCGCCGGGCCGACGACCACCGCCGCGCGCTCGACAAGCGCGCCGACCTGGAGCGCCTCGACGGCCTGGCCGCCCGGACCGGCGCGGCGCCCGACGCAAGCCTCCCGTAAGCCAGGCGCGGTAACACTCCGTTCACCGAACGAGTCCGGACCCGACTGCCGATGAGCATCTCCCCGCCCTCCGACATCGTGCTCGACGTCGCCCGGGCCGCCGATCCGGCGCGCTTCCAGGAGGCCGCCGCCAAGCTGTCGCAGCCCGGCAGCGCCGGCGCGACCGCCTTCGCGGACGCGGCCCGCGACGTCGGGCTCTCGACCCACATGCCGCTCGACGCCCGCGGCGCCCTCACCGGCCTGCAGAACCAGACCGCGATGTCGGGCGCCGGCAGCGACCCCTACAAGAAGTTCGAGGGGCTGGTGCTGCAGCAATTCGTCGAGGCGATGATGCCGGAGAAGTCCGAGACCGTATACGGCAAGGGCAATGCCGGCGGGATCTGGAAGTCGATGCTGGCCGAGCAGATCGGCACCCAGATCGCCAAGGCCGGCGGCATCGGCATCGCCAAGATGCTGAACGCCGCCCACCCGGGCACCCCCGCGGCCGCCCCGACGGATGCCGCCAACCCGGCGGCCAAGGTCTGACCGCCATGCTGCTCGCTTGCATCAAGCGGCTCGAGGCCGTCGTCGAGGAGGAGACCGAGGCGCTGGAGACCCGCGCGCCCTTGGACCTCGACGGTCTCAACCGCCGCAAGAGCCAGGGCCTCCTGGAACTCACCCGCCTCACCCGCGACCTCGATCCCGCCGCCCTCGACACCACCGAGGCGATCCACCTGGCGCGGCTGCGCGACAAGCTCGCCCGCAACCAGCAGGTCGTCGCCCTGCACCTGCGGGCGCTGGAGGAGATCGACGACACCCTGACCCAGGCCGCGCTCGCCCGCGACTCCGACGGCACCTACAGCGCGCGCACGAGCCTGCGGTCATGAAGATCCTGATCACCGGCCTGTGGATCTGCGCCGTCACCATCGCGTCGTGCTACGGCGCGGTGACCTTCGGCGACGGCATCTTCTCGAAGAAGACCGAGCCCTATCTCGAAGGCCTGCAGTACCAGAAGCTCGCCCCGATCAACATCCCGATGATCGCCGACGGCCGCGTCCAGGGCTACGTCATCGCGGTGCTGGTCTTCACCGCCGACGCCAAGCTGATGCACACCCTGCCGGTGCCGCCCAACGCCTTCGTGGTCGACGAGGCCTTCCGCCAGATCTACGGCGACCCGGCGCTCGATTTCCGCAAGCTGGCGAAGTACGACATCACCAAGCGCCTCTCCGAGGTGCGGGCGAAGGTCAACGAGCGTCTCGGCGGCGACGTGGTCAAGGACGTGCTGGTGGACGAGATCAATTTCGTGGCGAAGCGGGAAGTGCGGTCGTAGAGGCGTATCTCGACTGGAAAAGTCGCATCCCGCCTGCTTCGATCCGGTCGAGGACAGCCCGCGCCTTTTCCTGTCGCCGCACAGCCCTGATGCTTGCAGGAAGCCGGGACAGCACCCGGCTTTTTCTTTTCGTGCCAAGTCATCGGGAAGCGGGGAAACGGAGAAGCGGGCACTTCGACGTCCTCCCCCTACCCCTCCACCACCAGTTCCACCCGGTCCGCCGCGAACAGGCTGCGGGTCGCCTGGATCGGCACGCCCGCCGCGTCGACGTTGACGCTCGACAGCACGATCAGCACCCGCCCGGGCGCGAGGTCGAGGCGGGCGGCCTCGTCGGCGGTGGCCGGGCGGGCGGTGATGCGGGTCGACAGGCGGGTGTAGTCCGCGATGCCGAATGCCGCGTAGGCCCGGGTGAGCGAGCCGAGTGCCGCGTAGGCCGCCGCGAATCCCTCGAAGCGCGGCAGCGGCAGGCAGGTGCGGGCGGTCGAGAGCGGCGTGCCGTCGGCCCGATGGATCGTCAGCAGTTCGAGCATCGGATCCCGAGGCGCGAGGCCCAAGGCCTCGGCGGTCGCCGGGTCGGCCGGGACGGTCTCGGCGGCCAATAGATCGCCCCAGGCCTCGCGGCCGGCCTGGCTGACGATCTCCGAGAAGCGGGTGCGCCGGCCGATCGGGTAGGCAAGCCGCGGCGTCTCCACGAAGGTGCCGCGCCCCTGCGTCGCCCGCACCAGCCCGCGCTCCGCGAGCGCGGCGAGCGCCCGGCGCACGGTATGCCGGTTGACCCCGAACCGGGCCGCCAACGCGGCTTCCGTCGGCAACTGGCTGCCCGCCGCGAGGCGCCCGGCCTCGATATCGGCCGCCACGCCGTCGGCGATCTGGCGCCAGGCCGCCAGCCCCTCCCCCCGTGCCAGCACCGTCACCGCGCCGTCGCCGCCCGCGTCCATACCGTCATCCAAACTTCATTTGCTCCCGGATCGTCGGTTGTCTATACCATTAGACAATCGAGATGCCAGCGGACCCCGCGATGCCCCATCCTAACCCGGCCGACCGCCAGCCCGAAGCGTCCGATCCCGTCGCCCGCCGCGCCGTGATGGCGCTCTGCGGGCAGGCCCGCCCCGAGGAGCTGCACCGGGCGCTGGCGCAGCTCGGCGCGGCCGAAGGGGCCGAAGATCTGCGCCCGCCCGAGACCGGCCTGGTGATGACCCGCGGCCGCATCGGCGGTGACGGGCGGCCGTTCAACCTCGGCGAGGCGACGGTGACCCGGGCGGCGGTGCGCCTGCCCGGCGGCGCGACCGGGTTCGCCTACCATCTCGGCCGCGACCGGGCGAAGGCGCGGCTCGCCGCGACCCTCGACGCCCTGTGGCAGGTCCCTGAGCGGCGCGCGGCGGTGGAGGCGGCGCTCGCGCCCGTCGCGTCCCGCCGGGCGGAGGAACGCACCGCGCAGGCGCGGCGGATCGCGGCGACGCGGGTGAACTTCTTCACCATGGCGAGAGGAGAGGATTGATGCTCGCCCGTGGCTTTGCCGACCCCGTCCACAACGCCCAGCGCGTCTTCCGCGCCGTCATGGATGCGCTCGCGCGTCCCGGCACGATCCAGGCCCTCGCGACTGGCCTCGCGCCCCCGGCGCCGCTGACGCCCGAACTCGCCGCCGTCGCGCTGGCCCTCGCCGATGCCGACGCGCCGCTCTGGCTCGATGCCGGCCTGGCGGAGAGCCCGGCCGTCGCGGAGTTCCTGCGCTTCCATACCGGCGCGCGCATCACCGACGATCCGGCCGAGGCCGCCTTTGCGCTGGTCTCCGATGCCGCCGCCTGCCCGACATTCGACGCCTTCGCGCAGGGCACGCCGGCCTATCCCGACCGCTCCGCCACCCTGGTGCTGGCCGTCTCCGACCTTTCGGATCGCGAGGGCTGGCACCTCGACGGACCGGGCATCCGCGACAGCGCCCGCCTCGCGGCCTCGCCCCTGCCGGCGGACATGCCGGCGCGGCTCGCCCGCAACCATGCCGGCTTCCCGCAAGGGATCGATCTGATCCTGGCGGCGCCCGGCCGGGTCGCCGCGCTGCCGCGCTCCACCCGCGTCCAGGAGGGCTGACCCATGTACGTGGCCGTGAAGGGCGGCGAGGCCGCCATCGCCAACGCGCACCGGCTGCTCGCCGAGACCCGCCGGGGCGACACGAGCGTCCCCGAACTCTCGGTGGCGCAGATCCGCGAGCAGATGGCCTTGCTGGTCGACCGGGTGATGACCGAGGGCTCGCTGCACGATCCCGACCTCGCCGCGCTCGCCCTCAAGCAGGCCCGCGGCGACCTGATCGAGGCGGTTTTTTTGGTGCGGGCCTACCGCACAACCCTGCCCCGCTTCGGCGCCTCCGAGCCGGTCGAGACCGGCGCCATGAGCCTCCGCCGCCGCATCTCCGCCACCTACAAGGACCTGCCCGGCGGCCAGGTGCTCGGGCCGACCTTCGACTACACCCACCGCCTCATCGACTTCGCGCTGGCCGCCGAGGGCGAGGCACCGGTGGCCGCGGAAGCCGAGCCCCTTGCGGATGCCGCCCATGCTCCGCGGGTCACCGACCTTCTGGGCCGGGACGGGCTGATCGAGCCCTCCGCCCCCGACGACGGCACTCCTCCAGGCGACCTCACCCGCGAACCGCTCGACTTCCCGGCCGACCGGGCGCTGCGGCTCCAGGCGCTCGCGCGGGGCGACGAGGGCTTCGTGCTCGCGCTCGGCTACTCGACGCAGCGCGGCTACGGCCGCACCCACCCCTTCGTCGGGGAGATCCGGGTCGGCACGGTCGCGGTCGAATTCGTGCCGGAGGAACTGGGCTTCTCCGTGCCGCTGGGCGAGATCGACCTCACCGAGTGCCAGATGGTCAACCAGTTCCATGGCAGCGCCGAGGTGCCGCCGCAATTCACCCGCGGCTACGGCCTCGCCTTCGGCCAGAGCGAGCGCAAGGCGATGGCGATGGCCCTCGTCGACCGGGCGCTCCGGGCCGAGGAGTTGGGCGAGCCGGTCGGCGCTCCGGCGCAGGACCAGGAATTCGTGCTGGCCCATTGCGACGCGCTCCAGGCCACCGGCTTCGTCGAGCACCTGAAGCTGCCCCACTACGTCGATTTCCAGGCCGAGCTGGAGCTGGTGCGGCGGCTTCGCGCCGAGCACGCCGCCCGGCATGCGGCGCCCAAGGCCGGGACCGAGGCCGAGATGCAGGAGGCCGCGGAATGAACGCCGAGACCGGCTACAACTTCGCCTATCTCGACGAGGGCACCAAGCGGATGATCCGCCGGGCGATCCTCAAGGCGATCGCGATTCCCGGCTACCAGGTGCCCTTCGCCTCCCGCGAGATGCCGATGCCCTACGGCTGGGGCACCGGCGGCGTGCAGGTCACCGCCGCCATCCTGGGCCGGAGCGACGTCCTCAAGGTCATCGACCAGGGCTCGGACGACACGACGAACGCGGTCTCGATCCGGGCCTTCTTCGCGCGCACGGCCGATGTGGCCGTGACCACCCGCACCCGCGAGGCGACCGTGATCCAGACCCGCCATCGCATCCCGGAGGCGCCGCTCCACGAGGCCCAAGTGCTGGTCTACCAGGTGCCGATCCCCGAGCCCCTGCGCTTCCTCGAGCCGCGGGAGACCGAGACGCGCCAGCTCCACGCCTTGGCCGAGTACGGGCTGATGCACGTCAAGCTCTACGAGGACATCGCCCGCCACGGCCACATCGCCACCACCTACGCCTATCCGGTCGAGGTCGCGGGCCGCTACGTCATGGACCCGTCGCCGACGCCGAAATTCGACAACCCGAAGATGGACGATTGCCCGGCGCTCCAGCTCTTCGGCGCCGGCCGCGAGAAGCGGATCTACGCCGTGCCGCCGCATACGCGGGTGCGGAGCCTCGATTTCGAGGACCATCCGTTCCGGGTCCAGACCTTCGACCGGCCGTGCGCGCTCTGCGGGGCGGACGGGGTCTATCTCGACGAGGTGCTGCTCGACGATGCCGGCGGGCGGATGTTCGTCTGCTCCGACACCGACCATTGCGAGGAGCGCCGGGCCGACGGCCATGTCGGGATGGAGGCGGCGCATGCCTGACCCAATCGTCCGCCGGGCGCAAAGACCCGACCTGCCGGCGGTGCTCGGCCTCTACGCCGAACTGAACGCCGGCCGGGTCGCGACCCTGGACCAGGCCGATGCGCTGCTCGCGCGCCTCGACGCCTATCCCGATTACGGGCTCTACGTCGCCGGGGTCGGGGGCCGGATCGTCGGCACCTTCTGCCTCGTCATCCTCGACAACATCGCCCATTGGGGCATGCCCTCCGCGCTGGTCGAGAGCGTGGTGGTCTCATCGAGCGAGCGCGGCAACGGGCTGGGCCGGCGGATGATGCAGGAGGCCGGCCGCCTCGCCGCCGAAAAGGGCTGCTACAAGCTCGCCCTGTCCTCCAACGTCGACGCCAAGCCGGCGCATCGCTTCTACGAGAGCCTCGGCTTTGAGCGCTACGGTTACAGCTTCCGGCTCGATCCGCCCTTTGCGGGCGATGCAGCTCCGTCCTCGAACGGGGAAGCCGCGGGCCTCCCTTCTCCCCGCGGGCGGGGAGAGGCCTTCGCCCCCCTCGTCGGGGGCGAAGGGAGCCGCGAACCGCAGGTTCGCCGCGAGGGTGAGGGGGTGTCTCCGGAAGAAGCTCCGCCGGCACCACCCCCTCACCCTCGCTCCGGCTTCGCCTCCGCTCACTCCGTCGACGACAAGGTCGCCGGAGTCCTCTCCCCGCCCGCGGGGAGAGGGGATGTCCCGCGCCTTTCGCTGTCGGCGAACAGCCACGAGGAGACGACGGCATGAGCGCCCCCCTGCTCCAGGCCCGCGGCCTGACCAAGCATTACGGTGCCCGCCTCGGTTGCGCCGACGTGTCGTTCGATCTCGATCCCGGCGAGGTGCTGGCGATCGTCGGCGAATCCGGCTCCGGCAAGTCGACGCTGCTGTCGCTGATCGCCACCGAGCTTCAGCCCGATTCCGGCCACGTCGCCTACCGGATGCGCGACGGGGTGATGCGCAATCTCGCGGCCCTGAGCGAGGCCGAGCGCCGGGCGCTCATGCGCACCGACTGGGGCTTCGTGCGTCAGGACGCGGCCAAGGGCCTGCGCATGGCGGTCTCGGCCGGCGGCAATGTCGGCGAGCGGCTGATGGGGGCCGGCGCCCGCCATTACGGCCACATCCGCGGCACGGCGCTCGACTGGCTCAACAAGGTCGAGATCGCCGCCGACCGGGTCGACGATCCGCCGACGCGGTTCTCCGGCGGCATGCGCCAGCGGCTCCAGATCGCCCGCAACCTCGTCACCGGGCCGCGCCTGGTGCTGATGGACGAGCCGACCTCCGGCCTCGACGTCTCGGTCCAGGCCCGCCTCCTCGACCTGATCCGCGGGCTCGTCGCGGAACTCGGCCTCGCGGTCGTCATCGTCACCCACGACCTCGCGGTCGCCCGGCTGCTGTCGCACCGGGTGATGGTGATGCGGGCCGGCCGGGTGATCGAGACCGGGCTCACCGACCAGGTGCTCGACGATCCGGCCGAGCCCTACACCCAGCTCCTCGTCTCCTCGGTGCTCGCCGCATGAATCCGGCTCTCGAATTCCGCGATGTCGCCAAGACGTTCACGCTCCACCTGCGCGGCGGCGTGCAGCTGCCGGTGATGGGTGGCGCCGACCTCGCCGTCCATCCGGGCGAGTGCGTGGTGCTCGGCGGGCCCTCGGGGGCGGGCAAGTCGTCGCTCCTCAAGATGGCCTACGGCAACTACCGCTGCGACCGTGGGCAGATCCTGGTGCGCGACGGCGACACCGTCACCGACGTCGCCTCCGCGTCGCCCCGCGAGATCCTGTCCTTGCGCCGCCGCACCATCTCCTACGTGTCGCAGTTCCTCCGGGTGATCCCGCGGGTCGGCACCCGCGAGGTGGTGGCCGCGGCCGGGCGCGAGGGCGGCATGGCGGCGGAGGTCGCCCTCGCCCGCGCCGAGGAGCTCCTGTCCCGCCTCAACCTGCCCGAGCGCCTGTGGGACCTGCCGCCGGCGACCTTTTCCGGCGGCGAGCAGCAGCGGGTCAACATCGCCCGCGGGCTGATCGCCGAGCGGCCGATCCTTCTCCTCGACGAGCCCACCGCCTCCCTCGACGCGCAGAACCGCGCCGTGGTGGTGGAGCTGATCCGCGCCCGACAGGCGGCCGGCGCGGCCCTGCTCGGCATCTTCCACGACACCGACGTCCGCGAGGCGGTGGCGACCCGGGTGGTCGACGTCACCGCCTTCGCCCAGAAGCGCGCCGCCTAAGCAGACTTGCGCTGGCAGGCCAACGCTTCGTCCGCTCAAGTCATTGTTGTGCCGCAGATTTTTGTCGCAAAACCGGTGACCACTTTTGCGAGATCTGCTTAGATCAAGGGGACCTCCATGCAAGACCGGATCCTCGAGAACGCCACCCTGGTGCTGCCCGACCGGGTGCAGCACGGCTGGCTCGCCGTGGTCGACGGCCGCATCGCCGAGATCGGTGAGGGCCGCGCGCCCGAGCGCGGCCTCGACCTCCAGGGCGACCATCTCATCCCGGGCCTCGTCGAGCTGCACACCGACCACCTCGAGAGCCACTACGCGCCCCGCCCCAAGGTGCGCTGGCACCCGCTCGGCGCCGTGCTCGCCTACGATGCGCAGATCGCGGCCTCCGGCATCACCACGGTGTTCGATTCGCTGCGCGCCGGCAGCGACCCGGACGGCAGCGGGCTCGGCCCCGAGCTGATGCAGCTCGCCGGCGCGATCGAGACCGCGAAGGGCGCCGACCTCTTCCGCGCCGACCACCGGACGCACCTGCGCTGCGAGATCCCGTCCGCCGACCTGATGGAGACGGTGCGGGACTTCACGGCGCGCTACCCCGTCGGGCTGATCTCGCTGATGGATCACACCCCCGGCCAGCGCCAGTTCCGCGACATCGACAAGTACTACACCTACGCCACCCGCGGCGGCCGCTCGCTCTCCGAGATCCAGGCCAACACCGCCCTGAAGATCCGCGACGGACGGGCCTTCAACGCGATCAACCGCCCGGCCCTCGTCGATCTCGCCCGGGAGCGGGGCATCGCGCTCGCCAGCCACGACGACACCACGCTGGCCGACGTCGCCATGGCGCGGGACGAGGGCGTGCGGCTCGCCGAGTTCCCCACCACCGTGGACGCGGCGCGGGCGGCGCATGAGGCCGGCATCACCGTGATGATGGGCGCGCCGAACCTGATCCGCGGCGGCTCGCATTCCGGCAACGTCGCGGCGGAAGACCTCGCCCGGGAAGGCCTGCTCGACGTGCTCTCCTCAGACTACGTGCCGGCGAGCCTGCTGATGGCGGCCTTCGGCCTGCCCGAGCGGGTCGGCGTCATCGCCCTGCCGGAGGCGATCGCCACGGTCACCGCCAACCCGGCCCGGGCCACCGGCCTGACCGACCGCGGCGCCATCGCCCGGGGCCTGCGGGCCGACCTCGTGCGGGTGCGCCCCGCCGCGGGCGTGCCGGTGGCGCGCCAGGTCTGGCGCCAGGGCGTGCGGGTCGCGTGATGGCGGGCGGCGGCTTCGTTCTCGTCGTCGGCCCGAGCGGGGCCGGCAAGGACACCCTCCTGCGGCTCGCCCGCGCGGTTCTGGCCGACGAGCCCCGCTTCGTCTTCCCGCGCCGCCTCGTCACCCGTCCGCCCTCGGAGCACGAGGACAACGACACGATCGACGAGGACGCGTTCCGCGAGGGCGAGGCGGCGGGCCGCTTCGCCCTGTCCTGGCGTGCCCACAACCTCGGCTACGCGCTGCCGGGGGAGACCGCGATCCTCGCCCGCGACGGGCACGTGGTGACCTGCAACGTCTCGCGCCGGGTGGTGGGCGAGGCGCGCCGGCGCCTGCCCGGCGTCAGCGTGGTCGAGGTGACGGCGCCGCCCGACGTGCTGGCCGCCCGCCTCGCCGCCCGCGGCCGGCGCGAGGACGGCGACCTCGGCGCCCGGCTCGCCCGCTCGGCCTCGGTCGTCGCCGACCTCGTGGTGGTGAACGACGGCGCCCCGGAGGCCGGGGCGGCGCGGCTCGTCGCGCATCTGCGAGCCCGCTGACGCGCCGTTCGCGCGCTCCGTCTACGGCAAGGCCTAGGCGAAACCTTTCGCCTCGGCCATGATTTCCGTTCGACCCCTGACATCGAACGGGTCGAACGGGAGATCAGGACCGCCGTGATGAGCGAACCGCGCGAGACCGAGCTGAAGCTGGATGTCGAGGCCTCCGACCTCGCCCGGCTGCGGGAGCACCCGCTGCTCGCCGGAGACTGGACCGAGACCGAGCTGACCTCGGTCTATTACGACACGCCGGATAGCCGCCTGCGCGAGGCCGGCTACACCCTGCGGGTGCGCCGGGACGGCGACCGCCACCTCCAGACCGTGAAGGCGCGGGGCTCCGCCGCCGCCGGCCTGTTCGACCGGCCGGAATGGGAGACCACCGTCGCCGGCCCGCACCCCGACCCCGCCGCCTTCGCCGGCACCCCGCTCGCCGACCTCCTCGGCGGCGCGGAGGATCTCGCCCCCCTCTACACGTCCAGCGTCACCCGCTTCCTGCGCCGCCTCGCCGATACCGGGCCGGCCGGCAGCCGCATCGAGGTCGCCCTCGACCAGGGCCGGCTCGTCACCCCCGACGACCGGGTCTCGCCGGTCAGCGAGATCGAGCTCGAGCTGACCGGCGGCGCGCCCGCCGCCCTGTTCGACCTCGCCCGGGCGCTCGCCGCCGACGTGCCGCTGCGCCTCGGCGTGCTGAGCAAGTTCGAGCGCGGCGACGCGCTGATCCGCGACCGCCTCGGCCGCGCCGCGAAGGCCGAGCCGGTGGCGCTCGAGCCCGGCATGAGCGCCTCCGCGGCGTTCCGGGCCGTGGCCTACGCCTGCCTGCGCCAGATGCGTCTCAACGAGACCGTGCTGCTCGGCGGCCGCGACGTCGAGGCCCTGCACCAGCTGCGGGTGTCCCTGCGTCGCCTGCGCTCGGCCTTCTCGCTGTTCGGCGCCGTGATCGAGGACCGGCGCATGCCGGGGATCAAGGCCGAGCTGAAGCGCCTGAGCGAGCCCTTCGGCCACGCCCGCAACCTCGACGTCTATCTCGGCAAGACCCTGCCACGCGAGCGCGAGCGGCGCCCGGACGAGGGCGGCCTCCTGATCCTGGAGCGCCACCTCGAGACCGAGCGCGAGGCGGCACACGCCGTCGTGCGCGGCGTGCTGGAGAGCCGCGAGTGGCGCGACTTCCTCCTCGACCTCGTCGCCTGGATCGAGACCGGGCCCTGGCTCGGCCCCGACAACCCGAACGCCGCGCTCCGCGACGGCCCGGCCCGGGCCTTCGCCACCGAGGAGCTGGAGCGCCGCCGCCGCCAGGTGAAGAAGCGCGGCCGCCACCTCGCCGACCTGGATCCGGAGGAGCGCCACCGGGTGCGGATCGCCGCCAAGAAGCTGCGCTACGGCGCCGAGTTCTTCGCCGCGCTCTATGCCGGCAAGGGAGCGGGCGGGGGAACTGGCAAGGGAACTGGCAAGGGTTCTGCCAGGAAGGCGGCCAAGCGCCACGCGGCCTTCGTCGAGGCCCTGGCCGACCTCCAGGACCATCTCGGCGACCTCAACGACATCGCCACCGCCCACACCCTCGCCCAGGACCTCGCCCGGGGTGCGCCGGCGGGCGCGGTCTTCGCCGCCGGGCTCACCACCGCCGACACCGAGGCGCGCACCCGGCATCTGCTCGCCGAGGCCGCCAAGGCCCACGAGGCCCTGGTCGACGTGCGCCCGTTCTGGCGCTGACGCCGGCCCTCGCGGTTGTCAGGCGCGCGACCCCCGCGCCGTCAGGCGCGAGATCCCTGCGCCGTCAGGCGCGAGATCCCTGCGCCGTCAGGCGCGGGGCATCAGGGCGTAGAGGGTGATCGCGGCGGCGTTCGAGACGTTGAGGCTCTGGATCGCGCCCCGGAACGGAATCCGGGCCATCACGTCGCAGCATTCGCGGGTGCGCTGGCGCAGCCCCTTGCCCTCGGCCCCGAGCACCACGACGAGCGGCGTCTTCGGCCCGACCGCGTCCAGTGTCTCGGGCGCCTCGGAATCGAGCCCGACCCGTGTGAAGCCGCGCTCGCCGAGCTCGATCAGCGCCTCGGCGAGGTTGCGCACCACCACGAACGGGACATGCTCGAGCCCGCCCGAGGCGGACTTGGCGAGGACGCCGGTGACGGTGGGCGAGTGCCGGGCGGTCGTCACGATGGCGGTGACGCCGAACGCCGCCGCCGTGCGCACGATGGCGCCGACATTGTGCGGATCGGTGATCTGGTCGAGGGCGAGCAGCACCGCGTCGGCGGGCAGCGTGTCGAAGGCCGGGCCCTCCAGCGGCTCGGCCTCGAGGTAGAGGCCCTGGTGCACCGCGTCCGGCCCGAGCAGCCCGGTGATGGTGCCGGGCTTGACGATCTCGGGCACGATGCGCAGCTCGCCCACCTCCTCGGTCAGGCGCACCATCGCGTTCTCGGTGGCGAGCAGCTTGATCAGCACGCGCCTGGGGTTGCGCAGTGCCTCAGAGACCGGATGCCAGCCATACAGCAGGGCCGGCCCGTCCGGATCGTCGCCGCCGGGCCGCCCGCCCGCCCCACCCCGGGCCGGCCCCCGGTTGAAGCCGCCCTTGCCGAAACTCCCCTTGCTGACCCCGCCCCTGCCCGAGCCACCCTTGCCCGGCCCACCCTTCCAACCGCCCCCACGCGGCGCCTGCCTCGTCGTCATCCTGCGTCCCGCCCGCGTTCAAGGCCCATATCCGCGGCCGACAAGACCGAGCCCTCGGCCCCCGTCAAGCCCATCAATCCGGTTGCCCTGCCGACCGAACCCCACTATAGCTCCCCTCGCCCCGCACGGCGCCCTTCGTCTAGCGGTCTAGGACGTCGCCCTTTCACGGCGAAAACACGGGTTCGAGTCCCGTAGGGCGCGCCAGGGGCTGTTTTCATTGGCTTTTTGCTGTTTTTCGGACTCCCCCTAGGGGGCGTTAGGACCGGTTTTTAGGACCGGTCAGGCGAGTCCCAATGGACAACCGTCTCGATCGTCAGCCCGCGGCGTCCGCAGGCCCAGCAAGAATGCCTCCAGCGACAGAAGCATGAGCGTTGCGGCATCCCGCCACGCGCCGATCATCGTCCCGGCGACGATCGCGTCCACCATCCCCACCAACGTCCGGCCGAGCATCAGGCGCGCTCCGCCGACGTTCCCCCTGGTGATCCCGGCAGGCGCTATGGCGACGGGGCGAGGGTTCGGGGGCTCCTCCCGGGTGACGATGATGCCGACGATCTTGCGGCCCCCCCCGATATGATCGTCGCCCCGAGCGGTCGGCGCCAATCACCGGCTCCATGATCGGCGTGGCGCTCGACGTCGACGATCAGCCAGATGCGCCCCGGCGGCGGGAGGTCCGATATTAGGATCGTCGGGCAGGACGATCCGGAGAGCGTTGTCACGATCGTGGCCGGGACGATCAGGGGACGCTCGATGATCATCGTCCCGGCGACGATTGAGTCTCCAACGTCCGGCCGAGCGCCCGGCGCGCTTAGCCGACGTTATCCCTTGCGGTCTCGGGAGAGGCTTCGCTCGACGCCCGCCAACATTGCAGCGATGATTCTGATCGCATTCGGCTCGATCGTCCAACGCTCGGACGTTCCAAGGTCATACGCTCGTCGCTGTGATCATGATGCTGTTGATGTGGCTGTGGTCAGCCCCCATCGGAGTGGTCCGCGCTGAAGTATGGCTTTGAGCCGACGGAGGACGGACGCGATGGGAACGAAGAAGCACAAACCGGAAGAGGTCGTGGCCAAGCTGCGGCAGGTGGACGTGC
>NZ_JACWCT010000090.1:28524-37987 GCF_016613415.1 Methylobacterium ajmalii | reverse complement strand
TCGAGAGCTTCAACGCGAGGCTGCGGGATGAGTTGCTGAACGGGGAGATCTTCTACTCTCTGCGGGAGGCGCAGATCCTGATCGAGAGCTGGAGGAGACACTACAACGGAGTTCGGCCGCACGCCTCGCTCGGCGACCGCCCGCCGGCCCCGGAGGTGTTCGTGCCAGCCTTAACCGCTTGGCCGGCTGCGCTCGCCCGACCGGCTCCGCCGGCCAAGCTACCCGTGGTGGAAAGGCCCACGGTTCACTAACATTCCACTCGGGCCACCCCGTGGGGGCTGATCACGTCTCCCGCAGGCCCTCCAGCGGGCGTTGCGTCGTCCACGGATCGGGGCTTAGATTGATTTTATTTGCACAATCATTCTGTCATTCTCGAATTGACCGATTTCATGATTAATTTCTCCCATCGCGTATTATATTTAAAGCCTTTTCTTTGTACAAATCAATATCAGAATTTGTGAGTTTTTCATACCGAAACTTAGGAGAAAGCTCGCGATAATTGCTTGTGAGCGCGGAGATAAGTGCGTCATGTGCAGCGTTCTTAAGCGATTTACGATCATGTTCAATAAATTTGAGAATTAACTCTAGTATATGCAGATTTTTACTGCTTCGATATGCATCACCGGAAACGCTAAGGGCGGCAAGTTGCAGCGTATATAGTGCATATTGATCATCTTCAAGATTTAATAATTTTATCACATAGTCTTGTTATTTATTGCCTAAATCTAGATCTCGTACCAAAAAACGCAAAACTTCTGATTGCAATATAGGATTATTGAAAGATAACTCACGACTCACGATTTGTTCCCGCGCCGGCGATGCCTCTTTTCTTATTATTAGAATGCATTTTTTCTTAATATCTTCGTCGCATGTATTAATAAAAATCTCACACACTTCGTCATATTCTTTTTTAGAGAGTCCGACTTGATGCTCTTTTTCGATGAGATCGCTGAGTCTGTTCATACACATCACCTTAGGGAAGGAACTGACGGGTCTTGTCGAGCAGTTTGCTAGCTTCGCTCAATATCTGTTTTGCAGGCTCTACTTCGCTAGGCGCCAACCCTGGATATCCGAGTCTTTACTTTGTGTAATACACAATATCTTCTAGGCCATTTTGCGCATCTCTCACTTCTTGTATATGATCCCATGGCATTACATCTGATTTGGTCTTTACGATCTCACCATTTGGTTCCCTTCTAGCGCCATCTAAATCTTTATTTGTTGTATGTTCTTTAATATTATCTAGAGTTTTTTCCCAACGCTCGCGATCTTTTGCCTGTCTATCTTTGTTTTTTTCTCTCGGGTCGTCTTTCGAACTTGCGCAATTTTTCGTGCATTCTTTTTTATTTTCATCGTTTGCTTTGTTCGCTTCGTCATAGCCTTTGACCATGGCGTTCAGCTTCTTACCGAGCCAGGTGTCGTCCACCGCTCGGCCATAGCCGCCGCCGATCGCAGAACCCGGACCGTATCCCTCACGGTACCCTTGGGAGAAACCCGGCGCAAAGCCGGCACCCGCCCCCACCGCGCTCCCGATCACCGCGCCGCCCGCAAGACCACCCGCTCCCGTCACGGGGATCGTCACGCCCCCCGTCCCCGCCCCGGCCAGGACTCCAACGCTTGCGCCCGCCGCAGCCCCGATCGCCCCGCCGGCCGCTCCCCCCGCCACCGCGCCGGGCAGCCCCTGCACCACCCCGCTCGCGCCACCCGCGATCACCCCGCCGACCGAACCGCCGATCCCCTCGAACAGCCCGCTCATCGACGAGGCCCCCGCGCATCGCGAGCCTCGCCCATCGCCGCGATCGTCAGATCGAACAGGCGCCTCAGGTGCCCGTCGGGTGAATCGCCGTCCTGCGCCAGATACGCCCGGGTCGGCTCATGGCTGGCGATCCGGCCTTGGCTCAGCAGCATCAGTAGCGCCCGCCGGCTCTGCGCCGCCTCACCCGCCAGACCGAGGCTGCGCCCGACCCGGTCGCTGATCACCACGCGCTCGTGCGACGCCGTGTCCGAGGCGGTGCCGACTTCGCTGGCCGCCACCTCGCGCGAGTAGGCCGCGATGCGCCGGTGCGACGCCGTCAGCCGTCGCGCCGTCAACGCTTCGATCTGCTCGGAGCCGATCGTCAGCACGCCACCCAGATCCGGCGGAAAGGCCGGATCGGCCACCACCCGCCGCACGCCGCCGTAATCCTCGGCCAGGAAGGCGATCTCGGCCGCCGGTCCCAGGATCCGCACGAACTGCCCAGGAATCAGGACCGGCATCGTCGCCCCCCAGAACCCGGGGGTCCCAGTGCCGGAACATCACTGCCGCCGGCTCCTGCCCCGAACCGTCCGGCGGCGGAACTTCGCCGCCATCCGCCGCCCATTGCGGAATGCGCACGATGTTCAAGGTGCGGAGATGGCGATGAAGGATGGCCTCGCCCGACGCGCAACTCCAGTAGACCACGGTCGTCTTCCCCCGCGTCATGGCAAACACGCGCTCCAGAGCGTCCGATGACTGCGCCAGTGACACCAGCCAGCGCCCGGCGCGCTCCACCTCGGCGTCGGGATGGTCGTGGAACAGGGAGCGCACCAGGAGCTGCTCGCGGCGGCAGGCATCCGGGAGGTCGTCGAATTGTCCGCCATCCACGACCGCGAAGGCCTGGCCGGTAAACGCCTCGACGACACCCCTCAGCTTCGCGAGACGATCGATCGACGGAGTATCGCTCGTCACGGTCTCAGCTCCGCACGAACGGAACGCCAGCCTGCGACATCCGACGCAGACACTGCCCCGACGACGACCCGCCCCCGCCCTTGACCAGATCCGGCGTGTACAGAACAGGACCCGGCCCCACCGTCAGCGCCGCGCCTCCGCCCTTCACCAGCGTGGTCTTCGGCGCCTCGATCGTCACCGTGCCGGACTTGTCCATCACGAACCGGCACGCACCGACCGTGATCGCGAACCGCTCGCCAACCTGGATCTCGAACACCTGGCCCACGTCGATCGTCTTGGTCTTGCCGACCTGCTCCTCGGCCGCATCGCCCACCAGCACCTGCTGTGTTTTGCCCACCTGCGTCTTGGCGCTCTCCCCCACCGCCAGCGACCACGCCTTGCCCACCTGCGTGGCGAAGGCCGTGCCGACATGCGTCACCTTCGTCGCCCCAACCTGCTCGACCCGAGCCACGCCCGTGAGTCGTTATACATATTGTAGATAATAAAACTTGCGGCATGCCCGATAAATACGCGGTTACAGCATTTTATTGTTGCCATAATATATTGAATAATCTAATTTTTTCAGCGGAAATACCCGTGTATTAGCGCACTATAAAAATATTTTCTTACTCGTTATCAATGAATTCTATTTCGATTTCTGCCTTTATTTTCGAAGCAAAGTCGATCATATCGTTTTCGAGGCGAAGGCCGGTTTGTCCGTCAATGCAAGTCAACCAGATCGTAAATTTTTTACCGCCACCCACATTCAATTTAGTTATCATTCGCCGGCGCGGCTTCAGCAGTGCACTTAGTCGCATCCAATGTTCCTGCAAATCACTTATGTCAGATAGTGTGTCGGATTTGATTGTCCACACGTTCTGGCGCGCTGGCGGTAAATGAGGCCGACGTCTTATACCTTTACGCGAAATGGACGAGGGCTCGAGGCCCAACTCGCGGGTGATCGTGTCAGGATCGCCCTCAAAGTCGAATATTGTGAAATAAAATTCTATCTGCGACAGACCCATAACTACTACTTTTTAATTCGTTGGTACGGGGCCATTTTTATTTATGTTCATTGACTCCCAACCATTCATGTTCCCCTTCGGTCGAGATGTGTAATACATATCTCCATTCTTATCGTATCCAACATCCGATGATGAGCTTAGATCATTGTCACTTTTTAGATTGCGAGCGTCTTTATATCCGTTTTATTTTACCGCTTCATCGAGTTGTTTTGTAGATAATTTTTAATTTTTCTGGAGCTAGGCGGGGATTGTCCAACGCAGCCGTAATTTTCATTATCGTTCTTATCGTCCGCTCCTTCTTCGCTATTTTCTCTCTTGTTCTCGCTTCCTGCTTTTTCGTTCGCGTTTTCCATCTTGGAAGCGAGATAGCCGCCGAGCGCCCGACCACCCCACTGCCCCAATCTCGATCCGGCAAACCGGCACGCCACCGTCCCGACAGGACCGAATACCGAACCCACCGCGCCGCCGACGAACCCGCCCGCGATCCCGCCCGCCGTCGCCCCGACAGTCTCCCTCACCGCTCCGATCGAACCCCCGCTCATCGTGACCCGCCTCCGCCGATCCTGTCCAGCGGCGGCACCATCCGACCCTCCCGCAGCGCCCGCGCCGTGTGCCCCAGCAGCTTTTCCACCTGACGCGCCGGCGCCTCCTCGCCTCGCCTCACGTAGGCCCTCACCTCCGCCACATCCTCGATCCGGCCGTCCGTCATCATCAGCAGGTACGCCCAGCGCTTGATCCCGGGCTCGTCCGCCACCCCCAGCGCCTCCGCGCTCGCCGCACGAAGCCCAAAAGCGTCGCCACCGGCACGTCCTGCGTCTCCTCCTCCGCCACCTCTCGCATATATGCCGCCACCGACAGGTCGCGCTGGCGCGCGTTCAGGTCCTCGATCTGGTCGTGCCGGAATATCAGCTCGCCCTCAGGCGCCGGGGGAAGCCGGTCCGGCCGCACCACCCGGCACGCCCCGCCCGCCTCCGCGCTCTCGAAAGCCAGCATCCGCGCCGGTCCCAGAACCTGCGCAGCCTGCTCGACATCCAGTAGCGGCAGCACAGCGTTCATCACATTCGGATCCGCCTGGCGGAAGAACACCCGCTCGCCCGACGGCAGGCGTACATGGTTGAGCGAACGCAGATGCGCGTAGAGCGTGTCCTCCTCCGCCGCCGTCGACCAGATCATCCCAACCCGACGCATCCGCCGGCATCGACAGTAGCATCGCCTGCCCATCGGGATCGGTGTCGGCGGCGCGGGCGATGCATTCGCTACGCGCCTGGATCCGGTCAGGGTGAGCGAGGCGCAAGGCCCTTGAACGCGCGGGCACGCAGTGCGGCAGGGATCACGATCTCCGTCCAGCGCTCGCCGTCGTAGCGGTGGATGCCCCGCTTGTAGTCGAAATAGTAGAGCACATCGTCGATTGCCTGGACCTTCAGCGGCGTCGGTCGCGCGCGACCGCGCAGCCGCGGCTTGAAGGGCGTGAGGTGGTGGCCGTCGAAGAGGTGCAGGGCGTAGTCGGAGGCAACGACGTACTGGTCCTTGAAGCGCGTGATCGACAGAAGGGTCTCGGTGTCGCCCGCGAAGCCGACGCTCCGGAAGCCGTCGCGTCCGTTGCCCACCAGGATGGTGCCGCGGCTGCCGACCATCCAGACCTTGTCCGGCGTTTCGACGTAAATGTCGTTGATGGTGTGCGGGCTTGAGCCGGGAATCGGGATTTCCGTCCAGCTCGTGCCGTTCCAGTGGTAGGCGCGGCCCTCGGTAACCAATCCTTTGCTTGGAGAATTTTCTCTGGCAATCTCATATGCCCGGTTCCAATCATCCCAATTCTTATTGCCTTTGAGATTATTTCTCGTTTTTTCGTCCAGATCGATCCGCTTTGGAGACATCGATCCTTCGATATAAAAATCATTTTCGCTTGAGCCGGCAATTTCCCCAAATCTAATAATCTCAAATCTGAGATCAGTTTTGCTGCGAAACGGCACCTGATACCATTGACGGTCAGCGGTCCTGCGATAGATCTGAGCCCCATGCCCGACCGCCCAGAGCTGTCCGGCGATAGAGCCGAGATTGGCAAGAGCTCCTGCGCCTGTCGCATCGGGGCTCTGGATCCCGGCACCCTGGATTGTCTCGTGTACTGTCTGATCCCCGATCCAATACACATCGCCCTCATTGCTCAGGGCTGCAAACCTCGCGCCTGGTTGGTCGGCGAGGGGAGCGGGCTTGATGGCATAGATCTCGCGCAACACGTCGGTCCGAGACCAGGGTTGCGGGAAAGCGTCGTCATATTCGATGATCGCCGTGAAGGGATCGTCGTACTCCAACTCGCATAAAGCAATGCAGAAGCGGCCGTGGCCAGCGGCATGCGCGGCATTGATCGTCGGATTCCAATCATCGTCTTCCATATTCCTGCTACCTTTTAGTAATACCCACGTTACAGAACTGTTTTTGCATCTCAACTTGGAAGAGAATTTTCGCGTGTTCTTCCCGGCTGTTCTGGATCGCGATTTTTCTGCTGCACCTGCGTGCCGAGCTTTGATTTTGCAAGTTTCTTACAATCCTCAGGAAGATCGCTGATTTTATCGATGGATTGTTTCGAAACTTCCAGTATCGCACCCAACGGCGCGGTCCCATTGGGCGTATATCGATCTCCCAAATCATCGAGTGACGCTTTCAAGTCTGCATGGATACCATCTCTGCCTTTGCCATGCTGATTCTTAGTCAAACAAACGGCCATGCCCTCGTTGAGGGTTGGCGCATTCGGAATGCGATTGGCGGTCGAGTTCATCCCGGCGCCTTTCGGCCGGCTGCCCAGCCTGTAGACCATGTCGGGAACGATGTGATGCGAGTCGCCGTCACAGACACTGAGAAGCTTCTTGTACTCATCGACAAGACACTTGCGGCGTTTCTGCGTGATACGAACTGTGCCGGGAGGAGGCGGGACGGGTTTCGGACGAGGATCTTCCTGATTGTCAGGTTTCCGACGTGCTCTCGCAGAGCGCTCATTCTTGAACCACTCCTGAACGTCGGCCTGTGGAACACCTTGCTTCGCGAGGTCGGTCGCCTTCCGAAACAACTGCTGCTCGAACGCGTCGCGCGGGGTCTCGTCTCGCCACGGCGGAGCTGTCGGCGATGCATCGAAGATCGCGGTCGCGGCTCGGAGGACAGGACCTCCACGGCCGAACAGCCGGAATCCCCATCGTCCCCAGCGTTCCAGCGTTTGGGCTCGCAGGCGCCGCAGGCGGCGATCTGCTCCAGGTCGGCTCGGCCGTTCCCGCCATCGCCCCGCTCCCTCACGACGACCGGCGCAGGCTGCCCGGCAGCGGGTCGTCGTCCGCCGGTGCCGCACGCGCCCGCTGGTCCTTCAGGTAGACCGCCTCCCCCGCCGTGTTGCGCCGGTTCATCCAGAACCGGTCCAGGTGCCGGATCATCGAGGACCCCTCCGCCCGCACCTGCGGCGCGTGGCCGATCGGCTCCGTCACGTCGCCGTGCGTCCCCGACTTCACGCCCCCGCCCGTCCCCGCCTCGTCCCCGTGCACGTGCGTCGTGCGCGAGCGCAGAACCATCGCCTTCTGCCCGGTGAACCGCACCGTGCGCGCGTAGGCCTCGAAGTGGTCGGCGTAGTCGACGATCGGGTAGGGCACCGGCACCAGCGCCGAGCCCCGCGGCGTCAGGCACACGTCCGGCGACAGGCTCACCACCCGCGCCTCGTGCGTCTCCCGCAGGCCCTCCAGCGGGCGCTGCGTCGTCTCGGATCGGGGCGCAGCGGCTCCCCGAGTTTGTGGATGTGTCCAAAAAAATCAAATCAATTTTCGAATCGGTGTATCCATTTTAGTGTCTCATCAAGGCTGTCCTTTTCAGGCGGAACCTCAATTATTCCATATTCGTATCCTTCGAACAATATTGGCTTGATAATACGAGCCGCATCTTTGTAAGATTGCGGAACTCCACCCATGCCATTGGCATCGATGACCGGCCGTTCGCCAGCACGAAGCAAGTAGCCGCCTTCGTAGCGTTTCAAACTCATTTCGGCTGTGATCTGTGACCGCACTACATCTTCGCCACCCAAGCGTAAAATATTAGCATCCCCTAAAAATGTGAGCCAATTGGAAGATTTCGGCAAATCGTATCCGCCGTGGCGGACTTCTGACCAGTAATCTCCCATAGCATCATATTCAAGCGAAGGATATTTTATCATGAGTGGATAATAAAATGATTTCCACCCCGTTTCCAGGCCGGGCTTAGTCAGAACACCAAGCCCACCAGATCCATGAACACAATGAACTCTGCCAGCCCATTTTACCATAAGATCCACAAAATCGTCCGGTTTTTTTAGCAAAAAACTCGCTGGCGTATGTATTTTTAGACCAGATAATTTTCTATCTGTGTCGTTTTTTGAAAATCCGTAAGCCATAAATTGCCATAAGCCAGGATCGTCCTCATTGTTCAGATCAACATGGTGTAACGCAAAATAAAATTCTTCGTCTTCTTTTTTTTCTGCTTCTTTATAAAAATATTTAGGCGTTTTCTCGCGATCGAATTTTTGAAGGCGTTTTGCACCTTTTTTATGGTAGTGTGTAATTTCTGTTCCAAAAAATTTAATATAATCGTCAATTAAATCTCTTATAGCCAGCCTGATTTGTTTTTGCCATCCATCAAAAAAATATATACTTATAACCCCGCCAACGCGAGAAACAATATCTCCCCTTGAAGGGTCTTTATAGACAAATTTTGTGTCTATATTGTCATCTATTCTGTGATTATGCCATAAGATATAATCATTTTCCGACATTCCATCACTCCGTTTAACTGTCGGCTTCACATTTGCAGTCACGCTTAACATCTATGGTATTGATTTTAACGCGGTCGTTGTGGCTCCTGCCGATACTCTGGTCTTGCGCAATATCACGATATCGACCAGCACGTTGCGCATCGGTTTGACCATCAACGCCACCATCTGTAGTTGGGAACTTCATCTCCCAAATTTCGGTCAACCGCCCACCGCTCCACCAAGAAACGTCCGGTCGCGGCGCACCCCGTACGACCGGAGCCGTCGACGGCATACCGGGGGAGGTTTGACTTTCCACGGGGGCATACTTGTCATCCGGCCCCTTCTTGTAGCTCACCTCCGGCCGCGGTCCATCCGCCGTCGGGCTCATCGGCCGCCGTGGGCCCCCGGCTGGGTGCTGACCACTTTTAGGATCGTAGTAGCGATCACGCAATTTTTCGGCGACGCACGCCTGATAGGTTGCATGCCTTCCCCGATTTTTAAGACATTCACACGCGACCTCGCATAATTCTTTCTTGTTCGTTTTGCCGGATATTCGAACATTTTCGGACCTTGCTGACGATTTTTTCTTTTCTTTGTTCTCGTCTTCAGCTTTATTTTTAGCATGTGCGACACCCTCGCCGCGAAACCACTTCAGGATCTCGTCACGGTCGACCCCTTGCGCTTCCAGCTCACGCGCCTTGGCAAACAGCGCGCGCTCGAAGTCGTCCCGCGGCACCTCGTCGACCCACGGCATCGCCGTCGGCGACGCGTCGAAGATCGCCGACGCCGCACGCCCCACCGGGCCGCCGCCCTTGAACAGCCACCGCCCCCACCGCCCCAGCCGTGTCAGGCTCGGCGAGGACGGCACCGCCGGCGGCGGGCGTGACCAGGTCGGCTCGGCCGTTCCCGACATCGCCCCGCTCCCTCAGGATGACCGGCGCAGGCTGCCCGGCAGCGGGTCGTCGTCCGCCGGTGCCGCACGCGCCCGCTGGTCCT
>NZ_JACWCT010000090.1:25180-28486 GCF_016613415.1 Methylobacterium ajmalii | reverse complement strand
CAGAACCGGTCCAGGTGCCGGATCACCGAAGACCCCTCCGCCCGCACCTGCGGCGCGTGGCCGATCGGCTCCGTCACGTCGCCATGCGTCCCCGACTTCACGCCCCCGCCCGTCCCCGCCTCGTCCCCGTGCACGTGCGTCGTGCGCGAGCGCAGAACCATCGCCTTCTGACCCGTGAACCGCACCGTGTGCGCGTAGGCCTCGAAGTGGTCGGCGTAGTCGACGATCGGGTAGGGCACCGGCACCAGCGCCGAGCCCCGCGGCGTCAGGCACACGTCCGGCGACAGGCTCACCACCCGCGCCTCGTGGGTCTCCCGCAGGCCCTCCAGCGGGCGCTGCGTCGTCCACGGATCGGGGCGCGGCGGCTCCCCGGCATAGTCGTCCCCGGCCTCGCTCGCCTCGTCCGATCCGCTCATGCGACGCTCTCCGTGTCGGGAAGGGACCGGCGCAGCCGGGCCCGCTCGGCTAGGACGATCTCCGCCGTCTCCGCCTCGGGCAGCGGGAACCGGCAGCGCCAGGTCAGCAGCACCCGCTCGATCCCGGGCCGCAGGTCGAACTGCACGCCGTCGAGGGCCAGCGGGTGCTTGCGCGTCCCGCCCTCGTCCGTGACCTTCGCGCCGAGCATGATGCCGGGCAGGAGGCCGGTCAGCCGCGGGTGGTCGGGATGCAGGTTGTCGAGGGTGAAGGCCTCGGTACCGGCGAGCCAGGGCGTCGCGACGAGGCCGGGCGGGGCGCAATGCCAGAAACGCTCGTCGAAGTCGCGCGGCAGCAGCGGGTGGCGCTCCGCGAGCCAAGCCTCGTCGTAGGTGCCGGCATGCTGCTGGCGCGGGCGCCACCAGGGCGGGACAGGACCGAACCCGGCGGGTGGCGGCAGCACGTCGTAGCGCGCGACCGGCGCGTCGGCGGCCTCGATCGTCGGTGCCGGGTAGGTGTGGCGGTGATCGCAATGCTCGCGGTCGACGAGGCCGGTCCCGAGGGGATTGTCGGGATGAACGTCGCCCGCCCCACCGGGCAGCGGGCCGCCGAGCGCCGCCTGCCAAGTGAGCGGGACCCGCGCCGCCGGCTCCGGCTCGCCGAGGTCCCATCCCTCCAGGATCGGCTGCGGGTCGCGCTGCAGCAGCCCGCGCCAGGTTCGCCGCGTGCGGGCGATCCAGTACCGGGTGCCCATGACGCGCAGGCTGGCATCGATCCGCTCTCCGATCCGGATGCGGCAGAGGAAAGGGCTGCCGTCGGCGTTCGGGTTCACCGCATCTCCCAACACCGTGACGTCGGTCCCGGGCTTGAATGGAACGAGATCGCTCTGCCGCAGGAGCGGGCGTTGCTGCGGATCGCCGTCGTAGACGTCCTCCCACTGGAAGGCCTCCTGGTCGTCGGCCGTCGCGAGGGCCAGGCCGGGCTCGACGCGGAACGTGCCCCGCACCGACACGACGCCATCGAGTGCGCCCTCCCGATCGAACTGACGAAAAGCGAACGCGTGGAACATCGTCCGATTGACGAGTTGCATGATGACGCTCATCCGTTCAATTGAGATCGATCGGTGCGCCCCGTATCTGTACGTGATCGTCGGCGATGAAGTTGAATTTCTTGCCCAGTATGAGAACGGTGCCGTCTTTTTTCATTACGAATTTCGATGCGCCGACCTCGATGACGAACTCATCCCCGACTGCGACCTTGTAGTAGGTGCCGACCTGGGTCAGGAAGGTTGCGCCGACATGCGTGACCTTGCTCGAGCCGACCTGCTCGATCCTGGCCATTCCGATCGAATCGATCTTCATCGACCCGACCAGCGTGTTCATCATCCCCGGCAGCGAGAACAGTCCGCCCGCGGCCTGACCCAAGCCTCCTCCGGCCTTGCTGAGCGCCGTACCGGCATCGGCTCGCGGGTTCGGCCCGCTCACGACGCCCGAACGCGCCTCCAGGCCGGCATTGCCGAGCATTCCCAGAGCCGAGCCGGCGAGACCGGATGCCATCAGGCCGAGAGCGTCGCCTGCCGGCCCGCCGAGGCCCGCCACCTGGGCGGCTTGGGCCATCAAACCGGCCGTGTGTCCCACCATGCCGGCGAGCGGCGCCATGAGAGCGGCCGCTCCCGGCCCCGTTCCGCCGACCGTGAGGTTCATAGAGCTGCCAATCTCATGCGTCTGGTTCTGCGCCACCTCGACGGCGCGGTTCGCTCCTACGCTCGCCACCTGGTTGGCGTCCGTGCGGCTGGTCTGGTTGTTGAGGATCCGTGTGGTGTGATCCTTCTGCGCATGAACAAAAAGGTTCTCCGCACCCGTCGCGTCCTCGAAGGTCATCTCGTTGAAGCCCTTCGACTTGTACGAATTCGAGCGCATCACCATCCGGGTCTTGTTGGCCGGCAGGTCGTAGGGCACCGGGTTGTTCGGGTTGGGGGCGATGCCGATCACGATCGGCCGGTCGGGATCGCCCTCCTGGTAGGCCACCAGCGCCTCCATCCCGACCCGTGGGATCACCTGATGGCCCCAGGTCCGGCCGCCCCAGCTCTGCGTCACCCGCACCCAGCCGGTATCGGTCCCGTCGCCCCGGGCCCGTCTGTCCCAGGGGAATTGTAGCTTGATCCTCCCGAACGCGTCGGTGTGGATCTCCTCGCCGGGAGGCCCCGCGATCAGCGCGATCTGCAGCCCGTCGATGCGGGGACGCGGGATCGCCCGGTGCGGCGTCGCCGGTCGGTCGGCCGGGAGTGTCGTGAAGGCGTTCTCGTAGTGCGGCGTGCCCGCGCCCGACTCGTAGGTCGGGTCCTCGGCCCGGTGCAGGATCTGCGTCACCACCTGCGCCGGGTAGACGTGGGTCGGATGTGCCACCTCGTGGGGCGTGAAGCGCTCGCCCGCCGCCAGCGTGCGTACGCTCGAGCGGCCCTCGACCCGGTCGAAGCCGGTCTCTGTCGCCTGGACCCGCAGCCGCGTCGCCCACTCGCCCGCTTCCCGGGTCAGCGCCCGGGCAGGGTACTCGTAGAGTTCGTAGGCCGTATTCTCGGGAACGCGGTCGATCGACGGCGTATCGGCGGCAAGATCAAGATTTGGTGTTAGGAATTCGTAATCCTTTCCGGCTCTTCGTCCTGGCGTGAACGAGAGTTGCCGGCGCCAGTCGTGGATGTGCTCGGCATCCGACGAGCCGAAGGCAAGACGAACGCGGGTGGCTGGACTTCCGTCGTAGGCCGAGGGATGATCGCCGACCACGAGCGTGTGCTTGCCCCGCTCATGCCGAAACCAGAAGAAATGCCCTTCTTCCTCGAGACGGCGCAGCAGATAGGCGAGATCGGTCTCGTTCCACTGCACGACGTAGTCGCGC
>NZ_JACWCT010000090.1:0-25137 GCF_016613415.1 Methylobacterium ajmalii | reverse complement strand
CTTCTGCGGCGGGCGGGTGACGCCGGCGAGGGTGTAGTCGCGGATGCCGTGCTCGGCGCAGAGCGTCTCGACCACCTCGAGCGTCGACTGGGTCAGGAAGATGCGGCAGTCGCTGCGCTGGCTCATCAGCCACAGGCGCGGGCGCAGGGTGAGCGCGTATTGGCGCGCGCCTCGGGTGACGATCGGCCCCTCGTGCAGCTCGGTGACGAGGCCGTTCCAGACCCGCTGCGAGCCGTCGGCCAGCGTGAGGGCGAGATCGGCGGCGGTGCCGACGATCTCGTCGGGGCGGACCTCGTCGCGTTGCGCGCGGACGCGGGCCTGGATGGTGAAGAGGCGGTTGATGCCCTCCTCGACCTCGAGGCGCTCGAGCAGGAGGACGTCCTCGCCGAGGACGGTGTCGATCGCCATCAGGCGCCCGGCCTGGGTGTACATCATCGCGAGCCGCTCCCCTGATCGCTCCCTCGGCCGCTCACCGGCGGCCCTCCTGCCCCGACCCGTCCGCTCAGCCGCCGATCTGGACCGGCGTCCACGACGAGGCGGTCGCCGCGACCGGGTCGATGTCGCGGCCGCCTTGCGCCGCCAGGGTCGTCGCCGCGTCGGCGAGCCCGTTGCCGGCCGTCACCGCCGTTTCGGACAGGGTCGCCCCGAGGATCGCGACGGACGGATCGGACACCCCGTCGAGCCACAGCCAGCCACCCTGCCCGTCGGCCGCCGCTCCTTGCGCCCCCGCGAGGGCGACCTGCGCCACCACGCCTTGCGTCAGGTAGGCGTGGCCGGCGATGCGGCCGGCGAGGTCGGGCAGCGCCAGCCGCGCGGTCCAGGCCGGCGCGCCCCGGCCGGTCGTCCCCCGGGCGAGCGCGGCCTCCGGCGGCGGTGCGCCGGCATTGAGCGCGAGCGGGGTCTGCAGGCGCAGGCGTGCGCGTCCCGGATTCCAGCCGAGCCGGGTCTGCGGCGCGGCCAGAAGCCGGCCGAGCAGCATCGCCGACAGGCTGCGCGCCTGGCCCTCGGCGCTGCGGTTGCTGTAGCGCAGGAGCGGCACCCGGCCGGTCTTCTGCAGCAGGACGAGGCCCGAGAGCGTGAGCGTCGCGGTACCGGATTCGCCCCGCAGCGCCACCTGGACGCCGTCGAGGTCGAAGGCGTGGGCGAAGTCGTTGACGAAGGTCTCGGCGGCCGGGTTCGGCGCGAGGCCGCCGGTCGTCAGCGTGGCCCCCGCCTGGGCGCCGCGGATGCCGCCGATGAGGCCGCCGCCGCCGAGTCCCGAGGCCGGGGCGCCGCCCTTGGTCGCCGCGCTCGCCGGCGCGCGGCGCTGGGTGGCGCGCCCCTCCGCCGGCGGCAGGTAGATCGCCTGCCCGGGGCTGAGCCGCCCCGGATCGGAGATCGGCCGCTCGGTCAGCGCGACGATGTCGGGCCGGTTGTTGTAGGCGTAGAGGTCGGGCCAGCGCACCGGGTCGCCGTAATGCGCCTCGGCGACGCTCCACAGCGTGTCGCCGGCCTTGAGCACGTAGCGGACGGGCTTCATGATTCCTCCGGACAAGCGGGCGGGCCCGCCGGTCGGCGCGGCCGCGATGGGGGCGGGAGGCGCGCGCGGCGCCTCCCGCCTGCCGGTACTGAGAGGGGATCCGCGGTCAGGACGACCGGGCCGTGGCCAGGTCGTAGGACGCGATCATCGGCGACTGCGACGCGTTCTGGTTGTCGGACGGCGTGTACTTCACGTCCATCTTCGTGAAGTTGAGCGTCACCGTCTCGAGCGGCCGGTCGCCGGTGGTGCCGATGGTGTAGCCGGCGATCAGCGTGTTGTGCAGGGTGAACTCGATGTAGGTGTCGCCCGGGTTGCCGGTGGTGACGAGGTGGATCACCGCCGTCTTGCCGTTGCGGCCCGAGCAGGCCTCCTGGAAGAGCTTGGTGGTCGAGGAGTCGCTGACCTTGGTCAGCGTGACCTCGCTCACCGTCGGCTCGGAGGCCTCGCGGTTGGCCGCCGAGCCCGCGAAGGTGTTCATGTTGCGGGTGACGTTCCAGTGCAGGGACTCGATGTCCATCCAGCGCCGGTGCGTCTCGTGGGTGGCATCACCCTGGATTCCGTCGATCTGCAGGTAAATCGGCATGGTCGTGTGATCCCTGTCGTCTCGTGTGGTGGATGCGGGCAGCCTCCGGCCCGTGCGAGATCGCCGGACGCGCCTCAGGCGACATCCGGCGGGGGTGCGACCGGGGGCGACGCGGCCCCGGCGGTTGCTCCGGTGGCGGGCGCGGCCGCGAAGCCGCCCTCCCGCGTGACGGTGAGTGCGATGGGCGGCACCGCGGCCCCGTCGAGGGCGCGGGCCAGGACCAGGTCCGAGAGGGCGGGCAGCACCTCGCGGGTGAGCGCCCCCTCGATCGCCCGCGCGCCGATGTCGGCGGCGAGACACCGGGCGACGAGGGCGTCCTCGACCGCCGGGTCCCAGGCGAGGTCCGCCCCGTGGGCCGCGGCGACGCGCTCGCGCACCCGCTCGAGCTGCAGCCGGGCGATGCGCGCGAGGATGTCGGGCGAGAGCGGCCGGTAGGGCACGATCGTCATCCGGCCAAGGAAGGCCGGCTTGAAGTGGCGCAGCAGCTACGGGCGGATCGCCTCGACCAGGGCCTCGCCCTCCGGCATCGTCTCCGGGTCGGCGGCCAGCGCCGCCAGGGTGTCGGAGCCGGCATTGGCGGTGAGCAGGATCGTGGTGTTGCGGAAATCGACGTCGCGGCCCTCGCCGTCGCGCAAGGAGCCCTTGTCGAAGACCTGGTAGAACACGTCCTGGACGCTCGGATGCGCCTTCTCGACCTCGTCGAGGAGCAGGATGCCGTAGGGCCGCCGCCGCACCGCCTCGGTCAGCACGCCGCCCTCGCCGTAGCCGACATAGCCCGGGGGGGCGCCGACGAGGGAGGAGACTTTGTGCTCCTCCTTGAACTCCGACATGTTGACGGTCGTCAGGCTCGCCTCGCCGCCGTGCAGCGCCTCGGCCAGCGCCAGCGCGGTCTCGGTCTTGCCGACGCCCGAGGTGCCGACCATCAGGAACACGCCCGGGGGCTTGCGCGGGTCGGCGAGGCCGGCACCCGCGGTGCGGATCGCCGCCGCGATCGTGGCGAGCGCGGCGTCCTGCCCGGTGACCCGGGCGCGCAGGCGGTCCTCAAGCGCCTGCGCGGCCCGGGCGGCATCGCGCACCAGGCGCCCGACCGGGATGCCGGTCCAGCGGGCGATCACGGCGGCCACCGCCCCGCGGTCGACGTCCGGGTGGACCAGCGCCGCCTCGCCCTGCAGCCGCACGAGTTCGCCCCGCAGGGCTGCCAGGCGGTCGCGGGCCTCGGCCCGCTCCTGTTCCTGCGGCCGCGCGAGGGCGTCGATCTCGGCGATCAGGCCTCGCTCGTGACCGAGCCGGTCGCGCAGGGCCGACAGGCGCTCCTCCGTCGCGGCGAGCCGCGCGTCGAGGTCGGCAAGGTCGTCCGGATCGGCCTCCGCCTCGCGGGCGCGCGCCGCGCGCTCGGCCGCGAGGCCGGCCGCCTCCGCCCGCAGATCCTCCAGGGCCGCCGGCTCGGACTGGCGGCCGATGGCGACCGCGGCCGCGGCGGTGTCGAGGACGCTCACCGCCTTGTCGGGCAGTTGCCGGGCCGGCAGGTAGCGGGCCGAGAGGCGCACCGCCTCGACCACCGCCTCGTCGCGGATGACGACGCCGTGATGGGCCTCGAGCGCCGGCACCAGCCCGCGCAGCATCCGGGCCCCCGTCGCCTCGTCGGGCTCGGCCACCGTCACGACCTGGAAGCGGCGGGTCAGCGCCGGGTCGCGCTCGATGTGGCGCTTGTACTCGGACCAGGTGGTGGCGGCGATCGCCCGCAGCTCGCCCCGGGCCAGCGCCGGCTTGAGGAGGTTGGCCGCGTCGCTGCCCCCCGCCTGGTTGCCGGCGCCGATGAGCGTATGGGCCTCGTCGATGAACAGGATCACCGGCACCGAGGCGGTGCGGCAGGCGGCGATCACCGCGGTCAGCCGGCGCTCGAACTCGCCTTTCACCCCGGCCCCGGCCTGGAGCAGGCCGAGATCGAGGGCGCGCAGGGTGGCGGTGCGCAGGGGCTCGGGCACGCTGCCCTCGGCGATGCGCAGGGCCAGGGCCTCGACCACCGCGGTCTTGCCGACCCCGGCCTCGCCGGTGAGGATCGGGTTGTTCTGGCGCCGGCGCAGCAGCACGTCGATCACCTGGCGCAGCTCGGCCTCGCGGCCGACCACGGGGTCGATCCGCCCGGCCCGCGCCTCGGCGGTCAGGTCGCGGGTGTAGCGCTCGACCTCCGGATCGGGGGCGCCGCCCGGCCCGGCGGCCTCGCCCGGGGCGGGCGGCGCCGGCGCGGGGACCTCCGCCGCCCGGGCATCGAGCGCGGCAGCGTCGAGGCGTAGCGACGGCGCGGCCTCGCGCAGGGCCGCCCGCAGGGCCGTCGACGAGGTCAGAGCGAGGGCGAGATCGACCGGGGCGACGGCGTCGCGGCCGAAGCGGAGCGAGGCGGTGAGCCACGCCTCCTCGATCCAGCCGAGGGTGCCGCGCGACAGGGAGGGCGCCGCGGCCGCACCCCGCCGCATCCGGTCGAGGGCCGCGCTCAGCTCGGCCCGGACGCTCTCGGGCGGACCGCCGGCCGATCGCAGCAGGGCACCGAACGGTTCCGCCTCCTCGATCAGGGCGAGCAGCCAGTGCTCGACCTCGACGGTGCCGTGCTCGCGGGCGACCGCGAGGCCCACGGCCCGCTCGAGCGACCGGCGCAGGCCCGGCTCGAGGCGGCCCACGACCACGTGCAGGTCGAAGGTCGGCATGCGCGATATCCCTCCATGAGACAGGCCCCTCGGACGAGGCGTCATCGATACGGTGCGGGTGACGCTGATGTTATAGGCATACCCTCGACGGTGAAAACCCCATCGTGAGAAAATCGTACGTCTAGGCACCAGGATACCGCGGGCGACTCCGCAAATTTGGATTAGTTAGTTCTTATGCACTTTCGAACGGCTCAGGATTTTTCGCATCCTAGCGCTTACGGCAAAAAATTTGGCAGCACGTCTTCACCGCCCAGGAGACGCGCACTAGCTTCCCCTGCGAATTGGTTTGGACGCTCCTCCTATGCCGCTCGATCTCGACGACATGCTGACGCGCGTCCGGGATGACGATCCCGTCGGTCCCGATATCCGTGCGGACATCTCGGGCAGCTCGGCGTATCTCCAGCTGAAGGACGCCAGGTCGCAGGCCCGCGCCGCCGAGCGCGCCGCCGAGGCGGCCGGCGAGCCGACGGCGGTGCCGACCGCCTGGGCCGCCGTGCGCGACCTCGCCGGGGCGCTGCTCACGCGCAGCAAGGACCTGGAGGTCGCCGCCTGGCTGATCGAGGCCCTGGCGCGGATCGAGGGCTTCTCCGGGCTCGCCCTCGGCTTCGCCCTGGTCGACGGGCTGATCGACCGCTACTGGCCCGACCTCCACTCGGTCGACGAGGACGACGCCGAGGGACGGCTGACGCCGCTGGCGGGCCTCAACGGGGTCGGCGGCGAGGGCGTGCTGATCCAGCCGATCCGGATGATCCCGCTGGTGCCGGGCTACCCCTACGGCACCCACGCCCTCTGGCACGCGCAGAGCGGTGGGCGCGGCACGGGCCAGTCCGGCCAGGACTTCATGGAGGCCCGGGCGGCGACGGCTTCGGATGTCCTGCGGGCCCATGCCGAGACGGCGCGGACGGCCCACGCGGCCTTCCTGCGCATGAGCGCGACGCTCGATGCCTTCTGCGGCACCGACGCACCGCCGCTCGCCAACATCCGGGCGGTGCTGGAGGAGGTGCTGGACATCTATCGCGGCCTGCTCGGCACCGCCTGGGCGGAGCCGGCGAGGCAGCCGGCCCCGCCGGAGGATCCCGCATCCGAGGCGCGCCCGTCCCCGCCGGCCGCGCCCGGCGCCCGGCCCTCCGGCCCCCGCGCCATCGCGAGCCGCGACGAGGCCTTCGACGAGCTCCTGACCATCGCCGCCTATTTCCGGCAGACCGAGCCGCACTCGCCGATCTCCTACGCTCTCGAGACCGTGGTGCGGCGCGGCCGGATGACCCTCCTGGACCTCCTCGGCGAGCTGATCCCGGAGGCCGAGGGGCGGGAGCGCTTCCTGCGTCAGGCCGGGATCGAGGCCGGCGGCGAGGCGCGCGCGCCGTGACCGACCCGGCGGCGACCGCCCGAACCGTTCCCGCGCGAGCCTCGATCGGCGCCGGTGACCGGTCCTTCAACCCCTTTCATCCCTGCTGAGGTGCGTCGATGGCCAGCATTCACGAGAAGCTCGAGCGGGTGCGCAAGCCCCGGGTCCACATCAAGTACGAGGTCGAGACCGAGGGCGCCCTGATCGAGAAGGAGCTGCCCTTCGTGGTCGGCGTGCTGGGCGACTTCACCGGCGACCCGAGCCGCCCGCTCAAGCCGTTCCGCGAGCGCAAGTTCATCCAGATCGACCGGGACAACTTCGACGAGGTGATGGCCCGGATGGCGCCCGGCCTGAACCTCGTCGTCGACAACACCTTGGCCGACGACGGCACGCAGATGCAGGTGCGCCTGCATTTCGACCGCCTCGACGACTTCGAGCCGGCGGCGATCGTCCGGCAGGTGCCGGCCCTCGCCAAGCTCCTCGAGACCCGCGATTCCCTGCGCGACCTGATGACCAAGGCCGACCGCTCCGAGGACCTCGAGATCCTGCTCGAGCGCATCCTCCAGGACAACGGCCAGCTCCGTCGCCTCGTCGACGAGCTGGAGGGGCCGGGCGAGGCCGGATCGCCCCCGCCCGGCCCCTCCCCGTCCGGCAGCTCGCCCCCCGGCAAGCCGGCGACGCCCACCAAGCCCGCCCCGACCTCCGACGGAGCCGCCTGAGCCATGTCGACCATCAAGGACACCGCACGCCAGGAGACGGCGCACCCCTCTACCGCCACCGTCCCCGGCGCCGGGCTGCTCGATTCCGCCATTGCGGCGACGAAGCAGACCGATCCCGACCGCACCGAGGCGCTGCTGCGGACCCTGACGCAGAGCGCCCTGGAGGGCACCGTCAGCTTCGAGCGCAACCTCACGGTGACGATCAACCGGGCGATCGCCGAGATCGACGCCCGGATCTCGCGCCAGCTCGCCGCGATCATGCACCGGCCCGAGTTCCTGAAGCTCGAAGGCTCGTGGCGCGGCCTCAAGTACCTCGTCCATAACAGCGAGACTTCGGTCAACCTGAAGATCCGCGTGCTCAACGTCTCGAAGCGCGAACTGGGCAAGGACCTGCTCAAGGCAGCCGAGTTCGACCAGAGCCAGATCTTCAAGTCGATCTACGAGAGCGAGTTCGGCACGCCGGGCGGCGAGCCCTACGGCGCGCTGATCGGCGACTACGAGTTCTCGAACCATTTCGAGGACGTCGAGATGCTGCAGGGCCTGTCGGGGGTGGCGAGCGCCGCGTTCGCGCCGCTCATCGCCGCGGCGAGCCCGCAGCTCTTCGGCTTCGAGGATTTCCGCGATCTCGCCCGGCCGCGCGACCTCGAGAAGATCTTCGACACGGTCGAGTATGCCAAGTGGCGCTCCTTCCGCGACTCGCCGGATTCGCGCTTCGTCACCCTGACGATGCCGCGGGTGCTCGCCCGCCTGCCCTACGGGCGCGAGACCCGAATGGTCGACGAGTTCGACTTCCAGGAGGCGCCGGGCGCGCCCGGCGAGCGCCTCGCCATGGACCACGCGCATTATTGCTGGTCGAACGCCGCCTACGTGCTGGGCGCCCGCCTGACCGACGCCTTCGCCAAGACCAGCTGGGCCACGGCGATCCGCGGCGCCGAGAACGGCGGCAAGGTCGAGGCCCTGCCGATGCACGTCTTCCAGAGCGACGACGGCGACCTCGACCTGAAATGCCCGACCGAGGTCGGCATCACCGACCGGCGCGATTCGGAGCTCGGCAAGCTCGGCTTCCTGCCGCTCTGCCACTACAAGAACACCGACTACGCGGTGTTCTTCGGCGCCCAGACCACCCACAAGCCCGAGAAGTACGACCGGCCCGAGGCGACCTCGAACGCCGCGATCTCCGCACGGCTGCCCTACATCATGGCGACCGCCCGCTTCGCGCATTACCTGAAGGTGATCGGCCGCGACAAGATCGGCTCCTTCATGGAGGCCGAAGATTGCGAGAAGTGGCTGAACCGCTGGATCGGTAACTACGTCAACGCCAACGACGAGGCCGGGGCCGAGATGAAGGCGCGCTATCCCCTGCGCGAGGCCCGGGTCGAGGTGCGGGAGATCCCGGGCCGGCCGGGCTCCTACAACGCGGTGGCCTGGATGCGGCCCTGGCTGCAGATGGAGGAACTGACCACTTCGCTGCGCATGGTGGCCCGCATCCCGCGCCAGGGCTGACCCCCGATGGCCCCGGCGGGGAGTGCGGCGGACCGGGCCGGCGGCGACGCCGCGCGCCGGCGCGCCGATCGGTTGATCGCCCTCATCGACCGGAGCCTCAACCGGGCGGTCAACGCGATCCTGCACCACCCGGGCTTCCAGGCCCTGGAGGCGCGCTGGCGGGGCCTGTCCTACCTCGTCGGCGCGGCCCATGGCGGCGGTCGCGGGGGTGGGCCGGTCGCCGTCAAGGTGCTGGCGGTGTCCTGGCGCGAGCTCGCCCGCGACTTCGAGCGCGCGGTCGACTTCGACCAGAGCCACCTGTTCGACCTGGTCTACGCCCGGGAATTCGGCATGCCGGGGGGCGAGCCGTTCGGGCTCCTGCTCGGCGACTACGCGGTCGGCCACCGGGTCGACCCGGCCGAGCGCACCGACGACGTCGCCACCCTCCAGGGCATCGCCGGGGTGGCGGCGGCGGCCTTCGCGCCATTCCTGGCCGGGCTCAAGCCCACCGCTCTCGCCCTCGACGGCTTCGCCGACCTCGACGGTCTGCCGAACCTGGCAGCGGTCTTCGACGGGCCGGACTTCGTGCGCTGGAAGAGCCTGCGGGCGACCGAGGATTGCCGCTTCGTCGGCCTCCTCGCCCCCCGGGTGCTGATGCGCACGCCGCATCGGGCGCATCACCGCCCCCGGATCGACGGGTTCCCGTTCGAGGAGGAGGTGCGGGCGGACGGGGCGGCACTGCTCTGGGGCAGCCCGGTCTACGCCTTCGCCCGGGTGGTGCTGCGGGCCTTCGAGGCCTCGGGCTGGTTCGCCGACCTGCGCGGCGTACCCCAGGACCAGGAGGGCGGCGGCCTCGTCGCCGACCTGCCGACCCTGAGCTTCTCGACCGACCGGCCGGGGCTGGCGGCGCAACCCCCGGTCGAGATTCGCCTCACCGCGGCGCAGGAGCGCCAGCTCGCCGATCACGGCATCATCCCGGTCGGGCACGTGCCGTTCACGGCGGCGCTGGTCTTCAACGCCAACCCGTCGCTGCACCGGCCGGCCCGGGCCGTGGGGCTCGCCGCGGAGGAGAACGCCCGGCTCGCCGCGATGCTGCAATACGTGTTGTGCGCCTCGCGCTTCGCCCACACGCTGAAGGTGATGATGCGCGATCAGGTCGGCCGCCTCGGCGGCGCGCCGGCGGTCGAGCGGCTGATCGTCGACTGGCTCGCCCGCTACCGCCTCGGCAGCGACAGCGCCGAGGCCGAGCTGAAGGCCCGCTACCCCCTGCGCGACGCCGGCGTCGAGGTCCGCGAGATCCCCGGGCGCCCCGGCGTCCTCGGCTGCACGCTGCGCCTCCAGCCGCATTTCCAGCTCGACGACGTGGCCGCGAGCTTCCAGCTCGTCGCCGAGGTCACCACCGCCCAGGGCGCCGCCTAAGGCTCGGTTCCCCGCGGCACTCGCCCGCATCCGGGACGCCGGCGCGAGCGCCGGCCGCATCAGGAGAGCAGCATGACGGTTCTCGATACCCCCGCCCCGACCGATCTTTTGGCGGAGGGCCGCCTCGACGAGGCGGTGGCCGCCGCCGGGCGGGCCGTGAAGGCGCGCCCGGGCGACGCCGCCGCCCGGGTGACGCTGGCCGAACTGCTGATCCTGCAGGGCGCCCTCGACCGGGCCGAAGCGCAGCTCCAGATCGCCGCCGAGCAGGCGCCGGCCGAGGCGCCGGCGATCGCGATCCTGCGCCACCTGCTGCGCGGGGCGGTCGCCCGCATTGCGTGGTACGAGACCGGGGCGGTGCCGGACTTCGTCGACGGGCCGACCCCGCGCCAGGCGGAGGCGATGCGCCTCGCTCTCGCGGTGCGGTCCGGCGACGCCGAGGCGGCGGGAGACGCCCGCGCCGCCCTCGAGGCGATGCCGCCGGTCCGCGCCCGGATCGACGGCGGCGAGGTGCAGGAGGTGCGCGACGCCTGCGACCTGTCCCAGGCCGGGTTCGAGGCGCTGACGCTCGCCGGGCGCTACCTCTGGCTCGCGCCGGAGCGGATCGAGAGCCTGACCTTCGCCGCCCCGAAGCGCCCGCGCGACCTGCTGTGGCGCCGCGCCGAGGCGCGCCTTCGCGACGGGCGCGAGGCGACCTTCCTGGTGCTCGCCCAGTACCACGACCCGGAGGCGAGCGAGGCCGAGCGGCTCGCCCGCGAGACCGCCTGGATCGCGGCGCCCGGCGGGGTGGTGCGCGGGCGCGGCCAGCGGGTCTGGCTCGTCGGCGAGGAGGCGCGCGACCTCCTGACGGTCGAGCGCATCGCCGTCGAGGCGTGAGCCGATGCGCCTCCAGCCCTCCCTCCTCGACCGCCTGATCGACGACGAGCCGCAGCGGGTCGTCGACCCGCCGCGCTCCCGCGCGGACGAGCTGCGCCGGGTGCGCGAGGGCTTTCGCCGCGACTTGGAGGCCCTGCTCAACACCCGCCGCCTGCCGACGAGCCCGCCGGACGGCCTCGACATGGTGCGCGCGGCGCTGCCGCATTACGGCGTCGAGGATTTCGTCGGCGCGCCTCTCGCCACGCCCGAGCAGCGCGCCGACCTCGCCCGGGCCCTCGAGACGACGATCCAGGCCTTCGAGCCGCGCTTCCGCGCCGTGACGGTGACGGTGCTCAAGGGCCGCGACCCGCTGGAGCGCCTCCTGCGCATCCGCATCGAGGCGACGGTGCACCTGACCCTCGACCAGGCCCCCGAACCCGTCACCTTCGAGACCGCCCTCGACCCGGCGATCCGCAGCTTCTCGGTGGAGAGCCGGCATGACGGGTGAGAGCGCCGGCCCGGCCTCAGCGGTGCGGGCCCGGACGCGCGCCGAGGTGGACGCATGAGCCTGCCGCGGGAGGCTCGCGCACGGTTCGCGAGGGGATCGTCGTCGCGGAGGCGATGGACTGGTGCCGCTCGCCCACCGCGATCGTGCCCTACACGATCGACACGCACCACCAGGTGGAAGGGGCCGGCACCGCCGACAGCGTGCGCCAGACCGACGAGCGCTCGCACGTGCGGGGCTCGCTGATCCGGCAGTGCTACGGCGACGAACCAGGCGTGGGCGGGGGCGTGACGTCCGGGACGCGGGGGGCGGAATGCGAGCCGAAGACGTGGTCGTCGAGCGTGCGGGCGGAAGGGCGCCCCATGGTACGCCACGACGACGAGTGGTGGATGAACCACAGGAACACGTATGGTCGGCTGACCTGCGTCAAGGATGCGACGAGCTACGAGACGCCGGATACCAAGCCGATCACGCCGCGGATGGAGCGGGCATCATCCCGAAATGGAGACGTGCGCCAGAACGAGGCATCCGGAGAAAAATCGATTACATCTCAGTTAGCATTCCAATCCCCAATCTGTCCACGCGTCATGCCACGTCTTCCGGGACTCGGCCCCCGCGTTGGTCCGCAGCCTGTGCCACGCGTAACCCCCCGAGACTGGCACCGCGGCCAGGACCGGAACCTGGCCCTGAACCACAGCCGAGCCCACCACGACTTGATCCCGGCCTTCGAATTTCCGGATGCCGATCCGAACTCATATGCTTTGATCCAGGAAAATATGACGAGATAGAATATCGACGACAGCTTAAAATTCAACAAGATGGGATCAACGCTAAATCTTCTTGCAAGAACAAAAATGACATCGAAAGGTACGACAATTTTACACCGCAAGAGAAAAGGCGTCAAAGAGAAAGGGCCGATTACGAGAATGACGAATATTTCACGCCAAATTATTTATTGCGACATCACGGATTTTCGATGAATGGGAAAGATGCACTGCATCGTATTGATATGGTTGCTGGGGGATACGAAAAAGATTTCGCTGACATGGGCGACAGCAAGATAAATCAATCAATCGGCCCGTCATGGCGCGCCGATAGTTGTAAAGGAAAATTGAAACGCTACGCCGACGAAATGTGCAGTAAGGGCTGTCGTATGTCCGTCACAATCGATATATGCGAATCTGTGCTAGACAATGGACAAATTGCTTAAATATTGAGAGGCGTTTTCGCCATGCGAGAAATAGATGCATTTGAGCGGATCATACAAGAATTCGGCCTCCCCGAGCAATCGCAATCGATATTGCCAGAGACATTGGCAAGGCTGTCAACCCGCGTGCCGAGGGAGTTGGCGGATTTCTGGAAGCTGTATGGTTGGGGCATGTATAAAGATAGATATTTTCGCTTGTGCAATCCGGAAATGTTCGATCCATTGATTGCATATATTTTCAAAGATGATCCCGATTTTGATCCTCTAGACATGTCAGTTATTGGCTATACTGCATTCAATACATTGCGAATATGGAATAAAAAAACCGGATCAATGCTAGCATTTATGGAGAAATCCGAGATCTCAGGGGGTATAAAAGCAAAAAATCCGAATGCGAGGACACAATATCCGGATGCATTCCTGAGCGGATTGCACATTTATGATGCGCTCAGATCAAGAACACCACGTTTGTACAACGATGCTTGTGCGCGTCTCGGAAAGCCGGGGTATGATGAGGTGTTCGGCTATGCACCAGCACTTCAGATCGGCGGCGAGTGGGGCGTCGCTCATCTGCATCGTTTTAAGGCAGTCGAGCACATGACATTCCTCGCGCAACTCGGCCCGCTCATTCTAACCGAGTTGACGACTCCGAATACAGATTCCCCGATGGGTCGCATGCGTAATGTAAGATATATTGGGCGACAGTAGTTTCTGCATAATCTCGCCGCCCCTTTAGCTACTCGGCGGGCCTAGCGGTGTCGGACGAGCACGGGCTGAGCGAGGAGGCGGGCGCATGAGCCTGCCGCGGGAGGGCTCGCGCACGGTTCGCGAGGGGATCGTCGTCGCGGAGGCGATGGACTGGTGCCGCTCGCCGACCGCGATCGTGCCCTACACGATCGACACGCACCACCAGGGTGGAGGGAGCGAGCATCGCCGACAGCGTGCGCCAGACCGACGAGCGCTCGCACGTGCGGGGCTCGCTGATCCGGCAGTGCTACGGCGGCGAACCAGGCGTGGGCGGGGGCGTGACGTCCGGGACGCAGGGGGCGGAATGCGAGCCGAAGACATAGTCGTCGAGCGTGCGGGCGGAAGGGCGCCCCCATGGTACGCCACGACGACGAGTGGTTGATGAACCACAAGAACACGTATGGTCGGCTGACCTGCGTCAAGGATATGACCGCTTCCGGAAGCCACATCCCAAACTTGCAGTCGATGCTCGGAACGGACTTACACCGCCTATAGGCTCGATAACATGGATTTTTTTACGAAACAGGGTTGAGACGTGAAATATCCGGACGGCAAGAACATTAAGATCGGATATATTGTAGATCTTGGAGGCGGAATGGAAGGGGTGGTTTTAATAGATGTTGAAAATCACAAATTTACGGACCGATTCGACATGAGTGTTGTTATTTTTCTTGGAGACGGAATAATGATTGACACAAATAAGATCGGCTTATTGCATCTGCCTGCGAATCACGATCATTACATAAGACTCGTGCGGCGCAAGACATGAGACACGCCCATTGCAATATTCGCAAATATTAATAAATCATATATCCGATAATTCTACACTTTTCGTGATCCTCGCGCAGTTCGGCGAGCCGCAGAACACCCACAGGCTCGCGCTTGACGAGGCGGCACGCGACCGCGACCGCAGGCCCGACATGCTGAATGCTTACGGATGCGGAGAACGGCGCGACACCGACGACATGTGCGACCGGCGGTGCCGACCATCCATCGCGACCGAGCCTGTGAGATTCCCGGGGCAACTCGGCCCGCTCGTGCTGACCGAGTCGACGGGCCCGGATACCGACGCGCCGATGGGAAGCATACGAACATCGAGGTCTATCGGCGAACGATAGCATCTCATCTTCCAGTGCCCGGCGAAAACGTCGACATCCCGGATCTTGGGCGCCCGATGGAATCGCCCGATCTGGCGGAAAGCGCGCGGCCGGTCCCCAGAACCGTGAACGCCTCGTCAGGGCCGGCGCAGCGCTCGGAGCGGACGGGCAAGCGGCGGGTGCGGCGCAACGGCGGGTTGGCGTCCGGCGTCCGTGGCCGGTCGTGGCCGGTCGTGGCGATTGGCATCGGGCGGGACGAGGCCGAGCGGCGCGGGGCATGGACCGGCCACGGGACGGCGCTCGGTCCGCGCCCCCCGGTCCCTCGGGTCGGGACCGGTGGCAGCCCCCGTTTTCCCTCCGGCACCACCGGCCCGGGGAAGGTTGCCGCCACGGGTTGTCCGGTCCGGGCGAATTTCTGCTGTTGCGCCCGTGGCCGGGTTCGCCGGGCCGCCCTATCCTTTCCCTTAGGTGAGGTTGTAGCGGTCCGCGCCGCGACGCCGACCCCGAGGCCGGAGCCGCCGCCCGTGAACGACCGCCTGTACGGCTTCTACAATTCCGAGCTCGAGGCCCTGCGCGGGCTCGGCGGGCAATTCGCCCGGGCGCACCCGAAGATCGCCGGCCGGTTGCGGCTGTCGCCGGACGCGGTCGACGATCCCCACGTCGCGCGGCTGATCGAGAGCGTCGCCTTCATCGCGGCGCGGCTGCGGCTCAAGCTCGACGACGACTTTCCCGAGATCGCCGAATCGCTGCTCGAATTCCTCTATCCGCACTACCTCGCGCCGATCCCCGCGCTCGCGGTCGCGCAGATCGACTTCCCGCCCGACCTCAAGCAGGCGATCGTCCTGCCGCGGGGCACGAATGTCGAGACCGACCCGGTCGAGGGCGACATCTGCCGGTTCCGCACCACCCAGGAGGTCTCGCTGTGGCCGGTGCGGGTCACCGCCGCCGCGCTCACCGGGCGGCCGCTCGTCGCGCCGCCCTGCCCGCATGTCGAGGCGCCCGCGAGTTTGCGCCTCGTCCTCGAGACCCTCGACCCGGGGGTCACCTTCACCGATCTCGGCTTCGATTCCCTGCGGTTCTACCTGCGCGCGCCCTGGCGCCAGGCGGTGGCGCTCTACCGGCTCCTCCTCACCGAATGCGTGGAGGTCGCCATCGCCGACCATCCCGAGGACCGCTCCGCCACGTTCCTCGGCCGCGACGCGATCCGGGCCGTGGGCTTCGAGGCCGAGGAGGCGGTGCTGCCGCCCGCGCCCCGGGCGCATCCGGCCTACCGCCTTCTCACCGAGCTCTTCGCCTACCCGCAGAAGTTCCTGTTCGTCGACCTGACGCGGATCTCCGCCCGCACCCTGCGGCAGGCCGGCAACCGGATCGAGATCTTCGTCTACCTGTCGCGCCACGCCGCCGACCTGGAGCGGGCCTGCGCGCCCGGCACCTTCGCGCTCGCCTGCACGCCGCTCGTCAACCTGTTCTCCCAGCCCGCCGAGCCGATCACCCTGACCCACGCGGCGCGGGAATACCCGGTCGTGCCGGATTCGCGCCGGCACGCCACCCGGGAGGTCTACGCGGTCGAGCGGGTCACCCTGACCGACCGGGCCGGCCAGAGCCGGGACGCCGTGCCGCTCTTCGGTCGCACGCTGACCGGGTCGCACGAGGCCGGAGCGGACGAGGCCGGCGCGCTGTTCTGGCAGCTGCGCCGGCGCCACCTGCCCGAGGGCGGCGAGGGCACGGATGCGCGCCTCGCCCTCGTCGACGCGGAGGCCTCGCCGGCCTCGCCGACCGACGCGGTGCTCTCCATCGACACCACCTGCCTCAACCGCGACCTGCCGGCCCGCCTGCCCTACGGCGGCGACCAGCCGGTGCTGAAGGTGTTGCGCGGCCCGGGCGAGGTCGGCCGGCTGCGGGCGCTCACGCCCTTCACCCCGACGCTGCGGCTCGAGCCGGGCGACGGCCTGGTGTGGCGGCTCGTCTCCCACCTCACCCTCAACCACCTGTCGCTGTCGAACACCGAGGGCGGACCCGAGGCCCTGCGCGAGATCCTGCGGCTCTACGATTACCGCGACGCGCCCGAGACCCGCAGCCTGATCGACGCGATCGTCTCGGTCACCCACCGGCGCACCACCGCCCGCGTGGCGGAGGGCGGCCTCGCCCGCGGCCTCGACATCGAGGTCGAGATCGACCGCCGCTTCGCCGAGCCCGGCGCCGCCTTCCTGCTCGGCCAGGTCCTCGACCGGTTCTTCGGCCTCTACGTCAACCTCAACAGCTTCACCCGTCTGACCCTGCGCGAGCGCGGGGCGGCGGTGCCGATCAAGACCTGGGCACCGCGCTCGGGCGCGAAGGCGCTGGCGTGAGCGGCGCCGGCGAGACGCGGACCCTCGGCGCGCGCCTCGACGCCGAGATCGACCGGTTCGACCCGTTCGAGGCCCTGCGCCTGATCGAGGCGTTCCGGACGCCGGCCGGCGGGCGCGACGGCGAGGGCCGGGCCGGCGACCGGGACGCCGTTCCCGAGCCCGCGCTCGCGGTCGGGGCGGTGACGAACCGCCACGTCGCCACGCCGCTCGCCGCCCCCGGCACATTCGGGCTCGACCGGCGCGGCCTGCCGGAGACGGCCTTCGTCGGCCTCGTCGGGCCGCTCGGACCGCTGCCGCCGGTCTATACCGAGGTGGTCCTGCGCGAGCGGCGCGCCCGCAGCCCGGGGCTCTCGGCCTTCCTCGACCTGTTCCTCGCGCGGGCGACCGCCGCCTTCCTCGACGCCGACGACAAGTACCGGCTACCGGCCCGGATCGCCCGGCACGGAATCGACGGCGGCGACCGGATCACCGAGGCCCTGCGCGGGCTCGCCGGCCTGATGCTGCCGGCCCACCGCGGCCGCCTCGCCACTCCCGATTCCGAGCTCCTACCCTATGCCGGGCTCCTCGGCCGCGCGGTGCGCTCCGCCGCCGGGCTTGAGGTGCTGCTCGCCGACCGGCTCGGCCTGCCGGTACGGGTGGAGCCGTTCCGGGTCCGCCGCCTGCCGATCGCGCCCGAGGAGCAGACGAGGCTCGCCGGGCCCGCCCCGGCCTATGGCCGCCTCGGGGTCGACGCGGTGGCGGGCGCCGGCGTCCTCGACGCGACCAGCACCTTCCGGGTCGTCCTCGGCCCGGTCGACGCCGCGGCCTTCGCCGACCTCGCCCCGGGCGGCGCCCGCATGGCCGAGCTCGTCGAGTTGGTGCGGCTCTACATGGATCCGGGCCTCGACTTCGACGTGCAGGTGCTCCTGCGCAAGGAGGACGTGCCGGAGGCCCGGCTCGGCGCGGACGCGCCGGCGCTGGGCTGGAACGCCTGGCTGCGCCAGCTGCCGGCGGAGCGCGACGCCGATCAGTCGGTCTTCGACCCCATGCAGGGCGCGCTCTGAGGCCGCGCGACCGCCGCGACATCGAGAAGGAAGGATGCATGATCGTCGGTATCGATCTGGGAACCACCAACAGCCTCGTGGGCGTCTGGGCCGAGGGCGAGGCGAGGCTGATCCCGAACGTCTACGGCGAGGTCCTGACCCCCTCGGCGGTCTGCCTCGACCGGGACGGGACCGTCGCGGTCGGCCGCCCCGCCCTCGACCGGGTGGTGGCCCAGCCCGGGCTCGCGGCGGCGGCGTTCAAGCGCTTCATGGGCAGTTGGCACGAGGTGCGCCTCGGCGGCCGCAGCTTCCGCCCGGAGGAGCTGTCGGCCTTCATCCTGCGCCAGCTCAAGTCCGACGCCGAGGCCGCGCTCGGGCGCGAGGTCACCGAGGCGGTGATCACCGTGCCGGCCTTCTTCAACGACGTGCAGCGCCGGGCGGTGCGCGCCGCCGGCCAGCTCGCCGACCTCAAGGTCGAGCGCATCCTCAACGAGCCGACGGCGGCCGCCCTCGCCTACGGCCTCCAGGCCCGCCACGCGGAAGGCGGCAAGATCCTGGTCTTCGATCTCGGCGGCGGCACCTTCGACGTCTCGGTGCTGGAGATGTTCGACGGCGTCATGGAGGTGCGCGCCACCGCGGGCGACGCCTTCCTGGGCGGCGAGGACTTCGTCGACGCGATCGTGGCCTGGTTCGAGGCGACGACCGGGCTCAGCGGGGCCGATCCCGGCGTCCGGGCGCGCCTGCGCCGCCAGGCGGAGCTCGCCAAGCGCGCCCTCGACCGGGAGCCCGAGGTCGAGATCCGGATCGAGGCCGGCGACCGGGAGCACCGGGCCGTCCTCACCGCGGCACGCTTCGCCGAGCTCGCCGAGCCGCTGCTCGCGCGGCTCCGCCGCCCGGTCGAGCGGGCGATGGGCGATGCCCGGCTCGATCTCGGCGACCTGTCCGACGTGGTGCTGGCCGGCGGCGCCACCCGGGCGCCGATCGTGCGCCGGCTCGCCGCCCGGCTGTTCGGCCGGCTGCCGCTGTCGAGCCTCGACCCGGACGAGGTGGTGGCCCGCGGCGCCGCGGTCCAGGCCGGGCTCAAGGCCGGCGACGCCGCGCTCGAGGAGACGGTGCTCACCGACGTGGCGCCCTTCACCCTCGGGGTCGAGGTCTCCGAGCCCGACGCCTCCGGCCGGCTGCGCCCGGGCCTCTACATGCCGGTGATCGAGCGCAACACCCTGATCCCGGTGAGCCGGACGAAGACCGTGCATCCATGCGTGGACGACCAGCGCCAGGTGACCTGCGCGGTGTTCCAGGGCGAGAGCCGGCTGACCAGGGACAACATCCCGCTCGGCGAGTTCACCCTGACCCTGCAGCCGCGGCCGATCGACCGGCAGGCGCTGGAGCTGCGCTTCACCTACGACGTCAACGGCGTGCTCGAGGTCTCGGCCACCAGCACCGTCGACGGGCGCAGCGAGCGGCTGGTGATCCAGAACTCGCCCACCCCCCTCGACCCGGCCGAGATCGAGGCGCGGCTCGCCGCCCTCGCCGACCTGAAGATCGCCCCGCGCGACACCGAGGCCCACCGCGCCCTCCTGGCCCGCGGCGAGCGGCTGTTCGCCGAGGCGCTCGGCGCCCCGCGCGAGGCGGTCGGTCGGGCGATCGCGGCCTTCGAGCGGGCGCTGGATTCCGGCGAGGCCGAGGTCATCGCCAAGGCCGCGGACGACCTGCGCGCGACGATCCGCAGCCTGGAGGGCGCCCCGTGACCGGGCCGTCCGGTCCCGCTCCGGCGGAGGAGACCGGGGTGGCGGACGGGCGTGGGGCGGCCCTCGCCCTCCTCGGCCTCGAACCCGGGGCGGACGAGCGCGCGCTGAAGAGCGCCTATGCGCGCCGGCTGAAGGCCGTGCGGCCCGACGTCGATCCGGAGGGATTCCAGGCCCTGCGCGCGGCCTACGAATCCCTGCGCGGCACGCTCGGCGATCCGGGGGCCGGGGCGGAAGCCCGTCCCGCCCCGACCGTGGATCCGGCGGCCCGCGACGACCTCCTTCACCGCCTCGACGCGCGCCGGCGCCGGGGCGATGCGGCGGGCGCCCTGGCGGTCGTCGACGCGGCGCTCTCGGGCGGCCTCGACATCGCCTGGCGCGAGAGCGTCGAGGACGGCCTGTTCGACGGTCTGGCCCGCGACCCCTCGGCCGGCCCCGCGCTGCTGCGGGGGTTGTCGGAGCGCTTCGCCTGGGGCGAGGCGACGACGCGCCAGGAGGCGCGCGACGCGGAAGGGCTGGCGCTGCTGCGGCAGCGGATCGAGGGAATGGACATCGCCGACGCCCTGCGCGGGCGCGCCGAGGCGGTCCGCCGGGGCGAGGGCGCGCCGGGGGATACGGTGCTGCTGCGCCTGCTCGGCCCCTACCGGGTCGGTCTGTTCGACCGCGGCCTCGACGATGCCGAGCGCGAGGTCGCCGTCGAGGTGCTGAACGCCGTGATCGGGCCGCTCGCCGAGGTCGACGGACTGATCGACGCGCGCACCCTCGCGGCCCTGCGCGGCGCCCTCGGGGCGGCGCCGCTCGCCGCCGCGCCGTCCGCGGCCGTCGCGCCACCGGCCGAGGCCGCCGAGGCCGCGAGCCGGGCGCCGATCAACCCGCCGAGCCGATGGAACTGGTCGTCGCTGGGCATGGTCTGGCTCGCCCTCGTCATCCTGGGCAACGTCGCCAAACTCTGGGAGGGCAGGTCGGAGCCGCCGGCCCCCGCGGCCGTGTCCTCGCCCTCGTCCTCACCTTGGCCGGTGCGGGAATGGGCGACGCGCCGGCCGCCGGTCGAGATGAACTTTCCGGTGCACACGCGACAGGCCGACGGACGCCTCGGGCTCGACCTCTCGACGCTCCTGTCCCCGGAGGCCCGCGCGGTCCTGAAGGCGGTGCGCATCGGCCCCCCCGACCGCAAGCCCGCCAGGCTGGACCTCGCGGCGATCGAGCGGGAGCCGATCCGCTTCGCGCCGCCCGGCGGGACGACGCTGCGGGTGCAGCTGGTGTTCGACGACGATGCCGTCACGGAGTTCTACGACTTCGATCTCGCCGAAGCCGTGCGGGAGGCCGAGGCCGAGGACGACCCGGCCTCGCAGCCCTCCGCGCCGGAAATCCATTTCCAGCCGAAGCTGACCGTCCGGGACGGCACCCTGTATCTCGACCTGTCGGACATCCTGCGGCCCGCCAACCGGGCGGGCCTGCGCGAGATCCGGCTGCGGGCGGCGCCCGGGGCCCCCGAGCGGGTGCTCGACTGGGACGCGATCGCGGCGGCACCGCTCCAGCCGATCCCGACGACCTCCGAGCGGACGACGCTGCGCATCGTCACCCGCAGCGGGGCGAGCAGTGCGGAGCAGGTCTACGACCCGGCCGCGCTCCTGGCCGCCCACAAGCGGCAGAGCGAGCGGGCCGCGTCCCCCAGCCCCGAGCCGTCCCGATGAGCGAGCCGCCCTTCCTCTACCTCGACGACGCCGGCTACCGGGGCGAGCCCCTGCGCTCGGCCTACGCGCTCGGCGCCTGCTACAACCTCTACCACGAATATCCGGTCGACCTGCCGCTCGATCCCGAGACCGCAGGGCGGCGATTCCGCCCGCAGCGCGACCGGGCGGAGGGGTGGCTGCGGCGGGACTGGTCGGTCGAGGACCGGGCCGACCTCGTGGCGGCGATGGGCTGGCTCGGCCGCGACGGTCATCGCCGCGACCATCGCGCCCTGGTGCGGCGCTACTGCGCCCTGCCGGGCCGCGCCTGGCAGGAGCGGGAGGCGATGCTCGCCGAGCACGCCGGAGCGGGCAACGATTCGGCGCGCGCCGCGCTGTGGCGGATGTGGGCGGTCGAGCGCGACCTCCTCGGCTGCCGCACTGCGTGCTTCCTCGCCTTCGACGCGGCCCGCGCCGCGCAGCTCGCCCGCAACGGCTACGTCCTCGGCTTTCTGTCGCTCGACGAGGTGAGGGCCTACCTGTTCGACCTCGCCCGAGAGGTCTCGGCCAGCTTCGGGAGCTGGCAGGATTACGGCCGCGACTTCGTCGTCGGCCGGGCGTTCTGGGCCGGCGCGTACGAGGCCGAGCCGTGGGACCCGCTGATGCGGCGCCTCGACACCGAGATCGACAGCCCCTGGCGGCGCATCCCGTTCGGCTTTCCGGAGGATGAGACCAGCCGGGGCGTCACCTCGGCCGACACCCGCGACGGGCCGTGCTGGACGCTGGAGACCGCGCCCGCCGCGGCGGCCTCGTGAGAGGGGAGATCCGATGATGGGACTGGACGCGCTGCGGGCCCGGATCCGCGACGGCCGCGCCGCCCGGCAGCGCCGTGCCGCGCTCAAGCGGCACGGTCTCGCCGTCCTGCCGCTGCGGCGCGACATGCCGGAGGCGGAGGACGGCCTCGCCGCGCTCGACCGCCTGTGGCAAGCGGGCGAACTCGACCGCTTCGACGCGCTCTACGCGGCGGCCGAGGCGCGCGACCTGATGATGGGCAACGCCCTGAAGCTCCACGTCGTGCTCTGGACCGAGCTCCTGGCCCGCGCCGAGGGCGCCGGCGACGGACCGGCGCTCGACCGCCTCTGCGAGCCCTTCGCGCGGTGGTGGGAGCGCAGCGGCACGCCGATGGCCGGTGCGGCCTACGCCTCGGCCCTGCTCTCCGCGGCTTTCGCGCATCGCGGCGGCGGCTACGTCGACACGGTGTCGGAGGCGCAGTGGGCGGCGTTCAACGCGCGCATCGAGACCGGCCGGGGCGTGCTCGACGCCTGCGCGGCGTCGGGTGCCGGCAGCCTGCCCTGGGCCTGGACGCACTACGATTACGGCCTGCACGGCAACGACGGCTTCGAGGACTTCCAGGGCCGCTTCATGCGCGCCTGGTCGCTCGACACCGCGAACTGGCAGATCTGCGTCGCCCACGGCGTGCGCCTGCTGCCGCGCTGGTTCGGCGACGGGATGGGCGACCTCGACGGCTTCGCCCGCCACGCCGCGAGCGTCGGCCAGGACCGGTTCGGCGCCGGCCTCTACGCGCTGATCTACGGCCGCGGCTACGCGATCGGCAACCACGACGTGCGCGACACGCTCTGCGACGTCGATCTGCTGATGCGCGGCTACGAGGACCTCGCCGCGCGCTATCCGTGCCAGAGCATCTACAACCGCTGGGCGGCAGGCCTGTACTTCGCGCGTCGGTACGGGGCGTGCGCAGAAGTGTTCCGCACCCGGATCACCGCGATCGTGCCCGAGATCTGGCTCGGCGACCGCGAAGAGGAGCAGGTGGACGATGCACTCGACACGATCCGGGCCGTCGGTGACTAAGCAGACTTCGCCGAAGCGGCTACCGGTTCGGCGCCGAAAATCTGCGACAAAACAAGAACCTGAGCGGGCAAAGCGTTGGCCTGCCAACGCAGGTCTGCCGAGGGCGCCGGCGCGAGGCGGCCGATGCCTCCCTGCGGCGTTCCCCGTCCTCGTTCTCGGCGCCCTCGCGGGGCCGGCCGCCGCGCAGGCGCCGTCCGGTCAGGCCGCCCCCCTCCTCAGCCCGAGGCCGGTCTTCGTCCCCGGCCTCTACGAGACCGAGAGCCGCAACAGCCGGTTCCGGGACCAGGGCGTGACGAGCCGGGTCTGCTTTCCCTCGGCCGACTACGAGGCGTTCCGGCGCGAGACGCTCGCCCAGTACGAGACCAACCCCGAATTCCTGGAAGGATGCCGGCTCAGCGACAGCCGCGAGATGCCGGACGGCTTCGCCTTCGCGATGGACTGCAAGGGATCGAAGATCGTCCTGACCTTCCACTTCGGAAAAGATTCGGTCTCCTCCACCACCCGTACGCTGATCACGGACCGGCCGGAATACTCCTCCGAGATCCTGACCCTGTCGCGCCGGGTCGGCGACTGCCCGGGCCAGGCGCCGGGCAAGGGGACCTGAAACGAGACCCGGGACGGGAACCGCAACGCCCGCCGGGCCGCTACGCGCCGGCGCGTGGCGGCCGGCGGAGCCATCCGAACACCCCTCCCCCGTCGAGGCGGTCGCGGACCGCCTCCGCGTCCGGCCGGTCCTCCGGATCGCGGGCGAGCAGCGCCCGCACCACCCGCCCCAGCCGCCCGTCGATTCCCGGATCCGGCAGGCTCGCCCGGGCGGCCTGCGCGCTCTCGCGGTCGCGGCCGGTTCCGACCCGCTCGCCGCGGGACGCCGCGGCGAGGAGCAGGCCGAGGGCGTAGAGGTCGGCCGGCGGGCCGCCGGGCCGGCCGGCGAGCTGTTCGGGGGCGGCGACCGACCACTTGCCGGCGAACTCGACGTCGGGCAGCGCCTCGCCGGCCCGGCGTACCACCCCGAAATCGATCAGCGTCGCGCCCTGCGCGCCGCCGCACAGCATCACGTTCTCCGGCGACACGTCGCCGTGGACGAGGCCGGCGGCGTGGACCGCCGCGAGCGCGCCGGAAAGCCGCCGGGCCAGCGCCGCGACGTCCTGCGGCGGCAGGGCCCCCCGGGCGCGCAACGCCTCCGCCAGGGTCTCGCCGCGCAGGAGGTCCATGACGATCACCGCGCGGCCGTCGCCGTGGCGCAGCAGGTCGCGGGCCCGGGGGATTGCGGGGTGCGACAGGGCCATCAGGGCGCGGGCCTCGCTGACATGGAGGCGCGCCAGCACCGGATCGACGGCGCGGTCGGGCCGCAGGATCTTGGCGGCGTGGTCGCTGCGCAGGTCGCGGTGGCGCACCCGGTAGATTTCGGCGAGGCCGCCGCGGCCGATCCGCTCGCGCACCGCGTAGGTGTTGGCGACGATCGTCTCGGGCAGGAGCGTGGCGTCCGCCGCGCCGGGCGGGGCGGCCGGCAGGCCCGGATCGGCGAGACGGTCGAGGGCGGAGCGGGCGGCGTCGAGGACGATGCGGCGCTCGGGCTCCGGGCGCGGCCGCCCGTCGCCGTCGCGCCCGATCGCCGCCGCGAGCGCATCGAGCCTGACCTGGACCCGCAGGGTCTCGCGGCGCGCCGCCTCCTCCTCCCGGCTCATCGCGTCTCGCTCCCCGCGCCGGAGGCGTCGACCACCACCACCGAGACGTTGTCGCGGGCGCCCGCGATCAGCGCGTCGTCGATGGCGCTCGCCACCGCCTCGGCGGGCGTGCCGTGGCCGGCGACCAGGGCGAGGCCGCGCTCGCCGAGCGCCCCGACGAGGCCGTCGCTGCACAAGACGAACCGGTCGCCGGCCCGCACCGCGCCCTCGGCCCAGTCGAGGACGAAGGCATCCTCGGCCCCGACCGCCCGGGTCACGACCTTGCGGCCCTCGCGGGTGGCGTGGTCGCGGGTGAGCGGGACGAGGCTGCGCCCGCGCAGCAGGTAGGCGCGGGCGTCGCCCGCCCAGGCGACCGCGTAGCGCCCCGCGCGCACCATCAGCACCACGACGACCGCGGCCACCACCGCGTCGGGGCCGAGGCGGCGGGCGCGGGCGCGCAGGGCCTCGTTCGCCTCGGACAGCAGCGACTCGATCGCCCCGCGGCCGGGCGATTCCGGGCCGGGCGGGAGCCCGGCCAGGCGCTCGGCCACGGCGGCGGCGGCGACATCCGCGGCGGCATGGCCGCCGGCCCCGTCGGCGACCGCCCACAGGCCGAGATCGGGCCGGTCCACCACCGCGTCG
>NZ_JACWCT010000089.1:53674-118518 GCF_016613415.1 Methylobacterium ajmalii | reverse complement strand
GGGTGGCCGCGGGCCGGCGCCTCGCCGGCGAGGCGCACGACGTCGGCGATCGCCGCGCGGGCCGCCGTCCGGTCGGCGCCGTCGGCCGCGACCACCAGGACCGACAGGATCAGGCCGTGCCGGGCGCGCGCCGGCTCGAACCGGCAGGTCAGGCCGGTGAGGTCCGGCTGGGTGCCGGGCGGCGCCGGCGCCACGGCATGGAGCCCGCGCTTGAGCACCCGTTCGGCATAGGCGAGGCCCCCGCCCATGAACATCGCGTAGGCGACGTCCGGCGAGGGCGCGTAGCGCGCCACCTCCACGGCGTGGCCGGCGGCGCGGATCTCCCGGACCGGCACCAGGGCGGCCCGCAGGTTCAAGGCCATCGCGTCGCGGGCCCAGGCCACCGTGGCGGCGAGCGCCGCCCGGGCCGCCGCCTCCTCGTCGGGCGCGATCAGGACGCTCGCCCCGTCGCCCCCGAACACGAACGGCAGCTCACGCCGGTCCAGGGCGTTGCGCAGGGCGGCGATCACCGCCGCCCCGGCGAAGTTCACCGCCCGGTAGCGCCCCGCCGCGATGGCACCGGTGGAATCGACCACGTCGGTCACCGCCACCCACCAGCCGTCCGGCACGGGGCGGTACTGCGCGTCGTCGAGCACGCTCAGGAAGTCCGTCGCCGGGGTGAGGTCGGCGTAGCGGAAGCCCTCGGCCGCCGAGGACGTGCCGAGGGGCGCCGCTATGGGCGCGGCGGCACGAGGGGTGGCGTCGGGCGTCGTGGGTATCGCGGTCTCCATCCGTCCCGAACGTCCGGGCCCGCGGCGCCGGTTCCCGGCGCGGGCGTATCGGCGGGGTGATACGGCGGTGAACGCCCGAAACGGGACGAGCGCGGATCGTCTCCTCTCCGCGGAGAGAGAACCGATCCGCGCCTCGCATCCCGGCGGGCCAGCCGGAGCGGCGCGAGCCCTCAGGCCCGGCCCGGGCCCCGAGGTCCCGTGCGGGGCCTACGCCATGCCGAGGGCCTGCATGTAGAGCTCGAGGATGGCCTCCTCCTCCTGGCGCTCCGAATGGTCCTTCTTGCGCAGGCGCAGGATGGTGCGGACCGCCTTCACGTCGAAGCCGCGGCCCTTGAGCTCCAGCATCACGTCCTTGATGTCGCCCTGGAGGCCGGCCTTCTCCTCCTCCAGGCGCTCGATGCGCTCGATGAACTGCTTGAGCTCCTCGGCGGCGACGCCCGACGAGGCGACGTCGGCATCCGGCATGCTGTGCGCGTTCATTCACGAATCTCCTTGCCGACGGGTCCGGTGCCGCCGCGGGCGGACGCGGCCATCAGGCACCCCAACCCACTGACGGATGGCGGCCTTCGCGGCACGCCTTCCCGGATCTTGATAGATGCGCAACCTTACCGAGTTCTTGCGCGACCGGGGCCGGGCGAGGCTCCGGAGCGCCTCGCCCTCCCCCCGGCGCGGACGGAAGTCGTCAGTGCTTCTCCGCCCGCGCCGCGAAGGCCGCCGCCTGCTCGGGGGTCGCCTCGTTCTGGTGACGCGCCTTCCACTCGTCGTAGGTCATGCCGTAGACGTGCTCGCGGCTCTGGTCCTTGGTGAGGGCCAGGCCGCGGGCGTCGGCGGCGTCTTTCAGCCAGTTCGACAGGCAGTTGCGGCAGAAGCCCGCCAGATTCATCAGGTCGATGTTCTGCACGTCGGTGCGCCCCTGCAGGTGCGAGACCAGGCGGCGGAAGACCGCGGCCTCGAGCTCGGTGCGCGTGGTGTCGTCGATGCCGTCCATCGGAAGTTCCTCTCGGCCAGTGCGAACGGGAAGTCGGGGCGTGCGCCCGTCCGGTCAAGCGCGGGCGACCAACGGCCCCAGCAGGGCGGCGAAACGCGCGGCCCAGTCCTCCGCCCCGGCCGCGTCGCCGATCAGGTCCTGGCGGATCTCGATCAGGGCGTTGGGCAGGCCCCGGGCCATGGCGTGGCGGTCGATCGTGTCGCCCGGCAGGCCGCCGCCATAGGGCTGGTTGTCGCCGACCGTGAACCCGGCCGGGTCGGCGCGCAACCCTGCGATCAGCGGGCCGGCGAGGCGGTCGTCCCGGTCCCACAGGATGCCGACCTGCCAGGGCCGCGCCACCCCGCGCCAGGCCGGGGTGAAGCTGTGCACCGTCACGATCGCGGGCGGCGCGCCGGCCTCCATCGCGGCCGCCACCGCGGCGTCGATGGCGTGGTCGTAGGGGTCGTAGAAGCGCGCCAGCCGCTCGGCGACGCCGTCGGGCCCGATCCGCGCGTTGCCCGGGACGATCGCCCCGTCGGAGAGGCGCATCACCAGGGTCGGGTCGGAGCGTCCGCGATTGGGATCGATGATCAGGCGCGAGAAGGTGGTGAGCAGGGCCGGCGCCCCGAGCCGCCGGGCGAGCGCGCGCGTCACCGCCGCCGCCCCGATGTCGTAGGCGATGTGCCGCTCGAAATGCGGCGCGGCGACGCCGAGGTTGTCGAGGTCCGGCGGCACCGCGTTCGAGGCGTGGTCGCACAGGAGCAGCAGGCCGCACCCGGGATCGCCGGGAACCGTCTCGACGGGCTGGGGCGGGTGGCGGGGGGAAGGAGCGGCGGTCATCCGGGCGATCGGTCTTTTGGGGGTAGACGAGGGAGGAGCCCGGCCGCGCCCGAGGGCGCGCGGCGGGATCCGGCCGTCCTCCATACCCAAATGGCGGGGCGGCCTCCATCGGTGCGCCACGGTGACGCCGGGCGCGACATGCCATAGTGACGGACGCGACCGACGATTCCCCCGCTCCGGGAGCGCGCTGCGCGAAGGCCCGCCGATGTCCCGCACCCCCCTGCCCGACCTCGCCGCCGGCGCCCCGGCCGCCGGCCCGCCGGCTACCGCCGATCTCGGCCCGGCGCTCGCCGCCCTCGTCGCCGGCGCGGTGGCGATGGGCCTGTCGCCGGTCCTGGTGCGGGTGGTCAGCCCGGAGGTCGGGCCGTTCGCCAGCGCGTTCTGGCGCGTCGCCCTGGCGCTGCCGGTGCTGTGGGGCTGGATGCGCTGGGAGGAGGCGCGGGCGCCGCACCTGCGCCGCGGCATCACCCCCTCGGCGCTGCTCGCCGGGCTCGCCTTCTCGGGCGACCTCCTGTTCTGGCACCTCGCGATCCTCGGCACCACGGTGGCCAACGCCACCTTCTTCGCCACCACGGCGCCGGTCTTCGTGGTGCTGTTCGCCTGGATCGGCCTGCGCCGCCGGCCCGCCGGCCGCACGCTCGCCGGCCTGGCGCTGTGCCTCCTCGGTGGAGCCGCCCTGGTCGGGCAGTCGGTCCAGGTCGATCCGAGCCGCCTCGCCGGCGACCGGGACGGGGTGATCACCGCGCTCTTCTTCGCCCTCTACTTCCTCACGGTGGAGCGCGCCCGGGCCCGGGGAATGGGCGCCGCCCGCGTCACCTTCGTGGCCTCCTGCGTCACCGCGCTCGTGCTCCTCGGCGCGGTCGCGCTCCTCGAGACCCGGCCGGTCCTGCCGCGCTCCCCGGGGGCCGCCGCCGGCCTCCTGGCGCTCGCGCTGATCAGCCATGCCGGCGGCCAGGGGCTGCTCTCGGTGGCGCTCGGGCGCCTGCCGGCGGGCTTCTCCTCGCTGGTGATCTTCCTCGAGGCGATCGCCGCCGCGCTCCTGGCCTGGCTCGTGCTCGGCGAGGCGCTCGGCCCCCTGCAGGGGCTCGGCGGCGGCCTGATCCTGGCCGGGATCGCGGTCGCGCGGCCGCGGCGCGCCCGGACGACCTCACCCTAACAGACGAGAACGAGACCGGTACGAAGCCGGTTCGAACCGTGACCGACAGCCCGGCGTGATCGCCGCCCAGAGAGGAGCCGCCCCCCGTGACCGATGCCTCCCACCGAGACGCCTCCCCCTCGGAGACCCCCGACGCGGAGACCCGCGCCCTGCTGCTGCGCCTGCTCGATGCGGGCGTGACCGCCGCCCATCCGCGCGGCTGCCTGGTGCCGCATCTGCCCCCCGTGCCGGCCGGGCGGCTGGTGATCCTCGGCGCCGGCAAGGCCGGGGCCAGCATGGCGGCGCTCGCCGAGCGGCACTACCGGGCGCACGGGGTCGACCCGGCCCGCATCGCCGGGCTGGCGGTGGCCCGCCACGGCTACGGCGAGCCGGCCGGGGTGATCGAGGTGGTGGAGGCCGGCCACCCGGTGCCGGACCAGGCCGGCATCGCGGCGACGCAACGGGCGCTGGACCTCGCGGCTTCCGCCGGTCCCGACGACCTCGTGCTGGTGCTCCTCTCCGGCGGCGGCTCGGCCAACTGGATCGCGCCGGCGGGCGCCCTGACGCTCTCCGAGAAGCAGGGCATCACCCGGGCGCTCCTGCGCTCGGGCGCGGCGATCGACGAGATCAACTGCGTGCGCAAGCACCTCTCGCGGATCAAGGGCGGGCGCCTGGCGGGAGCCGCCCGCAACGCCGGCCGCATCCTGACGCTGGCGATCTCCGACGTGCCCCGGGACGACCCCGCGGTGATCGCCTCGGGCCCGACGGTGCCGGACCCGACGACGCTCGCCGACGCGCGGGCGATCTGCGCCCGCCGCGGCATCCCCCTGCCCGCTTCCGCCGAGGCGCTGCTGAACGACCCCGCCAACGAGAGCCCGAAGCCCGGCGACCCTGCCTTCGCCCGCAGCGAGTTCCGGATCATCGCCCGGCCGGTCGAGGCCATCGAGGCCGCCGCCGCGGCGGCGCAAGCGGCCGGCTACGAGCCGGTGCTGCTCGGGGCCGACCTCGAGGGCGAGGCCCGCGAGGTCGCGGCGGCGCATGCCGCCCTCGCCCGCGAGATGGCGGCTGCGGGCCGCAAGGTGGCGCTGATCTCCGGCGGCGAATTGACCGTGACGATCCGGGGCGAGGGCCAGGGCGGGCCGAACCAGGAATACGCGCTGGCGCTGGCGCTCGCCCTCGACGGCGCCCCCGGCATCGCGGCGCTCTCGGCCGATACCGACGGCACCGACGGCGGCCGCGGCGAGGCGACCGACCCGGCCGGTGCGATGATCGATCCAACGACGCTGGCCCGTGCGGCGGCGGCGGGGCTCGACGCGCGGGCGAGCTTGGGAGAGAACGACTCGACCCCGTTCTTCGACCGGATCGGCGACCTCGTCCGCCCCGGGCCCACCCGCACCAACGTCAATGACCTCCGCATCATCCTGGTTGGCTGACCTCCCCTCCCTCCGCCGCGCCGCGCTGCTCTCGCTCCCGCTCCTCGCCCTGATGGGCGCCGGGCCGGCGCGGGCGGACCTGCGGATGTGCAACATGACCGGCAGCCGCATCGGCATCGCGCTCGGCTACCGGGATTCCGGCGGCTGGGTGACGGAGGGCTGGTGGAACCTCTCGGCCAAGGGCTGCGAGACCCTGCTCAAGGGCGCGCTCGCCGCCCGCTACTACTACGTCTTCGCGGTCGACTACGACCGCGGCGGCGAGTGGAGCGGCCGCTCGCTGATGTGCACCCGCGACCGCGAGTTCACCATCCGGGGCGTCGAGGATTGCCTGGCCCGCGGCTACGACCGCAACGGCTTCTTCGAGGTCGATACGGGGGAGCAGAAGAGCTGGACGATACAGCTCACCGATCCTGGGCGGGCGGGGCCGTGAGGGGCGGCTTGCGAGATCGGGGGCGGGGCTTGGCGGCATTCACGGAACGCGGACGGTACCGCGTCTCATCGCTTGCCGTGACCCTGCCTCGTCTCGCGCTCGTCGAGACGCATCGCGCCGTAGCCCGTGGCGAGGACGACCATGGAAAGCGCCACGTAGACGTAGATCCAGAGTTCCGTCACTTCAGCCCCCGAGGCGTCCGTAGCGCCATCGCGTGCGGCCCGCCGGCCACCACCAGCCAGTGATCGGTTCGAAGGCGCGGCGGAACCTCAGATCGAATCGCCGGCCCTCACGCCGCCCGCAACTTGCGCGCCGCCTTTGCCAGCGCCTCGTTCATCCGGGTCTGCCAGCCCGGCCCCGTCGCCTTGAACGCGGCCAGCACCTCGGCATCGACGCGTAGCGAGATCGGAACGCGCTTCGCGTCGGCCTTCGGGCGTCCGCCGCGATTTCTGAAGGCAGTCGCGAGATCCGGAGGCAGTCCTTCCGGCCCGAGCCGAAGCCGGGACAGTTCCTCGTCCGTCAGAGGCGGGTTATCGGACACCTCGTCCCAATCTTCCTGGGAATAATTCGGATTCGGGACGTAGCCTGGAGCGTGCCTAGAGCGCGTCATAGATGGCTCTTTCCTTACGGGCGGCGTGACGGATGCTGACGATGTCGATCGCCTCCGAGCCGAGCGGAGAGACGATCGCCACGACAACGGTCACGCCGTACCACGTGCCGACCAGCTTGTGCCGGGTGCGGCCGGTGGGGCTGGGCTTGGCCGGCAGGACGGCGTAGCGGTCGAAATCGAATGCCTCCTCGAACTCCGCGAAGTCGAAGCCGTGCTTTGCCAGGTTTGCCTGCCGCTTCGGCTCGTCGTAGCTGAACAGCATCGTCTGGGTGTATACGAAAACCCGGCTTGGGCGAAGGGCTCCAGGGCACGTTCTGGCGCTGGCCGGGCACCGTCGGCGGTTCGCTCACGCTCCGTGCGCGTCGGTCGTGCTTCGTCTCCGCACGGTTCCGCTAGGCCGCCCGCCCCTTGCCCCCGACCCAAAATCGCCAATTGACCCGAGGCCACCGACCGGCTTTCCGTACGGTCCACCCTCCGCCCATCGCACACCCTCGGACGACACACCCATGAAGCGCGCCCGCCGCACCAAGATCGTCGCGACCCTCGGCCCGGCCTCCGAGGATCCGGCGGTGATCGAGGCGCTGTTCGCCGCCGGCGCCGACGTGTTTCGCATCAACATGAGTCACCTGCCGCGCGAGCGCCTGAGCGAGCGGGTGGCGACGATCCGGAGCATCGAGCAGAAGCTGAAGCGGCCGATCGCCGTGCTGGTCGACCTGCAGGGGCCGAAGCTCCGGGTCGGCCGCTTCGCCGCCGACGCGGCGATGATCGAGAACGGCCAGGACTTCGTCCTCGACGACGACCCGACGCCTGGCGACGCGACCCGGGTCCACCTGCCCCATCCCGAGATCCTGTCGGCCCTGGAGCCCGGCCACGCGGTGATCGTCGACGACGGCAAGCTGCGCCTCGTCGTCACCGAGGTCGCGCCCGGCCGGGCGGTGACCCGAGTGGTGACCGGCGGAAAGATCTCGAACCGCAAGGGCGTGTCGCTGCCCGACACCACGATTCCCGTCGCGGCGATGACCGAGAAGGACCGCCTCGACCTCGAGGCCGGCCTCGCCGCGGGCGCCGACTGGATCGCGGTGTCGTTCGTGCAGCGGCCCGAGGACGTGGCCGAGGTCAAGGCGGTGGCGCAGGGCCGCGCCCTGGTGATGGCCAAGATCGAGAAGCCGCAGGCGGTGACGGCCCTCGACGCGATCATGGCGGTGGCCGACGGGCTGATGGTCGCCCGCGGCGACCTCGGGGTCGAGATGCCGCTCGAGCAGGTGCCGGGCGTGCAGAAGCGCATCACCCGGGGGGCGCGCCGCCTCGGCAAGCCGGTGGTGGTGGCGACGCAGATGCTCGAATCGATGATCTCCGCTCCCGTACCGACCCGGGCCGAGGTCTCGGACGTGGCGACCGCGGTCTACGAGGGGGCGGATGCGGTGATGCTCTCGGCCGAGAGCGCGTCGGGCGCGTTTCCGATCGAGGCGGTCTCGACCATGGACCGCATCGCCCAGCAGGTCGAGCGCGACGGAATCTACTGGTCGATCATCGCGGCCCAGCGCAACCAGCCGGAATCGACCGCCTCGGACGCCATCGCGGCGGCCGCCCACCAGATCGCCGACACGCTCGGGCTCAAGGCCGTGATGGCCTGGACCGCCTCCGGCTCGACGGCGCTCCGTCTCGCCCGCGCCCGGCCCGACGCGACGGTGATCGCGCTGACCCCGAAGCGCGAGACGGCGCGGCGCCTCGCGCTCGCCTGGGGCACCCACCCGATCGTCACCAACGACGCCAGCGACATCGACGACATGTCGTTCCGCGCCTGCAAGTTCGCGGTGCGGGAGAACTTCGCCGGCATCGGCGACCGGGTGATCGTGGTGGCAGGCCTGCCCTTCGGCACCCCGGGGGCGACGAACCTCGTGCGGATCGCCACCGTGACGCCGGAGCACGCCGCGAAGGCGTGACCGGGCCGCGCGCGAAGAGCCGCGACGGGATCGGGGGCTAGAGAGCTTCACGATCGCGTTGCAATCGCGAAGCTCTCTAAGCATTTGTTTTGTCGCATTTTCTCCGACGAACCGGTTTTTACTTCGTCGGAAAAGGCTCTAGTCCGCCCCCACCCGCTCGCGCGCCGCCAGGGCCTCGATCTCCGCCACCACCGTGTCGGCGGCGATGTATTGCAGCATGTGGCCGACGCCCGGCAGCACCACGAGCCGGGCGCCGGGCACCTCGCGGGCGAGCGCTCTCGCGTGGATGTCGGTCTTCACCACCGGGTCGATGTCGCCCGCGACGATCACGGTCGGGGCGGTGATGGCGGGGTAGCGCGGGCTCTGCCGCTCCAGGAAGGCGTAGAGCCCGTCGAGGTCGCGAAGATTCGCCGCGAAGGTCGAGGGGCGCAGGATCAGCGGCACCCGCGCCCCGTCGAGGTAGCCCACGGGCAGCCCCTGCGGGCGAAACACCACCTCGGCGAAGCGGTCGAGGGTGGCGAAGCCCAGCGGCGCCGCGACCGTGTAGGTGGCGAGGTTCAGCAGCATCCGCCCGGGCAGCGAGCGGTACCAGGCGGCGTAGCCCCCGACCGAGCCGCCGGGCCAGGGATGGCTCACGGGGGCGAGCAGGGCCAGGCCGGCGACGCGCTCGGGAAAGTCGAGGGCGAGTGCGGTGGCGAGCGCGCCGGACCAGGAATGGCCGACGACCAGGGCCGAGCCGACCTTCATCGCCGCAAGCGCCTCGGCGATCAGCCGGGCCTGCACCGCCGGCGAGGCGGCGTCCGGGGCGATGCGGTCGCTGTAGCCGAAGCCGGGCCGGTCGAAGGAGAGCACCCGGAAGCCGTCGCCGGCGAGACGACGGCCGATCGCCAGCATCGGGTCCATGGCGTTGGCGGACGCCCCGTGCAGCAGCACCACCGTGCCGCGGCTCGGCGCCCCCTCGCCCGGGCCGGCCTCGATGACCGCGAGGTGCCCGCCCTCGACCGCCACCCGGCGGCCCGCCGGGGGATAGCGCGCCTCGACCACGAGGGTGATGATCCAGGTCGCCAGCAGGCCCGCGGCGGCGAGCGCCAGCACGGTGCCGGCGACGAGGCCGGCGATCAGGGTCAGCACGCGGGAGATCCGTCCTCTGGACCGGCGCGGCGGCCGGTCGGTCACAGGTCGCGGCCGTCGACGTCGGGGGCGAGGCGCTCGATCGCCTCGTGGACCTTGCCCATGCGGGGATAGATCGCCTCGGCGCGGCGGAACGCGGCGAGCGCCCGGCCCTTGTCGTCGCTCGCCATGTAGATGTGGGCGAGCGCCGCCCAGGCCTCGAAGTGGCGCGGCTCCAGGCTGAGGGTGCGGTGCAGGTCGGCGAGCGCGCTCGCCTGGTCCTCGAGCAGGAAGAAGGCGGTGGCGCGCCGGCTCCAGCCCTCGGCCCAGCCGGGCTCCAGCACCGTCACCCGGTCGAGGAGCTCGACGGCGAGGGGATAGTCCTTGGCCTGCATCGCCTCCGCGGCGCGGCTCGCCAGCAGGTCGACGGTGTCGCTGCCGGAGCGGTCGAGGCGGCGCTCGATCAGCTGGGCGACGCCGCGGGCCTCGCCGTCGTCCTTGGCCGCCTTCAGCCGGGCGAAGAGGTCGTCGAGGGTGACGGGCGCCCTCGGGGCCTCCTTGGGCGCATCCTTGCGGGGCGCCTCCGGGGCCGCCGTCGCGGCGGAGGCGGTCGCCAGAACGCAGAAGGCCGGCGCTCCGAGGAGGCCGGCCGTCATGCAGATCGAGAGAGAGAGACGGCGCATGCCGGCACTGTCCGGCGCCGGTGCGGTCCCGTCAACGCGATGGCTTGCCGCGGCATCCCCCGCAGCGCGCCATGCACGCCTCAGCCCTGGCGGGCCTTGTAGCGCTTCTGGGTCTTGTTGATGACGTAGACCCGGCCCTTGCGGCGCACGAGCTGGTTGTCACGGTGCCGGCCGCGGAGCGACTTCAGCGAGTTGCGGATCTTCATCGGTCTGGTCTCACGTCGGTGCGCCGGAACGCCCGGGCGCGGATTGAAAAACGGGCTCGCGGCGCCCGTCCGGGATGGAAACCATCCTGGGCGAACGCCGACGCCGGGCGATGCGGAGCACCGCCCGTGCGGAGGCGCGTGACTTACCCGGCGGCGGCGTGGCGAGTCAACCGGATCCTCGGCGAAAACGTCGCGGGCCGGTGACCTCGCCAAGGGTGTCCGAGGCGTTCGCCTCACGGCCGGGCGAAGGGCGCATCCGGGGTCGCGGCGGGCGAGCCGGGGGGCAGCGGTCCATCGTCGCCGATCACGCTGGTGGTGCCGCCGGGCGGACCGTCGAAGCCGACGACGCCCATCGGGTTGCTCGGCGTCACGTTCGGGTTCGGGCGCTGCGGCCGGACGCTGCCGGTCGAGAGCGGGTCGGCCGGCGCGGCGCGCGGGCTCACCGTAATGTCGAGGGCCTGCTGGGCGAAAGCCGGGCCGGCGAGGGTGAGGCCGAGGAGGCCGGCGAGGACGAGGGGCGTCTTATGAAGAACGGTCATCATGGCGGCGGGTCTCCGGTGCGGCCGCAGGGCCGCTTCTGGCGGGTCAACCCGCCCGGTCGTCCCGGGGTCCCTGACCGAACGGCATGCCTCCGGCGCGGCAACTTGCGCCGAGGCCCGCGCGTTGACCCGCCTCTCCCCGGGCCTAGCTTGTCGGGAACGGGCGCTCTCGCCCGCTCGGGAGAAACGTGATGGCGGGGTCCTCGGTCGCGGTGGTCGGCGGCGGGTTGGGCGGTCTGGCGGCGGCCTGCGTGGCCGCCTCGCGCGGGCACGACGTCACCCTCTACGACAAGAACGCCTGGATCGGCGGAAAGGCCGCGGTCCTGCACGAGGGCGGCTTCCGGTTCGACATGGGGCCGACGATCCTGACGGTGCCCCGGGTGCTCGAGCGGATCTTCGCCGAGTCGGGCCGCTCGGTGCACGACTACATGGACCTGCGCCGGCTCGATCCGCAATGGCGCTGCTTCTTCGACGACGGCAGCCGCATCGACCTGATGGAGAACGTCGCCACGATGGCGGCGGAGATGGACCGCTTCGCCCCCGGCCAGAAGGCCGGCGAGGGTTACAAGCGCTTCCTGGCTCTCTCCGAGCACCTGCACGGCGTCTCGGAAAAATTCTTCTTCTGGAAGCCGGTGCAGGACCTATTCGACACGATCGACATCCGCGCCAACCTGAATCCCGGCACCCTGCGCGACGTGCTCTCGCTGCGCATGCACGCCTCGGTCGCCGGCACCATCCGGGGCAAGGTGCGCGACGCCCGCCTCGCCCAGATGCTCGACCACTTCGTGCAGTATGTCGGCTCCTCGCCCTACGGCGCGCCGGCTGTGCTCTGCGCCATCGCCCACATGCAGACCGCCGACGGCGTCTGGTACCCGATGGGCGGCACCCGGGCGGTGGCCGAGGGGCTGATGAAGCTCGCCGGCGACCTCGGCGCGACCCTGAAGCCCAACAGCGACGTCGAGGGCGTCGCGATCGAGAACGGCGCCGTCAAGGGCGTGCGGGTCGGCGGCGGCGTGGTGCCGTACGACCGCGTGATCTCGAACATGGACGCGGTGCGCACCTATCGCGAGCTCGTCGGCGGCGAGGTCGGGCGCGCCTACGAGAAGCGCAGCTTCGAGCCGGCCTGTTCGGGCGTGGTGCTGTATCTCGGCCTCAACAAGCGCTACGACCACCTCGCCCACCACGACTTCGTGTTCTCGCGCGACCCCGAGGAGGAGTTCGACGCGATCTACCGCAAGGGCGAGCCGGCGCCGGACCCGACCGCCTATCTCGCGGCACCCAGCGTCACCGACCCGTCGGTCGCGCCCGAGGGCGGCGAGGCCCTCTACGTGCTGGTCCACACGCCGTACCTCCGCCCGCACCACGACTGGTCGCAGATGCTGCCGGCCTACCGGCAGAAGATCCTCGACAAGCTGAAGCGCACCGCCGGCATGCCGGACATCGAGGACCGCATCGTCGTCGAGCGCCACCTGACCCCGGCGGACATCCATTCGCGCTACAAGGTGCTGAACGGCGCGATCTACGGGCTGGCCTCCCACGGCCGGATCATGGGGGCGTTCAAGCCCGGCAACCGCTCGCGGGAGGTGCAGGGCCTCTACCTCGCGGGTGGCGCCGCCCATCCGGGGCCGGGCATGCCGATGGTGATGATGTCGGGCTGGATCGCCGCCGACGCCCTCGACCAGGACGCGCGGGGCACCGCCGAGGACCTGAAGGCGGCCTCGTGAGCGGGCGGGCCCGCCCGTCCGGGCGCGGTCTGCCGCCCGATCCGGTCGCCGCCCGCTCCCCCGCCGTCTGGCGCTTCATGGGCGTGTACTTCGCCCGCTACGCCCGGCGCCACCTCAACGCCGTGCGCATCGCCGGCTGGGGGGCGGCGCCGGCGCTCCCCGCCTCCGGGCCGGTGGTGATCTACTGCAACCACCCGGCCTGGTGGGACGCGGCGATCATCATCCTGCTCGCCCAGCGCTTCTATCCGGAGGCCGAGAGCTACGCGCCGTTCGACGCCGCGATGCTCGCCCGCTACCGGATCTTCTCCCGCATGGGCGCCTTCGGGGTCGACCTCGATTCGCCTCGCGGTGCGGCCGCCTTCATGGCCGCGTCGCGAAAGATCCTGGAGCGGCCGGGGCGCGTCATGTGGATCACCGCGCAAGGGCGCTTCAGCGACGTGCGCGAGCGGCCGCTGGGATTGCGCCCCGGCGTCGCGCGGTTGCCCGAGCTGGCTCCCGACGCCCTGGTGGTGCCGCTCGCCCTCGACTACGCCTTCTGGGAGGAGCGCGGGGCGGAAGCCTGCGCCGCCTTCGGGCCGGCGGTGCCAGCCCGCGACCTCCTCGCCCTGCCCCGCCCGGAGCGCCTCGCCCGCCTGGAGGCCGACCTGACCGCGACCCTCGACCGCCTCGGCGCCGACGTGCGCAGCCGCGATCCCGCCCGCTTCACCCCGCTCGTCGACGGGCGGCGCGGCGTCGGCGGCGTCTACGACGCCTGGCACCGGCTGACGGCGATGCTGACCGGGCGCCGCTTCGTCGCCGGCCATCGCGAGGGCCGGGCGCCGTGACGATCCTGGCCTGCCTCGCCCTGGACGTCCTCGCCCTGGCCCTGGCGTTGCTGCCGGCCGGCCTCGCGATGACGAACCTCCTGGCCCTGCGCCGGCGTTCGGAAGCGCCGGCGCCGGACGGCCTCGTGTCGATCCTGATCCCGGCCCGCAACGAGGCCGCCAACATCCGCCCGACCCTGGAGGCGGCGCTCGCCGGCACCGGCGTCCCGATCGAGGTCATCGTCGCCGACGACCACTCGACCGACGCGACGGCGGCGATCGTCGCCGAGATCGCCGCGCGGGATCCGCGCCTGCGCCTGATCGCGGTGCCGCCCCTGCCGGCGGGCTGGACCGGCAAGAACCACGCCTGCCACGTCCTCGGGCAGGCCGCGACCGGGCGCCACCTCCTGTTCATCGACGCCGACGTGCGCCTCGCCCCCGGCGGCGCCGCGGCGCTGGCGGGCGCGGCGGCGAATGCCGCCCTCGTGAGCGGCGTGCCGCGGCAGGTCACCGGCACCTGGGGCGAGCGCCTGACCGTGCCGATGATCAACTTCGTGCTGCTCGGCTACCTGCCGATCCCGCTGATGCGCCGGTTGACCGATCCCGGCCTCGGCGCGGCCTGCGGCCAGATCGTGATGGTGGAGGCCGAGGCCTATCGCCGGGTCGGCGGCCACGGGGCGATCCGCGGGTGCCTGCACGACGGCGTGCGCCTGGCCCGGTTGTTCCGCGGCGCCGGCCTCGCCACCGACCTCGTGGCGGCCACCGACCTCGCGACCTGCCGGATGTACACCGACTTTTCCCAGGCCTGGGCCGGCTTCTCGAAGAACGCCCACGAGGGCATGGCGACGCCCCGGGCGCTCCCGGTCTGGACCCTGCTGCTCGGCGCCGGCCACGTCCTGCCGCTGCTGCTCGTGATCGCGGCGCTGCTGGGTGCCGGCAGCCTGCCGCTCGCCGCCGCCGCGCTCGCCGTGTCGCTCGCCACCCGCGCGGCGATCACGCTTGCCACCCGCGAAGACCCCTGGACGATCGCGCTCCATCCCCTCACCGTGGCGTTGGCGCTGGCCTTGCAATGGAACGCGCTCCTGCGCCCGCGCCGGGCGGGGGTGGCCACCTGGAAGGGGCGCACCTACCCGGCGGCGTGATGCGATCGAAGGGAGATTCGATGACCGAGATCCGCGACCTCGACGGCACCGCCACGCTGCACGCCTACCGCGACCGCACCCTGTCGCCCCGGGAGGTGGTGGCCGACGCCCTCGACCGCATCGACCGCCACGGACCGGACCTCGACGCCTTCGTGCTCGTCGACCGCGACGGCGCCCTGGCGGCGGCCACCGCCTCCGCGGGGCGCTGGGCCAAGGGCGAGCCCCGCGGCCCCCTCGACGGCCTCACCTTCACGGTCAAGGACAACATCGCCTGGGCCGGCCATCCGATGCGGCGCGGCTCGCTCACCACCTCGGACGCTCCGGCGACCGAGAACGCTCCGATCGTCGACCGCCTGATCGAGGCCGGCGCCATCCCGCTCGCCAAGACCACGATGCCGGAATTCGGCTGGAAGGGGCTCGGCGACTCGACCCATACCGGCCCGACCCGCAACCCCTGGGACACGCAGAAGACCACCGGCGGCTCCTCGGCCGGGGCCGCCGCGGCGGCGGCGCTCAACCTCGGGCTCCTGCATATCGGCACCGACGGGGCCGGCTCGATCCGCATCCCGGCGGCCTTCTGCGGCATCTACGGGCTGAAACCCAGCTTCGGCCGGGTGCCGGCCTTCCCGCCCTCGCCGTTCGGGCCGGTGGCGCATCTCGGCCCGATGACCCGGGGCGTGCGCGATTCCGCCCTGATGATGCAGGCGATCAGTCGTCCCGATTCCCGCGACATGGCGGCCGCGCTCGCCGAGCCGCCGGACTACCTCGCCGGCTTCGAGGACGGGGTGCGGGGCCTGCGGATCGCCTGGAGCCCGCGCCTCGGCTACGCCACCGGCATCGACCCCGAGGTGGCGCGGCTGACCGAGGCGGCGGCCAAGGCCTTCGCGGATCTCGGCGCCACCGTGGAGGAGGCCGATCCGGGCTTCGCCGACCCGGTCGAGACCCTCAACGGCATCTGGCTCGTCGGGGCCTGGTGCGTGCTGCGGGGAATCCCCGAGGACCAGCGCAGCCTCGTCGAGCCGGCCCTGCGGGCGGCAGCCGAGCGCGGACGGCAGATCTCGGCGCCGGATTTCGTCGCCGCCCTCAACGCCCGGGGCGCCCTGTTCACCGCGATGGCGCGGTTCCATCAAACCTACGACCTGCTCCTGACCCCCGCCCTCGCCACCCCGGCCTTCACGGCCGACAACCTGACGCCGCCGGGCGGCGCCTTCGGCGACGACTGGCTGAACTGGACGCCGTTCTCCTACCCGTTCAACCTCACCGGCCAGCCGGCGGCGAGCGTACCCTGCGGGCTGACGGAAGCAGGCTTGCCGGTCGGCCTGCAGATCGTCGGGCCGATGGGGGCCGATGCCCGGGTGCTCGCGGCGTCGCGCGCCTTCGAGGCGGCCCAGCCCTGGCCCTCCTTGAGCGGGCCACGGGTCACGCATCGGGGATAGAGGGCGGATCCCGGCGCGGCGCTGCGGTCCGGGGCGCCGTCCCCGGGGCGGTCCCGGCCGGGTCACGAACCCGCGAGCCGGCGAGGCGCGACGAAAGGGCTTCGAACCACCCCAGCGGCCCGACGTTGTCCGGCCCTGAAGGAAACCCTTTCTTCACGATTAGGAGGTGGTGCCATGAGGCATCTCGTTCTCGCATCCGCCCTCGCGGCCGGCGCCCTCGCCCTGTCCACCGCCGGGGCCGATGCCCGCGGCGGCTTCCGGGGAGGCGGCTTCGGCGGCGGCGGCTTCGGCGGCGGTGGTTTCCGGGGCGGCTTCGGCGGGGCTGGGCTCCGCGGCGGCGCGCTCGGCGGCGGCTACAGGGGCGCGGGTTTCGGCGGTGGGTACCGGGGCGTCGGCCTCGGAGCCGGCTACCGGGGCGGCCTCGGCGGTTACCGCGGCGGCTACCGGGGCGTCGGGTTCGGCGGATACCGCGGCGGTTATGGCGGGTATCGCGGCTACGGCTATCGCGGCGGCTACGGGCGCGGCCTGGGCTACGGCCTCGCCGGGGTCGGCCTGGGTCTCGGGCTCGGCTACGGGCTCTCGAACGTCGGCTATTACGGCGGTTACGGCGGCGGCTACGGCGTTTCCTACGCCGGCTGTGGTCCCTACGCGTATTACGACGACGCCTACGGGACCTGCGTGTCCTATGGCTACGGCTACTGACGCCTGAACCGCTCTCGCGAGCGGGCGGTCTTGCCCGGCGCGATGGCATACAGAAAGAAGGGCCGGCCCGAAAGGACCGGCCCTTCGTCCGTCCGGACCGACGGATCGGCGGAGGCGCCGAACCGTGTCTGGCGAGACGCCGAACTACGCCCGTCAGGGCGCCGAACGAGCGTCCGTCAGGGCGCCAAGATGATCTCCGCGAGGGCGAGCGCCTTGGCGAGGGCCGCCTCGGTCTTCGGGGTCGGCGGAACCGGCACCCGCGCCTCGCGCCGGACCTCCTCCAGCACCGCCTCACGGGCGTCGGGGTCTCGGGCGATGCGCTCGCGCAGCAGCGCGGCGACGATCAGCTCGAGGGCGCCTAGCCGCGCCTCGACATCGTCCTCGAAGGTCAGCGGTGCCGTCATCGGCGTGCTCCGTCGCGGCGCGCAGCCCCGTCCCCGATCTCGTCGATCCGGGCGGCGAGCAGCCGGATCTTGCATTCCGAGGCGAGCGTCCCCGCCGCGGAGCCGCCATGGTAGTCGAAGTCGTAGAGACTGTCGCAGTGGCGCCGGAAGTACTCCTCCCAGGCGGCCTGCGCCGCCTGGAACGCCTTGCGCCAGTTCTCCGCATCCTCGCGGCCGGCGAGGCTCCCGGGGCTCGGCGTACGGGTGGCGACCGCCGCGATGGCGGCGAGCTTGCGCTCGACGGCCGCCGCGAGCCGCTCGCGCAGCGCCTTGGCGGCGTCGTCGAGGCAGGCGCCCTTCCGGTACTCGGGCAGCGCCTTGCCGGTGCAGGCCCGGATGGTCGCGGCGGCGGGCGCCGCGCCCGTCTCCCGCGCCGCGGCGGGCGCCCCTGCCAGAACCAGGCCTGCGAGGACGAGGCCGGCCACGCCCGCGTGCCGGTGCGGCCGACCGGTCATCCGAGCCAATGCCCCAGCAGCTCGGCGCCCGACAGCACGATGCCGACCGCCCCGATCGCGGTCCCGGTCAGGAGCAACAGCATCCGCTCGCGCGACGGCAGCCGCCGCCCCCGCGGCTGACGCCAGGGATTGGCGAGCTCCATCCTACTCGGCCGCCTTGCGCGACCGGCGGCGGGCGGGCTTCTCCGGCGGCGCCTCGTCGGCGGCAGCCTCGGCCCGGGGTGCCTCCTGCGCGGCTTCCTGCAGGGCTTCCTCGCGGGCGGCCGCCGCGGCATCACGGCGGCGCTGCCCGAGGCCCAGGCTCTTGGCCAGGGCCGAGCGCTGGGCGGCGTAGCTCGCCGCGACCATCGGATAGTCGTGCGGCAAACCGAACTTCTGGCGGTACTCGGCGGGCGTCATGCCCTGCGAGGTGAGGTGGCGCTTGAGAGACCGGTAGGGCTTGCCGTCGATGAAGCTCATCAGATGGTCGGGAGTGACCGACTTGCGGATCTGCGCCGGCGTGGCCCGCGTCTCTTCGACCGGCGCCTCGGCCGGCCGGCCGAGCGCCGTCAGCGACGCGTGCACCGAGGCGATCAGAGCCGGCAGTTCCGCCACCTGAAGATTGTTGTTCGCCACATAGGACGAGACGATGTCGGCCGCGAGGCCGACGAATTCAGTCTGCTGCTCCAGGTTGACGTCCGACACGAGCTTCCACCCCGATCTGAGCAACCCGGCATCGTCCGAGTCGTCCAGGCATATCGGGCGAAACGCGCAGTCATCAAGTGAAACTCCGCAGCCTCCAAGGAAAAGTTGTGTATCGCGGCCGCCCTCCTCCGAACCGGGACCGGTCAACGACCGCCCGCGACCGGTCGGGCTGCGGTCGCGTCCGTGATCGCCCTGCGTATTGTCCGACCGCGACCGCCCCGTCACCGTTCGGCCCCCGATCGTGACGCGATCGCGCCCGCATCCGGACCGGCCGAGACCTTGCGGGCCGTACCCCTCTCCCCTCCCCATCCTCGGGCCGCCGCCCTGGCTGGACGACACGCGCAAGAAGGCCTTGACCGGTCCGGCGAACCAGCCTATCAGCACCGCACCGCAGGCGGTGACCGGCCAGCCCGGCCAGACGGAACGCTCCTCTGGACCCGAAGCAGCCACCGCCTCGTTGGGGGATAGTTTAACGGTAGAACAGCGGACTCTGACTCCGTTAGTCGTGGTTCGAATCCACGTCCCCCAGCCATCAGGTTTTCAATGACTTAGCGACTTAATCGCTACCTCATTAGGGTTTTGTGGTGCTGTTGTAGACACCCGCTCTAGGCGCCTGACACAAGGACCTGCTCAGCGATCGGGTGCGCCGCCCTCTCCGCTTGGGTCTTCCTTCTCTCCATACAGATCGCCGATCACGCGCTTGTTCGAGCGCCGCATGTCCGTGCTGCGAGCGTAGGTCGGCACGGCGTAGATCGTCCTCTGGCCGAGGATGTCGGCGATCTCGCGCGCGGTCTTGCCGAGCTCGCGCAGGTCCGTTGCCACCGAGTCCCGGAGTCCGTGCGGCGTCAGCCCGGGCTTGACCTTCCCTCCTTCTCGAGCCGCAGCCGCACCCGGCGCCAGCTCGCGTGAAACCCGCCTTCGGACCACGGCGAGCCATCAGAGCCGGAGAACAGATGTGCGGCGTGATCCGGCTGCGCGTCGAGGATGCGGGCCGGCGGCTCCGGGCAGGGTACCGCGACCTCCACCGCTCCCTTGCCGGTGACGAACGAAATCATCCCGTCCTTGGTAGGCATCGCGCCGCATTCCGCGCGCGTCTCCGAGCCGTACCCCGAGGTAGTGCATCATAGCGAACGGGCCCTTCAGCGGTGCCGGCAGTTCGGCGAGCACCGCGTCGCGCTCGCCGGAGGTCCACGGCCGGTTCAGGCTCTTCTCCCCCGTCGCCCTGCGCACCTTCTCGACGTGGTCGACCGGGTTCTCCTTCAGCAGGCCGATCCCGATGCCGCAGGCCCGCGAGAGCACCTGCACGACGTCGTTCGCGAGCCGGCGCTCGTGCTTCGCATAGGCCTTGTTGCGCAGTCCGACCATGAACGGCCGGTCGAGCGGCATCGCCCGCAGCGGCTCCAGGAAATCGAACACCTTGTCGTAGTCGGCCCGGGTGCGCGGCTTCAGCCGGGTGAATTCCGGAGCGGCGCGGTGCTGGTCGATCAGGTGGCCGAAGGTGCCGTCCTGAACCTTCTTCTCGCGCCATGCGCGATCCGCCTTGTCGAGTTCGATCGCAAAGGCGGGGGTACCCCACTCGGCCTTGATCGGCGTGCCGCTCGCCCGGTGGTACGAGTAGGTCTTCCCGGTCTTCGGCTCGAAGAATTGCTTCACGCCGCGCAGCGGCATTCTAGACGTTTGATCCCAGGGTTTGATGATGCACTCTTCACGTGCGAGTGGAAGGATGCGCTATGGGCCAGGTTCACCACGGCAGCACCACAACGACTGCGGCAATCCGTCGAGCGATCCAGTATAGTCAAGACAGCTCGAGGCAGCTCGCGACGCGCTATGGCATCAATCCCAAGACCGTCGCCAAATGGGAGAAGCGGAGCTCGACCGCAGACTGCAAGACAGGACCGAGCGAACCGAAATCCACGGTGCTGTCGAGCGAGGACGAGGCGGTCATCGTGGCGTTCCGACGCCACACTCTCCTTCCGCTGGATGATTGCCTCTACGCGCTCTAGGCAACGATCCCGCATCTGACGCGCTCGTCCTTACATCGTTGCTTGCAGCGCCATGGCATCTCACGGTTGCGAGACACGAGCGATGAGCAGCCGAAGCGTTCCAAGTTCAAATGCTATCCGACCGGCTGTTTTCACATCGATATCGCCGAAATCAGAACACAGGAAGGCAAAATCTATCTCTTCATGACAATTGATTGAGCGTCAAATTTCGCGTTCGTCGAGTTGCATGAACAGGCGACACGCCGCATTGCGGGAGACTTTCTCAAAGCCCTTGCCACCGCTGTTCCCTACAAAATCCAGATTGTGTTCACCGACAATGGCACACACATCACCGATCCGAACGGCGATGGTTGGAAGCCCGAAGGCATCAAAGCCATGCGGGCTGAGAAGGTGCCGTTTCGCTGCCATGCTTTCGAGCGAGCTTGCGTTAATCTCGACATCGAGCACCGCTTGACCAAGCCCCGTCATCCCTGGACGAACGGGCGGGTCGAGCGGATGAACCGGACGATCAAGGAAGCGACCGTGAAACGCTTTCATTGCGACAGCCACGATCAACTTCGACAGCACCTCGCCGACTTTGTCGCAGCCTATAACTTCGCACGTCGCGTCAAGACCTTGCGCGGCCTCACCCCCTACGAGGCCATCTGCAAAGCCTGGACAGACGACCCGTCCAGGTTCACGAATGACCCGCACCACCAAACTCCGGGACCAAACATTTATCTCCTGATTTGATTGAGCGATGTTTACTTGACCCCCGCTTAGGTCGACCGCACGGCAACTTGATAGTCGCGATTGAAGGCAGTGGATATCCAGATTCTGGAAATAGCCTTCAAGGTAAGCTCCTGGTGGCGGCGGCCTTGTGCCTGTAGTGTTTTGCTCTGGCTACGGTGTCTGATGTCAGATGGCGTTGTATCGGCCTTGTGTCTGGACCTATGGCCAACTCTCCTCATGGCGTTGTTGCGGGCACGCGCCAAGTCTGGTCGCCCGAGCAGAAGCGCGCCATCCTGGCCGAGTCGGACGATCCGGGCACGACAGCCTCGGAGGTAGCCCGCCGGCACGGTCTGCACTCCAGCTTGCTGTTCCGATGGCGGCGCGTCTTGCTGGCCGAGCAGCGGACCTCGGCTGCGGCAGCCCCATCGACCTACATCCCGCTCGCCCTGCCACCTCCAGCTACGGCCACAGCCGACGTGCCGGCCGGGTCGGGTCTCGTCGAGATCGAGCTGGCCGGCGGGCATCGGGTGCGGGCCGCAACCGGGGCGGACCTGACGCGCCTGCAGGGCGCGATCGCCGCGCTGCTCGGTCGATAACCCCCGTCCCGTCCGGCTCGGGCGTCTGGCTGGCACCGGGCACACCGACATGCGCAAGGGCTTCGACGGGCTGGCCGCCCTCGTCCAGGACAATCTGGCGCGCGATCCCTTCTCGGGCCAGGCCTTCGTGTTCCGGGGACGCCAGAGCCACCTGATCACCGATGCTCTCAAAGTCGCAGAGACGACACGACCAGGAACGAGGCGACAGAGGGCGCCGTTCGGCTACCAATGGATATCTACATCGTCGTCGTCGCCGGGTTCGGCGTCATGGTGCTGCTGACGGCGTGGCTGCCGATGGTGCTGCGCCGGTTGCCTCTCTCGCTCCCCATCTGCTGTGTCGGCATCGGTGCCGCCCTGTCGGCCGTTCCGACGCTCTACGACCTGACGCCCCATCCGAGCCTGCATCTCAAGCTCATCGAGCACGCCACCGAGGCCGTGGTGGTCATCTCGCTGATGGGCGCCGGCCTGAAGATCGACCGCATGATCGGCTGGAAGCGCTGGGCCGTGACATGGCGCCTGCTCGCGGTCGGCATGCCGCTCACCATCCTGGCGCTCGCTCTCCTGGGATCGGCCCTGCTCGGGCTCGGAGGCGCCGCGGCCCTGCTCCTCGCCTCGTCGCTCGCCCCGACCGATCCGGTGCTCGCCTCCGACGTTCAGGTGGGTCACCCGGCCGAGGAGCACGAGGACGAGCCGCGCTTCGCACTGACCTCCGAGGCGGGCCTCAACGACGGGCTCGCCTTTCCGTTCGTGAACCTCGCCATCGCCATGGCGGGAACCGGAGGCCTCGCCGGCCTGTCCTGGTCGCATTGGCTGGCAGTCGACGTGGTGTGGAAGATCGTCGTCGGCTCCGTGCTTGGCGCAGTCATCGGCCGGGGGCTCGGCTGGCTCACCTTCCATCTTCCGAACGTCTCGAAGCTGTCCCGCACCGGCGACGGCTTCGTGGCGCTCGGCGTCACCTGCATCGCCTATGGCGGCGTCCAGGCAGTCGACGGCTACGGCTTCGTCGGCGTGTTCGCCGCCGCCCTCGCCCTGCGTGCCTCCAACCGGGGGCACGACTACCACCGCACGATGCACGACTATGCCGAGGAACTCGAGCGCATCCTGATGATGGTGCTGCTGGTCGGGTTCGGCGCCGTCCTCGTCGGCGGGGGGCTCCTGCACGCCCTGACCTGGCCGGCCGTCGCGTTCGCCCTGCTGGCGCTCCTGGTCGTCCGTCCGCTGAGCGGCTGGATCAGCCTGCTGGGCAGCGCCCGGCGCAGCGAGGAGCGGGCGGTCGTCAGCTTCTTCGGAATCCGCGGGCTGGGCACGGTCTACTACTTGTCCTTCGCCATCGGTCATGCCCCATTCGAGCAAACGGACCTGCTCTGGGCGACGGCCGGCCTGACCGTTCTGATCTCCATCCTGATGCACGGCATCATGGTCACCCCGGTCCTGCTCGCCCTCGACCGGAAGATGGGACGCCCGGCCGGGCTCCCCTCCCCGGCCGATCCCGCCGTTTCCAGGCCGGCGCAGGCCGATCGATCGAAGGTTTCGTGACGAATGAGGTGGACCTGGACCATCAGCTCCGGGATCGTCGCGGCTGATACGAGATTGTGCAGCGCAACCATGCACTTACACCTAAACCATGAATATTGATGCTGTTTACCGACGAAACCGGCGGTTTAATTATTGTGCGCCGCACTTGAAGCTGACCAATTCGCACCGATATGGATGCAGTGCAGCAAAAAACCATCGAAGTTCGCAGCCCCCGGCCGATGCGCCGGGCGGGTGCGGTGGTTCTTCCGGTGCACCTCCACGAAACAACGAGGAAACTCCCATGGGCATCAATCAGAGCGCCACGTCGAACAAGCACGCCGAGCAGACCGACAAGCTCACCGACGCCGTCAAGGCAAGCATGAACAAGACCAGCGAGCAGGGCGCTCAATTCACCGAGGCGGCTCGGGACGGCATGAGCAAGATGGCCGATCTCGGCGCAAAAGCGTCCGACGATGCCAAGCAGATCGTGCAGAAGAACGTCGACACCGCATCCCAGCAGGCCCGGGAGGCTGCCGATCGGTTCACGCGCGTCCTCGGCTTCACCGGGCAGGACAGCGAGCGCCTTGCCCGTCAGTCCCAGCAGAACATCGAGGCGGTCACGCGGTGCGGTACGGTCCTGACCCAGGCGGTGCAGGATGCGTCCCGCAACTGGTTCGAACTGGGCCAGAAGCAGTGGCAGCGTAACATCGACGGCTTGACCCGTCTGACGCGCGCGTCATCGGTGCAGCAGTTCACGGCAATCCAGAGCGAGCTGGTCCGCGAGGGGTTGCAGCACATGGTGCAGGACAGCCGGGTCATCGCGGAGGGCTCGGTCCGGGCGATCGAGGAGGCCGGCAAGGCGTTCTCCGGCGTGGACCAGACCGCTCCGGTCGTCCGCTGAGAGGTGCCGGAGCCCGGGCGAGACGCCCCGGGATCCTGCCGATCCAGCGAAGGGCCGCCTGACGGCGGCCCTTCTTCTGACACGGCAGACCACGCCGGGCGGTGCGGAGTTCGCCCTGGGAGAACGCCCACTCCTTCGCTCTTCGGCGTCGCGATGCGCGCGGTCGCCGGCCAGGCCGTCAATCAAGCCTCGGCTCACCGGGGTCGAGACGGCTCAGCGCGTCGGCATCCTGGCAGTCGCCATGAGGATGTCTTTGATTTGATCTCGCATATTTTTGCCAAAGTCGCGATTTCAGCGAAAATTACTCGCCATTTCAGTTCGATATCCGCCCCATCTGGCTTTGTTCCGATATTGTGAGTGCGCATAGACACATCGCTACATGGGAATTTTCTGCATGAGAATCTTATCGACGTGGACGACAGTTCACCGGATCGTCCGTGATTTGGACCAAGGAACATCACAAGACATGAAAAACACTATCGCTTCATTCGCCGTGGCGCTCGTCCTTGGCATCGCCTCGCTCTCATCCGCCATGGCGTTCGAGTCGAGCTCCCCCTCGGACCCGTTCTGGAGCGACGACGTCGAGACGACAGGTTCGATCGGCGGCCGTGCCGATACCAGCGTGCCCTTCTACGGCGCCTGCCCGATGAGCTCGGCTTCGGAGGGCAACGCCAACCAGCAGAACTTCCCGGTCAAGCAGTATGGTCAGACCGCGGGCGGGTATCGCTGTTGATCGGGCCGGACGGAATCCAGGCCATGCTCTTGCGGGCCTTCTCCTACGCGATGATCGGGGTACTGGTCGGAGGACTCGCCATGACGGTCGCCGGTACCACCGGTGCCCTGTTGGGCCTGTAACGAGGGCAGGGAGGGGCCGCCCGATGGGGCGGCCTTCTCATGATCCGGCGGAGGAGGGCCGATCCGGCAAAGTTCGGCTGGGCAATCGACGTCGAGGAGATGGACCCTGCCACCGAAACGGCCGTGACGCTGGGAGCGCTGGCTCCCTCTCCGTAGGCAAACGGGCAGTTCACAGCCTCTCAAGGCTCTCACGAGTCCCCTCCAGGCTCGCCCAGATCCGCGGCGAGCGTCGCTCCAGATCTGCCAGACCCGTCCCGATTCCTGCCGCCGGCCAGACGACGATGCCGCCGGACCGGAGGTGATCGGCGAGTCGGCGACACGGGGGTTCAGCAGCCCTGCGGAACGTCTCGATATCAGCGTCCGTGAAGTAGGCGGCCGGGTCCATGGCCGGCAACGGCTTGGTCGCGATGCCGACCGCGTTCGGTTCGCCACGCATCTCCGCCGCCTGGCCGCCCAGGCTCTTTCCGATCAGCGTATCGCCGAACACCCAGAGCGTGTCGGGCTCATCTCGAAGCATCTGGCGGGTGATCTGGTGCTCCCGGCGGATCGGCATGCGCGCTCTTCCCGTGTTTCCGTTCTGCCATGCCTCGGGGCCGAGGCTCGCGCGACATCGGGCCGAGTCTCCGCGCGAGGCAGAGCCATGTCGCTCGAGGACAGCGAAACCCGTGCGCGGCCTAGCATTTCTCACGGATAGCGCACGCCTTTTGTCCGTCGTGTCGCCCGAAGCGCGAGGGCCGGCGACCGGCTCATTGCCCGTCGAGGCGATGCTGGATCCACGCCTGCGCTTCATCAAGGTCGGCGAAGGTGGGCTGGCCCTGGTCATCGACCCGGCCGAAGCCCGCCTCGAGAAACCACCTTCCCTCATCCACCCCGTGATCCTCGGAGAGGCGGACCAGCACAGCGACCAGGAAGCCGTCGGCGAAGGACGAGCCGGCTCTCCGTGTCGCGGCTGCCCGTTGCGATCGGGACATGCTAAAATCGGAGGCTCATGCTGCCAGTCGGTCCACGTGGAGGTACAAGGGATCAAACTCGCTGATCTTGGCGAGTTCCGGCCAGTTCAAGATATTGAGCCAGCCATTCCGAAGCACGACCAAATTTTCCTCGCGCAACTGGCGTAAAACACGATTGATGTGCACGTTCGACAGACCGAGCGCGTCGGCGATGTCGACTTGCGTGATGGGCAGCTTGTAGCGGTGATTCTCGGCCAACCCGACGGCCTCGAGCTTGACATACATCTCGCAAAACAGGTGCGCGACCGCCTGGCATGCCGACCGACGGCCCATTCCGACCATCCACTCCCGGAAGACGGCACCGTCGACCAAGGTATCACGCCAGAGCGTCGCCGCGATGCCGGGATACCCGGTCGTCAGGTCGCGAATCGCCTCGTGGGGGATGAACGCCAGCATGACGGGCGTCAAGGCGCACAGGCTGTGGTCCATGACACGCAGGTGCAAGCACTGCAGGTCGGGAATGTCGCCCGGAATATGGAACGAGAAGATCTGGCGCCTGCCCTCGGCTAACAACTGGTAGCGGCTCGCCCAGCCATCCAGGATCAGGCAGCACTGCATGGGACGGTCGTGCTCGCGCACGATATCGTGCCCGCCAGGCAACACCCTGACCGTCATGGGCAGGTGCGTGACGGCGCGGCGCTCCTCGTCGGAAAGCTGCGCGATGCTGCCCAGCTTGCAAACGAGCATGTCTGCCGGGTGGCTCGATGTGGGGACCAAGGCAGCCCTCCCTTCGCTTTGCAGGTGGAAGCGCGCGCCTCTCCCAGCCATCAGCACCTGTAAGAAACAACCGATGACGAGCTTGGAATACAACACAAATTAATCACCAAATACAACATACCACCGTTTTCTTCGATTTTATCTGGATAATATCTGGTCAGGGTTGCAGCCTAAGGCCGCCTCTCCGAGCGCGAAAGACGATCCCTGCGTGAGATCGTTCAAGCGAGGTCTGTTGCACAGACCGGACGTCACCTACACCCGCCCCCCTCGGTCTCGCGCGCGCAAGGAGTGCATCCGTTGGCATCGAAGGAGAAGCACCGAATGTCGGATGAGCCGAGACGCGTCTGGGTGATCGAAGGCCGGAGCGGCGTCGAGATCTTTTTCAGGAGCACGATCGGCTTCGAGCTCGCGACGGAGGTCGACATCATTGCGATGCTTCAGCGCCTGGCTTGCCGGCACCTGGCGCCCCACGAGGTCCTGAACGCGTCCCTGCGGGACAACGATCGGTCCTACAACTCCCTGCTCGCCATCAGCAAGGACACCGGCGAGGGCCGCGATCTGCTCACGACTCAGCTCGATCCGCACTACACGGCGCGGTCGGAAACCGATCGGGACCTGCCGGACCTCGACGAGGCTCGCCCCCTTCCGCGAGATTGACGCCGAGGCCGAGGGTCGAGGCACGGTCGGCGGCTCCCCTCGCGGTGCCGATCACCGGCCCGGACCGGAGCGCCGCGAGGGGACGGCCGGTGGGTACAGCGCATATACCGGCGAGGCTGCCGCGCGGGCGCCGGATCACCAGTGGGGATGCCCCCGCTCGCGGCGCCGGATACGATCCCTGGGAGTGCCGCCATTGTCGCGGCCGCTATCGGCCGACAGTGACATGCCGGCCACCGGTCGATGTCGCGGAATAGCCGCCCCACCCCTCGGTCGAGACGGGTGACGTGCCCCCCCAGCCTTCCGCGCGCCAAGCGGCGATACGCCCCTCCACGTCGAGGGAGCCGTGATCCTTCAGAATGTCGATCAGGCGCTCCCCTCCAGTTTCCGGCATGGGGAAGCTCAGCATCGCTCCGCCGCACGCCATTGCTCTGCGATACACGGCCCATTCTTCCTGGTGCAGCCCCATCTCCTGGAACAACCGGCACAAGGCGTCCGCGCCGGGAATCAGCTCTTCGGGTTCGTCCCGATCGTCCGGAGAGGAGGGGGCGCCGACGATGAGCCGGATCCCGTCCCGCGCCAGGCCGGCTGCGATCAGGGTCCGGCGCGCGGAACTCGCATTGCTGTGGCTCTCGTACAGTGCACTGATGCTATGAGACATGATCGTACCTTTGCCTGCTCGGCCGCTTGAAGCGTTGAAGACCGCCTCGAGAGTGTTCGCCACCCGTCGTCGATCTCTCCCGCTCGAACGAAGACTCGATACCGCCTGTCGGTCGAGCCGCGTTCGAGGGCGGCGCGGGCTTCCTCCCGGTCGCGACGGCTGTCACGGATTGCTGCTGCGCGACGCGGGTTGCGGGTAGGCCGGGTTGCCGGCGGGCACGCCACTGGAATTCGCCGACGTCGCTGCATTCGACGGCCCGCTCGCCGAACCCGTGCCCTGCTGTCGCGATGCGGTCTGGCTCACGTCTGTCGGCGCATTCGCGCCTTGCCAGGTCAGCAGAGCGACGAACGAGACCAACGCCAAGCCGAAGCTGGCGATCAGGACATAGAGCACGGGCTTGCCAGGCTTGCCCTGGCGGCTGTCCTGGCCCGATTTTTCTTCCGTCATGTGCATGCTCCGCTGACGATTTTTCGAGTCGTATCAACGACAACTTGCCGAATATCAGGATGGTTCAGCCACGTGACATTGAAATATTTCGCGCCCATAGAGGGGCGATGCAAAATCATCATTTGAATGTCATGAAATTTATTATCGCGAAGCTGCGGCGTAGCAGCTACGCCAGGGCATCGCCCGATCATGGTGCGATCGGACGCTGCTCTGGAGTCTTTTGATCGGCACCCCGTCCGCTGCGGCCCCGCCGGGGCATCGGCTCGCTCGTGCGGGGCGGCCGGGATGGGCTCCGGGTTTCCGGCTCTTGGTGCACCACACAAAACCCCCGCCGCAATGTCGCTGCCACAGCAAGCCGAGGCGGTGATCGGGAGTGTTGTGAGAGACACTTAGCCCGGATCGCTATCCGGCGCGGATCCGGACCGGGACGGACTTCGCGGCCGGGACCTTGCTGCGCTCCGCATGGTGCCACAGGGGGATGAGCGGATTGCATTCGGGGTAGTAGCCGCCGATGCAGCCCTCGGGAACGTCGTAGGCGACCACCCGGAAACCCGCGACCCGGCGCTCGACGCCGTCATCGGCCGCGCCGACGAGATCCACGGTCGGGGCGCCGCGAAGGCCCAGGCGTTCGATGTCGCGCCGGTTCATGAACAGCACCATGCGGGTACCCTTCACGCCCCGGAAGCGATCGTCGTAGCCGTAGATCGTGGTGTTGAACTGGTCGTTCGACCGCATGGTGATCAGGCGCATCACCTCGGGATCGGCCTGCTCGGTGTCGGGATCGGCGGACAGGCCGCGCGGGGTGACGAAATGCGCCTTGCCGCTCGGCGTCCGCCAGACCCGGCCAGCGGCCGGGATCGGCCTGCGGAAGCCGCCGGGCTGCCACATCCGGGCATTGAAGTCCTTGAACTCGCTCGGATACGTCGCCTCGATGGCGTCGCGCACGCTGGCATAGTCGCCGGCCCAGCGGTCCCAGTCGATGCGGGGATTGGGCGCGAGCGTCGCCTTGGCGATGCCCGCGACGATGCGCGGTTCGGAGAGGAGATGCCGGCTCGCCGGCTCGGCATAGCCTTTCGACCCGTGGATGCAGGCGGTCGAGTCCTCCATCGTCACCGCCTGCCGCCCGCCGGGCTGCGCGTCGATCTCGATGCGGCCGAGGCAGGGCAGGATGTAGGCGATCTCCCCGTGGATCACGTGGTTGCGGTTGAGCTTCGTCGAGACCTGAACGGTGAGCCGCAGCTTGCGCCACGCCGCCTCCATCAGGACGGTCTCGGGCACGGCCCGGATGAAGTTGCCGCCGAGCGCCACGAAGGCGCGCACCGAGCCGTCGAGGATGCCCTCGCAGGCCTCGACCGTGTTGAGGCCCTTCTCCTGCGGCGGCTCGAACCCATAGAGCGCCTTGAGCTTGTCGGAGGGGACCAGCTCCGGCTTCTCGGTGATGCCGACCGTGCGCTGGCCCTGGACGTTCGAATGACCGCGCACCGGGCAGATGCCTGCGCCCGGCCGTCCGATGTTGCCGCGCAGGAGGAGCAGGTTGACGAGAACCTGCACAGTCTCGACGCCCATGCGGTGCTGGGTGAGGCCCATGCCGTAGACGCCCATCGCCGACCGGGCGCGGCCGTAGGTGCGGGCGGCCTGCGCCAGGGCGTTGCGGGTGAGCCCGGACCGGCGCTCGATCTCGTCCCAGCTCGTGCCGCGGACCGAGGCCGCGAAAGCCTCGAAGCCCCGCGTGTGCTCGGCGATGAAGGCGGCGTCGACGAGCGGCGCGCCGCCGTCCCGCCGCGCGGCCTCGTCGGCCTCGAGGAGCGCCTTGCAGAGCCCGTAGAGCGCGCCGAGGTCGCCGCCGGCCTTGACCTGCAGGTATTGCGACGAGATCCGCGTCTCGGAGCGCGTCAGCATCTCCAGGGGAGCCTGCGGGTTGGTGAAGCTTTCGAGCCCCCGTTCCCGGAACGGATTGAAGGTGATGATCGGCACGCCGCGCCGGCTCGCCTCCTGCAGCGGATGCAGCATCCGCGGCGCGTTCGAGCCCGGGTTCTGCCCGAAGAACAAGATGCAGTCGGTCTGCTCGAAATCCTTCAGCAGGACCGTGCCGACCGGCGAGCCGATGCTCTCGGGAAGCGCCACGGAGGTCGATTCGTGGCACATGTTGGAGCTGTCGGGCAGGTTGTTGCTGCCGTGCAGGCGCGCCAGGAGCCCGTACATGTACGAGGCCTCGAGGGAGGCGCGCCCGGACGCGTAGAACACGGCCGAGGTCGGATCGAGCGCCTTCAGCTCGGCGCCGATCTCGGCGAAGGCCGTCTGCCACGAAACCGGGAGGTACCGGTCGCTCGCGGCATCCCAGCGCATCGGCTCGGTGAGGCGGCCCTCCTCCTCGAGGTCGTAGTCGCGCCAGCTTTCGAGCTCCGTGACCGTGTGCCTGGCGAAGAAGTCGGCGGTGACGCGCTTGCGGGTGACCTCCCAGGCGGTGGCCTTGGCGCCGTTCTCGCAATACTCGAACACGGCCGGCTTCTCGGGCTTGGCCCAGGCGCAGCTCACGCACATGAACCCGTCGGCCTTGTTCTGATGCATCAGCATCGCGGCGCCGGAGAGCGGGATCTACTCGCGCAGCAGGATCTCGGTCAGCGACCGGGCGGATCCCCAGCCGCCGGCAGGGCCAGTGTAGGGCTTGATCGTGACGCGCTCGGCCATCCCGGATCTCCGCTGGAGGTTGATCGATGCCCGGATGCGCCATGGGCGGCGGGCGGGCGTCACACGCCGGGTCGAGTCACCGACGAGCCTGCGGGCTTCGGTGTCGGCGCGCCCGGATGTCGGCCGTTCCGCCGGCGCCGACACCCCGCGAGACGGCATGCGCCCATGCCCGGCAGCGCTCGGATACTGATGTCGCTCCCTCGAGCGCGGAAGGAGTATTATCGAAAAATCGACCTGGATACCATCTGAATAGCGCCGATTTATATTATTTCATCATATGATCGGGTGCGTCTTTCTCGGGCATGCCAATATCAAGGTGTCGGGCATGTGAAGAAACATGGTCGATGCGATTGCTCCGCCGGGGGGTCGACGGGGTCGCCCGACGCGGCCCGCTACGAGGAGTGGGGATCGTCACGCCGTACGGATGCTTGCCTTACGGGATCCCGTCCCCGGTTTCGACGGCCGGCGGCCCGTGACGGACCGGTCGGTGCCTCCATCCGCATGGCGACGTATTTTCCGGTCCGGGTGACGATCTCTTCCGTGCCGATCATCATCCAATGACAATTGTCTCGATTAAGACATACATATGTTATTCGTATATTTCGGTCCGTCCACCGACTGATCTTCATCGAATCGCAAAAATATTTGGAACTTATGTCACGAACAGATATTTAATAATCGCACCCTCTGCAAAGGTATGGATGACCATGGCGGCGGGGCTGATTCATCCGATGCCGTAGGCACCCGCGGCCCGATCATGCGGTGCCCTGCAAGCAGGCCATCGGCCTGACGGTCGGCAAGGCCGAAGCCACGGCCGCATTCGACACCCGTCATGTCCACGCGCCCGATGTGGACCTCGCCATTGGATGCGTTCCATCGCCCGTCGCGCGTTCGCGCCGGGACCAGCCGCCTGCCGCAAACTGGAGCCAACCCATGTCTTTCCTCGCCTGGATCGTCCTCGGACTGATCGCCGGATTCATCGGCAGCAGGATCGTCAACAGCACCGGCCAGGGGCTGATCGTCGACATCGCACTCGGAATCGTGGGCGCCGTCGTCGGCGGCTTCCTGTTCCATCAGTTCGGCGAGCCCGGCGTCTCGGGACTCAACCTCTACAGCCTGCTCGTCGCCACCGTCGGAGCGGTGGTCGTGCTGTGGCTCTACCACGCCCTCGTGGGCCGCCGGGTCGTCTGATCCGCCGCCCGTCCCATCCCGACATCCAGGAAGCCCCAATGCCCACCATCAGCGAAGCCACGCCCGTCGCCCCGGGCCGCCAGCCCGGCCTCGATCCGGCCCCCTCCCAGACGACTGCCGTCGCGCCGGCCGAGGAGATGCGCACGATGATGCTGAACTCGGTCTCGTGGAGCGCGGTCCTCGCGGGCGCCACGGTCGGGCTCATCGCCCAGGTCATCCTGAACATGCTCGGCCTCGGCATCGGCCTCTCGACGGTCGACCCCCTGGGCGACGGCACCCCGGCGGCGAGTTCGCTCGGCATCGGCGCCGGCCTCTGGTTCGTCCTCTCCGGGATCCTCGCCGCGGGGGCCGGCGGATACTTCGCCGGCCGGCTCTCGGGCAAGCCGTCGCCCGCCACGGCAGGTCATCACGGCCTGCTCGCCTGGGCGGTCTCGACCCTCGTCGTCCTCTACATGCTGTCGTCGGCAGCCAGCGGCATCGTCAGTGGCGCCCTCGGCACGGCCACCTCGGCCATCGGCGGGGTCGGCAACGCGATGGGCGGATCGGTCTCGACCCTGGCGCAGGCGGCGGCGCCGTCCCTGAGCAAGGTCACGGACCCGTTCTCAGGGATCGAGGCCGGAATCCGGGGCGGATCCGGGTCCGATCCGGCCGCGCTGAAAGACACCGCGGTGACCGCCATGCGCGCCGCCGTCTCGGGCGACGGAGCCCAGCAGGCCGCCGCGCAGGACAAGGCCGCCCAGGCGCTGGCGAAGGCCCAGAACATCCCCGTCGAGCAGGCCCGGACCCAGGTCGCCCAATACGTGCAGCAGTTCAAGGAGACCCTCGCCTCGGCCAAGGAGCAGTCGAAGGAGGTTGCCGACGCCGCCGCCCGTCGGGTGTCCCAGGGAGCCCTCTCCGGGGCGCTGGCCCTGATCTTCGGGGCGCTCGCCGCCTTCTTCACCGGTCGCAGCGCGGCCGTCGCGCCGGTCGTCACCCGCATCGCCTCCCCCGCACCGGCGCCGCGCCGCGTGTGACGTCCTTGCGGGCCGCGCCTGCGAGCCCCGCATCACGTCCGGCCCTCCTCGGCTCTCCTCCCATGAAAGGCCGGTGCCGTGATCCAGCTTCTCGTCCTGTTTGCGATCGCAGCATCGGCCATGCCTCCCGTCGCACGGGCGGCGGAGGCGGACCGGTCCCGGGAGTCGCTGCGGCCGTTCTGCTCGGCGGATTACGCCCGCCTCTGCGACGGCCTCGATCCGAACGGGCCGGAGGTCATCGCCTGCTTCCGCACCAACGCCCGGGAGGTCTCCCCCGCCTGCCGGGCCGCCATCGCCGACTCTGCGGCAGCGGCCCCCGATCAACCCGCCTCGCAATAGGCGGGGAGCCTTCGCTCCCGACCTGCCGGCAGGCGCGGATCTCCTTCCCAGCCGACACCCCGACACGCACCGCACAGCCCCGACGAAGACACGTCCCCGACGAAGGAACGAATCCCCATGCCGCACGACACCGACGGGTCGCTCGTCACGAATGCCGACGCCATCGAGGTCTCCGGCATCACCCTGCCGGGGGCGACGCCGGACGGGATCGCCGCCCGCCTGCTCAACCTCGACGCATCCCGCGGCGTGATCGCCACCATCATCCACATCGGCCCCGGCGCGGAGATCCCGGCCCATTTCCACCGGAACGGGGCGGAGGCCCACTACGTCCTCGAGGGCGATCTCGTGGATGCCGGCCGGAGCCTCGGCCCGGGCACCTACCTCACGCATCGGGCCGGCATCGTCCATGGCCCGCACGGCTCGGTGGCCGGCTGCAAGGTGCTGACGATCCAGGGTGCCGGGACCGGCGCGGACGGCTTCGACTTCCATCTCGCTGGGTCCGGGGCGGACGAACCCCCGGCTCCCGCCGTTGCGGCAGCGGCTGTACCGAAGCCCGCGACGCTGCCGGACATGACGGAGCGGGCCAAGGAATCGGACGACCGTCCGGAGACCGAGCGGTTGGGGCCGACCGACGACAATCCCACCAACCCGACGACCGGCTGACCCGGACGGACCTTCATTCTGGTGGCACGCAGCCGCGGACGAGCGGGACCAGTCGGTTCCGCCCCCGCGGCGGCGCCCCCGCCCCGACGACGACAGGAGAACGAGATGGACGAGAACCCCATCGCCGACGCCGCCAGGGAGTTCGGCGGCAAGGTCCAGGGCGAAGTCGGCACCGTCGCCGGGAGCGCCGAGACCAGGGCCGAGTGCAAGCGGGACGAGGTCGGAGGCGCTGCCGAGACCCTCGTCGGGCAGGCAAGGGACGCCGTGCGCGACGTGGCGGGCCAGGCCGGCGACCTCGCCGACCGGGCGATCGACACGGGTCGCGACGTCCTTCCGGAGGCCGGAGCCGCCCCCCGACGGGGCGGCGAGACGCTCACCCAGTATGCCAAGGAATTCCCGCTCGCGTTCGCCGCGATGGCCGGTGCCGTCGGCTACCTCCTCGCCATGGCGATCCGCGGACGCCGCTGACGGGAACGCTACGGACCACCTGCGATCGGGCTTTTTCGCCCCTGCATCGCCCACCGCCGGACCCACGACGGCGTCGAAGGACGGCGCGAAGCGGGCGGCGCTCCTGCCCGGTCCTGAGCCGCCTCAGGGCAAGGATCGCCCCGCGGGATCCAACCTGTTTCCTCCACGCTCACGAGACCACCATGGCCATCGATCCTCGTTCGGAACGCCGCGGGCCGCTTCCGTTCCGCCTCGCGATGGCGGACGCTTTCCTGGACCGGCCCGTCGTCGGCGCCCAAGTGGGACCCGGCGCCACGGGACCCGGCGCCGAGGGACCCGGCGCCGAGGGACCCGCCGCCGCGCCGAGGTCCGGGCGATGACGCAAGCCCCTCTCCGCCGCCTCGCATCGTCGCTGCTCGCCGTCGTCGGGATCCTGTGCTTCGGCGCCGTCGCGCTATCGCGGCGGGGGCGACGGGACGCGGTCGCCGAACAGAGGCGATCGTCCGGAGCGGCCGATCCCGCCGACCGACCCGGGACCGGCCTGCCTCCTTGCCCCGACACCGGACCCGATCCGTTGACCGCACCGACCGACCCGGCACCGCACAACGCGCATAGCGCACCGCGGGCGCCTCGCACCCTCTCGCTGGCACTCCAGGGCGGCGGCTCGTTCGGCGCCTTCACCTGGGGGGTCCTCGACCGGCTGCTGGAGGAGGACGACCTCGTCATCGACGCCGTCAGCAGCACGAATGCCGGGTCGGTCAACGCCGTCGTGATGGCGGCCGGCCTGATCGCCGGTGGCCGGCCGGAGGCGCGGCGCCACCTCGACCGCTTCTGGAAGCGCATCAGCGAGACCGCGCCGCCCCAACTCGGGCCCGCCGTGACCGTCTTCACCGACATCACGTCCCGCTGGCTCTCGCCCTACCAGTCGAATCCCTTCAACCACGATGCCCTCGACCGGCTGCTCGCCGACGCGGTCGATTTCGACGCCCTGCGCGCCGCTCCCCCGTTCAAGCTTCTGGTCGCCGCGACCGCGGTCTCGGATGGCGCGACCCGGATCTTTCGCGAGACCGAACTCGTGCGCGAGATGGTCCTCGCCTCGGGCTGCATCCCCTTGAAGTCCCAGGCGATCGAGATCGAGGGTAGGCGCTACTGGGACGGGGGTTACTCGGCCAACCCGCCGTTGATCCCCCTCGTCGAGGCGTCCGACGCCCCGGCGATCCTGCTGGTGCAGATCGTGCCGAGTCTCGGCCAGGGGGCGCCCTGCAGCGCGCCCGACATTATCCGGCGACTGGAGCAGATCACCTTCGACGGCGTGCTCCAGCGCGAGCTGTCCGCCCTGCGCACGATGGTGGACCTGTCGTGGTCCGGCGGGGGCCGCAGCGCCCTGGCGGCGAAGCTCCGCGCCCTGGCGCTGCACCGCGTCTCGGCGGAGGACCACCACCCGGCGCTCCAGGACGAGAGCACCGCCGATCTCGGCTGGCGTTTCCTGCTGCGGCTGCGCGAGGCCGGGCGCGGCGCGGCGGAGGCCTGGCTCGCCGAAGGCACCCGCCTCCCGGCCGGGCGAGCCGCGCCCCTGCGGTCGGTCGGATGACCGCGCGGCCCGGACGTGTCCGGCGCGACGGATCGGCCCGGCCGGCGGGTGCTCGGACGAACCAAGGATGATCCCATGACCGACGCATTGCACGACCTCGCGGCGAACGGGGTCGCCGTCTGGCTCGACGACCTGAGCCGCTTCAGCATCGCATCCGGCAACGCCCCGGCAGCCGCAGCATCCGACACGTCCCGCACAGGAGCCGCCGCATGAGCATGCCCGCGCCAGTTCCGCCCATCGATCCGGCCGACGACATCCGGTCGAAGGCCGTCCACGCCAAGGCGATCGCGCTCGGCAAGCTCGCGATCCGGGCGACCACCTCGGCCGGGAGCGGGCACCCCACCACCGCGCTGTCGCTCGCCCACCTCGTCACGGTGCTGATGTACGGGGTGATGCGCTGGGACCCGGCCCATCCCGACGCCCCCGGTTCCGACCGCCTCGTCCTCTCCGAGGGCCATGCGGTGCCCATCGTCTACGCGGCCTGCACCGATCTCGGCGTGACGGTCCGCCCCGGCGATGCGTCGCGGCCGATGACGATGGACGATCTCCTCGCCCTGCGCAGCATCGACAGCTTCGTCGATGGCCACCCCAACCCGATGCTCGGGTTTCCGTTCTTCGACGCGGCGACCGGGTCCCTCGGACAGGGGCTCTCGGTCGCGGCGGGGCTTGCCGCGGCCGCCCGGATCGATGGCAGCGCGAAGGCGATCTACTGCATCATCGGCGACGGCGAGGCGCGGGAGGGCCAGATCTGGGAGGCGATGGATTTCATCGCCGATCACGGGCTCTCGTCCGTCGTCGCCCTCTTCAACTGCAACGCCCTCGGCCAGAGCGACCGGGTCGCCCCGGCCCAGGACTGGCAGTCCCTGGCACGCAAGGCGGAGGCGTTCGGCTGGGAGGCGGTCGTGGTCGACGGCCACGATCCCGTCGCGATCGAGCAGGTCCTGCGGGCGCGGCCGACCTCGCCGGAGGCGAGGCCCCTCTGCGTGATCGCCCGCACCGTCAAGGGCTGGGGCGTGCCCGACCTCGGCGGCATGGGGCATCACGGCACCCCCGTCACGGCGGGCGCGCTCGACGCCGCCCTCGCGGCCCTCGATGCGCGTGCCCGGGCGCTGGGCGTCGCCGACATCGACCCCCGCGCGAGCGCGGCGGTCCTCACAATCGCGCCGCCTCCCGCGTCGCCGGTCTCGACACCTGCGACCGAGCCGGTCGGGTTCATGGCGGCGGTCGGCCGCAACCCGACGATCGCCGCGGCGGTGAGGGAAACGCGCGCCCTCTCGCCGCGCCGGGCCTACGGGCTCGCCCTGGAGGCGCTCGGGGCCGCGAATCCCGCCGTCGTGGCGCTCGATGCCGACGTGAAGAACTCGACCTATGCCGACGGCTTCGCGAAGGCCTTTCCCGAGCGCTACTTCGAGGCGCGCATCGCCGAGCAGAACATGGTCTCGGCGGCCGCCGGCCTCGCGAGCGGCGGCAAGATCCCGTTCGCCAGCACCTTCGGGCGCTTCCTGGAGCGCGCCTTCGACCAGATCGAGATGGCGGTCATCGGCGGCGCCGGCCTCAAGCTTGTCGGCAGCCATGCCGGCGCGACCCTGGCCTCGGACGGGCCGAGCCAGATGGCGCTCGCCGACGTCGCCTTCATGCGCGCCTTCTCGCACGTCGAGGACAAGGCCGGCCGCCCGGCGGTCACGGTGCTGACCCCGAGCGACGCCGTGGGCGCCTACGCGATGGTGCTTGCCATGGCGCGCTCCCCGGGCGCCTACTACCTGCGGGCGGTGCGGGCGGACCTGCCGATCCTCTACGCGGAGGACGAGCGCTTCCCGTTCGGCGGCCACAAGGTCCTGCGCTGCTCGCCGAACGACGGGCCGCGGATGGTCCTGGTCGCCTCCGGCTACATGGTTCATGGCTGCCTGGAGGCGGCGGAGGTTTTGGCCAAGGCCGGGCACTCGGTGGCGGTGGTCGACGCCTATTGCCTGCCGATGGACACCGCGCCGGTCCTGGCGCTCGCCGGCCGCGGCGGCGTGGTCATGACGGTCGAGGACAACTACGTCGGCGGGATCGGCAGCGAACTGGCGGAGGCCGCCGCGGAGGCTGTCGACGCGCCGAGGGTGCACGCCCTCGCGGTCCGGACCATGCCGAAGAGCGGCCGCACGCCCGACGACGTGCTCGCCTATGTCCGTCTCGGGGTGGCCGACATCGTCTCCGCCGTCGAGGCGGCGGCCCGGAATGTCGCCTGATGCCCGTCTCCCTTCGAGGCCGGACGGGAAGGCGGGGGCGATGCCCCTCCTCCGTCCCGGCCGACCGGCGCAGGACCGCCGCCCGCCGATGCAAGGCTTGACCCCATGGATACCCAGACGACGCCTCCTACGGGAATCGCGGCGCGCGACATCGCCCGCCATTGCGCGGCTTACCGGGAGCCGGACGTGCGCAGCGCCCTCGGTCAGATCGCCAATACCGGTCTGCCCTACCTCGTCCTGTGCGCCGCCATGATCGCCGCGGCGGCGACCGGGCATGGCTGGGTCGTGCCGTTTCTCGCCGTCCCGGCCGGCGGCCTCCTCGTCCGCCTCTTCATCATCCAGCACGATTGCGGGCACGGATCGTTCCTGCCCTCCCGCACCGCCAACGACGCCATCGGCCGCGCCCTCAGCCTGCTGACGCTGACGCCCTACGACAGCTGGAAGCGTGCGCACGCCCTGCACCATGCCTCGACCGGAGACCTGAGCCGACGCGGCACCGGCGACGTCGCGACCCTCACGGTGCGTGAGTACCTCGCCCTGTCGCGCCTGGGCCGGCTCCGGTACCGGCTCTACCGCAACCCGTTCCTGCTGATCGGGCTCGGCTCGCCGCTCAACTTCATGCTGCTCCAGCGCATGCCGTTCGGCGTCGGCCTGCCCTGCCGGACCGCCTGGCGCGACGTGCTCGCGCTCGACGCGGCTCTCGCCGTGCTCGTCGGCCTGCTGGCGGGCGCGGCGGGCGGGGTGCTGCCGGTGCTCGCCGCGCTCGTTCCGACGGTGTGCGTGGCGGCCTGGATCGGCGGATGGCTGTTCTACGTCCAGCACCAGTACGAGGACACGGTCTGGGACGGTCCCGAGACCTGGGACTTCCACACCGCCGCGCTCGGTGGAAGCTCGCATTACGTGCTGCCGGCGGTGCTGCAATGGTTCACCGGCAATGTCGGCCTGCACCACGTCCATCACCTCAACAGCCGCATCCCGAACTACCGCCTCCAGGAATGCATGGACGACCACGCGATGCTCGGGCAGGTGGGCCGCCTGACGCTGCGCGACAGCCTCCGCTGCCTCGGTCTGGCGCTCTGGGACGAGGATGCCCGCAGGCTGGTCGGGTTCGCGCGCGTGCGGACGCTCGAGGCGGCCTGAAGGACGGCCGGAACGCCACGGCCCTGCCTCACGCCTCGCGATCGGGAGCCGGGACCATCCCGAGGCTGGCAATCGGTTCCGACGAGGCAGGTCTGGCCGGCCTTTCATGTTGCAATGCAACATCGCCGAGGCCGGGGGGTTGTCGGAAAGGCGCAGTCACGCCGACCCGTGCCGACGGCAACGGTCGTTCCTTCGTCCGGCAAGCCCGTCCCGCCTCGTGCCCATCCGGCCCTCACCGCGCGGCGGGCGGGTTCCGGCACGGCCCGCCGGTCGGCCATGGGCGGCGACGAGACCGGCCTCGTCCGGAGAGGCGACGAATTCCAGCGTGGCTGTCGGCGCATCCGCGAGGGCGCGATGCCCCCGAACCGCGGCCGCGATCCGGTGGTGCTCCAGGCGAATCCGCACACGAAAGTTCAGCGATGACCATGAATTTCAGGATCGACCAGACCGGAGCCCCGGGGCTGTCGATCGACCGGCCCCGGGCGCTCGAGTGCCGGTTCCGCAACTCTGCCGGAAGCCGGGCGTACGACCTGTTCGTGCCGTCCGGCCCCGGGGACGGCCCCCGACCGCTGGTGGTGATGCTGCACGGCAGCTCGCAATCGGCGCGCGACTTCGCCATCGGCACGAACATGGATCGCCTGGCGGAGGAGCAGGGCTTCCTCGTCGCCTATCCGGATCAGCCGCGGTCGGCCAACATCACCAAGAGCTGGAACTGGTTCCGGGACGCGGATCAGCAGCGCGAGCGGGGCGAGCCGTCGATCCTGGCCGGCCTCACCCGGGAGATCATGGGCCGCTTCCGCGTCGATCCGGCACGGGTCTACATCGCGGGCTTCTCGTCGGGCGGCGCCGCCGCCGCCGTCATGGCGATGACGTATCCGGACCTCTACGCGGCCGTCGGGATCCATTCCGGCCTGGCCTGCGGTTCGGCCGGCTCGATGCTCCTGGCCCTTCCCACGATGTATCGGGGTGCCCTGCTGCCGCCGCGCCAGGCGACGCATCCGGTGCCGACCATCGTCTTCCACGGCGACCGGGATACGACCGTCGCCCCCATCAACGGCGACCAGGCCGTCGCCCAGGCACGTCCCGATTCGGACCTGATCGTCACCACACTCGAGGGGCGCTCCAGCGGCGGGACCGCGTATACCCGCACCCTCCTCACCGAACCGGCCGGCGCCTGGACGTCGGAACAGTGGATTCTGCACGGCGCGGGGCATGCCTGGGCCGGCGGCCATCCGGCCGGTTCCCACACCGATCCGGCGGGCCCCAACGCCAGCCGCGAGATGCTGCGCTTCTTCATGGCGAACCCGCGCCGGTGATGCCGCGCCGGGCGCCCGGCAAGGGCGAGAGCAGGACGACGATCAGGGCGCCTCGCGAGCGTCGCTTACCGGGAAGACCGGGCGCCCTTCGACGAGAAGGCGCTCGTATTCGCCCTCCGGGCCGCCGTAGCAGGCTCCGGCCTTCGCGAGCAGCGCGGCCCGGTCGCGGATCGTGATGGCGCTGCGCTCGGTCCGGATCATGCCGGCCTGCTCGAACGCCGACAGCGCCGTCGTCAGGCCCGGCCGGTTGATCCCGAGCATCAGCGACAGGAAGCGATGCGTCGTCGGCAAGTCGTCGCCCGTGGTGCGGTCGTGGCACATCAGCAGCCAGCGTGCGAGGCGCTGGTCCGCCTTGTAGCGCGTGTTGGCGAGCGCGGTGCCGGCGACCTGGACGGTCAGGGAGTAGGCGTAGCGCAGCAGGAAGGCATGCAGGTCGGGGCTGGTCGCGAGGATCTCACGCATGGCATCCGCCTCCAGGCACCAGGCGTAGCCGCTCGCCTGCACCCGTCCCTCATGCGCGCTCCGGTCCGTGCCCATGAGGATCGGCAGGCCGACGAGGCCTTCCCGGCCGATCAATGCCAGCTCGATCTGCCGGTCGTCCGATGCCGCCGCGATCACCGAGAGGATGCCATCCTCGACGAAGAGGACGTGCCGGATCGGCGTGCCGGGCGCCATGAGCACTTCCCCGATCCGGAGCGGCACCGTCAGCAGGTGAGGTTGAAGCCGGGCAAAATCCGCGGGCGGAAGTGCCGCAAGCAGACGATTGTGGCAGGCTCTCTGGACGGACACGATCCCGGCCTCGCTGGGGGCGGGAGCCAACGATCCTCACCGCTTGCGCCGGGTTGCATGCTCAAGCGATGGCGCACTGTATGATCTTAATCGTCCTCAGCCGCAAGAAAACAATCATAGGACTGTTCGTAGGTCAGATTTACGACATACATTGTCGCATCTTTCTGACTGATGTAGCCGATGCAGGACGCACTGATCCGAAAGCTTGAGAGCTTCGAAGAGCTGACCGAAGCGAATCGCGAGGCATTAAGAGCGCCTAACAGAACGGCACGATTGGGTCGGTTGGGCGTTGGGGTGGTATGGCTCGCCCGCTTCTCCCTGACGATCTCTGGGCTGCGATCGCCCCGCTTCTGCCGCCCCACCCGCCTCGCCCGAAGGGCGGGCGCCCCCGGGTGGACGATCGGGCTGCCCTGACCGGCATTCTGTTCGTGCTGCGCTCGGGCATCCCCTGGGAGATGCTGCCGGCCGAGATGAAATGCGGCTGCGGCATGAGCTGTTGGCGCCGGCTGCGCGACTGGCAAGCGGCCGGCGTGTGGCGGCGCTTGCATCAGGTCCTGCTCGAGCGCCTACAGGCGGCGGGTGAGATCGACTGGAGCCGAGCGAGCGTCGACAGCGCGAGCGTGCCGGCCAAAAAAGGGGGTCTGCCACCGGCCCGAACCCGACGGACCGGGGCAAGGCGGGGACCAAGCGCCACCTTATCACCGACGCGCGTGGCACGCCGCTCGGCCTCGTTCTGACCGGTGCCAACTGCCACGACAGCCCACTGATGGCCCCGACGGTGGACGCCATCCCGCCCCTGCGCAACGGACGGCGTGGACGCCCCCGCCAGCGCCCCGACAAGCTGCACGCTGACAAGGCCTATGATGCCAGAGCGCGGCGTCGGGAGTGCCGGGCACGCGGGATCAGACCGCGGATTGCCCGGCGCGGTATCGAGAGAAGTGACAGGCTCGGGCGGCATCGCTGGGTGGTCGAGCGCAGCCACGCCTGGTTCAACCGTGCCCGCCGCTTGCCCGTCCGCTATGAGCGGCGCGCCGACATCTACGAGGCTTTCACGCTCCTGCAAGCCAGCCTCATCACCCTCCGCAAGATCAGGCGGTTCTGTTAGGCGCTCTAAGTGCACCTCACAAAACTCCCGCCGCAATGTCGCTGCCACAGCAAGCCGAAGCAGTGATCGGGAGTTTTGTGAGAGACACTAAGAGCGCCTAACAGAACGGCACGATCGGGGCGGTTAGGCGTTGGGTTGGTATGGCTCGCCCGCTTCTTCCCGACGATCTCTGGACTGCGATCGCCCCGCTTCTGCCGCCGCACCCGCCCCGCCCGAAGGGCGGGCGCCCCCGGGTGGACGATCGGGCTGCCCTGACGGGCATCCTGTTCGTGCTGCGCTCGGGCATCCCCTGGGAGATGCTGCCGGCCGAGATGAAGTGCGGCTGCGGCATGAGTTGCTGGCGCCGGCTGCGCGACTGGCAGGCGGCCGGCGTGTGGCGGCGCCTGCATCGGGTGCTGCTCGAACGCCTGCACGCGGCGGGCGAGATCGACTGGAGCCGGGCGAGCGTCGACAGCGCGAGCGTGCCGGCGAAAAAAGGGGGGCTGCCACCGGACCGAACCCGACGGATCGCGGCAAGGCGGGCACCAAGCGCCACCTCGTCACAGACGCGCGTGGCACGCCGCTCGGCCTCGTTCTGACCGGCGCCAACTGCCATGATAGCCCGCTGATGGCCCCGACGCTGGACGCGATCCCGCCTGTGCGCAGCGGGCGGCGGGGACGCCCGCGCCGGCGGCCCGACAAGCTGCACGCCGACAAGGCCTACGATGCCAGAGTGCGGCGGCAGGAGTGCCGGGCGCGTGGGATCACGCCGCGGATTGCCCGGCGCGGCATCGAGCGAAGCGACAGGCTGGGGCGGCATCGCTGGGTGGTCGAGCGCAGCCATGCCTGGTTCAACCGCGCCCGCCGTTTGCCCGTCCGCTACGAACGCCGCGCCGACATCTACGAGGCCTTCACATTCCTGCAGGCCAGCCTCATCACCCTCCGCCAGATTCAGCGGTTCTGTTAGGCGCTCTAAATCGCGACGGCGAGGGCCGGGTGACCGCAGTCACCAACCAGACCGACCGCGTGTACCACCCGATCCGCCGCGCCGCCGGCCGGGTGGCGGTAGTGAATGATTTCGACGGGCGGCGCACCTAGGCTGCCGAGGCGATTTCTGCGACGAAGGAGCGTTCGCGCCAGGATTCCGAGCCCGGAGACCGCCCCGTCATGCACCCCCACACCTTCCTGTGCGTCGACGCCCATACCTGCGGCAATCCGGTGCGGGTGGTCGCCGGCGGAGCGCCGGTCCTGCCCAACGTGTCGATGGGCGAGAAGCGGCAGATCTTCGTCGCCGAGCACGACTGGGTGCGCCGGGCCCTGATGTTCGAGCCGCGCGGCCACGACGCGATGTCGGGCTCGATCCTCTATCCGCCGTCGCGGGAGGATTGCGACCTCGGGGTCCTGTTCATCGAGGTTTCGGGCTGCCTGCCGATGTGCGGCCACGGCACGATCGGCACCGTCACGGTGGCGCTGGAGCAGGGCTTCGTCGTGCCGCGCACCGAAGGGCGCCTCGCCCTCGAGGTGCCGGCCGGCCGGATCGAGGTCGAGTACCGCCGCGACGGCCGCTTCGTCGAGGAGGTCCGCCTCTACAACATCCCGAGCTACCTGCACGCGGCGGACGTGCGGGTGGAGGTGCCGGGCCTCGGGCCGCTCACCGTCGACGTCTCGTACGGGGGCAACTTCTACGCCATCGTCGAGCCGCAACCGGGATGGCCCGGGCTCGACGCCATGACCTCCGCGGAGATCCTGACGCTCAGCCCGCTCGTACGCCAGGCAGTGCAGCAGGCGGTGGCGCCGGTCCACCCGGAGGATCCGCGCATTCAGGGCCTCAGCCACGTCATGTGGGCCGACCGGGCCAGGCATCCGCAGGCGCATGCCCGCAACGCGGTGTTCTACGGCGACAAGGGCATCGACCGCTCGCCCTGCGGCACCGGCACCTCGGCCCGGATGGCTCAGAGGACCGCCAAGGGACTCCTGAAGGTCGGTGACGACTTCGTGCACGAGAGCATCATCGGCACGCTGTTCCACGGCCGAGTCGAGGGCACGGCGGAGGTCGGCGGGCATGCCGCCATCCGCCCGAGCATCGGCGGCTGGGCCCGGGTGATCGGGCACAACACCATCCTGGTCGACGAGCGCGATCCCCTGGCCTTCGGCTTCCAGCTCGCGTGACCGCGCGCGGGGCGTCCTACTGCGACGCCCCCTCCCCGATCATCGTGAAGCCCTGCGCCTCGAAGAAGCGCCGGGCGGCCTTGCTCCGCAGGTAGGCGAGGAAGCGCGCGCCGCCCTCGCCCTTCGCCTCGGCGGTCACCGCGAAGGGGTAGATCACCGGCTTGTGGCTGTCCTTCGGGAACACGCCCACCACCTTCACGCCGGGATCCGACCGCGCGTCGCTTTCGTAGACGACGCCGAGCGGCGCCTCGCCGCGCGAGACCAGCGCCAGGGCCGCCCGGACGTTGTCGGCCTGGGCGAGCCGCGGCTGGAGCTGCGTCCAGAGCCCCAGCGTCTCGAACGCCGCCTTGGCGTACTTGCCGATCGGCACCGAGCTGACCTCCCCGGTGGCGAGCCGCCCGTCGGGACCGAGCGCCCGGGAGAACCAGTCCGGCGTGAACGCCGCCTCGGCGACCGTCGCGTCCTTCGGCGCCACCACGACCAGGCGGTTGCCGAGGAGGTCCACCCGGGTCTCGGGCCGGATCAGCCTGCGGGCAGCGAGGTAGTCCATCCATTCGAGGTCGGCCGAGGCGAAGAGGTCGGCCGGCGCGCCCTGCTCGATCTGGCGCGCCAGGGCCGAGGAGGCGGCGTAGCTCGCCCGCACCGGGATGCCGCTCTCGGCCGTGAACGCCTTGCCGGCCTCGTCGAGGGCGTTCTTCAGGCTCGCCGCCGCGAACACCGTCATGGGCTCCGCCGCCGCGGCCGGAGCGGCGAAGGCGGTGGCGACGAGGAGGCAGGCGGCCCGGAGGGTGCGGGGAAGTCGCATGGAATCGTCCTCGGCGCGGTTCGGGTGCATCTCGGCCGGCGCGGCCGCCCCGTCATATGCAGGCAAACATGGCGCCGGACAGCCCGGGCGGCGCCGTGTGTCCAAGTTTTTCCGCCTCGGCCGCCCCGTCTGCTTCACCTGCCAGGCTGCCGTGTGCGAAGGTGGCGCAAACGAACGAAACGGCTCCGGGGGGAACCGACGTCATGCTGCTCTACGAGCACCCGCTCTCGTCCTATGCGCAGAAGGTCAAGATCGCCCTGCGCGAGAAGGGCGTGGCCTTCGCCGCCGAACTGCCCGAGAGCTTCGGCACCGGCCGCAGCGACGGCCCCTTCGCGCAGGCCAATCCGCGCACCGAGGTGCCGGTGCTGGTCGACGGCGCGCTGAGCATCTTCGAATCGACCGTGATCCTCGAATACGTCGAGGAGCGCTGGCCCGAGCCGGCCCTGCTGCCGCGCGACCCGGCCAAGCGCGCCCTCGCCCGCATGATCGAGGAGATCTGCGACACCCAGTACGAGGCGGTGAACTGGGGGTTCGGCGAGATCCTGTGGTTCCGCCGCGCCACCGGAGCGCTGGCCGACCGCCTCCGGGGCGAGGCCGCGGCGCAGACGGCGGTGCTGCAGGGCTGGCTGGCCGCCCGCCTCGGCGACGCGCCGTGGTTCGGGGGCGAGGTCTTCGGCTGGGCCGACGCGGCGGCGGCCCCGATGGTCAACCGCTCGGTCCATTACGGCCTCGGACCCGCCGACGGCAGCCCGCTCGCCCGCTGGCACGCCAGGATCCGCGAGCGCCCCTCGGTCGCCGAGACCTTCCGGGAGTTCGACGCGGCGGCGGCCCGGATGGCGGAGGCCTCCGAGCTCTACACCACCGGCGGGCGGCGCCGGGAATACCGCGACCACCGGCTCGAATGGATGGTGAAGTCCGGCGGGGTCGAGGTCGTGCTGGCGGGCCTGCGCGACGGCAACATCCGCTTCCCCTGGCCGGACGCCGGCCGGTCCTGACGCCCCGTCCCGCGCCGCTCCTCGCGCCCCTTGCCGCCTCCGGGAGACCCCATGCACCCCCTGCGCATCCTCGACCGCCTCGAGGAGATCCTGATCGCGAGCCTGATGGCGGGCGCGACGCTGCTGATCTTCGTCGCGGTGGTCCACCGCTACGCCTCCGGCATCGACGCGCTCTACCCCATCACCACGGCGATCCACCTCTCCTGGGCCCAGGAGCTGTGCATCTACATGTTCGTCTGGATGGCGAAGTTCGGCGCCGCCTACGGGGTGCGCACCGGCATCCATGTCGGCGTCGACGTGGCGGTGAACCAGCTGCCCCCCGCCTGGCGCGACCGGGTCGTGCTGTTCGGCCTCCTCTGCGGCGCGCTCTTCACCGCCATCGTCGGCACGATGGGGGCCCGCTTCGTCTACGGCCTCGTCGACACCGACCAGACCACCCCGGATCTCGAGATCCCGAGCTGGGTCGTCTACCTGGCGATCCCGCTCGGCTCCTACCTGATGTGCTTCCGCTTCCTGCAGGTCGCCTGGAGCTTCTGGCGCACCGGCGAGCTGCCCCACCACGATCCCGGCCACGTCGAGGGCGTGGTCGAGAGCCCGCACGCGGCGCAGGACCTGGCCGACGAAGCCCGCACCGGAGGCCCTGCCCGATGAACGCCGCCATCATCTTCGGGCTGCTCATCGCCCTGATGCTCACCGGGATGCCGATCTCGATCGCGCTCGGCCTCTCGGTGCTCACCTTCCTGTTCACCATGACCACCGTGCCGATCGAGGCGGTGGCGCTCAAGCTGTTCACGGGAATCGAGAACTTCGAGATCATGGCGATCCCGTTCTTCATCCTGTCGGGCAACTTCCTCACCCATGGCGGCGTCGCCCGGCGGATGATCAACTTCGCCACGTCGATGGTCGGCCATTGGCACGGCGGCCTGGGGCTGGCCGGCGTGATGGCCTGCGCGCTGTTTGCCGCCATCTCGGGCTCGAGCCCGGCCACCGTGGTGGCGATCGGCTCGATCATCCTGCCCGCCATGGTGGCGCAGGGGTTCCCCAAGCGCTTCGGCGCCGGGGTCATCACCACCTCGGGGGCGCTCGGGATCCTGATCCCGCCCTCGATCGTCATGGTGATGTACTCGGTGGCCACCAGCGGCGCGGTGGTGACCGGGCCCGACGGCCAGCGCGTCTCCTCGGCGTCGATCTCGACCCTGTTCGTCGCCGGGGTGATCCCGGGCCTGATGCTGGCCGCTCTGCTCGGCTTCACCACCTGGTACCGGGCGCGCAAGTTCGGCTACCCGCGCATGCCGAAGGCGAGCTGGCGCGAGCGCTGGGTCGCGTTCCGCAAGTCGGTCTGGGGCCTGCTGCTGATCGTGCTGGTGCTGGGCGGCATCTACAGCGGCGCCTTCACGCCGACCGAGGCGGCGGCGGTCAGCGCGGTCTACGCCTTCGTCATCGCGCTGTTCGTCTACCGGGACCTCACCTGGCGCGACGTGCCGCGGGTGCTGCTCGATTCGGCCAACATGAGCGCGATGCTGCTCTACATCATCACCAACGCGGTCCTGTTCTCGTTCCTGATGACGAGCGAGCAGATCCCGCAGGCGATGGCGAGCTGGATCACCGGGGCGGGCCTCAACTGGGTGGTGTTCCTGCTGATCGTCAACATCCTGCTGCTCGTCGCCGGCAACGTGATGGAGCCGTCCTCCATCGTGCTGATCATGGCGCCGATCCTCTTTCCGATCGCCGCCAAGCTCGGCATCGACCCGGTGCATTTCGGCATCCTGATCGTGGTCAACATGGAGGTCGGCATGTGCCACCCGCCGGTCGGCCTCAACCTCTACGTGGCCTCGGGCATCACCCGCATGGGCATCACGGAGCTGACCATCGCGGTCTGGCCCTGGCTCCTCACCATGCTGATCTTCCTCGTGGTCGTCACCTACGTCCCGGCGATCTCGCTGTGGCTGCCGCGGATGCTCGGCATGATGTGAGATCCTGCCGAGACGGTGTAGGCTCCGGGGAGCGCCCTCGCTTCCCGGAGTTCCGCCATGTCGCTCGTGTTCCCGGTCGTCCTCGGTTCGGTTCGCCCGGGGCGCAACGGCCTGCGCGCCGCCCGCTACCTCGTCCGGGCCCTCGAATCCCGCGGTCACGAGGCGCCGCTGGTCGACCCGGCCGAGCTCGGCCTGCCGCTCCTGGAGCGGATGTACAAGGAATACCCGGCGGGCGAGGCGCCGGAGCCGCTTGAACGGCTCGCCGCGCTCCATCGCCGCGCCGACGGGCTCGTCGTCGTGTCGGCGGAGTACAACCACAGCATCCCGCCGGCCCTGTCGAACACCCTCGACCACTTCCTGGAAGAGTATTTCTGGAAGCCCTCGGCGATCGTCTGCTACTCGGCCGGCCGCTACGGCGGCGTGCGGGCGGCGATGCAGCTGCGCGCCATGCTGGGCGAACTCGGCACCCCGAGCATCCCCTCGCTGCTGCCGATCCCCGAGGTGCACAAGGCGCTCGACGAGGAGGGCCGCCCGCTCCAGCCCTGGCTGGAACGCCCGACCGGGCGCTTCCTCGACGAGCTGGCGTGGTACGCCGAGGCGCTGCGGGACAAGCGGCGGGGCGGGGTGCCGTACTGACGGTTCGGCCGACGCCGAAGCATGTGCGGGGCGCGTGGGGCTAGCGTCCGGCACCCGGCCACCGACCGCGCCGGCGAGGATCGGCCATGAGCCTGGACGCCGCCATCCGTCACATCCACGCGCAGTGGCACGACACCGTCGTGCGTCGCGACATCGAAGGATTGATGGCGCTCTATGCCGACGATGCCGTTTTCGAGAGCCCGCTGGTCTGGGCGGCCCTGCCCGAGGGCGGTACCGGCATCCTCAAGGGGAAAATCGCGATCAGGGATTTCTTCGATCGTGGGTTCCGCTCGCCGCAGAACGGCCTGGGCCGCTGGTACCGCACGGGCGTCATCTTCTCCGACGGGCAGCAACTGGCGTGGGAATACCCGCGCCAGACGCCCGACGGAGACCAGATCGACCTGATGGAGATGATCGACGTGTCCGGTGGGCTCATCGCCCATCACCGGGTCTATTGGGGCTGGGTCGGCGTGCGGACGCTCTCGCGCCTGCCCGGGCGATAGCCTCCCGGGCGGACGGCATGCAAGGTGCCCTCAGACCACACCGGCCCGAAGGATGTCGTGGATGTGCAGGATGCCGACCGGGCGCCCGCGATCCACGGCGAACAGGGCGGTGATCTGGGTCCGGTTCATCAGCTCCAGGGCGGCGCTGGCGAAGGTGCCGGGGGTGGTGGTGATCGGCTTGGGCGTCATGATCTCCTCGACGCGGCGGTCGAGGAGGTCGCTGTGGCCGACGCCCCGGCTCATGTGGCGGCGCATGTCGCCGTCGGTGAACATGCCGACGAGCCGGCCGCCCTCGTCCACGATGCCGGCGCAGCCGAAGCGCTTGCCCATCACGGCGATCAGCGCCTCGGAGACCCGGACGCCGCGGGGCACCAGCGGCATCTCCTCGCCCGCGTGCATCAGCTGGGCCACGGTCTTGAGCCGGGCCGCGAGCTTGCCGCCGGGGTGGAAGACCTTGAAGTCGCTGGCCGAGAAGCCGCGGCGCTCCAGGAGCGCCACCGCCAGCGCGTCGCCGAGCGCCAGCTGGATCACGCTCGATGAGGTCGGCGCCAGGTTGTGCGGGCAGGCTTCCTTGACGAGCGGCAGCGGCAGCAGGATGTCGGCGGCCTGGCCGAGCGTGCTGTCGGGGTTCGAGGTCATGCCGATCAGCGTCACGGCGAAGCGCTTCGCGAAGCTGATCAGGTCGCCGAGCTCGGTCGTCTCGCCCGACCAGGACAGGGCGATGACGATGTCCTGCTGGGTAATCATGCCGAGGTCGCCGTGGCTGGCCTCGCTCGGATGGATGAACGAGGCCGGCGTGCCCGTCGAGGCGAGCGTCGAGGCGATCTTGCGGCCGATATGGCCGCTCTTGCCGATGCCCGACACGATCACCCGGCCCGGGATGTCGTGGATCGCCGCGACGGCGGCGCCGAACCCGGCCTTCAGCTCGTGGTCGAGGGCGCGGGCCAGCGTCAGGAGCGCCTCGGCCTCGGTGCGGACGCTGCGGATGGCGGAGAAATGCGCCGCCTCGACCACTTGGCCCGCCGCGTTCTCCGGCGCGTCGTAGCTCCCGGCCCGGTTCGAACTCTCCATCGTGCTCCTCGACCCCACCATGAGCTCTCGTGCGTCACGGCGACCCTGCCGACTCATTTGCGGCCAGAATGCGTGTGGCGGCCGGTCTCGACGGCGATTTTCCGGCGACCGCCCGTCCGTGGCGCGGGCGCCTCAGATCCCGCGCCGCGCGTTCCCGCCGAGATAGCCCTCGACGAGGCCGGTCAGCTCGCCGGCGGTCTCGGCCACGGTGTGATCGGCGGTGTCGATCACCGCCCGGGCACGGGCGTAGAGCGGCTCGCGGCTCATCAATACCGCCCGGATCTCCCGCAGGGCGTTGTCGCTGTCGGGCATCCGCGCCTGGGCGAGGCCCTTGGCCGCCTGCTCGCGCACCCGGTGGATGTGCTCCTCGGGCCGCGCCTTGAGCCAGACGGTGAAGAACGAGGACAGCAGCAGGTCGTAGGTGACCGGCTCGGCGACGATGCCGCCGCCGGTCGCCAGCACCATCGGGCCCGGCCGCTCGGCGAGCTGGCGCAGGGCGCCCTGCTCGAGCCGGCGATAGGTCTCCTGGCCGTAGATCGCGAAGATCTCCGCCACCGACAGGCCGTTCTCTCGCTCGATCTCGCGGTTGAGCTCGACGAACGTCCAGCCCATCCGCTCGGCGAGGATGCGCCCGAGGGTCGACTTGCCGGCCCCGCGCAGGCCGATGAGCGCCACGCGCTGCGTCGGGCCCTCCCCCGGGGCCGCCGCGCCCGACAGGATGCGCTTGGCCTCGGAGATCTGCTCGGCCCCCGCCTTTTCCAGGAGGTCGCGCACCACCGGCCAGTCCGGCGGGCTCTCGACCGCGGCGATCAGGTCCTCGAGCCGCACGCCCATCGCGATGGCGACGCGGCGCAGGAGGATGATCGAGACGTTGCCCTGCCCGCCCTCGAGCTGCGCGATGTAGCGCTCGGATAGGCCGGAGGTCTGCGACAGCACCTTGCGCGACATCGCCCGCACGGCGCGCATGGTGCGCACGCGCTGGCCGAGGACCGTCAGGAACTCGGCCTCGGCGTCGCCCGCCTCGGGCTCGTCGGCCTCGGGGGCGTCGGCGCTCGGGCGCGATCCGGTTCTGTTCGGCATCGCGGACCTCACCGAGACCGGACGGCGAAGCGGGCGCTTCGTCCGGGCGGCGAGAGGGCGGGACCGGGAGGGAGGATGTGGCGGCTCATGCGATCGTTGACGCTCCGGCGACGTGCTCCGCGGGGCGCGGGGGACGGCGTCCGGGCGGTTCCTTGGGACAAGCGAGAACGCCCATGCTTATCCCATGCCGCCCGACCCCGCCATGGTGCAGTGCGGGATGCGCGGTGGGTTTCGAAGGGTACGGTCCGCCTGCCCCCAGGGGCGGCGGGGCGGCCTGCGGCGCCCCGCCGCGGAGGACGGGGGGTCAGCCGACCCGTTCGACCGCGAGCGCGACGCCCTGGCCGACGCCGACGCACATCGTGGCGAGGCCGAGCCGGCCGCCGCTGCGGGCGAGCTGGAGCGCGACGCTGCCGGCGATCCGCGCCCCCGACATGCCGAGCGGATGGCCGAGCGCGATGGCGCCGCCATGCGGGTTCACGTGGTCGGCGTCGTCCGGCAGGCCGAGGCCGCGCAGGCAGGCCAGGGCCTGCGAGGCGAAGGCCTCGTTGAGCTCGATCGCGTCGAAGTCGGACGGCTTGAGGCCGAGGCGCGCGCACAAGCGCTCGACGGCGGGGATCGGGCCGATGCCCATTACGCGGGGCGGCACGCCGGCCGAGGCGAGGCCCAGCACCTTGGCGATCGGGGTGAGGCCGTGGCGCTCGGCCGCCTCGCGGGTGGCGAGCACCAGGGCGGCGGCGCCGTCGTTGACGCCGGACGCGTTGCCGGCGGTCACCGTGCCGTCCTTCTTCACGAAGGGCTTCAGCTTGGCGAGGCCCTCCGCGGTGGTGTCGGCCCGGGGATGCTCGTCGCGCTCGACCTTGACGTGGCCGCCCTTGCGGTCGGGAATCTCGACCGCGACGATCTCACGGGCGAAGGTGTCGTCGGCTTGCGCCCGGGTCGCGCGCTGCTGCGAGCGCAGCGCGAAGGCGTCCTGGTCGGCGCGGCCGATCTGATAATCCTCGGCGACGTTCTCGGCGGTCTCCGGCATCGAATCGACGCCGTACTGAGCTTTGAGCACCGGGTTGACGAAGCGCCAGCCGATCGTGGTGTCGTGGATCTCGGCCTGGCGCTGGAACGCGCCCTCGCTCTTGCCCATCACGAAGGGCGCCCGGGTCATCGATTCGACGCCGCCCGCCACCGCGAGGTCGAGGTCGCCGGCCCGGATCGCCCGCGCTGCCGCACCCACCGCGTCGAGGCCGGAGGCGCAGAGCCGGTTGAGCGTCAGGCCGGCCACCCGCTCGGGATAGTCGGCGAGCAGGAGCGCCATGCGGGCGACGTTGCGGTTGTCCTCGCCGGCCTGGTTGGCGCAGCCGAGAAACACCTCCTCGACCGCCTCCTTGAGCGAGGGGGTGCGGCGCGCGAGCTCGGCGAGCGGCACGGCGGCGAGGTCGTCGGCCCGCACGCGCGCGAGCGCGCCGCCGTAGCGGCCGATCGGCGTGCGCACGTAATCGCAGATGTAGACGTCCCGCACCGCGCTCATGGTCTCTCTCCCGGGTCGTGATTTCGAAAAATCGGTACGGCGACGCGCCGGATCGATCAAGCCCCCGGCGGGCCGGGACCCGGACCTGACAGAATGTCGCGGCGTCTTGTGCGGTGCGGCCGGAACCCCCACTGTCTCGCTCTGTGACCGTTCGTCTCTGGACATCTCTCGCGCGTCTCTGCGCGACCGCCTTCCTCGGCCTCGGCCTCGCCCTCCTGGCGGTGTCCGCGGCGGATGCCGCGGCCGGCCGTCCCGAACCGGTCCTGCGCGCCAGCCACGGCGCCTCGCCGATGGCGGCGCTCCACGCGCATTGGGTGAAGAGCCCGGCCTGCACGCTGACGGCGGGCGGCGTCGACAATCCCCGCCCGGACGACGGCGGCGCGGCGAGCACGAACCTCGCCTGCCCGGCCGAGAAGCCGGCGGCGGGTGCCGCCACACTGATGCCGCCGCGGCGCCTCGGCGCCCTGGTCCAGGCCCGCGCCGCCCTGCCCGAGCGCCCGCCGAAAGACCGCGCCTGACGGCCGTCATTCTCCTTCCTTAACGGAAGCCGACGCATCGTCACATCTCCGCCTCGGAATCTTGCGAGCCTCGGGGCCCGCCGCTGCCGCGTGGCAGCTGCGCCGAAGCGCGTATCCCAGGCCCGCGCCACCGCGAGCCCCGCCCGACCCTATGCCCGGACGCCCGGCGGTGCGACGCGCCCCGGCTGCTTCCGCAAACCGCGCAGGAAAGACCGCCCGTGATCCAAAGCCGCCGCCTCCTCCTCGGAGCGACCGCCCTCCTCCTCGGGCTCGCCGCCTGCAAGCCGGCCCAGCAGGCCGCCGCGCCCACGGCGCCGGCCGCGCCGCCGGAGGTCTCGATCGTGACGGTCAAGCACCAGCCGATCCCCTACGAGCGCGACCTGCCGGGCCGCGCCGCGCCGACCCGCATCGCCGAGGTCCGGGCCCGGGTCGCCGGCCTCGTCACCAAGCGCACCTTCGAGCAGGGCAGCCAGGTCAAGGAGGGCGACATCCTCTACAAGATCGACCCGATGCCGTTCCGCGCCGACCTCGCCAGCGCCGAGGCGGCGCTCGCCAAGGCCGAGGCCGCCCTGGTGCTGACCCGCCAGCAAGCCGAGCGCCTGGAGACCCTGCTGTCCCGCCAGACCGCGAGCCAGGCCCAGTACGACGCCGCCTTCGCGGCCCAGAAGCAGGCCGAGGCCGAGGTCGCCGGCGCCAAGGCGGCCCGCGACCGGGCCCAGCTCAACCTCGGCTATACGGACGTGCGGGCGCCGATCTCGGGCCGGATCGGCCGGGCCCTCGTCACCGAGGGCGCGCTCGTCGAGCAGGGCGGCGCCAGCAACCTCGCGACGATCCAGCAGCTCGACCCGATCTACGTCGACATCACCCAGTCGGTCGGCGAGCTGAACAAGCTGCGCCGGGATCTCGCCAGCGGCGAGCTCGACCGCCTCGCCGCCGACGTCGCGAGCGTGCGGGTCATCATGGACGACGGCTCGCTCTACCCCGAGCCCGGCCGCCTGCTCTTCTCCGACGTGACCGCCGATCCGAGCACCGGCCAGGTGACGCTGCGCGCCGTGGTGCCCAACCCCCACGGCGAGCTCTTCCCCGGCATGTATGTCCGCGCGCGCATCAAGCAGGGCATCGATTCCGACGCCATCGCGGTGCCGCAGCAGGCGGTCCACCGCTCCAACGACGGCCGCGCCCAGGTCTGGCTCGTCGGTCCCGACCAGAAGGTGATGCTCCAGCCGGTCGAGGTCGGCCCGGTGGTCGAGGGCCAGTGGGTGATCCGCGACGGGCTGAAGGAGGGCGACCGGGTCGTCGCCGAAGGCTTCCAGAAGATCGTCGCCGGCACCCAGGTCGCGGTGGTGCCGTTCGAGACCACCACGGTGGCGTCGGCGGGGTCCCACCCCGCCCCCGCCTCGACCGAACAGCGCTGAGGAGGACACCACCTTGGCGAGCTTCTTCATCGACCGGCCGATCTTCGCCTGGGTCGTCGCGCTGTTCATCTGCCTAGGCGGCGTGCTCACGATCCCGATGCTGCCGGTGGCGCAGTACCCGATCATCGCGCCGCCCTCGATCGCCCTCTCCACCGCCTTCCCGGGCGCCTCGGTGGAGGACCTCTATACCGGCACGACCCGGCTCATCGAGGATGAGCTGAACGGGGCGGCAAACATCCAGAGCTTCGAATCGGCGAGCGATTCGTTCGGCGTCGTCGAGATCACGGCGAACTTCGAGCCGGGCACCGATCCGGGCTATGCCGGCGTCGAGGTGCAGAACCGCCTCAAGCGCGTCGAGGCGCGCCTTCCCGCGGAGGTGCGCCAGCAGGGCATCCTGGTCGAGGAGGCCTCGGCCGCGACCCTCAACATCATCACCCTCGTCTCCAAGGACGGGTCGATGGACGAGGTCGCGCTCGGCGACTTCCTCATCCGCAACGTCATCAACGAGATCCGCCGCATCCCGGGTGTCGGGCGCGCCACCCTGTACTCGACCGAGCGCTCGTTGCGGGTCTGGATCGACCCCGACAAGCTGCGCGGCCTGTCGCTCAACGCCGCCGACGTGACCCAGGCGATCACCCGCCAGAACGTCCAGATCGCGTCGGGCGCCGTCGGCGCCCAGCCGAGCCCGGAGACCAACGCGGTCAACTACCCGATCACCGTCAAGGGCCAGATGCGGGCCCCCGAGGAGTTCGGCGCGGTGGTGCTGCGGGCCAATCCCGACGGCTCGACCGTGCGCCTGCGCGACGTCGCCCGGATCGAGCTCGGCGGCGAGGACTACAAGTTCACCACCCGCCTCAACGGCGGCCCGGCCGCCGGCATCTCGGTGACGCTCGCCCCCGACGGCAACGCGCTCGACACCGCCAAGGCGATCCGCGCCAAGATGGTCGAGCTGTCCCAGTTCTTCCCCGACACGGTGAAGTGGGACATCCCCTACGACATCACCCCGGCCGTCGAGGCCTCGATCGAGAAGGTGCTCCACACCCTCGTCGAGGCGGTGGTGCTGGTGTTCATCGTGATGTTCCTGTTCCTGCAGAACATCCGCTACACCCTGATCCCGACGATCGTGGTGCCGATCGCCTTGCTCGGCACCTGCACGATCATGCTGCTCGCCGGGTTCTCGATCAACGTGCTCACCATGTTCGGCATGGTGCTGGCGATCGGCATCCTGGTCGACGACGCCATCGTGGTCGTCGAGAACGTCGAGCGGATCATGTCCGAGGAAGGGCTGTCTCCCAAGGAGGCGACCCGCAAGGCGATGACCCAGATCACCGGCGCGATCATCGGCATCACGCTGGTGCTCGTCGCGGTGTTCATCCCGATGGCGTTCTTCCCCGGCTCGGTCGGCATCATCTACCGCCAGTTCTCGATCGCGATGGTGACCTCGATCGCCTTCTCGGCCTTCCTGGCGCTGTCGCTGACCCCGGCGCTGTGTGCCACGCTGCTCAAGCCCGTCGAGCCCGGCCACCACCACGCCAAGCGGGGCTTCTTCGGCTGGTTCAACCGCATCGTCGACCGCGAGACCGCGCGCTACGGCCGCGGCGTCGCCTGGGCGGTGAGGAAGTCCGGCCGGATGATGGTGGTCTACCTGATCCTGGTCGCGGGTGTGGCCTACGCCTTCGTGCGCCTGCCCGAGGGCTTCCTGCCGGTCGAGGACCAGGGCTTCTTCACCGTCGACATCCAGACCCCGCCGGGCTCCTCGTTCAACCGCACGCTCGCCGCGGTGAAGAAGACCGAGGAGCACCTGCTCGCCCAGCCGGGCGTGGCGACCGTGACGATCGTCAACGGCTTCTCGTTCTCCGGCCAGGGCCAGATGACCTCGCAGGCCTTCGTGACGCTGAAGCCCTGGTCGGAGCGCGGCAAGGACCAGTCGGCGGCGGCGCTCGTCGTCGGCACCAACAAGGCGATGGCGAGCTACCGCGACGCGGTGATCCAGGCGCTCGAGCCGCCGCCGATCGACAACCTCGGCAACGCCTCGGGCTTCAGCTTCCGCCTCCAGGACCGGGCCCAGAAGGGCTACGCCGCCCTGATGGCGGCCCAGGAGCAGCTGCTGGCGCTCGCCCGCAAGAGCCCGATCCTCAAGAACGTCTACGTCGAGGGCCTGCCGCCCGCGCCGCAGGCGGAACTGGTGATCGACCGCGAGAAGGCGGCGGCGCTCGGCGTCAACTTCTCCGACATCAACGACACGATCCAGGTCAATCTCGGCTCGGTCTACACCAACGACTTCCCCAACCGGGGCAAGATGCAGCGGGTGATCGTCCAGGCCGACGATTCCCAGCGCCTCAACGCCACCGACCTCCTGAACTACGGCGTCAAGAACCAGCAGGGGACGATGGTGCCGATGTCGTCCTTCGCCAGCCTGAAGTGGAGCGTCGGCCCGGCCCAGATCATCGGCTTCAACGGCTACCAGTCGGTCCGCATCACCGGCGAGCCGGCGGCGGGCTTCACCTCGGGCGAGGCCATCGCCGAGATGGAGCGGCTGATGACCCAGCTGCCGAAGGGCTTCGGCTATACCTGGACCGGGCAGTCGCTGCAGGAGAAGCAGGCGGGATCGCAGGCGACCCTGCTGCTGGCGCTGTCGGTGCTGATCGTGTTCCTGTGCCTCGCGGCACTCTACGAGAGCTGGTCGATCCCGCTCGCGGTGATGCTGGTCATCCCGCTCGGCGTGATCGGCTCGGTCGCCGGCGTGCTGATCCGCGACATGCCGAACGACGTGTACTTCAAGATCGGCCTCATCACGATCATCGGCCTGTCGGCCAAGAACGCGATCCTGATCATCGAGTTCGCGCGCGAACTCTGGAAGCCGGGCACCAAGCTGGTCCCGGCCACGGTCGAGGCCTCGCGCCTGCGCTTCCGCCCGATCGTGATGACCTCGCTCGCCTTCATCTTCGGCGTCGTGCCGCTCGCCATCGCGACCGGCGCGGCCTCGAAGAGCCAGCAGGCGATCGGCACCGGCGTGATGGGCGGAATGATCTCCGCCACCGTGCTGGCGGTGATCCTGGTCCCGGTCTTCTTCGTCGTCGCGATGCGGTTCTTCCAGAGGAAACGCGTGCGCGAGGAGAACCTGGAGGCGGCACCCGGCGCCGTCCACGCGGCTGAGCCGGCCCGCGAGCCGGCCTCGGCCCACGGGCACTGACGGGCGCGCGACCCTCTAGAGAGCTTCACGATCGCGTTGCGATCGCGAAGCTCTCTAGATTTTTGATTTCGCCGCATTTTCTTCGACGAGCCGGCATCCACCTCGTCGGAAAATGCTCTGACGCGCGGCGACGACATCGACGGCCCGGGACGCGATCCGCGTCCCGGGCCGTTCCGTTTCAGATCTCCAGCACCCCGATCGTCTCCTCGTCGAAGGCGACGCTCTTCACGATCGCCAGTACCGGCAGCCCCGGCGCGAGACCCAGTTCGTGGGCGGCGAGCCGGGTGACCTCGGCGACCAGCACCGCGCCGCCGCAGGCGATCTCGACCCGGGCATGGGCGCCCTCCCCCGGCGTGACCGCGACGACCGTGCCGGGCAGGACGTTGCGGGCGCTCAATCCGCGCGGCGCCTCGCGGGCCACCAGCACGTCGCGGGCCCGCACCCGGACCCGGAGGCTGGAACCGGTCGGCAGGGGAACGCGCGGCACGGTGAGCCGACCCGGCGCACCGTCGAGATGGGTCAGCCCGAAGGCGTCGTCGTGGGCGGCGACGCGCAGGGACAGGAGGGCGCCGGTCTCGGCCGTCTCGCGGCCCGGAAAGAGGGCGGCCCGGCGCAAGACCTCGGCGGCGGGGCCGCAGGCCGCGACGCGCCCCTCATCCAGCACCACCACGGTATCGGCGAGACGCGCCACCTCGGCCACCGCGTGGCTGACATAGACGATCGGCACCCGGGCCTCGTCGCGCAGCTGCGCGACATAGGGCAGGATCTCGGCCTTGCGCGCCGCGTCGAGGGCCGAGAGCGGCTCATCCATCAGCAGCAGCCGCGGGCGGGCGAGCAGCGCCCGGCCGATCGCGACCCGCTGGCGCTCGCCGCCCGACAGCCCGGCGGGCCTGCGCTCCAGGAGGGGCGCGATGCCGAGGAGATCGGCGACCGCGTCGAGGCTCGGCCCGCCGGAGCGGTGGCGGGCGAAGAAGCGCCCGAACAGCAGGTTCTGGCGCACGCTGAGATGCGGCATCAGCCGCGCCTCCTGGAACACGTAGCCGATCCGGCGCCGGTGCACCGGCACGCGGATCCGCGCCGCGGTGTCGAGGAGGACGACACCGTCGACCACGATGCGCCCGCGATCCGGCCGCACCAGCCCGGCGATCACGTCGACGAGGGTCGACTTGCCCGAGCCCGAGCGGCCGAACAGGGCGGTCACCCGGCCCGCCGCCGCGAACTCCGCCTCGAGCGCGAAGGCGCCGCGCCGGTGCCGGACCGAGACCTCGATCATGCCGGAGATCCGGTCATGCCCTGAGCCGGGCCTTGGCCCGCCGGGCGAGCCACTCCGAGGCGACGAGCGCCGCCATCGACAGGGCGACCGAGACCAGGGTGAGGCGCAGCGCCCCCGCCTCGCCGCCCGGCACCTGGGTCAGGGTGTAGATCGCCGCCGGCAGGGTCTGGGTCTCGCCCGGGATGTTCGACACGAAGGTGATGGTGGCGCCGAACTCCCCCATCGCCTTGGCGAAGGCCAAAACCGCCCCGGCGAGGATGCCCGGCAAGGCGAGCGGCAGCGTCACGACGAGGAAGATCGCGGCGGGCGCGGCCCCCAGCGTCCCGGCGGCCTGTTCGAGCTTCGTGTCCACCGCCTCGAAGGACAGGCGCATCGCCCGCACCATCAGGGGAAAGCCCATCACCGCGCAGGCGAGCGCCGCCCCGGTCCAGCGGAACGAGAGCACGATGCCGATCTCGGCGAGTGCCGGCCCGAACCAGCCCCGGCGACCGAAGGCGAGGAGCAGCAGGTAGCCGGTCACCACCGGCGGCAGGATCAGGGGCAGGTGGACCAGCCCGTCGAGGAGCGCCCGGCCGCGAAACTCGCGCCGGGCGAGCAGGTAGGCGACCGCGAGGCCCGGCAGCAGGCTCGCTAGCGTCGCCACGCTCGCCACCAGTAGGCTGAGCCGCAGCGCGCTCCACTCGTCGGGGGTCAGGAACAGGGCGCGAGCTTCCCGGTGGGACGATCCTGCACCATGGCGGATCGGCGTCCGGAGTCCAGGCCCCGCACGGCAACGCTGCGTTTCAGTGCGCAACGGTTGATCCGCGCCGGCAATTGGGGAGTGTGAGGGCGACCGACCGCGATGGAGCCCCGGATGATCACGTTCTACTTCAACGGTTCGCCCAACCCGACCAAGGTCGCGCTGTTCCTCGAGGAGGCCGGGCTTCCCTACGAGGCGGTGGCGGTCGACACCCGCAAGGGCGAGCAGTTCGCCCCCGACTTCCTGAAGCTCAACCCGAACGGCAAGGTGCCGGTGCTGGTCGACGACGGCCAGGTGGTGTTCGATTCGAACGCGATTCTGCTCTACCTCGCCGAGAAGACCGGCCGCTTCCTGCCCCCGTCCTCCGAGCGCGCCGCGCTCCTGTCCTGGCTGATGTTCGTGGCGACCGGCATCGGCCCGTTCTCCGGCCAGGCGGTGCATTTCCGCAATTTCGCGCCGGAAAAGGTGCCCTACGCCAACGAACGCTACCAGTACGAGGCGAAGCGCCACTACGGCGTCCTCGACCGGCACCTCGCCGAGCACGAGTGGATGGTGGGCGAGGCCTACGGCATCGTCGACATGGCGGTGTGGGGCTGGGCCCGGATGCTGCCCTTCGTGATGGGCGAGGACGCCTATGCCGACCTCCCCAACGTGAAGCGCCACGTCGACGCGATCGCGGCCCGCCCCGCCGCCGCCAAGGCCGTCGCCCTCAAGGACCGCTTCACCTTCAAGGCCGAGTTCGACGCCGAGGCGCGCGGCCACATGTTCAAGCACCTGGCGAAGGCCGGGTGACTTCGGGCGGATGATGGCGTCCGTCCCGTTCGCGACCTCGTCCGGAGGCGCGGTTCGGGCCGGACGAAGACCGACATTCGACGAGACCGACAACAAAAGCCGGGAGGCCACGCCATGAAATCCTTCGACAACCCGTTCAAGCGCGGCCTCGCCGAGGACCGACGGCTCGCCGGCCTGTGGATGACCACCGGCTCGGCCGGCATCACCGAGCTCGCCGCCGGCGCCGGCTTCGCCTGGATGCTGATCGACATGGAGCACTCGCCCAACGACCTGATCCAGGTCGTCGACCACCTGCGCGCCGCCGAGGGCGGCACCGCCGAGCCGGTGGTGCGGGTGCCGTGGAACGAGCCCGTGATGGTCAAGCGCCTGCTCGACCAGGGCGCCCGCTCGCTGATGTTCCCCTTCGTGCAGAATGCCGAGGAGGCGCGCCGGGCGGTCGCGGCGACGCGCTACCCGCCGCACGGCATCCGGGGCTTCGCCGGCGCCTCGCGCGCGACCGGCTATGGATTGCGGCCGGACTACCACGCCCGCTCGGCCGGCGAGGTCTGCGTCGTGGTGCAGGTCGAGACCGCGCAGGCGCTGGAGGCGGCCGGCGAGATCGCCGCGGTCGAGGGCGTCGACGGGGTGTTCATCGGCCCCAACGACCTCGCCGCCAGCATGGGCCATCTCGGCAGGCCCGAGGCGGCACCGGTGCGGGCGGCGATCGCCGCCGCCCTGCCGCGGATCCGCGGCGCCGGCAAGGCGGCCGGTATCCTCAACTTCGACGAGGCCGGGGCGAAGGCCGAGTTTGAGGCCGGGTTCGGCTTCGTGGCGGTGGCGGGCGACGCCGCGCTGCTTGCCCGCGAGACCCAGCGGGTCGCGAAGCTCTTCGGCGCCTGAGCGCCGCATCCGGAGGATCCCGATGGCCGCCCTGTCGTTCCAGCACCGCTTCGAGCCTGCCGCCGACCCGGCGCTCCCGCCGCTCCTGCTCCTGCACGGCACCGGCGGCGACGAGGACGACCTTCTGCCCCTCGGCCGGGCGCTGTCGCCCGGGGCGGCCCTGCTCTCGCCCCGCGGCCAGGTGCTGGAGGGCGGCGCGCCGCGCTTCTTCCGCCGCCTCGCCGAGGGCGTGTTCGACGAGGCCGACGTGGTGCGCCGGGCCGGTGACCTCGCCGGCTTCGTGGCGGCGGCGCGGGCCGAGTACGGCCTCGCGGCACCGCTCGCCGTCGGCTTCTCCAACGGCGCCAACATCGCCGCCGCCCTGATGCTGCTGCATCCGGGCGTGCTCGCCGGCGCCGTGCTGCTGCGGGCGATGGTGCCCCTGGCAAATCCCGCGGCCGGACGCCTCGACGGTGAGCCCGTGCTGATCCTGTCGGGACGGATGGATCCGATCGTGCCGGCCGACAACGCGGCGGGCCTCGCCGCGATGCTGCGGCAGGCGGGTGCCGCCGTCACCCACGAGGTGCTGCCCGCCGGCCACGGCCTGTCGCAGGCCGACCTGGTACGGGCGAAGGCGTGGCTCGCCGGTCACCCCTGACTGCGGGCCGGGGCGGGAGCGCCCGGCCGACATCCTGCATCGGCCGCCGTGCCCGATGCCGACCGGCCTGCGCGGCCGGATCGGCGGCACGGCATTGCCTGAATTGCCGCAAGGGCATGTTAAGCGCTGGCATCTAACGGCGAAGGAGAGTGACACGAGACTCGGAGGATCGACCCCGGATCTCGTATGATTGTCCATCGGAGCCGCGGAATGGACCTTACTGCAAACCCGTCCGTCGTGAAGATCCTCGCTTTCGCGCTGTTTTCGCTGCCGATCGTCGTCACCACCTCGAGAGACGGCATCATCCCGAATCGCTTCGTCCTGACCTTCGCCTGCGCCGGCTTGGCGATCTACGCCTACGAACATCGCGCCGACTTCACTTTCACTCATGTCATGTCCGTGGTGAACACGACGACGGTCGTCATGGTCGTGGCACTCGGACTGTTCGCTATCGGCAGTCTCGGTGCCGGGATGGGGAAGTTCTACGTCGCGACCGTGCCGTGGTTCTCGACCTGGGACCTCGTCGCCGTCGTCGCGGTGGCCGGCATCCTCACCGTGCCGCAGATCATCGTGCACGGTCTGATCGGACGGCGGACCAGCATCCGGAGCGCCCCCTACTTGGTCGCTGCCGGGTGCCTGGTCATCGGCACCGCCTTGCGGTGACCGATGAAGCGGTGGCCGGCTCCATCCTCCTGCCCGTCACGGCAGCGCCAGCCGCCCGAATGCATCCCTCAAGCGCGGCAGGGCGAGATCCACGAAGGCCCGCATCGCCTCGATCCGGTCCATGATCGTTCCAGTTTCCGGAAGGCTGAATGCCGGATCGCGGCCGTTCCGCCGCGCTGCGGGGGAGACTACCTCAGGCGACGGCACCGGTCAGGATTCGATCCGTCCGGGTGCGATGGGAGGCCGGTCATGCGGCGGTTCTTCGAGATCCTGTTCACCCCGGCGGTGCGGGCGGCGCAGAGCCGCCTCGGCTCGCCCTTCGCCGGCCACGACGTGTCCGGCCCCGCCCTCGACGCCCGTTTCGGGCCGAACGAGGCCGAGTTCCTGGCGGCCCGCGACAGTTTCTTCCTCTCGAGCGTGTCGTCGGACGGCTGGCCCTACATCCAGCATCGCGGCGGGCCGGCGGGGTTCGTCCGCGTCCTCGACGCGGACACGATCGCCTGGGCGGAATTTTCCGGCAACCGGCAGTACCTCACCCTCGGCAACGTCGCGGGCGACGACCGGGTGGCCTTGTTCGTTCTCGACCATGCCGCTCGACGGCGGCTGAAGCTGATCGGCCACCTCGCCTTCCACGAGGCCCGGGAGCGGCCGGATCTGGTCGAGGCGGTAAGCGTCGCGCCCTACCGGGCCCGGATCGAGCGTGTCGCGGTGCTGCGGGTCGCGGGCTTCGACTGGAACTGCCCGCAGCACATCACCCCGCGCTTCACCGCCGCCGAGATCGAGGCGGCGATGCAGGCCTCGCGAGGCGAGGCCCTGGCCTAGAATGCTTCACGATCGCGTTGCGATCGTGAAGTTCTACAGGATTTTGACGTTACGCCATTGTCCGACGAGCCGGCATCCGCGTCGTCGGACAATGTTCCGGGTCGCCGCTACTGCGCGGCGAAGAATTTCGGGTCGAGCGCCGAGAGCGAGAGCAATGGCGCCGGCATCACCACGCCGGCGACCCGCATGGCGCGGGCCGCCGCGCGGCAGGCCTGGATGTCGCCGCTCGCCGCCGCCGCATCGACCTTCGCGACCAGTTCCGGGCTCGGGCCCTTCGGTGCCGGTGCGGCGGCCGGCGCAGGCGCGGCCTGGCTCTGGGCCTGGCCCTGGGGGCCGGCGGCCCCCGGCCCGGTCTGGGCCACCGGGCCGCTGAGACCCGACTTCTGCTGCGTCTCGCCGGCGCCGTTGCTCGGCAGCTGCGCCGCGCCCTTGTCGGGTGCCTGGACGGCGGCGGTGGCGGGTTGCGCCGGGGCCGGGGCCGGGGCGTCCGGCGCCTTCGGGTGCACGAAGGCGACGAGCTCCTGGCACAGGTTGGCCGGCGGGCC
>NZ_JACWCT010000089.1:38070-53591 GCF_016613415.1 Methylobacterium ajmalii | reverse complement strand
CGCCGGTCCAGCGCGGGCCGACGAGGTTGGTGCCGGGGTCCGAGACCCGGGCGCCCGAGGTGGCGAAGGCCTGGTAGGCGAAACGCTGGTTCTCGGCGAGCAGGAAGCTCGCCGCGGTGGCCAGGACCACGGCCGCCGCCACGGCGACCAGAAAGGCTTTCATCGCTGCTGCTCTCCCCGCCCGTTCACTCGGCCGGCACCTGACCGCGGCCGAGCTGCGGCCCGCTCGCGGTCTTGGCCTGCTGCTCTTTCACCCAGAGGTCGTGGTGGACCTTGGCCCAGGCCAGGTCGACCTCGCCGCTGCCCATCGCGTCGTAGGCGCCCTCCATGCCGAGCGACCCGATATAGATGTGGGCCAGGATGCCGGCGATGAACACCACGCCGATCAGCGAGTGGATCACCTGCATCGCCTGCATCCCGTTGATGTCCGTGACCGCGAACGGGAAGATCATCATCAGGCCGGTGGCGCTCATGGCCAGCCCGAAGCCGACGACCATCCAGAACACCATCTTCTGGCCGGCGTTGAAGCGGCCGGCGCTCGGATGCGCGTCGCCGATCAGGCCGCCGCCCTGCTTGAGCCAGATCCAGTCGATCTTGCCGGGGATGTTGTCGCGCACCCACAGCACCAGCATGAACAGCACGCCGAGCATGAACGGCCAGGCGAGGTAGATGTGCGCGTACTTGCCGTACTGGGCCAGGCTCGCGAACGCCTCGGGCCCGATCAGCGGCATCAACAACCGCTTGCCGAAGATGTAGTTGAGGCCCGACAGCGACAGGACGATGAAGCAGGATGCCGTCATCCAGTGCGAGAAGCGCTCGAAGCCGTTGAAGCGCAGGATCTTCTTGCCCGATTCCTCGCTGTGCTCGAGCCGGATGCGCCCGCGGGTGAAGTAGAACAGGCCGAGCGCGGCGATCATGCCGAGCACGGCGAGCGCCCCGATCCACGGCATCCAGGATTCGCGGAACGCCCGCCATTCCCGCCCCTGCGGCTGGATCAGGTTGGCTGCGGTGGCGTTCGGGATCGAGATCCGTCCGTGGATCTTCGGGTCCTGCTTGAACAGCATCTCCTCGTTGACCGAGGAGGCGGTAGGGTTGGGGGCGCCGTCCGGCGCGCGGACCTGGGCGAGGGCGGGGGCCGCCAGCGCCAGGGTCGCCGTCAGGAGGGCGATGGAGGTAAGCCTGCGCATCGACATCCCTCAGATCGCGATCGTTTCGCGGTAGGCCGTCTTCCAGCCCCACGCGCCCGAGCCGTAGCCGCGCTTGATCACCCGCTCCTTGTAGATCTGGGCGATCATCTCGCCGTCACCGGCGAGCAGCGACTTGGTCGAGCACATCTCGGCGCAGAGCGGCAGCTTGCCCTCGGCGAGGCGGTTCGAGCCGTACTTCTCATACTCGGCGACCGACAGGTCGGCCTCGGGCCCGCCCGAGCAGTAGGTGCACTTGTCCATCTTGCCGCGGGAGCCGAAGTTGCCGACGCGGGGATATTGCGGCGCCCCGAACGGGCAGGCGTAGAAGCAGTAGCCGCAGCCGATGCACAGGTCCTTGGAGTGCAGCACCACGGCATCCGCCGTGGTGTAGAAGCAGTTCACCGGGCACACCGCCGCGCAGGGCGCGTCGGTGCAGTGCATGCAGGCCATCGAGACCGAGCGCTCGCCGGGCTTGCCGTCGTTGAGGGTGATGACCCGGCGACGGTTGATGCCCCACGGCACCTCGTGCTCGTTCTTGCAGGCGGTGACGCAGGCGTTGCACTCGATGCAGCGGTCGGCGTCGCAGAGGAACTTCATTCTGGCCATGAGGATCCCCCTTACGCCGCGCTGATCTGACAGAGGGTCACCTTGGTCTCCTGCATGCCCGTGACGGGATCGAAGCCGTAGGTGGTGACGGTGTTGACGCTCTCGCCGAGCACCACCGGGTCGGCGCCCTTCGGGTAGAAGTCGCGCATGTCCTTACCCTGGAACCACCCCGAGAAGTGGAACGGCATCCAGGCGACGCCCTTGGCGACGCGATCGGTCACCAGCGCCTTCACCTTGGCCTTGGACGAATTTTCCGGGCCGTACACCCAGACGAACTGGCCGTCCTTGATGCCGCGCTCGGCGGCGTCCTGGGTGTTGACCTCGACGAACATGTCCTGCTGCAGCTCGGCGAGCCACGGGTTCGACCGGGTCTCCTCGCCGCCGCCCTCGTACTCGACGAGGCGGCCGGACGACAGGATGATCGGGAACTGCTTGGCGATCCCGCGATCGACCGCCGCCTTCTGCACCGAGAAGCCGACATTGGGCATGCGGAACTGCCGCTCGTCGGGCCGCGTCGGGTACTTGGCGACGAGGTCGGGCCGGGGCGAGTAGACCGGCTCGCGATGGACCGGCACCGGGTCGGGCAGGTTCCAGGCGTTGGCCCGGGCCTTGCCGTTGCCGAACGGGATCACGCCGTGGTCGAGGCAGACCCGCTGGATGCCGCCCGACAGATCGGTGGCCCAGCTGACCGCGTCCGGGTTGTTCCCGCCGATCCGCTTAATCGTGGCGAGCTCGGCCTCGGTCAGGTCCTTGTCCCAGCCGAGCTTGCGGAACACCCCGAAGGTGAATTCGGGGTAGCCGTCGGTCAGGTCGGAATCCTTGGTGAAGGAATCTTCGGCCAGCAGCGTCTGCCCGTTGCGCTCGGTGCCGAACCGCGCCCGGAAGGTGCTGCCGCCCTCCTTCACGTGAAGCGACGTGTTGTAGAGGATGTGGGTGCCCGGGTGCTTCAGCTCCGGCTTGCCCCAGCACGGCCAGGGCAGGCCGTAATAGTCGCCGCCGACCTCAGGGTCGTCCTTCGGCGCGCGCAGCGTCACGAGGTCGAACTTGTGCTGGTTCTTCATGTGCGCCTTGAGGCGCTCGGGGCTCTGGCCGCTGTAGCCGGTCGACCAGCCGCCGCGGTTGATCTCCCGCAGGAGGTCTTCCGCCACCGGGATGCCGTCCACGACCTTGATGTTCTTGAACAGCGACTCGGCGAAGCCAAGCTTCACCGCCATCCGGTAGATGACCTCGTAGTCGTTCTTCGACTCGAAGGCCGGCTTCACGACCTGCTCGCCCCACTGCAGCGTGCGGTTCGAGGCGGTGCGCGACCCGTCCATCTCCAGCGAGGTGCAGATCGGCAGGAGGTAGGTGTTGTCGCGCCGCGCATCCATCGCCGCGAAGGTGGTCGGGTGCGGGTCGGCGACGACCAGCAGCTCCAGCTCCGCCATGCCCTTCACCGCCTCGGGCATCCGGGTCACGGTGTTGCCGCCGTGGCCGAACACCATCATGGCCTTGAGCGGCGTGCGCTGGTCGACCTGCTCGGGCGGCAGGCTCACCGCGTCGAACCACCGGGTCGAGGTGAGACCGGGGGTCTCCATGTTCTCCTTGCGCGAGCGGGCCTTGCGGCCGGCGCTGGCGGGCACCTCGTCGAAGCGCGACTGCAGCCAGTCGTACTCGACCTCCCAGACCCGGGCCCAGTGCTTCCAGCCGCCCTCGACGAGGCCGTAATAGAGCGGCAGCGTCGTGACATCGAGGCCGAGATCGGTCGCGCCCTGGACGTTGGTGTGGCCGCGGAAGATGTTGGCCCCCGTCCCCGGCTTGCCGACGTTGCCGGTTGCCAGGCACAGGATGCACAAAGCCCGCACGTTGGCGGTACCGACCGTGTGCTGGGTCGCGCCCATGCACCAGATCAGCGTCGCGGGCTTCTCCTTGGCGAAGAGCTCGGCGACGCGCTTCAGCTGCTCGCCGGGCACGCCCGACACCCGCTCGACCTCGTCGGGCGTCCACTTGGCGACCTCCTTGCGGACGTCGTCCATCGCGTAGACGCGCTGCTCGATGAAGGCCTTGTCCTCCCAGCCGTTCTGGAAGATGTGCCAGAGGATGCCCCATACCACCGGGATGTCGGTGCCGGAGCGGATGCGGACGTACTCGGTCGCGTGCGCCGCCGTGCGGGTGAAGCGCGGGTCGATGACGATCATGTTGGCGCGGTTGATCTCCTTGCCCGACAGCACGTGCTGCATGGAGATCGGGTGCGCCTCGGCGGGATTGCCGCCGAGGATGATCATCGTCTTGGCGTTGCGGATGTCGTTGTAGGAATTCGTCTGGGCGCCGTAGCCCCAGGTGTTGGCGACGCCCGCCACCGTGGTCGAGTGGCAGATGCGGGCCTGATGGTCGACGTTGTTGGTGCCCCAATACGCCGCGAACTTGCGGAAGAGGTACGAGGCCTCGTTGGTGAACTTGGCCGAGCCGAGCCAGTAGACCGAATCGGCGCCGTTCTTGGCGCGGATCGCCTGGAGCTTGTCGGTGATCTCGGTGATCGCCTGGTCCCAGGAGACCCGCTGCCACTCGCCGTTGACGATCTTCATCGGGTAGCGCAGGCGGCGGTCGCTGTGGACCAGTTCGCGGATCGCCGCGCCCTTGGCGCAGTGGGCGCCCCGGTTGATCGGGCTCGCCCAGGACGGCTCCTGGCCGACCCAGACGCCGTTGACGACCTCGGCCGTCACCGTGCAGCCGACCGAGCAGTGGGTGCAGATGTTCTTGCGGATCACGGCCTGGGCCGGGTCGGCGGACGAGCCGGCGGCCTGGGCCGGACGCACCGCGCCGAGCCGCATTGTGCCGAGGGCCGCGAGGCCGCCGGCGGCGAGTCCCGATTTCCGCAGGAAGCCGCGGCGGTCGAGGGTGTGGGCGGTCAGGCCCGCGGCCAGCGCCTGATGGCTGCCGCGGCCCGCAACGCCGCTCCTGCGCTTGGTCAGCATCGCCGGTCTCACTTCTTGAGCGTCTCGTAGCCGTTGGTGCGGTAGAAGGCCTTGACGTGATCGGTCTCGCGGTAGCGCGACCGGGTCTCGGCATTGCCGGGGTCGTAGGCCTGCGCCTCGGTGGGCGTCAGCGGCACGGAGGCGACCGCGGCCGCAGCCGCGGCGGTGCCGCCGCCGAGGGCGCGGAAGAACTGGCGCCGTCCGAGCCGGGTGTCGTCCTTCCGGGTGTCGTCGTCCTGCCGCATCGCGGCTCTCCTCTTCGAAACCGTCTCGCCCGGCGCCGCCGCGACCGGCGCACCGTGATGTCGTGAGGGGCTGACGCCCCGGTCTTCGTCCGTCGGCCTACGCCTCCATGGCGAAGGCTTCCATCTCGATCGTCGTGAACACCTCGCCGAGCTCGCCGACCGCGCGGTAGAACGGCGTCGTCGCCTGTGCGGCAACGTCGGTGAAGAAACGCCCGATCCACGGCTTCAGATGCCGCTCGAAGAAGCGGTGATCCGTGTCCGGCTCCGCCGCCAGGCGGCCCGAGGCGAGGCTCGCCATGACCTCGAGCAGGGTCGCGGCGTGGTCCTCCGGCTCGCTCGACGAGGGATCGCGCTCGAGGCCGAGCGCGGCCAGGTCCTGGCGCACCCGCGCCAGCGGGCGCTCGTTGAGGAAGCCGGTGAGGTAGTACGAGGCGTAGGGCATGATCAGCCCGCGGCCGACGCCGACGAAGAGCGCGAAGTAGTCGCGCCCGACCTCGCGCGCATCCGCCTCGCGGGCGGCGCGGCCCAGCGCCTCGTGCGCGCGGCCGATCGGCGAGCCGTCGCCGGTCAGGCCGTGCAGCGCCGCGAGCAGGTCCGGCGCCGGCGCACGCCCGAGCAGGGTCGCCAGGAGGTCGTATTCCTGCGCGCGCAGCGCGTCGATCTCCTCGACCGGACCGGTCCCCTGGCTCACCATCACCTCACGCCACGCAAACTCGACCTCCCGACGGGACCCGTTTCCCCTCTGTTTCTGGTGGAGGATCGGGCAGTCCGGGCCGGCACCATAGCCGGGAAACCGTCGCGCGCAATTCTACTTTCTAACGCTTCAAATCGGACTCGCCCCGCCATGGCGTCGCAGGCGGGGTGGAGCGGCGGGATCGGCGGGGCGCTCCGAATCGGGTCCGCGGCGATTCCCTGTGGCATTCGCGGTCGCGTGACCGAGCGGGGACAGGGCCGGGGGGGCTAAGGGAAGCGCGCGGGGCTCGCCTGTCACCTCTGGCGGGGAGAGGGCGGTGTCTCCGTTCGGGGGATGGAGCGCGCCTTCGCGGGGAACCGCAGGTTCGACGCCGGGGTGAGGGTGTGTTTCCGACAGAGCTTCGTCCGGGGATACTTCCTCAGCCTCGCCGCGAACCCGTGGTTCGCCGCTCGCGTCGCCGACGGCAAGGTCGGCGGGGCCCTCGCGCCGCCCGCGGGAAGAGGAGGACGCGCCCGGATCGTCGGGTTCGGCGGCCGCGGGCTGATCCCCGAACACCCGCTCGACCATCGCCCGCACCTCCTCGGCCGGGATCAGGCCGCCGGTGCCCGGCACGCCGCCGGGGGTGTTCCAGTCGTAGGCGTATTCCCGCGCCTCGCTGACGAAGTCGCGGATCGCGGGATCGACCGACCACATCCGGCGCAGCGCCGCGTTGCGCAGCACCCGCGGCACCCCGGCGCGCAGGAACGGCGCGAGGTCGGTGGCGGCGGTAAGGGTGTCGAGGGAGGGGAGCGCGGCCAGGTCCTCGGGGGTGAGGTCCCCCTCCTCCGCCGGCTCCGCGGCGACGTCGGTCGCGGGCACCTCCGGTACCTCGGCCGGCCGGCGCGCCTCGTCGCGCTTGCGCCGCGACCAGCGGGAGAGGAAGCCGTCGCTCACGGCTCCTCCGGCCGGCGCCGGGCGCCGGCTTCCTGGCGGGCCAGCGCCTCCGGATCGGCCCGATCGCGCTTGCGCTTGTGGAAGACCCGCTCGACGTGGAACGCCCGGTAGAAGGCGCCGACCTCGGCCTGGATCTCGGGCGGCATCGGCACCGCCTCGACGATCTCGCCGATGCCCTCGGCGAGCGATTCGCCCTCGTAGGGATCTGCCGTGACGGTCGCGACCGCGTAGGTCTCCGGGCCGGTCTCGCGCAGCGCCACCCAGAGCGAGGGCTGGGCCGCCGCGAGGTTGTCGCCGTAATGCGCCGTCTCGGCCGGGTGCAGCTCGACCTCGTAGGCCCCGGCATAGAACGTCTCTTCCTCCTCCGAGGCCGAGAGGCGGGTCCATGGCGCGGTGCCGGGGAGCCCCGGCAGCACCGCGACGGGCAGCCAGGCATGGCTCGCCCACGGGCCCTTCAGCCTGCGCTTGGCGACGACGACCCCGACGGTGATCAGCTGCGTGCCCATCAGGCCTCTCCGGTCGCGACGATGGGGAGCCCGGCGATCAGGTTCTGCGGTTTCATCGTCACCAGCCGGTCCGGGCTCATGGCGAGCAGGAGGTAGACCGGCCGGCCCTCGAGGCGTGGGTCGGCCCGGGCGGAATCGAGGATCGCGAGGCGAAACAGCGCCAGCACCCGTTCGCTCGTGGCGGAATCCACCGCCTCGCCGCGCCACAGGGCGTTGCCGATCCGCGTCCCCTCGGCGTCGAGGCCGACGAACCAGCGCCAATCCCTGTCCTCGATCGCGGGGATCGGCGCGACCCCCACCTCGACCGCCATCAGGTGGCGCAGAAAGGCCTCGATCGCCCGCGCCAGTCCCTCGCGGCTCCTGGGATCCGAGCCGAGGTTGAGCGCCATGCTGAAGGCGTCCGACCGGCTCCAGTAGGTCCAGGCGTTGTCGCCGGTCAGAACGTCGAGCTCCGAGACCGGCTCGCGCCCGAGCATCGCGACGAGGGGCGATGGCCGCGCCGCCCCCTCGGCCTCGTCGATCAGCTCGGCATCGGCGAGCAGCAGCGATCCGTTGCTGACCGAGGCCCGCTGCGGCCGGAAGAACAGCTCGGCGGCCCGCAGGGTGTAGGGGTCGTCGCAGCCGTCCAGCGCGTTGCGCAGGATCAGGTGGACGAGCTGGTTGAGGAAGAGCGGGGGCGTGCCGGCCGCGCCCCTGCGCACGAGGTCGAGATAGGCGGCCTCGACCGAGCGGGCGGCGAGCAGCCGGTCGCGAAAGGCGAGGATCATCTCCCAGTTCTCGCGGGCATCGGCGTCGGCCAGGGCCGCGACCTCGGCGGGTGCCACCCTGCGGCGGGGATCGGCGAGGAGCGCGGCGTACAGCGCCCGCTCGGCGTCGCAGGCCTCGTCCGGCGGCACCAGTTCGGGGCGCGCGAGATAGGCCAGCAGCAGCTCGTCGGTGACGACGAGCCCGCCGCCCGCATCGCGCCGGGTGAGATGATGGCCGCTCGAGACCCAGAATTCAGGCATGGTGGGGATTCGGAACCGGATGAAGAATAGTGTTGCCAAAGATGGACGATGAGGCCCGGCATCCCACCCGCGACCTCATCCTGAGGCGCGACCAACGGGAGCCTCGAAGGAGGCCTCCAGAAGGCGCAGGGATCACTGGAACCCTCCTTCGAGGCTGCCGCAAGCGGCAGCACCTCAGGATGAGGTCGCGGGTGGGATCGCGGCCGGCGGCGTGAAGCGACGAAACCGTCATCGCGGATCGCCGTCCGGCTTGCCTGCCAGCAACCCCGCGAGGTCGACCCGCTCCTCCGGCTCGTCGTCGGTCTCGTAGAAGTCGAAGGCGCGGGCATAGGCGTGGCGCCGGTCGGTGCCGGGCACGGCGCCCTCCCGGGGGCGCAACGCGCGGAAGCGCTCGCGGATCTCGCCGTCCTCCAGGGTCCGGTGCAGCGCCAGCACCGTACCGACCGGCGGGCCGCAGAGCGATTCGGCGATGCCGATCTCGTCCCGGGCGGCCGCGAGCGCGCTCGCGCGGTCCGGCGCGCCGAGGCGGGCCTGGAACTGCGTCGCCAGGGCCTCGGTGGCGGCCTCGCGCTCGGCCTTGCTCGCTTCGCTCACCACCACCAGGGTCGAGAAGCCGAACGAGTCGATGCCGACGAAGCCGGCCCGGAACGCCGCCCGCGCCTTGCCGGCGAGCAGGGCCGGATCGTCGTCGAGGAACAGGAAACTGCCGCTCACCGCCCACTCGCCGGGCGGAGCGGCCACGGGGAAGACCAGGGTGTCGGAGGGGTCGAGGCGAAGGGTCCGGGGAAGCTTGAGGCTCACAGGCGCGGCCCTCCCCGGGCAGGGTCGAACCAGCCGGCGCCGTCGAGGGCGGGAAGTCCCGCCTCCGTACCGAGGAACCCGCGGGCCCGGGCCCGGGCACCGGCGGCCCCGTCCTCGGCCCAGAGCGCGAGGCCGCGCAGGAGGTGGCGGGCGAAGCTCTCGACGAGGGCGACACCCGTGGTCTCGAACCCCTCCTCCTCCAGCGAGGTCGAATCCGGCGTGTGGCCGGGATCGCCCGCCTCGCGCTTCGAGGCGATCAGCATGCCGGAGAACACCAGCCAGTCCGGCACCGCGTCCTCGCCGCAGGATTCCGGCCAGGCGAGCCGTCCGCCGCCGAGGCGGGCGCGGTCGAAGAACAGGGCCCCGGCCGCATCGACCGTCACCGGCTTGTCGGGCGGCCCGTGGCTGCCGACCGTCTCGGCCAGCGCCGTCAGGCCGACGAGCCCGGCGAGGCGGGCGACCGCGAGCGGCTCCTCCGGCGCCAGCACCACGGCGACATCGACGAGTTCGGGCCGGGCGCCGACCACCAGGGTGCCGGCGGCCTCCGCGTCGGCGGCCGCGAGGGCGCGGGCCCGCTCGTGCGCCGTCTCGCGCGCGGCCGGCGGCAGGCGCACGGCCCGGAAGGCGGGGGGCAGCAGCAGCCCGGAGGAATCCGCGAGGGTCATGAGGGAGATGAGCGGCCTGCGCGCACGTGTCGGATCGTTCTTTTTAACGGCTCCTATATAGGGCTGGACCACTGAACAAGGGGCATGACGCCCCAGGGGGCGCGAGGCGCCCCGGCCTCCGGCGAGGCCGGGGACCGCGCCCGGTCGGAGACGTGCGCGGTGTCGGATCGGATCGTGATCGCCTGTTCCTGCGAGGGCAGCATGCCCCTCGATGCGGCGGCGATCGGCAAGGGCTGCGGGGGCAGGCTGGAGACGGGCGACCAGTTCTGCGGCCGCGAGCTCCCGCGGGTGCGGGCCGCCCTGGCCTCGGGCATTCCCGTCACCGTGTCCTGCACCCTCAAGGCACCGCTCTTCCGCGAGGTGGCCGAGGAACTGGGCGCCGAGGACCGCGTCGCCTTCGTCAACATCCGCGAGACGGCCGGGTGGTCGGCGCAAGGCGCCGCCGCCGGGCCCAAGATGGCCGCCCTGCTGGCCGCCGCCGCGGAGGCGATGCCGGCCCCCGCGAACGTGAGCTTCGAGAGCCAGGGCGTCGCCCTGGTCTACGGCCGCGACGAGGCGGCGATCGAGGCCGGGCGGCGTCTCGCCGACCATCTCGACGTGACGGTGCTGCTCTCGCGGCCCGGCGAGGTCGCGGTGCCGGCGAGCGGCGAGGTCCCGGTCGTCAAGGGCACGGTGCGCACCGCCAAGGGCCATCTCGGCGCCTTCACCCTCACGGTCGACGACACCGCCCTGCCCCTGCCCTCCTCGCGCCGGGCGCTGGCCTTCGGGCCGTCCCGGGACGGGGCGACCTCGACCTGCGACATCGTCGTCGACCTCACCGGCGGCACGCCGCTCTTCCCGGCGCACGAGCTGCGCAGCGGCTACCTCCGGGCCGACCCCGGCGACCCGGCCGCCGTGGAGCGGGTGCTGTTCGAGGCGTCCCACCTCGTCGGCACCTTCGACAAGCCGCGCTTCGTCGACTTCCACGCCGACCTCTGCGCCCATTCGCGCTCGCGCATCACCGGCTGCACCCGCTGCCTCGACGTCTGCCCGACCGGCGCCATCGCGCCGGCCGGCGACCACGTCGCGATCGATCCCCATGTCTGCGCCGGCTGCGGCTCCTGCGCCTCGGTCTGCCCGACGGGGGCCGCCGCCTACGCCCTGCCGCCGGCCGACGCGCAGATGCGGCGCCTGCGCACCCTGCTCGCGGCCTTCCGCCAGGCCGGCGGCACCGCGCCGGTGCTGCTGATCCACGACGACGCGCACGGCGCCCCCCTGATCGATGCCCTCGCGCGCTTCGGCGACGGGCTGCCGGCGGACGTGCTGCCGTTCCCGCTCAACGAGGTGACGCAGGTCGGGCCCGAGCTCGTGGCCGCCGCCTTCGCGTACGGCGCCGGCGCGGTGCGGTTCCTCGTTCGCGCCCGGCCCAAGCACGACGTCGCCCCGCTCCTGCGCAACGCCGCCCGGCTCGAGACGATCGTGCAGGCCCTCGGCTACGGCGCGCCGGCCGGCGGCGCCGTGGTCTCGCTGATCGAGACCGACGATCCCGACGCGCTCGGCGAAGCCCTGGCGACCGGGCCCCGCGGCACCCCCGCCCCGGTCCCGTCGGGCTTCATGCCGGACGGCAACGTGCGCGGCGTCCTGCGCTTCGCGGTCTCCGAGCTGCACCATGCCGCGCCGCATCCCGTCGACCGGGTGGCGCTCGATGCCGGCGCGCCCTTCGGCGGCCTGTCCTTCGACACCGCGTCCTGCACGCTCTGCCACGCCTGCGTCGGCGCCTGCCCGACCGGCGCGCTCGCCGACGATCCCGACCGGCCGCGCCTGACCTTCGCCGAGAGCGCCTGCGTGCAGTGCGGCCTGTGCGCGGCGACCTGCCCCGAGGACGTGATCGGCCTCGTGCCGCAGCTCGACTTTGCCGCCTGGGCGGCGCCCCGCCGGGTGCTGAAGGAGGAGGAGCCGTTCGCGTGCATCGCGTGCGGCAAGGCCTTCGGCACCCGCAGCACCGTCGAGCGGATCGTCGGCCGCCTGCGCGACCGCCACTGGATGTTCGCAGGCCCGGCCGGCGAGCAGCGGATCAAGGCGCTGATGATGTGCGACACCTGCCGGGTCTCGCACGTCCTCACCGAGGGCTTCGACCCCCATGCCGCGGAGGAGAACCGGCCGCGGACCTCGGAGGACTACATCCGGGCGCGGCAGGGTTGAGCCTCAGCGCGTCGCCTTCTCCAGGAACCGCACCAGGGCGGCGCGGTCCTCGGCGTCCTGCACGACCTGCTCGGGCATCTTGGTGCCGGGGGTGAACCGGGCGGGGCCGATCTCGAACAGACGCGCGATGGTGTCGGCGGTCCAGACGATGTCGAACTGCCGGAAGGCCGGCGAGTAGGCGTAGCCCGGCGCCGTCGCGATGCGGCGGCCGAACACCCCGTGGAGCGTCGGCCCGGCGCGGTTGCCGCCGTCCGGCGTCAGGGTGTGGCAGGCCTCGCAGGCGCGAAAGACCTCCGCGCCGCGGTCGCCCGCGAAGGCCGCGAGCCCGTCGGCCGGGCGCGGCATGGCGAGCGGCCCGATCGGCTCGCCGGTGGCGAGGTCCCAGCGCCGCACCAGCCGGTCGCCGCCGCCGGTGACGAGCTCGTCGTCGCCCCGGAAGGCCAGCGACCAGACCGGCAGGCCCGGCCCGACCAGGGTGAGGCGCACCCGCGCCGCCTCCCGGTCGATCACCGCCACCGCCCCGCCCACCGTCGCGGCGGCGAGCCGCTTGCCGTCGGGCGAGAGCGCCAGCGCCACCACCGGGCGGGGCCCGACCGCGACCTCTCCCCGGATCCCGCCCCCGGGTGCGAGCAGGTGGACCGCCCCGTCGGCGCCGGCCGCCGCGATCGCCCCGTCCGGCGCGGCGGCGAGCGCGTTGACCGGCGCGGGCAGCGCGATAACGCGGGGCTCCCCGGCCTCCGACCAGATCCGCACCGTCGCGTCGTAGCCGCCGGTGACGAGGCGGCCGTCGGGCAGGAAGGCCACCGCGTTGACGTTGCCGCCATGCTCCCGGACCAGCACCGACCCGCCGTCGAGCGGCGTCACCCGGGCGGTGCCGTCCCAGGCCGAGGAGGCGACGCGCCGCCCGTCCGGCGACACCGCGAGCCCCGTCACCGGGCCGGCATGGCGGGTCAGGACCCGCTCCGGCTCGGGCCCGGCGCGCCACAGGGCGACGCGGCCGTCCTCGGCGCCGGTCAGCATTCCGCCGTCGGGCAGCCACGCCGCCGCGTTCACCGCCCCCTCGTGGAAGCGCAGGACGCGCAGGGCCGTGCCGTCGTCGAGCGACCACAGGATCGCCGACTGGTCGAAGCTGCCGGTGAGCGCCCGCGCCCCGTCCGGCGTCACGGCGAGCGCCCGCACCGGGCCGCCATGCCCGCGCATCGGCATCTCGGCGCGGGACGCCGCGGGAAGCGCGACCGCGAGGGCGAGGAGGGCGAGGCGGAGGAGACGCATGCGGCGCGGGATTTTCCTTACGGTGGCGCCCCGGCTCTACGCCGCGCCTTCCCGGGCGGGAATGGGCCGCGGTGCCACGGGCCGGACGCCTTGACAGGAAAAGCAATGTTATATTGTTACGAAACAGGAGGTGCCCATGCCCGACGTCGTGTCCCCTGTCCGCTCGCCCGATGCCCCGGCCCCGGATTCCCGCCTGCCCGTCACGGTGCTGTCCGGCTTCCTCGGGGCGGGCAAGACCACCCTGCTCAACCACGTGCTCGCCAACCGCGAGGGCCGCCGCGTCGCCGTCATCGTCAACGACATGAGCGAGGTGAACATCGACGCCGACCTCGTGCGGGCCGGCGATGCCGGCCTGTCGCGCACCGACGAGCGCCTGGTCGAGATGACCAACGGCTGCATCTGCTGCACCCTGCGCGACGACCTGATGCAGGAGGTGCGCCGCCTCGCCGAGGAGGGCCGGTTCGACGCGCTGCTGATCGAGGGGACCGGCATCGCCGAGCCGCTGCCGGTCGCCAGCACCTTCTCGTTCCGCGACGAGGACGGCCTGGCGTTGTGCGACGTCGCCCGCCTCGACACGATGGTGACGGTGGTCGACGCCGTGAACCTCCTGCGCGACTACGGCTCGCACGACTTCCTGCGCGACCGCGGCGAGGTGGCGGGCGAGGAGGACACCCGCACCCTGGTCGACCTCCTGGTCGAGCAGATCGAGTTCGCCGACGTGATCGTGATCAACAAGGCCGACGACGTGAGCGCCGAGCAGCGCGACCTCGTGCGCAAGGTGGTGCGAGGTCTCAACGGCGACGCCCGCATCGTCGAGGCGGCGTTCGGGCAGGTGCCCCTCGCCACCGTGCTGGAGACCGGGCTGTTCAGCGAGGAGAAGGCCCAGACCCACCCGCTCTGGTACAAGGAGCTGTACGGCGCCGCCGCGCACGTGCCGGAGACCGAGGAATACGGCATCGGCTCCTTCGTCTACCGGGCCCGCCGCCCGTTCCACCCGGCCCGGTTCGACGCCTTCACCAAGGAAACCTGGCCGGGGCTGATCCGGGCCAAGGGCCATTTCTGGCTCGCGACCCGGCCGGACTGGGTCGGCGAGTTCTCGCTCGCCGGCTCGACCGCCCGTGTGACGCCCCTCGGCCGCTGGTGGGCCGCGGTGCCGCGCGCCCGCTGGCCCGAGCATCCCGAGTGGCGCGGCGAGCTAGAACGGCACTGGAGCGACACCTGGGGCGACCGGCGCCAGGAACTCGTCTTCATCGGCGCCGGCCTCGACGAGGCGGCGATCCGCCGGGCCCTCGATGCCTGCCTCGTCGGCGGGGAGGACGGGCCGGTCGCGGCCGACCGGACCCTGCCGGATCCGTTCCCGGCCTGGACGCCGGGCATGGCCTGACGCTCCGTGTTCCATAGCCTCAAGGCCCTGCGCGCCCGGGCGAACGCGCAGGCCGCGTCGCGCAAGGATCTGACGGAGCGCACCCGCCGGATCCTGGCGCTCGCCGAGGAGGATGCGCTCTCGGTCAACGAGATCGCCTGCGCCGATCCCGGCTGCCCGGATGTCGAGACGGTGATCCTCCTGATGCTCGCGGGCCGGCCGACCCGGGCCGTCAAGATCGCCAAGCCGATGGAGACGGTGACCGAGGCCGATATCCTGGAAGCCGCCTGCGGGACGGAGCCCCGGTAGGGCTTTCCACCTCAGGCGCGCTTGAGCTTCGGGCTCGAGCGAATGAGGGGCGCGGGGCCATCCGGCGCGGCGAGCCAGGTCCGCCGTTCCGCGATCAGCGCTCGCAGCCGGGCACGACGCGCATTCGGCCCGGGGCAGTCGCAGCCGGCGAGATCGAGCGACCCGCCGTCGAACAGGGCCGCGATCACCACAGCGATCGTCACCGCGACGAAGGTGGCGAGCGGCTAGGCGAAGCCGATCCCGACGAGGGCCGCGACGACGAGCTTGGCCTTCACCAGCACCAGGAAGGCGCCGCCCCCGCCGAGCCCGCCCCGCACCGCCCGAACGGTGCGCCGGCGCAGGCGATGCCGGGCCTCCAGCGCCTCGAGACGCCGCAGGTGACGCGCGACGCGGAGGGCGTCGGCGGAGGGACCGGGCGGGGATTCGACGGTGGTCACCGGCATGATCGTATCCTCGTGCCCTCGGGGCTGGCCGGAGCGACGGTCGTGACGAGAGGAGCGCAGGGTCTCTCCTCTCCCCCGCGGACGGGAGAAGAGACGGTTTATCCCTTTCATCGCCGCGGACCGTCATCGCGCGAGCGGCGCAGGACTCGCAGCGGCCCACCATCCGGCCACCGCGGATCCCCGCCGCGACATTTTCTCCGCCGATCGCCCGCCCCGGCGGCGAAACCTTGATCCCGGCGGGCGCTTGCCGCATCGGCTCCCCACCGCACCGGATTCGAGGACAGGCGCATGGCCGCCCCCCATCATCCGGGCGTCCGCCGGTGAGGCCGCGGGCGCCCACGACCGCGCTGATGCC
>NZ_JACWCT010000089.1:0-38032 GCF_016613415.1 Methylobacterium ajmalii | reverse complement strand
CGTCGCCGAGGCGGTGGCGCTGCTCGCACGCCTCGCACGCCCGGTCGCGCCCGTCGGCGTGGAGCTCGCCGCGGCGGTCGGCGCCGTGGCGGCCCGGGACGTCGCGATCGGGGCCGGCCTGCCGGTGCGGCGCACGGCCCTGCGCGACGGCTGGGCGGTGAAGGCGGCGGAGGTCGTCGGCGCCTCGCCGTACGCCCCCGTCATGGTGGCCCGCGCCCCTGCCTGGGTCGAGGCCGGCGCCCCGCTGCCCGCCGGTACCGACGCCCTGCTGGCGCCGGACGCGATCGGCGACGATCCGCGCTGGATCGAGGCCGAGGTCGCGGCCGGCGAGGGCACGCGTGCCCCGGATGCCGAATTGCCCGCGGGCGCTCGTCTCGTCGCCGCGGGCGAACGGGTGACCCCGCTGCAGGGCCTCGCGCTCGCGGCGGCCGGGTGCACCGGGCTCGACGTGCGCCGTCCATCCCTGAGGATCCTCGCCGCCGCGCCGGAGGGTGCGCCCGACGCCCTGTCGCCCCTGCTCCGCGCCTGGATCGCCGCTGCGGGCGGCACCGCCGTCATCGAGCACAGGCCGGTGGACAGGCAGGATCTCGCCGCCGCCCTCCTCGCCCCTGGGGCCGACGGCGTGCTGGTCGTCGGCGGCACCGGGCCGGGCCGGTGCGACGCGAGCGCCGCCGCCCTGGCGCAGGCCGGGCGGCTCGACGCCCACGGCATCGCCCTGCGGCCCGGCGAGAGCGCCGGCTTCGGCGAGGCGGCCGGGCGGCCGGTGCTGCTGCTGCCGGGTCGGTCGGATGCGGCGCTCGCCGCCTGGCTCGCCCTCGGCCGGCCGCTCGTCGCGGCGCTGGCCGGCGCCGCGCCCGAACTCGCCGCCATCCTGCCCCTGACCCGCAAGGTCTCCTCCATCATCGGCCTCACCGAAGTGGTGTTCCTGCGCCGCCTCGCCTCCGGCGCGGAGCCGGTCGGCGGGGCGGAGACCCCGCTCCACCGCCTGGCGCGGGCCGACGCCGCCCTGCTGGTGCCGCCGGCCCATGAGGGGTATCCCGCAGGGACCCCCGTCGAGGTTCTACCGCTGTGACCGCTTCCCCCGCCGACGACTTCTCCATCCGCCTCGCCGCGGCCTCGCGCCAGGAGCAGTTCCTGGCGGTGGTGAGCCGGGACGAGGCGATGGCGCGCTGGCGCGGGGCCGTGCCGCACGCCCCCCTGCCGGCCGAGACCGTGCCGCTCGCCGAAGCGCTCGGCCGGGTGCTCGCCGCCGACATCGCCTCGCCGATCGACGTGCCGCCCTTCGACCGCGCCCTCGTCGACGGCTTCGCGGTGCGCGCCGCCGACACCGAGGGGGCGAGCGAGGCCGAGCCCTGCCGCCTCCTCCTCAACCGCGAGATCCTGGCCTGCGGCGTCGCCCCGGCCCTGACCGTCGGCCCCGGCACCGCCACCCCGATCGCCACCGGCGGCGTGCTGCCCCGGGGCGCCGACGCGGTGGTGATGGTCGAGGCGACGGAGTTCGAGGACGGCCCCGCCCCGGCGATCGCGCTGGCGCAGGCCGCCGGGCCGGGCCGCTTCGTGGGTTACGCCGGCGCCGACATGGCGCGGGGCGAGACGGTTTTGCGCCGCGGCGTACTGGTCACGGCGCGCGAGATCGGGATGCTGGCCGCCTGCGGCCTCGCCGCGGTCCCGGTGGTGCGCCGGCCCCGCGTGGCGGTGCTCTCCACCGGCGACGAGCTGGTGGGACCGGGCTCGCCCCTCGGCCCGGCGCAGCTCTACGATTCGAACGGCGCCATCGTGGCGGCGAGCGTGACCGAGAACGGCGGCGTCGCGCTGCCGGGCGGCATCGTGCCGGACGACGAGGCGGCGCTCGAGGCCGCGCTCGCGCAGGCCCTGGCCTCGGCCGACCTCGTGGTCCTGTCCGGCGGCACCTCGAAGGGCGCGGGCGACGTCTCGCATCGCATCCTGTCGCGATTGGGCGAGCCCGGCATCCTGGTCCACGGCGTGGCGCTCAAGCCCGGCAAGCCGCTCTGCCTGGCGCTCGCCGGCACCGTGCCGGTGGTGGTGCTGCCGGGCTTCCCGACCTCGGCGATGTTCACCTTCCACGAATTCGTGGTGCCGCTGATCCGCGCGCTCGCCGGGCTGCCCGCCCGCGAGGAGGAGACCGTGGCGGCGCACCTGCCGCAGCGCCTTCCCTCGGAGCTCGGCCGCACCGAATACGTGATGGCGGCCCTCTCCCGCGGCGCCGACGGACTCGTCGCCCTGCCGCTCGCCAAGGGCTCGGGCGCCGTGACGGCGTTCTCGCAGGCCGACGGGTTCTTCGCGGTGCCGGCGAGCCGGCCCGGGCTCGAGGCCGGCGAGACCGTCGCGGTGTCCCGGATCGGCCGGGCGGCCCGCTCGCCGGACCTGACGATCGTCGGCAGCCACTGCCTCGGCCTCGACCGGCTGGTCGGGCATCTCGCAGGCCGCGGCGTCTCGGCCCGCACCCTGTGGGTCGGCTCGGCCGGCGGGCTCGGCGCCCTGCGCCGGGGCGAGTGCGACCTCGCCGCCATGCACCTCCTCGATCCCGAGACGGGCCGCTACAACGCCCCCTACCTCACCGAGGGCCTCGCCCTCGCCCTGGGCTGGCGCCGCCTGCAAGGGGTCGTCTTCCGTGCCGGCGATCCGCGTTTCGCCGAGGCTCCGGCCGAGGCGGCGGTGACGCGGCTCCTCGCCGACGACGACGCCGTGATGGTCAACCGCAACACGGGCGCCGGCACGCGCGCGCTGGTCGAGGGCCTGCTGAACGGCGCCCGGCCCGCCGGCTACTGGAACCAGCCGCGCTCGCACAACGCCGTCGCCGCCGCGGTGGCGCAGGGCCGGGCCGATTGGGGCGTCGCCATCGCCCCGGTGGCGCGCGATTACGGCCTCGGCTTCCTGCCGCTGATCGAGGAGCACTACGACTTCGCCTACCGGGCGGCCCGGCGGGACGAGCCGGCGCTCGCGGCGTTCCTCGCCCTCCTCGACGATCCGGCGCTGGCTGCCGACCTCGCCGGCCTCGGCTTCACCCGGTCGGACGCATGACGATGAAGGTCATCGGCCTCGCCGGCTGGAGCGGCGCCGGCAAGACCACGCTGCTGGTCCGGCTGATCCCGGTCCTGCGGGCCCGCGGCCTGCGGGTCGCGACGGTCAAGCACGCCCACCACGCCTTCGACGTCGACCAGCCCGGCAAGGATTCCTTCCGCCATCGCGAGGCCGGGGCCTGCGAGGTGATCGTTTCGTCGAGCCGCCGCAACGTCCAGATCCGCGAGGTCGAGGAGGAGGCGCGCCTGCCCGACCTGCTGCACCGGCTCGGCCCCTGCGACCTCGTCGTGATCGAGGGCTTCAAGCGCGAGGCCCATCCCAAGCTCGAGGTCTACCGCCACGCCAACGGCCGGCCGCCGCTCCATCCCGAGGATCCGCGCATCGTCGCGGTGGCGAGCGACCATCCCTTTCCGGGCGCAACCCCGCCGATCGTGCCCCTCGACGCGGTGGAGGCGGTCGCCGATATCGTCATGGCGCGGGCCGAGCTCCTCGCGGCGGTGCTGGCGCGGCTGGAATCCCCGGAGGGCGGAGAAGCGGGAGAGCGGGGATCATGGCGCAGCTGACCGACGACTGCTTCGCCTTCGGGGGGCCGCTCCTCTCCGTCGAGGCGGCCGCGTCCCTGATCGCCGAGCGGGTGCCGGTCCTGGCCGGGACCGAGACGGTTCCCCTCGCCGAAGCCGACGGGCGCATCGCTGCCGCGGACGTGGTCGCGGGCCGCGACCTGCCGCCCTTCGACAATTCCGCGGTCGACGGCTACGCGGTGCGCTTCGCCGACCTGGCGCGCGACGCCGAGACGGTGCTGCCGGTGCGCGGGCGCCTGCCCGCCGGGGCGGCGCCGGAGGCGGCCGTGCCGACGGGGGCGGCGGTGCGGATCTTCACCGGCGCCCCGATGCCGCCGGGCGCCGACACCGTCTTCATGCAGGAGGACGTGCGGCGCGACGGCGAGGCGGTGGCGCTGCCCGCGGGCCTGAAGGCCGGCGCCAACCGGCGGCTCTCCGGCGAGGATATCGCCCGCGGCAGCGTGGTGATCCCGGCCGGCCGCCGGCTGACCCCGCCCGACCTCGCGCTCGCCGCCGCCACCGGCCACGCGAGCCTCGCCGTGCGCCAGCGCCTGCGGGTCGCGGTGTTCTCGACCGGCGACGAGCTCGCCGAGCCCGGGGCGCCGCTGCCGCCGGGCGCGATCCACGATTCGAACCGGATCCTCCTGGTGGCGCTCCTGCGCCGCCTCGGCGCCGATGTCGCCGATCTCGGCATCCTGCGCGACGACCCCGCCGCCCTGCCCGGGCGGCTGACGGCGGCCGCGACCGGCCACGACCTGATCGTCACCTCGGGCGGCGTCTCGACCGGCGAGGAGGACCACGTCAAGGCGGCGGTCGAGGCGGTCGGCCGGTTGGTGTTCTGGCGCCTCGCGATCAAGCCCGGCCGGCCGGTCGCGATGGGGCTCATCGGCGATACCGCCTTCGTCGGCCTGCCGGGCAATCCGGTCGCGGTCTACGTCACGCTGCTCTTCGTCGTCAGGCCGCTGCTCGCCCGCCTCGGCGGCGCCACCCTCGACGCCCCGCCGAGCGAGCCCGCCCGCGCCGCCTTCCGGTACGCCAAGAAGGCCGGGCGCCGGGAATACGTCCGCGTCTCCCTGCGCCGCGGCCCGGACGGGACCGTCGAGGCGGTGAAGTTTCCCCGCGACGGTGCCGGGCTTCTCTCCTCGCTCACCGGCAGCGACGGGCTCGCCGAACTGCCCGAGACGGTGACCGGGGTCGCTGAGGGCGACCCGGTGGAGGTTTACCGCCACCCGCTCCTGTGGTGAGAGCCGCCCTGTCGCCAACGATCCACGCACGCGGAAACGGCGGGCCTTTCGGCCCGCCGCTCCGTTACCTCAGACCCGCGTCGAGCGCTTAGCGGGCGCCCGGGAGGCGCTGGGCCATCGCCAGGTGCTGCTGCATCACCGGCAGGGCCTGCTGGACGTAGTTGCGCAGCGCCGGGTTCGGACCCGACTGGGCATAGGCCTGGTAGCTGGACACGGTCATCCCGTGCGCCTGGACCTGCATGCGGGCGTAGGTCCGGTCGAAAGCCGGGCCGGCCGGGGTGTCGGCGAGCTCGGCGAGCATCGCCTGCTGCTGCGGGCTCAGCGGGACGGCGCGGGTGGCGGCCGTGGTGGTCACGTCGCCGTCGAAGTCGACCGCGTTCGCACCCATCCGGGCGCCGCGGGCCGCGCCGCTGCCGAGGCCCTCGAGACCGCCGACCGGGCCGCCCTGGAGCGTGCCGCCGACGACGCCGGCCGCCGCACCCGTGGCCGCGCCGACAGCGCCGCCGGCGATCGCGAAGGGCGCCTCGATCAGGCCGCCGATGCCGGAGCCGACGCCACCGGCGACGTTCTCGCGGCCGCCGAGCAGCGCGACGTTGGCGGCGCGGTGGTCGCGGATCATCTCACGGGCGTACTCGCGGATCCGCGGGTTGCGCGACTTGTCGAGGGCGATCTGGCTCGACTTCACCTCGAAGGCATTCGACATCAGCGCCATCGAGCGGAACTCGTTGAAGTTGCCGACCTGCTGCGCGAAGGCGGGGGTGGCGAGAGCAACGGCAAGGCCGGTCAGGGCAACGAGCTTCTTCATCGGTCAACTCCTGATAGTCTGTTCTTGAGCGTATCGTGCCGAAGCCGCCGGACATCGAAGCATGTGCTCGGTCGCGGCCGATGGTTGGCTTGACAGGACGCTTTCGGGCTGGACAACGACGTTGGGGCGGCATTGTTCCCTGCCGCAAATCTCGTCCCGAGGTCCGGGACCATCCCCTGCCCTGGCCGAACGCGCCTCGGCTCGGCTAAGACGGCGGCCTCGACGCGCCGGCCTGCCCGGGCGCCCAGCGCCCATCCGGTGAGCGATGTCCCAGGCCCGTCCCACGTCCCTGCCGCTAATCCAGGTCCTGCGGGCGCTGGCCGCCGTGATGGTCGTCGCCGGCCACGCGCAGTTCGAGGTCGCGGGCCTCGCCGCCCGGGCGGGCCTTCCCTTCGCCCCGGCCGCCTGGCTGCCCTGGCCGGCGGGCGTCGACGTGTTCTTCGTCATCTCGGGGTTCATCATCGTGCACGCGGCCGCCCCGCTGCACGGCCGGCCGGGGGCCGGACGGGTCTTCCTCGCCCACCGGATCGCCCGGGTGGTGCCGCTCTACTGGCTCGCCACCACGCTCTACCTCGCCCTCGCCTGGCTGCGACCCGGCCTCCTCGGGTCCGGCGGCGAGGGGACTGGCTACCTCGCGGCCTCCTACCTGTTCTGGCCGACGGCGCGGGCCGACGGGACGGTGCAGCCGCTCTACTCCCTCGGCTGGACGCTGAACTACGAGATGGCGTTCTACGTAGTCTTCGCCCTCGTGCTGCCGTGGGGACGACGCCCCGCCGTCGCGGGCGTGGCGGCGATCTTCACCGGCCTCGCGCTCCTCGGGGGCCTGGCGGCGCGGGGCGGCGCGGCGCTGCCGGTGCCGCTTGCGTTCTGGAGCGACCCGATCGTGCTCGAATTCGCCTGCGGCGCCGGGCTGGCCCTCGCACGCCAGGAGGGCCTGCGCCTGCCGGCTCTCCTGCGCCTCGCGCTGGCGGGCGCCGGCCTCGCGCTCCTGTCGCTCGCCGGAGAGGTTCCCTCCCTCCCCCGCTGCCTCGCCTGGGGCGGGCCGGCCGTCCTCCTCGTCGCGGCCGCCGCCCTCGGGCCCGCCGGCCCGGGCGACCCGCGTCGGGCGCACCTCCTGCGCCCCGCGATCCTCCTCGGGGATGCCTCCTACGCGCTCTACCTCGCGCACCCGTTCGTGGTGCGCGGGGTGCGGGTCGTCGTCGAGGCAACCGGGCTCGCCGCCCGCCTCGGGCCGGGCCCGGTGGCGGTCGCCATGCTGGTCCTCGCCGGCCTCGTGGCGATCGTGCTGCACCGCATGATCGAGCGGCCCCTGACCCGCGCCGCCCGGGCGCTGCTGGAGCCGAAGCGAGCGGTGAATAAGGTCTGACGGGCCAGAATCCCCCTGCGGCAGGCCCGTCCCGCCCCGTTGACACTCATTCGGCGGCATGCTGTTTCGCTATGCGATACGCGCATAAGCGCGAGCGAGGAAACGCAGGGGTGACGCGCCGACATGGCCCAACCGTTAACCCACGCTGAGGCGGGTGCCAGGGGTCAGGACATCGTCCTGTCGACCGAGGGCCTGACCAAGGAGTTCAAGGGGTTTCGCGCCGTCAACGGCGTGACGCTCGACGTCAAGCGCGGGACGATCCACGCGCTGATCGGCCCGAACGGCGCCGGCAAGACGACCTGCTTCAACCTGTTGACGAAGTTCCTGACGCCGTCGGCCGGCTCGATCCGCTACAACGGCCGCGACATCACCGGCATGAAGCCGGCGGACGTGGCCCGGCTCGGCCTGGTGCGCTCGTTCCAGATCTCGGCGGTCTTCCCCCACCTCACCGTCAAGGAGAACGTCCGCATCGCGCTCCAGCGGCGCAAGCGCGGCGACTCGTTCGACTTCTGGCGCTCCGAGACGGTTCTGCGCGCCCTCAACCAGGAGGCTCAGCAGCTGGTCGAGGCGGTCGGCCTGTCGGATTTCGCCGACATCCCGGCGGTGGAGCTTTCCTACGGTCGCAAGCGCGCGCTCGAGATCGCCACCACGCTGGCGCTGGAGCCCGAGATGCTGCTCCTCGACGAGCCGATGGCCGGCATGGGCCACGAGGACGTCGACCGGACGGCGGCGCTGATCCGCCGGGTCTCGAAGAACCGCACCATCCTAATGGTCGAGCACAACCTGTCGGTCGTCGCCTCGCTGTCCGACCGCATCACCGTGCTGGCGCGCGGCCAGGTGCTGGCGGAGGGCGACTACGCCACCGTGTCGAAGGATCCCCGCGTGGTCGAGGCCTATATCGGAGCCGGTCATGGCTGAGGCGGTGATGACGAAGCCGGTCCCGGCGGCCGCCGCGGGCACCGCCCCGCTCCTCTCCGTGCAGGGCCTCGAGGGCTGGTACGGCGAGAGCCACGTCCTCCACGGCATCACCTTCGACGTGAAGCCCGGCGAGGTGGTGACGCTGCTCGGCCGCAACGGCGCCGGCAAGACCACGACGCTGCGGGCCATCATCGGCATCCTGGGCAAGCGCAAGGGCTCGATCCGCTACGACGGCACCGAGACCATCGCCATGGCCTCGCGCAACATCGCCAAGCTCGGCCTCGGCTACGTGCCGGAGGAGCGCGGCATCTTCTCGAGCCTGTCGGTCTACGAGAACCTGATGCTCCCGCCGCGGGTGAAGCCCGGGGGCATGACGGTCGAGCAGATCTACACCCTGTTCCCGAACCTCAAGGAGCGTTCGGGCAGCCAGGGCACCAAGCTCTCGGGCGGCGAGCAGCAGATGCTCGCCATCGGCCGCATCCTGCGCACCGGCGCCAAGCTGATCCTGCTCGACGAGCCGACCGAGGGCCTCGCCCCGGTCATCGTGCAGCAGATCGGCCGGACCATCGCCCGGCTGAAGTCCGAGGGCTACACGATCATCCTGGTGGAGCAGAACTTCCGCTTCGCCCAGACCGTGGCCGACCGGCACTTCGTCGTCGAGCAGGGGCGGGTCATCGACATGATCCCGAATGCCGAGCTCGACGCCAACATCGACAAGCTCCACACCTATCTCGGGGTCTGATGCGGGCCCGAGGCCTTCGCGGACCTGTCCGGCGGGGGCGTCCCCGGCCTCTCGCCCGATCGTGGCAGCGCTTGCGGAGATTCCGGCCCGGCGCGCGTGCCGACGACGAGTCCCCCGGCCGGCGGCCCGCTCCGGCGGTCCCCCGGCCGGGGTGCGGGCCCGCCGGCTCCCGCCGCCGCGCGGGCGGAGGGGCCGCGGCCCCGATCGAAGAAGCGGGCACGGCGCCGCGACCGGCGCCGCAAAGCCCGCCGACCGACATCCAGACGAGCGCCGCCGCGTCCGGGCGGCACCCCACAGGGAGGTAGAACGATGCTGAAACGGTTGTTGCTCGCCAGCGCCCTCTGCGCCGCCGCCATGACCCCGGCGCTCGCGCAGACGCCGGTCAAGATCGGCGTGCTGAACGACCGCTCGGGCGTCTATGCCGACATCTCGGGCGAGGGCTCGGTCGCCGCGGCCCGGATGGCGGTCGAGGACTTCAAGGCCGCCGAGAAGGGCCTGAAGGTCGAGATCGTCGCCGCCGATCACCAGAACAAGCCCGATGTCGGCGCTTCGATCGCCCGGCAATGGTACGACCGGGACGGCGTCGACGCGATCTTCGACGTGCCGACCTCCTCGGTGGCGCTCGCCATCAACCAGGTCACCCGCGAGAAGAACAAGGCCTTCATCAATTCGGGCGCCGGCACCGCCGACCTGACCGGGCCGCAATGCTCGCCCAACACCGTGCACTGGACCTACGACACCGTGGCGCTGGCGAACGGCACCGGCGGCGCGATGGTCAAGCGCGGCGGCACCACCTGGTTCTTCCTCACCGCCGACTACGCCTTCGGCCAGGCGCTGCAGCGCGACACCACCGAGGTGGTGAACAAGAACGGCGGCAAGGTGATCGGCGCGGTCAAGACCCCGTTCCCGACCGCCGACTTCTCGTCCTTCCTGCTCCAGGCCCAGGGCTCCGGCGCCAAGGTGATCGGGCTGGCGAACGCCGGCGGCGACACCATCAACGCCATCAAGCAGGCGGCCGAGTTCGGCATCACCGAGGGCGGCCAGGCCATCGCCGGCCTGCTGATCTTCTCCTCCGACATCCACGCGCTGACCCCGAAGGTGGCGCAGGGGCTGGTGCTGACCGAGCCGTTCTACTGGGACCTCAACGACGGCACCCGCGCCTTCTCGGATCGCTTCGCCAAGCTCGCCGGCGGCAAGAAGCCGACCGCCGTGCAGGCCGGCGTCTACGCCAGCGTGCTGCACTACCTGAAGGCGGTGGAGGCGGTGAAGTCGGCCGCCGACGGATCCAAGGTCGTCGCCAAGATGAAGGAGATCCCGACCGACGATCCGCTCTTCGGCAAGGGCAACATCCGCCCCGACGGCCGCACGATCCACGACATGTACCTGTTCGAGGTGAAGAAGCCGGCCGAGTCGAAGGGCCCGTGGGACCTCTACAAGACCCTGGCGACGATTCCCGGCAACGAGGCGTTCCGCCCGCTCAACCAGGGCAACTGCCCGCTGGTGAACAAGAGCTGATGCCCGGGGCCGGCGGCGCGCCCCGCCGCCGGCCCCTTCCCGCCTTCCGGCCCGGTCCCCACGCGAGTCGCCAGACCCCATGCCCACGATCCTCGGCGTCCCCATGCAGGCGCTCTTCGGCCAGCTCCTGCTCGGCCTCATCAACGGCTCGTTCTACGCCATCCTGTCGCTCGGGCTGGCGATCATCTTCGGGCTGTTGAACATCATCAACTTCACCCACGGCGCGCAGTACATGATGGGCGCCTTCGTCGCCTGGATGCTGCTGAACTACGCCGGCCTCGGCTACTGGTGGGCGCTGCTGCTCGCGCCGATCATCGTCGGCCTGTTCGGGGTGATCCTGGAGCGGCTGCTGATCTCGCGCCTCTACAAGCTCGATCACCTCTACGGCCTGCTCCTGACCTTCGGCCTCGCGCTGATCATCCAGGGCCTGTTCCGCAACGAGTACGGCGTGTCGGGCCTGCCCTACGCGATCCCGTCCGAATTGTCGGGCGGCCAGCGCCTCCCCTTCATGTTCCTGCCGAACTACCGCGGCTGGGTCGTCGTCGCATCGCTCGTGGTCTGCATCGCCACTTGGCTCGTCATCGAGAAGACCAAGCTCGGCGCCTACCTGCGCGCGGCCACCGAGAACCCGACGCTGGTCCAGGCCTTCGGCGTCAACGTGCCCCTGCTGCTGACGCTGACCTACGGCTTCGGCGTCGCGCTCGCCGCCTTTGCGGGCGTGCTCGCCGCGCCCGTCTACTCGGTGAACCCCAACATGGGCGCCGACATCATCATCGTGGTGTTCGCGGTCGTGGTGATCGGCGGCATGGGGTCGATCCTCGGTTCGATCATCACCGGCTTCAGCCTCGGGCTGGTCGAGGGCCTGACCAAGGTGTTCTACCCGGAAGCCTCCTCGACCGTGATCTTCGTCATCATGGTGCTGGTGCTGCTGGTGAAGCCCGCCGGCCTGTTCGGCCGCACCGCCTGATCCGCCACGCCTGAAGGAACGCGCACGATGTCTTCCGCCGCGGCGTCCACCGACGCCACCCCGATCGCCGCCACCCTGCCCGAGGGCCGGGATGCCAAGGCGTTCCACCGCCTCGTCTTCGTCATCATCGCGGTCCTGCTCGCGGTGCTGCCCTTCATCCTGTATCCTGTCTTCCTGATGAAGGTGTTGTGCTTCGCGCTGTTCGCGCTGGCCTTCAACCTGCTGCTCGGCTACGGCGGCCTCCTGTCCTTCGGCCACGCCGCCTATTTCGGCATGGCGAGCTACGTCACCGCCTACACCGCCAAGTACTGGGGCCTGACCCCGGAACTCGCGATCCTCGGCGGCACAGTCGTGGCCGCCTTGCTCGGCCTCGTCTTCGGCGCGCTCGCCATCCGGCGCCAGGGCATCTACTTCTCGATGATCACCCTGGCGCTCGCCCAGATGGTGTTCTTCTTCTCGCTCCAGGCGAAGTTCACCGGCGGCGAGGACGGCATCCAGGCGGTGCCGCGCGGCCACCTGTTCGGCGTCATCAGCCTCGCCGACGACCGGGTGCTGTACGGCCTCGTCGCCGCGATCTTCTTCCTCGGCCTCCTGCTGATCTACCGCATCATCCACTCGCCGTTCGGCCAGGTGCTGAAGGCGATCCGCGACAACGAGCCCCGCGCCATCTCGCTCGGCTACCGCGCCAACCAGTACAAGCTGGCCGTCTTCGTGCTCTCGACGACGCTTGCGGGGCTCGCCGGCTCCACCAAGGCGATCGTGTTCCAGCTCGCCTCGCTCACCGACGTGCACTGGTCGATGTCGGGCGAGGTGGTGCTGATGACGCTCGTCGGCGGGATGGGCACGGTGTTCGGCCCGATCCTCGGCTCCTTCGTCATCATCGCGATGGAGAACTACCTGGCGCAGTTCGGCGCCTGGGTGACGATCATCCAGGGCGTGGTGTTCGTGGTCTGCGTGCTGGTGTTCCGCGAGGGCATCCTCGGCCTCGTCGCCCGGATGCTGAAGCGGCCGCTCTGATTCGCCGCGGGCGATGACGCGACGGCGCCGGTCCCCGGGAGGGGCCGGCGCCGTCGTCGTTTCCAAAGCCCGGTCGAGGGGCGCTTCGGGTCGCGCGTCGCCGTCGTCCGACGGGCGACGAGCCCTCAGCCCAGCGCCCGCCGGATCGCCGCCCGCACCCGCTCGGGCACCTCGAAGGGCAGGAAGTGGGTCGTGCCCGGCACCGTCTCGACCGTGATTCCCGGACGGGGGCTGTCCGCCAGGGCGCAGGTGCTGCCGGTCTCGGCCCGCAGGATCTCCGCCGGGCAGGACAGGCGGGCGAGGGCGGCCCAGGGGTCGTGGCCCTGCGCCAGGTAGCTCGAGGCCTCCCAGGCACCGGTGCAGGCGAGCGTCACCCCGCCCGGGACCTCGCGAAAGCCGTCCGCGACGTAATCGGCGAGCGGCGCCTCCGGCCAGGTGCGGAACGCTCCCCGGCCGCGATAGGCCGCGAGCGCCGCCTCGCGGGACGGGAAGTCGCCGCGCCGCCGGAGCGCGCCCTCGGCGAGGCCGTGGTGGCCCTCGCCGCGGCGCTCGGGCGCCTGGATCACCGGATCGAGCAGGACGAGGCGGCGCACCCGGTCGGGCCGCTCGGCGGCGGCGAGCAGGGAGGCGGTGCCGCCCATCGAATGGCCGATGAGCACGAGCGGGCCGGTCTCCAGCCGGTCCAGAACGGCGATCAGGTCGTGCGTGACGTCCCACCAGTCGGTCCGCCCGGCGGGCTCGGCCGGCAGGGTCGAGCGGCCGTGGCCGCGCTGGTCGTAGGCCAGGATGGACCGGTCGGCGAGCGGCGCGACGAGGCTGCGATAGGTGCGGGCGTTGAAGCCGTTGGCGTGGAGCAGGATCGCGTCCGGTGGGCGATCCTCCGGCCCGAACGCGAGGGCGGCGAGATGCCCGCCGGAGGGGTCGCCGATCGCGAGGCTGCGCCGCACCAGGCCGTCGTCGGTCACTGCTTCACTCCCTTCGGCCGGGCGAGCGCGGTGCCGGCGGCGCCCAGGGCCATCAGCACGGCGGTGCCGAGGAAGACCGCCCGCATGCCGACATGCCCGCCGATGAAGCCGCCGAGCAGCGGTCCGACCACCTGCCCGACATATTGCGACGAGGTCGAGTAGCCCAGGACCGTCCCGGCGACCCGGTCGGGCACCGAGTGCCGGATCACGCTGGCGATGCAGGGTAGGAGCCCGCCGAGCGCCAGCCCCATCAGGAAGCGCAGGGCGACGAGCTGCCAGTCGCGCGTCACCAGGGCCTGAGGCACGAGCAGCAGGGCGCAGACCGTGAGGCTCCCGGTGATGACGGTCCAGGGGCCGATCCGGTCGGCGAGGCGCCCGAGCCGCGGCGCCGACAGGATGCTCCCGAGGGCGGTCGCCGACATGGCGAGCCCGGCGACCAGGGTGATCCGGGCCGGGTCCGGCGTCAGCTCGGCGACGTAGACGGTGATGATCGGCTCGATCGACATCACCGCCAGCATCAGGAGCATCCCGGTCGCCAGCATGGCGAGCGCCGGGCGCTTGTCGGGGATGGCGGCAAAGCCCGCCGATGCCCGCGCGGCCCGCGGCGGGCGCGGCGCCTCGCGGATCAGGAGAAGCGTCGCCAAGAAGGCGAGGAAGATCACCCCGCCGGCGGCGAAGAACGTCGCCCGGATGCCGATCAGCGGCGGCAGCACCCCGCCGACCAGCGGCCCGACGAGGTTGCCCGCCATGATGCCGGAGCCGAGCATGCCGAGCGCCCAGGCCGAGCGGTCCTTCGGGGTCTGCGTCGCCACCAGCACCGTCGAGCCCGAGGCGTAGCCGCCGAGCAGCCCCGCGAGCAGCCGCAGGCCGACGAGCTGCCAGACGTCGCCGGCAAGCCCGATCAGCGACATCGCCACCGCCATGCCGAGGCTCGCGCGGATCAGCATCAGCTTGCGGCCGTAGAGGTCGGCCAGCCGCCCCCAGAGCGGCGCCACCAGGGCGGCGCTGAAGAACGTCGCCCCGAAGGCGATGCCGGACCACTGCACGATGGCCGCCTGGTCCTTGACCCCGAGTTCCTCGACGTAGAGCGGCAGGAAGGGCAGCAGCAGCGTCATCGCCACGAGGGTGGTGAACGAGCCGAACACGCAGACCGCGAGGTTGCGCCGCCAATGGGCGTCCTCCGGCGCCTCGTCCCCGGGTGCCGCGCCGCCGTCGCGGGTCATCGCTTCCGTCCTCCCCCGTGCGGCCGATGGGCGCGCGCGCCGCGATCTTGGCTGAGAGGACGACCCTAGCCCCCTCCCGCTTCCGCGCGAACCCGCCTCGGACGCGCCCCGGCATGACGGGATGTCATGCCGGTGGCCGCCAGTCCGGCCAGGCCGAGACGCGGTGCACCAGCCGCCGGTCGCGCGCCTCCTCGCCGAACGGTGCCAGGACCCAGTCCCAGCTCCGCGGCGCGGGGCCCGGATCGATCCCGTAGAGTAGGTCCAGGCGCGCGATCGCCCGGCCGTCCCGGTCCTCCTCGGTCTCGTCGCGGTCGGTGACGAGGCAGATGCGGGCGGAGAGATCGGCCAGCGCCGCGAGATGCGCCGCCACGATGCGCTGCCCGAAGGCGTCGGGATCGGTAAAGGCCCCGAGCCGGCCCGCCGCCTCGAGCCGCGCGACCGGCAGGATCGGCAGCTGCGACAGGAGATTGGCCGAGATCACGAGGTCGGCCTCCCGGCAGACCGGCGGCAGGACCGGCCCGAAGGTCTCGCCGCGCCCGAGCCGCAGGTCGGCGGTGCCGCTGAGGTCGAAGATCAGCCGCACGACGTTGGCGTGGCGCCGCGCCCGCCACCGGCCGCGCCAGGGATGCACCGCGTCGACCAGCACCACCTGCCGGAACGCGGCGGCGAGCGCATCGATCGGCACGTCGTCGAGGAGGCCCGCGCCCAGCACCACGGCGGTCTCGCGCCGCGGCAGATCCGCCATCGCGGCCCGCACCGCATCCTTCGCCGCCGCGAGGTGGGGCGCCCAGGCGGCGCGGCAGCGCCGGGAGCGCGAGGCGAGCCGCACGCTGTCGCCGGCATGGCCGAGGCGCCGCGCCGCGAGCGTCGCCGGCTGGACGAGCCAGTGCAGGAGGTCGAGGAGCACTAAAGCCCCCCGGCCTCCACCACGAAGCGGGCCACCGCCTCGACGCCGTCGCCGTGGCGCAGGGAGGCGAAGACGTAGGGCCGCTCGCCCCGCATCCGCTTGGTGTCCTCCTCCATCACCCCGAGATCGGCGCCCACGAGCGGCGCGAGGTCGGTCTTGTTGATCACGAGGAGGTCCGACCGCGTGATGCCGGGCCCGCCCTTGCGCGGGATTTTTTCGCCCCCGGCCACGTCGATGACGTAGATCGTCAAGTCGGCGAGTTCCGGTGAGAAGGTGGCGGCGAGGTTGTCGCCGCCGGATTCGAGCAGCACGAGATCGAGGGCGGGAAAGCGCCGACGCATCTCCGCCACCGCCGCGAGGTTGATCGAGGCGTCCTCGCGGATCGCGGTGTGCGGGCAGCCGCCGGTTTCGACGCCCATGATCCGCTCCTCCGGCAGGGCGCCGGCCACGGTGAGGAGGCGGGCATCCTCCTTGGTGTAGATGTCGTTGGTGATGGCGCAGAGGTCGTAGCGCTCGCGCAGGGCCTTGCAAAGGCCCTCCATCAGGGCGGTCTTGCCCGACCCGACCGGGCCGCCGATGCCGACCCGGAGAGGCCCGTGGCTGGAGCCCCGGCTGGATTGGGGGGCGTGGCTGGACGTCATGACGCTGTCGCTCTTCGAGAGGGGTCGGCCGGCGGGGCCGATGCCGGCTGATCGCAGGAAGTCTGCCAAGGTCAAGGTGCTGTTGCGGAAGGTGCCGTCACAGGATCGCGTCGATTCCCTTGTGGGCGGCGAGCGACAGCAGCTTGAGCGAGGCGCCGCCGGGCTTCGCGTCGCCGCGCTCCCACTTGCTGACGAGCGAGGTCGTGACGTTGAGCGCGCGAGCAAAGATCGCCTGGCTCATCTGGGCGCGCTCGCGAATCGCCCGGATCGCGTCGGGAGGCAGCGGCTCGACGGGTGTCAGGCAGGCCAGGTCGAACCGGCGCATGGTCGCCTTGTCGATGGCGCCGACCGCCAGAAGATCGGTGGCGCCCTCGTGGAGCGCGCCGAGGAGGTCACTGCGATAGGTCTTTATCGGCATGCTCATCCGGTACCACCTTCCAGCCCTGCTGCCGCGCGAGGCGGTCGAATGCCTCGTCTGTCAGGCCGGCCAGGATTGCCGCGAAATCGCGCAGCGCATCCAGTTCGCCGGTCGTGACATTCGCCCTCACGTTCTTCGGAAACATGTAGAGAAACACCGCTCGCTCGTTCCTCTTGTGGAAGAGGATGGTCCTGAAGCCGCCCGATCGACCTCGACCGGGTCGCGGAACGCGTTGCTTGATCAGGCAAAGCCCGAGATGGGCCTCGATCAATCCGCTTTCCGCACGCGCGACGGCGCTCGCCAGGACTGCGTCGTCGACACCCGCCTTGGCTGCGTCCTTCGAGAATCTCGGCAAGGCGAAGATCCGCACTCGACCCTCGTGGGGAACGGTCCGTGCCGGGCCGGCAGCGTCGCGAGGCTCACACGCCGCGCATTGCGCAGGTCCGAAACTATGGCAATGATTGCCATAGCCTCAAGTCGAAATCAGAGCTCGGCCTCAATACAGCCGCCCGCCGTTCGGCACCGCCCGCTCCGGCGTGATCAGCACCACGGCGCCGTCCCCGTCCGGCACGCCGAGGGTCAGGACCTCGGAGCGGACCGGGCCGACCTGGCGCGGCGGCAGGTTGACGACGCAGAGCACCTGCCGGCCGACGAGCGTCTCGGGGGTGTAGCGCACCGTCACCTGGGCGGAAGATTTCTTCAGGCCGAGCGCCGGGCCGAGATCGATCACGAGCCGGTAGGCTGGGCGGCGCGCCTGCGGGATCGGCGCCGCCTCGACGATGGTGCCGACCCGCACGTCGAGCTTCAGGAAGTCGTCGATGGCGATCGGGTCCGGCGGCTGGGTCTGGTCCATGGGATGCCCGGACTGTAGAAAAGGTTCGGTTCCCTAACCCAGCGGACGCGACACGGCGAGCCGCTTTACCCCACCGACATCGTCAGCGGCGGCTGCACCTCCGCCGGCAGCGGCGAGACGTAGCCTTCCGGCCCGGTCCGGGCCTTCAGGTCCGCCTTCGCGGCCTCGCGCAGGGACGCATCGGTGGCGAGCCGGGCGCCGAGGGCCGCCATGGCCTTGGCCACCTGCACCATCGCCTTGTGGGCGGCGGGCGTCTTGCCCTGCGCCACCACCTGCCAGGTGTGGAACGGGGTGCCGACCGCGACCGTCGGGGCGTGGGCCTGCACGGTGGGCACCACCCAGCTCACGTCGCCGACATCGGTCGAGCCGATCGCCGGGTTGCGGTTCGCGTCGAGCGGCACCAGGAAGTCGGCCAGCGGCGCGTCGGTGACGGGGAGCCCGATGGTGCGGTAGACGGCCGCGATGTCCTGCGGGGTCAGCGTGCCCTGGATCTCGCGGGCGAAGGCGCGGTCGGCCTCGTCGAAATAGGGGGCACCCAGATCCTCCATCACCCCGTGCAGGGCCTCCTCCAGCGTGGTGTTGCCGACGAGGTTCGAGACCGCGCTGACGATGCGCATCTCCATCGTGGTCTCGGTCATCAGCGCCGCGCCCTCGGCGATCTTGCGCACCCGGGCGACGAGGTCGCGCATGCCGGGAAGGTCGCGGGCGCGGATCGAGTAGCGCACCCGGGCATGGGCCTGGACGACGTTCGGGGCGATGCCGCCGGTGTCGAGATAGGCGTAATGCACCCGCGCGTCGCTCGGCATGTGCTCGCGCATGTAGTTCACGCCGACATTCATCAGCTCGACCGCATCCAGGGCCGAGCGGCCGAGATGCGGCGCGGCCGCCGCGTGCGAGGCGCGGCCGGTGAACACGAAATCGGCCCGGGTGTTGGCGAGCGAGAGCGGCGGCGTGACCTCCCAGAAGCTCGACGGGTGCCAGGTGACGGCGGCGTCCGCATCCGCGAACAGGCCTTCCCGCACCATGAACGCCTTGGCGGCCCCGCCTTCCTCCGCCGGGCAGCCGTAATAGCGCACGCGGCCCGGGAGCCCCTGCTCGGCGAGCCAGTCCTTGAGGGCGGTGGCGGCGAGCAGTGCCGCCGAACCGAGCAGGTTGTGCCCGCATCCGTGGCCGTGGCCGCCCTGCTCGACGGGGGTATGGGCGGCGACGCCCGCCGCCTGGCTCAGGCCCGGCAGCGCATCGTACTCGCCAAGGAACGCGATGACGGGACCGCCCTCCCCGGCCTCGCCGACGACCGCGGTCGGGATGCCGGCTGCTCCTTGCGTCACGCGAAAGCCCTGGTGGCGCAGCTCGGCGGCGTGCGCGGCGGCCGAGCGTTCCTCCGTGTAGCAGACCTCCGGCGTGCCCCAGACCTCGTCCGAGAGGGCGATCAGCCGGGCCTTGTGGGTGTCGACCTGGCGCCACACGGCGTTGCGGTTATCCATGGGGTTCACTCCCTCGCGGGCCCTGCGGCGGGCCGCCTTGCGGGCGAGCCTCATGCAGGCGCCGCGCCGGCTCAAGCGCGGCGGGAGCGGACGTGGCGCGCGAATTGCGAATGGCTGCCGCTTCGGAGCCCCGGTGGGTCTAACGGACCAACCGTCGAATGCCCTGGGGCAAAGGTTTTCAGTGGCTTGCGGACGGGGGCGGTGGGCGCGATGCTGCCTGTCAGTTTCTAGGCCAGCCAGAAGGGTGATCGTCCATGATCGAGCAGGACCTGCGCGCGCTGATCGGCGAGGTGAAGGACGGCAGCCTGTCGCGGCGCGGTTTCGTGGGCCGGATGCTGGCGCTCGGCCTCACCGCTCCGATGGCCGGGATGATGCTCGCCCAGAACGGCGTCGCCTTCGCGGCGAGCCCCTTGCGCGACGCCTACAAGCCGACGAAGGCCGGCGGCGGCGGGCCGCTGAAGCTGCTGTTCTGGCAGGCCGCCACCCTGATCAACCCGCATTTCGCGGTCGGCACCAAGGACCAGGAGGGCTCGCGCATCTTCTACGAGCCGCTGGCGGCCTGGGACGCCGACGGCAACCTCTTCCCGATCCTGGCCGCCGAGATCCCCTCGAAGGAGAATGGCGGCGTGGCGGCCGACGGCTACTCGGTCACCTGGAAACTGAAGCCGAACGTGAAGTGGCACGACGGCAAGCCCTTCACCGCCGACGACGTGGTGTTCACCGCCGAGTACGCCGCCAACCCGGCCACCGCCGCGGTGACCGGCGGCAGCTACATGAACGTCAAGGTCACGAAGGTCGATGACCTGACGGTGAAGCTCACCTTCAAGGAGCCGACCCCGTTCTGGGCCGATGCGTTCGTATCGAGCGCCGGGATGATCATCCCTAAGCACGTCTTCGCAGATTACAACGGCGACAAGTCCCGCGATGCGCCCGCCAACCTCGCGCCGGTCGGCACCGGTCCCTACAAGTTCAGCGAGTTCCGCCCCGGCGACATCCTGCGCGGCGTGCGCAACCCGGACTACCACGTCCCGAACCGGCCGTTCTTCGACTCGATCGAGATGAAGGGCGGCGGCGACGCGGTCTCGGCCGCCCGCGCCGTGCTCCAGACCGGCGAGTACGACTATGCCTGGAACATGCAGGTCGAGGACGAGATCCTCAAGCGGCTCGAGGCCGAGGGCAAGGGCCGGGTCAAGATGGATTACGGCGGCAACCTCGAGTTCCTGCTGCTCAACGCCACCGATCCGAACACCGAGGTCGACGGCGAGCGCGCCTCGCTCAAGACCAAGCACCCGGCCTTCTCGGATCCGGCGGTGCGCAAGGCGATGAACCTGCTCGTCAACCGGGCGGCGATCCAGCAATTCATCTACGGCCGCACCGGCCGGGCCACCGCCAACGTGTTCAACGGCCCGGCGCCCTTCGTGTCGAAGGGCACCTCCTTCGCCTTCGAGCCCGACAAGGCGGCGCAGATCCTCGAAGACGCCGGCTGGAAGAAAGGCGGCGACGGCATCCGCGCCAAGGACGGCAAGAAGCTCAAATTCGTCTTCCAGACCTCGATCAACGCGCCGCGCCAGAAGACCCAGGCGATCATCAAGCAGGCCGCCCAGAAGGCCGGTATCGACATGGAGCTGAAGTCGGTTCCAGGGTCGGTGTTCTTCTCCTCGGATGTCGCGAACCCGGACACCTATCCGCATTTCTATGCCGACATGGAGATGTATACCTGGAACATGACGCAGGCCGATCCGGCGGTGTTCGCGCTCCAATACGTTTCCTGGGAGGCCGCCACCAAGGCCAACAAGTGGCAGGGCCGCAACATCTGCCGGATGCAGAACCCGGACGTCGACGCCGCCTACAAGGCCGCGCAAAGCGAACTCGACCTCGTCAAGCGCGCCGCCCTGTTCGTCAAGATGAACGACCTGGTGGTGGCCGACTACGTCCTGCCGCTTCTCCACCGCGCCCAGGTCTCGGCGATCAACGGCAAGCTCGAGGCGCCGGCGAGCGGGTGGGACAACTCGCTGGCCTTCCTGGCCGAGTGGTACAAGCAGGCGTAACGAACCCCCGATGGGAGCCTATCTCCTCCGCCGCCTGCTGATCGCGATCCCGAGCCTGCTCGGGATCAGCCTCATCCTGTTCACCGTCCTGGCGCTCGCGCCCGGCGACCCGTTCGGGGAGCTGGCCACCAACCCCAACGTGCCGCCGGAGGTGCGCGAGGCCCTGCGGCTGAAATTCGGCCTCGATGACCCGATCCTGGTGCGCTACCTGCACTGGCTGACGGCGATGCTCCAGGGCGACTGGGGCTTCTCCTTCGCCAGCCGGGTCGACGTCGACGACCTGATCCTGCAACGCCTGCCCACCACCCTGTTCGTGGTCGGCTCGTCGCAGGTGCTTGCGCTGCTGATCGCCGTGCCGGTCGGCATCCTGGCGGCGATCCGGCCCTACTCGGTCTTCGACCAGGTGGCCAACACGCTCGCCTTCATCGGCTTCTCGCTGCCGACCTTCTTCACCGGTCTGCTGTTCATCCTGCTCTTCAGCCTGACGCTGGACTGGCTGCCCTTCGTCTACCAGGCCGACATCTCGGCCACCGGCTGGCGCTGGGCCTGGGAGCACGTCCGGCAGGCGATCATGCCGGTCTGCGTGCTGGGCTTCTTCCAGGCAGCCTCCTACACCCGCTACGTCCGCGCCTCGGTGCTCGACGTGGCCCGCCTCGACTACGTCACCACCGCCCGGGCCAAGGGCCTGTCGGACGGCACCGTCACGGTCCGGCACATCGCCCGCAACGCGCTGATCCCGGTCGTGACGCTCGTGGCGCTCCAGATCCCGGCGGTGTTCGGCGGCGCCATCGTCACCGAGCAGATCTTCCGGATCCCCGGGATCGGCTCGCTCCTCATCAACGCGATGCTCGCCAACGACACGCCGGTGGTGATGGCCGTCACCTTCGTGTTCGCCTGCCTCGTCGTCCTGTTCAACCTCGTCGCGGACCTCCTCTATGGCTGGCTCGACCCTCGCATCTCCTACCGCTGAGGCGGCCGCCCCGACGCCGCCGGCGGTCTCGGGGCGGGACACCTGGCGGCGCTTCCGCCGCCACCGCCTCGCGGTCGTCAGCGTCGGGGTGCTGGGCTTCCTGGTGCTGGCGGTCGTCCTCGGCGGCTGGGTCTGGCCGGTGGCGATCGACGAGATCGACTTCGCGGCGACACTCCAGGGCCCGTCCTGGGCCCATCCTCTCGGCACCGACGACCTCGGCCAGGATCTCCTGGCCCGCATGATCTATGGCGGGCGGATCTCGCTGGCGGTGGGGTTCGCCGCGATGATCGTCGCGACCGTCGTCGGCGTCGTGGTCGGCGCGCTCGCCGGCATGTCGCGCCGCTTCCTCGACCCGTTCCTGATGTGGCTGACCGACCTGTTCCTGTCGCTGCCGCAGCTGCCGCTGCTGCTCCTCATCATCTACCTCTTCCGGGACCAGCTGAAGCAGGCCTTCGGGGTCGAGGGCGGCGTCTTCGTGATGATTGTCGCGGTGATCGGCGGCCTGCGCTGGATGCCGGTGGCGCGCCTCGTGCGGGCGCAGTTCCTGAGCTTGCGCGAGAAGGAGTTCGTCGAGGCCGCGCGCTCTCAAGGAGCGACCGCCTGGCACCTCGTCACCCGCCATATCCTGCCGAACGCCATCGGCCCGGTGATCGTCGCGGCGACGATCGAGGTCTCGTCGGCGATCATCGCCGAATCCACCCTGTCGTTTCTCGGTCTCGGCTTCCCGCCCGACATCCCGACCTGGGGCCGGCTCCTCTACGACGCCAAGGACCACCTCGACGTGGCGCCGCACTGGGCGCTGTTTCCGGGCGCCGCGATCTTCCTGACCGTCCTGTCGATCAACTTCATCGGCGACGGCTTGCGCGACGCGCTCGATCCGCGGCGGGTGTTGTGAGAGCCGGCACCGCCCTCATTCCCACCCCGGACCTCATCCTGAGGCGTCCGTCGATCGACGATCGACTGACCTCGAAGGACGGCTCCAGATCCCTCGGAGACCGCTGGAGGTCTCCTTCGAGGCTCGCTCCGCTCGCACCTCAGGATGAGGTCGCGAACGGGAGCACGCATCCTCAGGGCAATCCACGATGACCACCCCGATCCTCTCGGTCCAGGACCTCACCGTCGCGTTCCGCTCCGAGCAGGCCTGGCGCCCGGTGGTGCACGGCGTCTCGTTCGACATCGGCCCCAAGGAGACCGTCGCCCTCGTGGGCGAATCGGGCTCCGGCAAGAGCGTCACGGCGATGTCGATCATGCGGCTCACGCCGCGCGACGCGACCCGCACCGGCGGCCGGGTGCTGCTCGAGGGCCGCGACCTCCTGCGCCTTCCCGACGCCGAGATGCGGCGCATCCGCGGCGACGACGTCGCGATGATCTTCCAGGAGCCGATGACGAGCCTGAACCCGGTGCTCACCGTCGGCTTCCAGATCGGCGAGGCGCTGCGGCTCCACCGCGGCATGTCGCATGGAGAGGCCGAGGCCGAGACCGTGCGGCTGTTCGACAAGGTGCGCATCCCGGCGGCCGCCTCGCGGGTGCACGATTACCCGCACCGCTTCTCCGGCGGCATGCGCCAGCGGGTGATGATCGCGATGGCGCTCGCCTGCCGGCCCAAGCTCCTCATCGCCGACGAGCCGACGACGGCGCTCGACGTGACGATCCAGGCCCAGATCCTCGACCTCATCAAGCTCCTCCAGGAGGAGGAAGGGATGTCGGTCCTGTTCATCACCCACGACATGGGGGTGGTGGCCGAGATCGCCGACCGCACCGTGGTGATGGTCGACGGCCGCGCCGTCGAGACGGGGGCCACCGAGCAGATCTTCCGCCGCCCGGCCCATCCCTACAGCCGGGCGCTCCTCGCCGCCGTGCCCCGCCTCGGGGCGATGCAGGGCACCACCCGCCCGGCCCGGTTCGAGATTGTCGACCGCGCCACCGGCGAGCCGGAGGCGGCTCCGCCGCTTCCCGACACCGTGCGCGAGGGCGAGCGCCCGGTGCTCGAGGTGAAGGGGCTCACCACCCGCTTCGACATCCGCGGCGGCCTGCTCTCGCGGGTGCGCGGCCGGGTCCACGCGGTCGAGGACGTCTCCTTCGCGGTGCGGGCGGGCGAGACCCTGGCCCTCGTCGGCGAATCGGGCTGCGGCAAGTCCACCACCGGCCGCTCGGTGCTGCGGCTGATCGAGCCGGTCGCCGGCTCGGTCCTCCTCGACGGCGAGAACGTGCTCGGCCTGTCTCCCGCCGCCCTGCGTGCCTGCCGCCGGCGGATGCAGATGATCTTCCAGGACCCCTTCGCCAGCCTCGATCCGCGGATGAGCGTGGGGGCGGCCATCGCCGAGCCGCTGCTGATCAACCGTCTCTGCTCGCGCGCGCAGGCGCGGAACCGCGCCGCCGACCTGCTGCGCCGGGTCGGCCTCAAGCCCGAGATGGCGAGCCGCTACCCGCACGAATTCTCCGGCGGCCAGCGCCAGCGCATCTGCATCGCCCGCACGCTGGCGCTGGAACCCCGGCTGATCGTGGCCGACGAGTCGGTCTCGGCCCTCGACGTCTCGGTGAAGGCGCAGGTGGTGAACCTGATGCTCGACCTGCAGGCTGCGCTGGGTCTGGCCTACCTGTTCATCTCGCACGACATGGCGGTGGTGGAGCGCGTCAGCCACCGGGTCGCCGTGATGTATCTCGGCGAGATCGTCGAGATCGGCCCCCGGGCGGCGATCTTTGGCGCACCCCAGCACCCCTATACGAAGAAGCTGATGGCCGCCGTGCCGGTGCCCGATCCGGGCCGGCGCCGCCAGCTCCACGCCGTGCGCAGCGACGAGATCAAGAGTCCGATCCGCCCGGTCGACTACGTGCCGCCCGAGCGGATCTACCGCGAGGTCTCGCCCGGCCACGTCGTGCAGGTCTGGGGCCCCGAATGGGAGGCCCCGGGCGCCATTGCGGCGGTGGCCTGACGCCCGGGTCGCACCGGGCGTCAGAACGCCAGCTTCATCCCGCCGACGACGCTGCGCGGCGCTCCGGCGAAGATCGAGCCGGTGGTGGTGGCGAGTACCCCCGCCCCGTTCTGCAGCCCGGTCGCCGCGCTGATCGAGTTCGCCAGCGGCTGGGCCGAGGCGATGTAGGTCGTGTCGAGGATGTTGCGCACCTCGACGTAGAGGCTGAGGCGCTTGGCGTAGGACCCGACGAGATCGGTGTCGTAGTGGACGTTGGCGTTGAGGAGCGCGTAGCCCGGCGCCTTCAGCTGGTTGGCGTTGTCGAGGAAGAAGCCGTCCTGGTAGACCGCCTCGACGAAGGCGCCGAGCCCTTTCAGCGGCCCCGTCGGCTGGTCGTAGCCGATCCGGGCGAGGAGCTGGTGGGCCGGTACCCCCGGGATCAGGCGCCCGGCCCGGTCGAACCGCGCCGTCAGGCTGCCGGCGCTCAGCTGCTCGACGTAGCGGGTATAGAACTGGTCGTTGAGGCCGTAGGCGGCGTTGGCCCGCCAGCCGGGCGAGAACGCCCACTCGGCCCCCGCCTCGATGCCGCGATGTTCGGAGGCCGGGGCGTTGAAGGTGTAGCTCAGGAGGCCCGCCCCCGGCGATTGGGTGACGAGCTCGTTGCGAAAGAACTCGTAGAAGCCGGTCAGGCTGAGGCGCAGCTCCGGCAGCGGCGACCAGTCGACCCCGAGGTCGAATCCGAGGTTGGTCTGGGTGCGCAGGTCGGTGTTGTTGCCCGGCACGCCGGCCGGGGTGACGAAGAGCTGGCTCGCCGCCGGGGTGGCGTAGCCGGTGGCGACCCGCCCGCGGAAAGCCAGGGTGTCGTCGGGCCGGTAGACCAGCGCCAGTTCCGGCGCGACGTTAAGGAAGCTGCGGTCGATGTCGGCCGCCATCCGGGTCGTGCCGGCGGCCGAGTAGGCGTAGGTCAGGGTGCGGCCCGTGAGCCAAGTGTTCTCGGCCGAGACGCCGAGCACGCCGGTCCACCGCTCCGACAGCGCGACCTCGGCCCGCGCGCGGCCGCCGAGATTCGACTGCGCCGCCTCCTGGTTGCTCGCGAGCGCGCCGAGGCGCGGCCCGAGATAGGGCGCCCGGTTGAACAGCGAGATGTGGTTGTCGATGGCGCTGTAGGAGAGTGCCGCGTAGCCCACCGTCGGCAGGCCGAACACTTCGCCGCGATGGGTGATGTCCGACAGGACGTTGTAGGACGGATAGCTGCCGCGCGAGGAGGTCGTGTAGAACGGCTGGTTGAAGTTGCGCTCGTCGAAGCCGACCTGCGTGCGCCAGGTCGTGTTTGCGTTGATGTCGTGCTCCCAGCGCGCCGCGATGATCGTGCGCCGGTCGTTGCGGCCGAAGGCCCCCTCGGAGGCCGTCACCGGCACGGTGGTGCCGAAGGCGCCGTTCTGCAGGAGGTTGACGGTGGTGCAGCCGGGCGCCGCCGTGGCGGCGCTGGCGCAGCCGCGCTGGTAGGGGTTGATCCGGTACTGCGCCAGGGACGAGCGGGCGGGAAGGTCGGCCTCGAGCGTGTTGTTGATCACCTTGAGGGTGAAGCGGTTGTCCGGGCTGGGCGTGTAGCTCGCCAGGAGGTTCACCGTCTGGGTGTCGGCGCTGGAGTGGTCCTGGTAGCCGTTGCTGCGGAAATCGCTGGCGAACAGGCTGACCTCGTAGGGCCCGCTCACGCCGCCGACCGTGAAGTAGCGGCCGAGCGTGCCGAAGCTTCCGGCATCGATCCCGACCTCGTAGCCGTCGATCTCGCGCCCGGTCCGGGTGCGGAAGGCGATCGCCCCGCCGGTGGCGTAGTTGCCGAACAGGGGCGATTGCGGCCCGCGGAAGACGTCGATGCGCGAATAGGCCCGCGGATCGGTGATGTCGAAGCGCGAGGCGCCGTCGGGCTGGGTGACGACGAAGCCGTCCTCCAGGACCACCATGTTCTTGATCACGCCGGTCGAGCGGGCGTTGTTGCCGCGGATCGACACCACCACGTCGCGGGGACCGTTGCCCTGGCGCACGGTGACGCCGGGGCTGTTGACGAGCACCTGCGCGACGCTGGTCGCCGGCCGGTTGGCGATCACGTCCTGCCGGCCGATGGCGGTCACGACCTCGCCGACCGGGCGCTCGATCACGCTCGGGGCGGAGCCCGGCGGCGCCGCGACCCCGAAGACCGGTCTCGCGACCTGACCTGGACCCGGACTTGGACTCGAACCTGGCACCGGCGCCGCACCCGCGACCGAGATCTCGTCGAGGGCGATGGTCTCCTGGGCGGCGGCATGGGAATGGGCGGTCGCCGGGACGGCGGCGAGCAGGAAGGCGAGCGCGCGGGGGCGCAGGCCGGCACCGGGACGGGACGGCATGGACGGGATCTCAACGAAACGGGTGCGGGAGCGCGGCGCGGTCGCGCCGGCGTCGGATCAGGCGGCGGCGGGGTGCCGGAGGGTGCGGCGCAGGCCGGCGATCGCGGCGTCGAGGACGATCATCGCCAGGATCGCCAGCCCGGTCAGGGGGAAGACGATCCCGAGCGCGACGACGATCCCGGTGACCCCGGCGACGACCCGTCGGTCCCCGGGCCAGGGCGGCACGCCGAGGCGCCCGGCGGGGCGGCGCTTCCACCACATCACCGCGGCGCTCACCGCGAGCAGGAGCGTGGCGAGGCAGAAGGCCAGTATCAGGAGCTGGTTGACCCGCCCCGCGAACTCGCCCTTGTGCAGCCCGATCCCGTACTGGATGCCCCGCCCGACGAGGCCGATATCGCGAAACCGCACGTCGACCAGCGGCTTGCCGCTATACTGGTCGAGGGTGATCATCCGCTGGCGCGTGACGTCGCGCGGATAGGCGGCAGCCGCGTAGACCCCGGTCGGGCCCTCCGGCAGGGCGAGCTCGTAGCCTGCCGGCATCCCGAGCCCGGTCACGATCTCGATCGCCCGGTCGATGCCGATCGGGACACCGTCCTGTGCAGGGGAGCGCGGCAGCGGCGCGTCCTCCAGCGCCCAGCCCGTCGTGTCGAGGACCTCGCCCATTGGCACCGCCGAGACCGGCACCCCGGCCCAGAGCGCATCGGGCTGGCCGAGCCCGGCCCGGTTCGAGATCGCCCGGACCTGGTCGCCCCACAGGATCGACCACGGCAGGCCGGTCGCGGCGAGGAAGAGCAGGCCCGCCCCGGCGACGAAGCCCGTGACCGCGTGCAGGTCGCGCCACCACACCCGCCGCCGCGGCGTGCCGCGTACGCCGACGACCCCGCCGCCCTGCCCGCGCGGCCACCACAGGTAGATCCCGCTCAGGACCAGGATCACCGTGAAGCCGGCCACGACCTCGATCAGCGCGTTCGCCACCGGACCGAAATACGCGAGGCTGTGCAGCCGGCGCACCACCATCATCGCCTCGGCGTCGCGCCCCACCCGGTCGAGCACCGCGCCGTCATAGGGGTCGAGGTAGACGAGCGTCCTGCCCTGCGGCCCGGCCATCGTGACGACCGCCGCCCGGTCGGGGGCGTCGGGGCTCGCATAGGTCTTGGGCGCGGCATCCGGCACCGCCTCGGCGGCGATGAAGACCAGCCGCTCGGGCGAGAGCGGCGGCGTCGCCCGCACCGCCACCACCGTCCGGTAGGAGAACAGCGTGCGGTTGATCTCGTCCTTGAACAGGTAGACCGAGCCGGTGATCGACAGGAGGATCAGGAACGGCAGGCAGAGGAGGCCGGCGTAGAAGTGCCAGCGCCAGACCGCGCGATGGAGCGCGTCGCGCAAGGGCGCGCTCGGACGAGGCACGCCGCGCGGGGGCGCGCGCCCCGTGACCGGGGCGGCGGAGGAAACGGACATGGGGCGGGAATCCGGACAGGCTGCGATCGATGGCGACAACGGATCGATCAGGCCTGCGGCGGTCCCCTCGGGCTGGCGGCGCGGTCGGGCGGGGCCCGGACCGGGTTCTCGTCGGCGGCGGGCGGGACGCGGACGGGCGGAGGCAGGCCGTCCCAGGCGAACCCGAACGCCAGCAGGACCGGGACCGCGAGGGCGACGTGGTGGGCCGCGACGCAGCAGGCCAGGGCGCAATGCGCCGCCGTCTGCGGGCTGCCGTCGCCTGCCTCGTGCTGGCAGATCACGGCCCCCGGGGCGGCCACGGCCGGGGTCGGGGCGAGTGCGCCGAGCAGGACGTGCAGGCACAGCGCGTAGAGCGCGACCACCGCGATGGTCGCGCGGACGATCGGCCGTTGCGGCGAAAACCTGCGCATGATCGTCGGTTAGGCCCTGCAGCCCCGGGGCGTCAATGGCGAAGGTCGGGCCGGGCGTGGATTTCGGGATGCGGGGGCGTGCCGGTCGGGGCCGGCGTCGGCGTACGCATTCCGGCGCGGCAGGATTTCCGGAGTCTCGGGCGCCGTGTCCTCCCGATCCGGCGCCTTCACCGTCACGGGATCGCGGTTTCCGAGCGCCGCCGAGGCGCCGTTCATCAGTCGTTGGGGCGCGATTGGTCCGCTCGTGATCGATCCATTTCTACCGATCCGGGCCTCTTCCCCTGCGGCTCTTGGCTATGACAACTCTTGAGATTAATCCACGATTAACCATGATCTGTGACACTCCCGGGCATCACCGCGGGGCGACCCGGCTTGGGACGACGGGACGGACGTCATGGGGATCGATTTCTTCGCCAGCGAACGCGCCGCGCGGCGGGGCGACTTCGAGAACGGCGCGACGCCGGAGCTCCATCCGCACCTCGCGATCCTCGTGCGTTCGGTCGTCGAGCGAACCGCGCGGGACGGCCTGTCGCCCGTCGATGCCGGCGCCCCGCCCCGGGACTGGGACCGGCTGATCGCCCATGTGCGGGCTGCGGCCGACGAGGCCGAAGCGACCGAGGCGGAGATCCGGCGACGCCAAGCCCAGGCCCGGAGCCTGCTGCGCAGCGCCCACAGAAGGCTCGATGAGGCGCAACTCTACATCGTGGCGGCGAGGACCGGGCACAGGCTGCCCAGAGCCGCGCCGCCGCCCTGATCGCGGCCGCCGAGGAGCGGGCGCACCAGGCCGAGGACGCGGCTCGCAGCGCCCTGGCTTGGCTGCAGCGCACGGACCGCCCCGAGACCGCCGTTTCCGCCTCCCCGCCGGTCCTCCGGGCCCGTCGCCCCGGCTGAGCCGACGAGGCGTTGGCCTGCCACGCATCGCGCGGCACGGCGGGGCGTGCGGTTCACGAGGATCGCCGACGCGCGAACCCTCGTCCTCTGCGGGGAGGAATGGAGCCCGCGTCGGCAGGGGCCGGGCCGAAGTCCCGCAAGAGGGGGCGGCGCGACGCGCTTTCAGCGGCCACCCTTCGGAACGATTCGGTCTTCTTACGAAGCGGCGTCCCCTCTCCTGTCCCAGCACGAGTGATTCGCACTCGCCGCGGGGCCGCATCTCCCCTCGACGCAGGGCTGTCCGGGGAAAAGAATGGCGCGGGTTTCCCCCTCCCCCCTCTGCGGGGGAGGGTGGCCCCCGAACGGGGGCCGGGAGAGGGGACGCCGCTTTCGGAGATATCGTGCCCGCGGTGACGGGCGCTCCCTGGATCGCCGTCGCGCTGCCCCTCTCCCGGCCCCTGCTGACGCAGGAGCCACCCTCCCCCGCAAAGGGGGAGGGACTAACCTGCGCCACTTTTCCCCGGACAGCCCTGCCGCAGAGGGGAGAGGGTTGATGCAAGGGGGTCGTCGCGGCCGCGGCCATGCAGCGTCCCGTGTCGCGTGTTGTGGGCAAGCCGACTTCTCGTCCGCCCGAACCATCGTCTCGTCGCAGATCTTGCTCGCAGCCCGCTCAGTACCCCCGCGCCACGTCGACCGCCGCCGGGATCCGTCCGGTCGCCCGATAGGCCCGCACGTTGCCGGCGACGACCGCCGCGGCGCTGCCCGGGGTGGTCGGCCCCGAGATGTGCGGCAGGACGGTCACGCCCGGATGGCGCCACAGCGCCGAATCCGGCGGCAGCGGCTCGACCGGGAAGACGTCCAGCACCGCGTGCGACACCCGGCCCGCATCGAGGGCGGCGATCAGCGCCTCGGTCTCGACGATCGCCCCGCGGCCGAAATTGATCAGTCCCGCCCCGGGCTTCATCGCGGCGAAGCGACCGGCATCGAGGAGGCCGCGCGTCTCCCCGGTGAGCGGCAGCAGGCAGACGACGATGTCGCTCGCCGCGAGCAGGCCGGCCAGTCCGTCCGGCCCGGAGAATCCCGTCACGCCCACCGGGACGGGCTTGGGCGCGCGGCTCCAGGCCGCGACCCGGAACCCCGCCTGGACCAGCCGTTCCGCCGCCGCGCTCCCGAGCGCCCCGAGGCCGAGGAGCCCGACCCCGACCTCGCCCGGCGGCCGGTAGGGCAGCTGGCGCCAGGTCGCGGCCTCCTGCTGGCGCCGGTAGGCCGGCATGTCGCGCTGGAGGTAGTAGGTCCAGGCCAGCACCGCCTCCGCCATGGTGCGGGCGAGCTCGGGGTCGACCAGGCGCACGATCGGCGCGCTCCCAGTCCCGAGGTCGCGCACCAGGCGCTCGACCCCCGCCCACAGGCTGTGGATCCAGGCGAGGTTCGGCAGCAGCGCCACCTCGGCGGGGTCGGGATTGGCCACGACGGCGATCCGCACCGCCGCGCGCTCGGCCGGCGTCAGGGTACGGAACGGCCGGAAGGTTTCCTCGGGAAGAGCGGTCGCGAGGGCGGCGAGGAACTCGGCCTCCTCGTCGGGATCGAGGTTGCCCAGGAAGGCGATCGGCTCGGACATCGGGGCTCCTCCGTCAGCGGCCGAGGACGGCGGAGAGCCGCGCCACCGCCTCCCGGGCGAGGCCGGGGCTGATGGCGAAGCAGAGGCGGATGAAGCCCTCGCCCTCCGGGCCGAAGGCGGTGCCGGGCGCCACGCCGACCTTGGCCTCGGCCAGGAGCCGGAAGGCGATGGCGAGGCTGGTCTCGTCCGGCCGCGGGGTGCCGGGGCCCGCGACCCGGGCCATCAGGTAGAAGGCGCCCTCCGGCACCGACACGGTGACGCCGGGCAGCCGCGACAGCCCCTCGACCAGGATCTCGCGGCTCTCGGCGCAGCGGCCGACCATCTGTCGGATGAAGCCGTCGCCCTCCTCGAGCGCCGTGACGGCGGCATGCTGGATGAAGGTCGGGATCGAGGTGGTGTTGTACTGGCCGAGCTTGGCGAAGGTGGGGGCGAGGCCGCGCGGGGCGATCAGCCAGCCGGCGCGCCAGCCGGTCATCGCCCAGTTCTTGGAGAAGGTGTTGGTGACGATCAGCCGGTCGTCCTCGGTGCAGATCTGCAGGAAGGACGGCGCGATGGCGTTGCCGTAGGCGAAGTGGGCGTAGACCTCGTCGGCGACGATCCACAGCCCCCGCGCCCGGGCGAGGTCGCGAAGGGCCTTCATCTCGTCGAGCGGCATGATCCAGCCGGTCGGGTTCGAGGGCGAGTTGACCACGATGGCGCGGGTGCGCGGGGTGAGGGCGGCCTCGATGTCGGCGAGCGGCAGGGCGAAGCGCCCGTCTGCCTGCACCCGGTACGGCACCGTCACCGGCACGCCGCCGGTGATGCGCACGGCCTCGGCCAGGTTCGGCCAGGCCGGCGAGGGAATGACGATCTCGTCGCCGGGCTCCAGCAGCGCCTGGGCCGCCTGCATGATGGCGTTCATGCCGCCGGCCGTCACGGCGAAGCGCTCCGCCGGCACGTCCACGCCCCAGTGCCGGGCGTGGTAGGCGCTCAGCGCCTCGCGCAGGCGCGGCAGGCCGAGCGAGGTGGCGTAGCGGGTGTGCCCGGCCAGCATCGCCCTGTGGGCGGCCTCGACGATGAAGGGCGGCGTCGGCAAATCCCCCTCGCCGATCCACAGCTTGACCACCTCGGGGTCGTCCCGGCCCCGGTCGGCGACGAGGCCGATCTGGCTCGTGCCGATGCCCTGCATCCGCGGCGACAGGGTGCCGGCGAGGTCCGGCGGCGTGGCGGTCTCCGCGTGGGTCATCGGCGGCTCGTGCCCTCGTTGGTTCAAGCGTGTCGGTGACCCTTCCATAGCACCGGCGACGCGGCGCGGGAGCCGCGTCCCGCGCATACATCGCGGTGGACCCGGGCCGTTCTGCCGCTACAACGTGCCAAGAACGAACAACCGCAAGAACGGACAACCGGAGGAAGCAGCGCGTGACGGTCAATCGCAGAACGGCCCTGGCGGGCGTCTCCCTGGCGGCGGCGGCCCTCGCGCCGGGCGCGGCCCGTGCCCAAGGCGCGGCGCCGAAGACCTACGTCCTCGTCCACGGCGCCTATGGCGGCGGCTGGATCTGGCGCGACGTGGCGGTGGGCCTTCGCGGCCGCGGGCACCGGGTCTACACGCCGACGCAAACCGGGCTCGGCGAGCGCAGCCACCTGCTCTCGCGCCAGATCACGGTCGACACCCATATCGACGACGTGGCGAGCGTCTTCGCCTTCGAGGACCTGCGCGACGTCGTGCTGGTCGGGCATTCCTACGGCGGCATGGCGGTGACCGGCGTCGCCGACCGCCTGACCGACCGCATCCGCCACGTCGTCTACCTCGATGCGCTGATCCCGGAGAACGGCGACACGGCCTTCACGATCCTGCCCGCCGGCATGGCCGATACGCGCCGCAAGGTGGCGCAGGAGCAAGGGGCGGGCGTGGCCCTGCCGGTGCCCGGCCCGGAGGCCTTTCCGATTCCGGCGGGACCGGCCAAGGACTGGTTCATGCAGCGGCTGCGGCCGCACCCGATCGGCACCTACGAGAGCCCGGTGCGCCTCGCGAAACCCGCCGGCGCCGGCCTGCCGGTGACCTACGTCGCCTACACCGGCCCGGCGCTCGCCGCGATCGAGCCGAGCCGGCAGCGGGCCAAGGCGAAATCCGGCTGGACCTACCGCGAACTGGCGGTGCCGCACGACGTCGAGGTGCCGAACCCCGAGACGGTCGTCGAGCTGCTGGCGGGGATCGGCTAGGGCCGCCTTCCCCTCTCGCCGAAGGCTCCCACGGGGGCGGGATGGAGGCGTCGCCCGGTCCGTCGACCGGGCGTTCCTCTTCGTCACGATGTGGCGCATCCGGGCGCGCTCGCCCGGATGCGAACGGGCGGGAATCCCGCGGGCGCGCTCAGCGCCCCGGACCGACCACTTCCGGCATCGTCACCGGCACCGGCACCACCGCCGGGCCCGAGGCGCCGGAGGCCAGGGTGTTGATCGTGCCGGTCTTCGGCGCCGTGGCGGTCGCGTTGGCCGCGGCGGGCGCGGCTTCGTGGGCGTGGCCCGCGGACGAGCGGCCGAGCAGGTCGGGCGGGGTCTGCCACACGAAGGCGTCGAGGCGGCCGCTCACCGGGGAGACCGGGGCCCAGCGGTCGGAGACCAGGCCGTCGGCGCACCAGGCCGGATCGCGCGCGGCACGGACCGCGCGGGCCTGCCACTCGCGGGCCTTGCCGGAGGCCGCGCCGTGCTCGGCCTCCTCGATCTCGGCCATCGTCTCGTAGGCGCGCGCGGTCGGCTGGTCGGCGAGCAGCGGGCTGAGCACGTCGCGGGCCCGGGCGAATTCGCGGGCGTCGAGCGCCGCGCGGGCGATGGCGAAGCGCGATTCCGGATGCCAGGACGAGATCCGGGCCAGCGTCTCGGCGCGGGCGAGGCGGTCGCGGCTCGAATCACCGGTGCGCAGGTCGAGATAGACCCGGGCGAGCTCCGGGTGCGGGGCCGCGCGCCAGGCCGCCTCGACCACCCGGGCGCCGTGCTTGAGGTCGCCGCGGCGGGCGAACAGCCGCCCGGCGAGGACTGCGGCCGGCACCAGGTCGGGGGCGAGCTTCACCGCCTCGCGGGCCTGGGCGAGCGCGCGCTCGGGGTCGCCGGCCTCGAGGTCGAGGGCGCTGGCGGTGAGCAGCACGGCGCGCTGGCGGCGCATCGCCGCCTTGTCCGAGAGGCCGAGCGCGGCGCGGCGCGACACGGTGTCGAGGGCGCCGGACCAGTCGCGGTCGGCGCACTGGCTCTCCATCACGGCCTCGTTGGCCCAGGTGACGCTCGGGGCGAGGCGCGACGCCTCGATGGCGTAGGCGCGGGCCGTGGCCTCGTCGTCCTGGCGCCGGGCCTCGACGAACAGGCCGCGCAGGCCGAGCACCCGGGTCTCGGGATCGTCGACCATGCGCTGGAAGGCGCGCTCGGCCCCGGCGCGGTCGCCCGAGATCTGGGCGGCCTGGGCGGTCAGCAGCAGGGCGAGCGGCTCGTTGCCGAGCAGGCGCTCAGCCTCGCCGGCGTGGCGGCGCGCCGCCACCGGATCGCCGGAACCCACCGCCACCATGCCGCGCGAGAGCGCGTTGTAGCCGCGGGCCTGGCGCCGGCGCCGGCTCGACAGGGTCAGCCGCTCGGGCAGGTTCAGGATGCCGCGGGCGAAGGCCCAGATGAAGCCGAGCACCACGGCGAGCACCATGACGCCGACGAGGGCCGCCGCGAGGCTGGTCGCCAGCTCGTAGCCGCCCCAGGTCACGGTGACCACGCCGGGCCGGTCGGCGAGCCAGACCGCCCCGTAGGCGGCGACGGCGAGAAGTGCCACGAAGGCGAGTGCGCGCCACATCGGTCCATCAACTCCAGAAAGCCGCGCTGCCGCACCGGGCGCGCGAGGGGGCGTCGATCGAGCCCCGGGAGGTTGCTTCCCGCGGCCGCCCGGGCAGGCGGCCGCACTGCGTCAGGTGGTCAGCGGGTCGCCGGACCCTGGATCGCCGCGAAGGCGGCGGCGAGCCGAGCCCGCGCGGCCTCGCCGGCCGCGGCCCGGGCCTTCAGGCGCTGGCCGACATCGCCGGCTTCCTGGCGGGTCTGCTCCGGCAGGGCGTCGAAGGCCTTGGCGGCCTCCGACACCGCGCCGCGGGCCAGCGCGTCCTGGACCTTGGCCACCCCGGCCTCGGTCGGGTCGGCGGGGGTGCCCGCCGTCGGGGCCGCGCCCTCGCTGCCGACCTTGCGCACCGAGACGATCGACTCGGCCATGCTGGTCAGGCGGTCGGTGATGCTGCCGCGCTCCGCCACCGCCTTCTGCCGGGCGGCGAGCGCCGCGGCGTTCAGCTTGGCGGCGACGGGCTGGAAGCTCTGGGCGAGCGAGGCCGCGGTCGGAGCGCCGCTCTGGGCGAAGGGCTCGAGCGGCGCGAGAGCCCCGGCCTGGCCGGGATCGAGCTGCTTGAGGGTGGCGAGCGCGTCGGCATAGGGCGCCCCGGAGGCGAGCGCGCTGGCGATGCGGTCGGCGGCGACGACCCGGAGCGCCGCCTGGACGGTGCCGGCCTCGGCCCGGCCCTCGACCGACTTCGCCAGCTCGGAAAGGCGCTGGTCGACGGTCTTGGTGCGGGCGTCGAGCGCCTGCTGCAGCCCCTCGGCCCGCTGGTCGGCGGCCTTGGCCCGGGTGTCGAGGGCCTGGCGCAGCTCGTCGATGCGCTGGCCCAGCGCCTTGTCGGCCTGCTCCTCGGCTGCCGTGCGGGTGCCGAGATCGGCCTGGAGCGCCTTCAGGCCCTTGTCGAGCCCGTCGAGGCGCCCGCGCAGGTCGGCGCCGTCGTTCCGGCCCTGGAGCGCCGTCACCGCCTGGGCGAGGCCGTCGACGCGCTGGCGCAGGCCGGCATCGCCGCCGCTGCGGCCCTGGAGGTCGGCAAGTTGCTTCTCGATGCCCTGGAGGCGGGCCGGATCGATGCCGGCAGCCTGCGAGGCCGGAGCCTGGGCCGTGGGAGCCTGGACCGCGGGCGCCGCCTGTCCGGCGGGAGCGGCCTCGGCCTTGCGCAGGGCCTCGTCGGCGCGCTGGGTCGCGGCCTTGGCGGCGGCGTCGGCCGCGCGCACCGCGTCGGGCAGCGGCCGCAGCGTCTGCTCGACGGAGCCGATGCGCCGGTCGAGAGCCTGGACGCTGTCGCGCGGCGCGAGATCGGCGAGGCGCTGCTCGAGCGGCACCGCTTCCTGCGCCTGCGGGGCGGCGGGCTTCGGCAGGTTGATGCCGTAGGCCGGGCCGTAGGTGGTAACGCCGTATAGGAGGCCCGCGCCGACCACGCCGCCGAGCAGCGAGGCCGCGAGCAGCGAGCCGAAGCCCGCACCCGACCGGACCTGCGGGGCGACGACCGGGGTCGTCGCCGTGGCCTTGGGCGTATCCTTCGGGGCGTCCTTCGGCGGCACGGTCGTACCGGCGGCGGAACCTGCCTGCGGCCCGGTCTTCGGCACCGTGGAGAGGCGTGCACCGGTGGCGCCGGTCGCTCCCGCGGGGTTCGGGCCGGAGCCGACCGCGGCCGCGCCGGTCGTCGCGCCGGTGCCGGCAGCCGGGGATTTCACGTCGGTCGCCCCGGGCTTGAGGCCGGGAGTCCCGGTCGGCCCGGTGCCGGGCTTCGCGTCGCCGACCTTGAGCGGCCCGCTGCCGGGGCCGGTGACGACCGGGGTCGCGGCGCCGGGCTTCGCGGGTCCGCCGGTCGGCGACGAGGCCGTGGATCCGGTCGATCCCGTCGAGCCGGTGGCGCCGGTCGAGCCGGTGGCGCTGCTCGGGACGGGCTTGGCCTCGACCGTCCTGGCGGCCTCGCCCGGCCTCACGGCGGCGGCCGATCCCGTGGCCCCGGTCGGGCCGGAGGATCCGGTCGAACCCGTCGGGCCCGTTCCTCCGCCGAACGGCTTCGCCGTCGGGCCGGACGTGCCGGCGGCCGCGGCCTGACCGGTCGCGCCCGGCTTCATCTCGGCGGGCTTCACCTCGGCGGCCTTCGTCGGCTCGCCGGGGCGTCCGGAGGCGGCGGCAGGCGTAGCCGGCTTGCCCGGCTCCGATTTGACCGGATCAGGCTTGCCCGGCTCGGCCTTCGGCGCGTCGGCGACGCGGGTGGCCTTCAGGTCGATGATCGGCCCATCCGCCGGGTTGCCGCCGCGCCCGCCGGGACGGTTGCGGGAATCCTTCTGGTCCTTGTCGGATGGGTTCACGGCGAAAGATCCTCACCTGTGGGTCGGGCCGGGAGCCCGCCGCGAAGGCGGGCCCACCGGCTCGGCTGGAGCGCGTCCGCGGGGCAGGATCCCGCCCGGGCCGCGCGCTGGTTCATCGTCCCTTAGCATCGCTCCCGGCCCGGGCGAAGGGCCGGCGACGCCTCTGCGTCGCAGTCCGGGTGGACGGCGGCGAGCCCGGCCATCAGGGCGTCCTCGTCGGGCCGTGCCGCGACGACATGGGACAGGATGCCGGCCGCGACCAGGGGCACGGCCACGTCCGCCGACAGGCAATGGTGCAAGAGGCGCCGAAACTCCCCCTCGCGCCCCGCCGCCCGGGCGAGGCCCAGCGCCGTCGCGGCACTGCGCCGCGAGTAGTGCAGGGCCGCGTCGAGGCCGCCCTCGGCGAGCGCCGCCGTCACCGCCTCGGGCAGGGCCGGCAGGGGCGTCGCCGCGTAGGCGACCCAGACGGCCAGGCGGAACCCGCGCCGCCCCAGCGTCGCGGCCGGCTCGTCCTTGCGTTCGCGCCCGGCGGCGTGGAGGAGGCG
>NZ_JACWCT010000088.1 GCF_016613415.1 Methylobacterium ajmalii | reverse complement strand
CCAGCACCTTGGTGATCGCCGCGGTCAGCGAGGTCTTGCCATGGTCAACGTGACCGATGGTGCCGATGTTGCAGTGCGGCTTCGTCCGCGAAAACTTTTCCTTGGCCATATCCATCACCTGCGGCAAGCCCGCCCACGACGTCCAGCCGGGCGGAAGGCGCGGCCCGCTTAGAGGGTTAGCGCCGGTTGATCAAGTGCGCGCATGCGCCCGGAGGCCTGCGCGACGGTCGGCACGGTCCAGCCATGCGCCCCGTTCCCTGCCAAGCGTCTCCCTGCCAAGCGTCTCTCTGCCATGCGTCGCGGCTCACGGCTCGGCGCCGCCCGCCACGCGCCGGCGGCCGACGCTGCGCGCGTAGGCCTCCGCCGTGTCGCGCTCGTGGTCGGAGAGCAGCTGCTCGACGGCGCCGACGAGGTCGGGGGCCTCGGTGAAGCCCGCCGCCACCAGGGCCACGGCCTTCGCCCGCGCGGCGTCGCGCTTGGCCGGCAGGCAGATGTGCTGCGCCCGCACGGCGAAGTGCTCGGGCGTCTCGCGGCGAACCCGCGCGGCCGCGGATTCCCGGGCAAGGCAGCCCTTCAGCCGCGCGATCGCCGCCGCCTCGCGGTTCGGCCGCGCCCCGTCGAAGGCGTGACTCGCGGTGGCGTGGATCGGTCCCGACAAGGCGACGAGCAGCAGCGGCATCACGGCGCGCATGACGGTGTCCCGGGGCGTTTGTTCCTGTTACGTTCCATACCACCACTGATTCCCTGCTGCCAAGGTAAAGCGGTGGAGGGATGGGGACAACGCCGCAGGGCGAGCCCCGCCCTTTCGAGCGGGGCTCCTCGGGGCCTGTCCGTCAGGCCGCCTGCGGCGTGTCGCGGCTTTCGAGGAACGCGGCGTGCTCCTCGGCGAGCGCCCCCGACAGGGCGCGGGCGATGAGCGCGCGGGTCTCCTCGACGCCGTAGAGCGCGACGAACGAGCCGAAGCGCGGGCCCCGCGCCTCGCCGAGCAGGATGCCGTAGAGCGTCGTGAACCAGGTCTGCGACACGCCCGGGCGCCCGTCCGGGCTCTTCGACTTGCCCGACAGGTCGGGGAAGTGGCGCCGGCCGACCTCGTAGACCGCGGCCTGCAGCGCCTCCGGGTCGGTGGACCCCACCTGCGCCGCCAGCGTCTCCGACAGGTCGGCGAGCGCCGCCGCCTCCTCGGCGCTCGGCGTCCGGTAGGTCTTCTGCGGGCGCACGAAGTCGCGGAAGTAGCGCACCGCGTGGTGCACCAGCCGGTCGAGCCGCGGATGCGTCTCGGGCGAGGCCTCGGGCGCGTAGCGGCGGATGAAGCCCCACAAGACCGCCGGGTCCTCGGTGTTGGCGACCGCCACGAGGTTCAGGAGCATCGCGAAGGGCAGCGCCCCGCCCTCCCCGACCCGCTCGGGCTCGGGCGGGGTACCGGCATGGAGGTGCCAGGTCGGGTTGCCGAGCTTCAGCTTCGGTTCCTGGCCGGGAAACTTCTCCAGGAACGACAGGTAGTCGTCGACGTGACGCGGGATGACGTCGAAGTGCAGGCGCTTGGCCTCGCGCGGCTTGTTGTACATGAACAAGGCGAGGCTCTCGGGCGTGCCGTAGGCCAGCCACTCGTCGATGGTCAGCCCGTTGCCCTTCGACTTCGAGATCTTCTGGCCCTTCTCGTCGAGGAAGAGCTCGTAGTTGAAGCCCTCGGGCGGCTCGGCGCCGAGCACGCGGGCGATCTGCCCCGATAGCTTGACCGAATCGATCAGGTCCTTGCCGGCCATCTCGTAGTCGACGCCGAGCGCGACCCAGCGCATCGCCCAGTCGGGCTTCCACTGCAGCTTGGCGTGGCCGCCGGTGACCGGGGTCTCGTAGGCCTCGCCGGTCGCGGGGTCGCGCCACACGATGGTGCCGGACGAGACCTTCACCTCGTCGATCGGCACCTGCATCACGTGCCCGGTGACCGGGTGCAGCGGCAGGAACGGCGAGTACGAGGCCGAACGCTCGGCGCGCAGCGACGGCAGCATCACCGCCATCACGGCGTCGTAGCGCTCCAGCACCCGCAGCAGCGTCGCGTCGAAGCGGCCCGCGCGGTAGCACTCGGTCGCCGACAGGAACTCGTACTCGAAGCCGAACTTGTCGAGGAAGCGGCGCAGCTCGGCGTTGTTGTGGGCGCCGAAGCTGTCGTGGGTGCCGAACGGGTCCGGCACCGCGGTCAGCGGCTTGTTGAGGTTTTCCGCGAGCAGCGCCTTGTTCGGCACGTTCTCCGGCACCTTGCGCAGGCCGTCCATGTCGTCCGAGAAGGCGACGAGGCGGGTCGGCACGCTGTCGTTGGTCAGCGTCCGGAAGGCGTGGCGCACCATCGAGGTGCGGGCGACCTCGCCGAAGGTGCCGATATGCGGCAGGCCCGAGGGGCCGTAGCCCGTCTCGAACAGCACCTCGCCTTTGCCCGTCCGTTCCAGCCGGGCGACGAGCTTGCGCGCCTCCTCGAAGGGCCAGGCGGACGCGGAGGCGGCGGCCTCCGCCAGGGCGGGATCGATGCGGAAAGGTGCGGGCATTCGCGTGTCGAGGCCGCGCGGACGCGGCCTTCCGGTGAGCGTTGAAGGGAGCCCGGCACCCTATGGGCCGCGCTCCCGGGGGTCAACGCGATGCGATTGTCTTACGCGGGGACGGGTTCGCGAGACGCCGCTTCCGTTCGCGCCCCGGCCATGATGTCGGCCAGGATCTCGTAGGAACGCAGGCGCGCCCGGTGGTCGTAGATCGCGGCCGCCACCATCAGTTCGTCGGCCTGCGTACGGGCCGCGATCGCGTCGAGGCCGCGCTTTACGGTGTCGGGCGAGCCGACCACCGAGCAGGCGAGCATCCCGGCCGCCTGCACCTTCTCGTGGCCCGACCAGTAGGTCTCGATGTCGTCGATCGGCGGCGGCAGCTGGCCGCGGGTGCCGCGGAAGATGTTGGTGAAGGCCTGCTGGGCCGAGGTGAAGAGGCGTCGCGCCTCGCCGTCGGTCTCCGCCGCAATGACGTTGACGCCGACCATGGCGTGGGGCTTCGCCAGCTGCGCCGACGGTTCGAAGCGGGCGCGGTAGACCTCGAGCGCCTGCATCAGGGCGTCGGGCGCGAAATGCGACGCGAAGGCGTAGGGCAGGCCCAGCATCGCCGCGAGCTGCGCCCCGAACAGGCTGGAGCCGAGGATCCACAGCGGCACGTTGGTGCCCGTGCCCGGCACCGCCTGGATGACGCGGCCGGCATCGAGCGGCCCGAGCAGCGTCTGGAGTTCCAGGACGTCCTGCGGGAAATGGTCGGAGGCCGACGGATCGCGGCGGAGCGCCCGCAGGGTGCGCTGGTCGGTGCCGGGCGCGCGCCCGAGGCCGAGGTCGATGCGGCCCGGATAGAGCTCGGCCAGCGTGCCGAACTGCTCGGCGATCACCATCGGCGAGTGGTTCGGCAGCATGATGCCGCCGGCCCCGACCCGGATGCGGTGCGTGCCCCCGGCGATGTAGCCCACCACCACCGAGGTCGCCGCGCTGGCGATGCCGGTCATGTTGTGGTGCTCGGCCACCCAGTAGCGGGTGAAGCCCCACCGGTCGGCGGCTTGCGCCAGGTCGAGGGTGTTGCGCAGCGCATCACCCGGCGAGGCACCCTGCGGTATCGGCGCGAGATCGAGGACGGAGAGTGGCGGCATCGGCGGGTCCCGGAGGTTGTGAGTGCATGTCCCCTGCTGGGCCCCAAGATTTGGCCTGGGGGCGGCGGATACAAGCGCCCCGGGCCGATGCGTGACATGCAGGGGTTGCGTGGGCAGCCATCATCTATCTGCGAGAGGCGCCGCCATACCGCCTGTTCCGACCGACGGAATGCCTGAGCGACAGTGCCCATCCCGGCCGTTCGAAACCGGATCTTGCCCGCCCCGAACGATTCCCCGATGCTGACGCCCGCGCTCGCGCCGGCCAAGAACCGGCAACGAGACGAGCGGCGATCCGGGGAGGACCCATGGCGGGCTTGTTCGATCTCACCGGCCGGGTGGCGGTGGTCACCGGCGGCAATGGCGGCATCGGGCTCGGCATGGCGGAGGCCCTGGCCGGCGCCGGCTGCGCGGTCTCGATCTGGGGCCGCGACGCGGAGAAGAACCGGCGGGCGCTCGAACGCCTCGCCCTCGCGGGTGCGCCGGTGGCGGCCGAGACCTGCGACGTCGCCGACCCGGACGCGGTGCAGCGCGCCTTCGACGCAACGCTCGCGCGCTTCGGCCGGGTCGACGGGATGTTCGCAAATGCGGGCGTCGCCGGGGGCGGGCGGCGCTCGTTCCTGGAACGGGACGCGGCGGAGTGGCGGCAGACCTTCGCGGTCAACCTCGACGGGGTGGTGGCGAGCTTCCAGGTCGCGGCCCGCCACATGGCCGAGCGCGCCGGCGCGGGCGACGCCTTCGGGCGCCTCGTCGCGACGTCGAGCGTCGCCTCGCTGCTGGGGGCGGCGCGCAACGAGCATTACGGCGCCACCAAGGGCGCGCTCAACGCGATGGTGCGGGCGCTCGCGGTCGAACTCGCCCGCTACGGCGTCACCGCCAACGCGATCCTGCCGGGCTGGATCGAGAGCGACATGACGGCGGGGCTGATGGCGAACGAGAAGTTCGTGAGCTTCAACCTGCCGCGCATCCCCGCCCGCCGGTTCGGCCGGCCGGAGGATTTCGGCGGCATCGCCGTCTACCTGATGAGCGGGGCGTCGTCCTACCAGACCGGCCAGGTGGTGGTGATCGACGGCGGCTACACGGTGGCGTGACGGGGCTCGCACGATGGCACGCTTCACCGACAGGGCGGTTCTCGTCACCGGCGCGGGCAGCGGCATCGGCCGCGCCTCCGCCCTGCTGTTCGCCCGCGAGGGCGCGGCGGTCGCGGTCGTCGACCGGGACGCCGCCGGGGCCGAGGAGAGCGCCGCGCTGATCGCCGCGGAGGGCGGCCGGGCGCTCGCGCTCGTGGCGGATGCCGGCCGCGAGGCCGAGGTGACCGGGTGCCTGGCGGCGGCCGAGCGGACCTTCGGCCGGCTCGACGCGATCCACGCCAATGCCGGGATCGGCGGCGGCACGGTGCCGTTCACCGAGCAGAGCGTCGAGCAGTGGGAGGAGGTGCTGCGGATCAACCTGATCGGCGCCTTCCTGGCGATCAAGCACGGCGGGCCCCTGCTGCTGCGCCATGGCGGCGGGGCGATCGTCTGCACCGCCTCCGTCGCCGGGCTTCGCGCCAACGCGGCGGGCGCGGCCTACAGCGCCAGCAAGGCCGGGGTGATCAGCCTGGTCCAGACCGCCGCCGACGCCTTCGCGGGGACGGGTCTGAGGATCAACGCCGTCTGCCCCGGCCTGATCGAGACCGGCATGACGGCGGGCCTGTTCGCCGCGGCGCGGGCGAAGGGGAAGCAGAACCGCATCGGCCAGCTCAACCCGTCGCGCCGGGCGGGCCTGCCCGAGGAGGTCGCGTCCGCCGCCGTGTTCCTGGCGAGCGACGAGGCGGCCTACGTCAACGGGCAGGCGCTCGCGGTCGATGGCGGGCTGTCGAGCACCCATCCGTTCGTGCCGCGGGCGCCGCGGGGCTGAGCGCCGGCCGTCTCCGTCGCGTCTGCGGCGTCCCTGAAGGCGGCGCTCTCTCAGGCGGCCCGGTCCAGGGGCGTGATCCGGGCGATCTCGTCACCGATCTCGCGACCGACCGCTTCGAGCTCGAATTGCCGCTGCAGGTTGAGCCAGAAATCCGGCGTCGTCCCGAAATAGCGGCCGAGGCGCAAGGCGGTGTCGGTCGAGATGCCGACCTCCTCCCCGGCGATCCGCTCGATGCGGGTGCGAGGCACGCGGCAGGCCTTGGCGACCACACCGGCCGACAGCCCGAGCGGAACCAGGAACTCCTCGCGCAGGACCTCTCCCGGATGCATCGGCGGGAGAACCGTGTCGGTCTCGAACTCGATGGTCATGCCGGCCTCCTCGGGCCCGGGGTCAATGGTAATCGACGATCTCCACACGGTCCGATCCGGCCTCCGTCCAACGGAAGCAGAGCTGGTATTGGCTGTTTGTCCAGATCGCGTGCTGACCGAGCCGGTCCCGCTCGAGCGGATGCAACTCGAGCACTTCACGATCGCGTTGCAATCGCGAAGCTCTCTAAGTCATTGTTTTGTCGCATTTTCTGCGACGAACCGGTTTCCACTTCGTCGGAAAATGCTCTAGTTGCCCGGAGGCTGCTTGAGATCGTCGAGTATCCGGGCGGGGTCGAGCATCTTCAGCTTCCGGCGCGCCGTGCCGACGATCGTGGCCGGAAGTCCCTTCGGTGCCCTCCCCCGGAACACCGCCTCGGTCCGTTCGTCCGCGAAGCTCTGGATCGCCACAAGATTCCCGCCCTCGGCCGGGCATCAGTATCAAACGATGATACATTGTGGTCAAGCACGCGGTCTCGGGAAACGGGGCGAATTCACGCCCGTCGTCCGAGCGGATGCGTTCAGAACGGGCTCACCGGAAAGAACCGCAGGTACAGCTCGGCGTACTTGCCCTCGTCCCACAGGCGCTGGAGCGCGTCGTCCAGGGCGCGAGCCAGCGCCTCGTCCTCCTTGCGGGTGACGAAGCCGATGCCCTCGCCGAAATAGCGGTTCTCCAGGTAGTCGCCGCCCGCGAAGGCGCAGCAGCCCGCCGCATCCGTGCCACCGATCCAGAGCGCCAGCGCCAGCCCGTCGCCGAACAGGTAGTCGACCTCGCCCCGGCGCAACGCGGCCTCGGCGGTGCCGAGATCGGGATAGGTCTTCGGGGTGACCTTGAAGAAGGTGCGCAGATACGCCTCGTGCGCGGTGCCCGAGACCACGCCGACCGGGTGCTCGGCGAGCCCCTTCGGGTCGGGCGCGGGCAGGCCCTTGTCGCCGCGCACGACGAAGCGGGCGGGCCAGCGGAAATAGGGCCGGGTCACCTGGTGGCCGCTCCGGAGCGAGGCGGTGAGCGGGATCGCGGCCGCCACCACGTCGCCCTGGTTGGCCTGGAGCGCGTCGAGCAGCGTGTCGAAACGGCGCGCCTGCACGGTGCAGGTCAGGCCGAGCTTCTCGCAGGCCGCCCGGGCGAGCTCGACCGAAAACCCGGTCGGGCTGCCGTCCGGCCCGGCGAAGTGCAGCGGCGGGTATTCGTCGTCGGTCAGGAAGCGGATCGGCCGGGTGGCCTGCGGCGGATCGGGCCGCTCCAGCCGGGCACGGGGATTCCAGAAGTTCGGGATCGTCACCGGCTCGGCCGCCCGGGCGGGGCCCGCGGCGAACGCCAGGAGCGCCGCGAGCAGCGCCGCCAGCAGAGCTGCCACTTGGCCGCGACGGTGACGCTGCGGCATACGCGCAACGATTGCGAAAAAACCGCCGGTCGGGCGGCGGGGCGCTGTTGCGGATGCGGGACGAGCCATAGGCTCCCGATACCACGAACCTCCGCCGGAGGGAGTCCGCAAGTTCGGGGTCAGCAGGTTCGGAGCCCGTCATGTTCGTCGAGGTCCGGTCTCCCCACGGCGCCACCGCCATCGTCCTGCCGGGCGAGCTGGCCTTCCTGCTCGGCCAGGGGGTCGACCTCGCGGTCGTCCGGGAGGCGGCCGTACTCGCGCGGCGGGAGGGCACGGAGCCGGTCGCGGCCCTGCTGCGCGCCGGCCTGATGAGCGAGGCAGCCTACTACGCCGCCCTCGCCCGGGCGCTCGGGCGGCCGTTCCGCGGCGCCGGGCTCGTCCTCGACCCCGGGGCGCGGTTTCCCGAGGATGTCCGCCAGGGCGCGACGCGCGGGGCCGGCGGGGAGTGGCTGCTCGCGCCGCCCCCCGGTGCCGTAGCCGCCCTGCTGGCCGCCGGCGTGCCGCCGAACGCGGTGTTCACGACGCCGGCGGCGCTCGCCGCCGCGG
>NZ_JACWCT010000008.1:47017-63830 GCF_016613415.1 Methylobacterium ajmalii | reverse complement strand
CGCACCGCGCTCGCCCGGACCGCCGCCCTCCTGCTCGCCGCCCCGCCCGCTCCGCCGGAGCCCGCCCCCGTCCCCCTCGGGCCGGACGATTGCATGGGGGCGCCCGAGCCGACCGCCTGGGGGCCGGCGCTGCGCCTGCGGCCGCCGCTCATCGTGGCGGGCGTGCCGATGTGCTGGGACCGGCCCGCCGGCCGCCTCGGGACGGCGGCACCGGAATGGTGAGGGCGCGGCCCCGCCCCGCGCCCACCCCGCTGCCCCAGGGTCAAGTGAATCAAATTCACCTCCGGCTGCAATTTCCGCGTTTGTCGCCGACCCTGCCGGCGGGCACTCTGCCCGCAACGAAACGAGGGAGGCACCGTCGAGGACGGAAGGCGACGCGGGGATGAGCCCCGGCGCCGACGTCGCTCCCTCGTGTGCAGCGGGCCGCAACCGGCCCGTCCTGGAGGGAGGACGACATGCTTCTGACCGACAAGGTGTGCCTGATCACCGGCGCCGCTTCGCTGCGGGGCATCGGCCGCGCCACCGCGAAGCTCTTCGCGAGCCACGGCGCCAAGGTGGTGATTCTCGATCTCGATGCCGGCCAGGCCGAGGAGGCCGCGCGCTCGCTCGGCGAGGGTCACGTCGGCCTCGCCTGCAACGTCACCGACAAGGCCGCCTGCCAGGCCGCCGCCGACGAGGTGGTCGCCCGCTTCGGCCGCATCGACGTGCTGATCAACAACGCCGGCATCACCCAGCCGCTCAAGTTCATGGACATCGAGCCCGGCAACTACGACGCGGTGCTCGACGTGAACCTGCGCGGCACGCTCTACATGAGCCAGGCGGTGGTGCCGCAGATGCGCAAGCAGCAATCCGGCTCGATCGTCTGCATGTCGTCGGTCTCGGCGCAGCGCGGCGGCGGCATCTTCGGCGGCCCGCACTACAGCGCCGCCAAGGGCGGCGTGCTGGGCCTCGGCAAGGCGATGGCCCGCGAGCTCGGCCCCGACACGGTGCGGGTCAACAGCATCACCCCCGGCCTGATCCAGACCGACATCACCGGCGGCAAGCTCACCGACGAGCTGAAGGTCGAGATCGCCAAGGGCATCCCGCTCGGCCGCCTCGGCGTCGCCGACGACGTGGCCAATGCCTGCCTGTTCCTCGCCTCCGACCTCTCCTCCTACATCACCGGCGCCGTCATCGACGTGAACGGCGGCATGCTGATCCACTGAGGACGACCATCATGCCTGCCACAGAACCCGGGCAGAACAGCCCGTCGCTGGCCGAGCGCGCCTACCGCATCCGCCGCAACGCCCTCCTGATGGGCGAGGTCCAGGGCCAGGGCTACATCGCCCAGGCGCTCGGCATCGCCGACGTGCTGGCGGTGTCGTATTTCCACGCCATGCGCTACCGGCCGGACGATCCGGAATGGGAGGGGCGCGACCGCTTCCTGCTCTCGATCGGCCACTACGCCATCGCGCTCTACGCCGCGCTCCTCGAGGCCGGGATCCTGCCTGAGGACGAGCTGACGAGCTACGGCGCCGACGACAGCCGCCTGCCGATGTCCGGCATGGCCGCCTACACCCCCGGCATGGAGATCACCGGCGGCTCGCTCGGCCAGGGCCTGGCGCTGGCGGTCGGCTTCTGCCTGGGGCTCAAGCGCAAGAAGTCGGACTCGTTCGTCTACTGCCTGATCTCCGACGGCGAGCTCGGCGAGGGCTCGATCTGGGAGGGCGCCTGGTCGGCGAGCCACTGGAAGCTCGACAACCTGATCGCCATCGTCGACGTCAACAACCAGCAGGCCGACGGCCCGGCCTCGCAGGTCACCGGCTTCGAGCCGGCGGCGTCGCGCTTCGAATCCTTCGGCTGGCACGTCCAGCGGGTCGACGGCAACGACATCGACGCCCTCGTCCAGGCCTTCGACGCGGCCAAGGCCTGCTCGGAGCAGAAGCCCCGCATCATCATCTGCGACACCAAGATGGCGAAGGGCATCCCGTTCCTGGAAGCGCGCGAGCGCAACCACTTCCTGCGGGTGGAGCCGCAGGAATGGCAGGACGCGATCAAGATCCTGGATGCCGGGAGGCCCGCATGAAACGCTCGAAGTACACGCGCCCGGCCTGGCTCTCCGAGGCCAACACGGGTGAACGGCTGACCACCTCGGCGATGATCGCGTCGCTGGCCGGCCCCGACCAGCGCACCGCCCCGGCCCCGTTCGGCCACGCGCTCGCCAAGCTCGCCGAGGAGCGGCCGGAGATCGTCGGGCTCACCGCCGATCTCGGCAAGTACACCGACCTGCACATCTTCGCCCAGAAGCACCCCGAGCGCTTCTACCAGATGGGCATGGCCGAGCAGCTGCTGATCAGCGCCGCCGCCGGCATGGCGCGCGAGGGCTTCCAGCCCTTCGCCACCACCTACGCGGTGTTCGCGGCGCGGCGCGCCTACGACTTCATCTGCATGGCGATCGCGGAGGAGAACCTCGACGTCAAGATCGTCTGCGCCCTGCCCGGCCTCACCACCGGCTACGGCCCGAGCCACCAGGCGACGGAGGACATCGCGATCTTCCGCGGCCTGCCCAACATGACCATCCTCGACCCCTGCGACGCGCACGAGATCGCGCAGGCCGTGCCGGCCATCGCCGATCACAAGGGGCCGGTCTACATGCGGCTCCTGCGCGGCAACGTGCCCCTGGTGCTCGACGAGTACGGCTACAAGTTCGAACTCGGCAAGGCCAAGACGATCCGCGACGGCAACGACGTCCTGATCATCTCGACCGGGCTGATGACCATGCGGGCCCTCGAGGCGGCCGACGCCCTGAAGGACGACAAGATCGACGTCTCGGTCCTGCACGTCCCGACGATCAAGCCGCTCGACACGCAGACCATCCTGCGCGAGGCCGGCAAGGGCGGGCGCCTGGTGGTGGTGGCCGAGAACCACACGGTCGTCGGCGGCCTCGGCGAGGCGGTGGCGGGGCTCCTGATGCGCTCCGGCACGGTGCCCAAGGCCTTCCGCCAGGTCGGCCTGCCGGACGAGTTCCTGGATGCCGGCGCCCTGCCGACCCTCCACGACCGCTACGGCATCTCGACCGGCGCCATGGTGCGGAGCATCCGCGAATGGCTGTGAGCGCCGAGCGCCCCGTCGCTTTCGTCGGCCTCGGCTCGATGGGCCTGCCGATGGCCCGCAACCTCGTGCGCCACGGCCTTCCCGTCCGCGGCTTCGACGTGCGGGCCGAGGGACGCGCCGCTTTCGCGCAATCCGGCGGCACCCCCGCCGAGACGATCGCGGCAGCCGCCGACGGCGCCGGGGCGCTGGTGCTGATGGTGGTCAATGCCGACCAGGCGGAGGCCATCCTGTTCGGCGAGGGCGCGCTCGAGCGCCTCGCCGCCGACGCCTCGGTGGTGCTGATGGCGACCTGCCCGCCGGCCGCCGTCGCGGCTCTGGCGAAGCGGGTGAGCGCGACCGGCCGGGCCTTCGTCGACGCCCCCGTCTCCGGCGGGGTCGTCGGCGCCGAGGCCGGGACGCTGACCATCATGGCGGCGGCGCCCGCCGCCGTGATGTCCGAGGTGCGCCCGCTGCTCGCGGCCATGGGCGACAAGGTGTTCCATGTCGGGCCCGAGCCCGGCCAGGGCGCCACCATGAAGGCGGTCAACCAGCTGCTCTGCGGGGTCAACCTCGCGGCGGCGGCGGAAGCCCTGTCGCTCGCCGCCAAGGTCGGGATCGACGGCGCGACGGCGCTCGAGATCGTCTCGGGCTCGTCCGCCTCGAGCTGGATGCTGCGCGACCGCGGGCCCCGGATGCTGGAGGAGACCCCGCGGGTCACCAGCGCGGTCGACATCTTCGTCAAGGATCTCGGCATCGTGCTGGAGGCCGGGCGCAGCGAGAAGGCGGCGCTGCCGCTGGCGGCCTTGGCGCATCAGCTCTTCCTCGCGGCTTCCAGCCGTGGGGCGGGCGCCGAGGACGACAGCCAGGTCATCGGCTCCTACCGGGCGCTCAACGGCAAGTAATGACCCGATCTCCCCTCCCCACAACTCGCAGCGATACCGGGCAAGCCCGGGATCGCCTGGGGAGGGGAAGGCGCTTCATTTTCAGAGGCCGGCCCAACCGGCCCATCCCCCCATCCCCGAGGAAACCCTCATGAGCCACACCCTCTCCCGCCGCACGCTGCTTGCCGGCGCCGCCGCCGTCCCCCTCGCCACGGTGTTCACCCGCCCGGTGCGCGCCGCCGAGTTCGAGTACAAGCTCGCCACCGGCCAGGACCCGACCCACCCGGTCAACATCCGCGCCCAGGAAGCGCTGACCCGCATCCGCGAGGCCTCGAACGGCCGGCTCGACATCAAGCTCTTCCCGGCCAACCAGCTCGGCTCCGACACCGATCTGCTGTCGCAGGTGCGCAACGGCAGCGTCGAGTTCTTCAACCTCTCGACCTCGATCCTCTCGACCTTCGTCGCCGCCGCGGCGCTGCCGAATACCGGCTTCGCGTTCAAGGACTACGACGACGTCTGGAAGGCGATGGACGGCGGGCTCGGGACCTACGTCCGCGAGCAGATCGCCAAGACGCCGATCCAGACTGTCTCGAAGGCGTGGGACAACGGCTTCCGCCACATCACCTCCTCGACCCGCGAGATCAGGACGCCGGAGGACCTCAAGGGCTTCAAGATCCGCGTCCCGCCGTCGCCGATGCTGACCTCGCTGTTCAAGTCGCTCGACGCCGGCGCCGCCCCGCTCAACTTCAACGAGCTGTATTCGGCGCTGCAGACCAAGATCTTCGAGGGCCAAGAGAACCCCCTCGCCATCACGGCGACGACCCGGCTCTACGAGGTGCAGAAGAGCTGCAGCCTGACCGGCCACGTCTGGGACGGCTACTGGATCCTCGGCAACAAGAAGGCGATGCAGCGCCTGCCGGAGGACCTGCGCACCCTCGTCTCCCGCGAGCTCGACCGCTCGGCCGACGACCAGCGCGTCGACATCGTGAAGCTCAGCGCCTCCCTGCGCCAGGACCTCGGAGCCAAGGGAATCACCTTCATCGACGTCGACCGCCAGAAGTTTCGCGATGCGCTCGGCCGCACGACCTTCTACAAGGACTGGAAGACCAAGTACGGCGACGCGGCCTGGGAGCACCTCGAGGCGGTCTCCGGCAAGCTGGCCTGAGGGAGGCGCACGATGCATGTCGATATCGCGACGGAGACGCCGGCCCTGCCGGCGGCCTCCGCCAAGCGCGCCTGGGCGCGCACGCTCGACAAAGCCCTCGGCCCGCTGATCGAGATCCCGGCCGCCCTCCTGGTGGTGGCCGAGGTCGTGGTGCTGCTCGCCGGCGTCGTCAGCCGCTACGTCTTCCACTCGCCGATCGTGTGGTCGGACGAGCTCGCCTCGATCCTGTTCCTGTGGCTCGCCATGCTGGGCTCGGTGGTGGCCTACCGCCGCGCCGAGCACATGCGGATGACGGCGCTGGTCAGCATGGCCTCGGTGAAGACCCAGGCCTTCCTGGAGGCGGTGGCGCTCGCCGCCGGCCTCGCCTTCGTGGTGATGCTGCTGCATCCGGCCTACGAGTTCGCGGCGGAAGAGATCTTCGTCCAGACGCCGGCGCTCGAGATCACAAACGCCTGGCGGGCCGCGGCCCTGCCGGTCGGCTTCGGCCTGATGCTGGTCGTGGCGGCGCTCCGGCTGATCGAGTGCGCCGACTGGCGCCACGCGGTCGGGGCGCTCGCCGTCACCGCCCTCGTCGTCGTGGCGCTGATGCTGGCCGAGCCGCTGCTGCGCACGCTCGGCAACTGGAACCTGCTGATCTTCTTCGTCATCGGCGTCGGCGCGCTGGTCTTCACCGGCGTGCCGATCGCCTTCGCGTTCGGGCTCGCCACCTTCGGCTACCTGATGCTCACCACCCGGGCCCCCGCCATGGTGGTGGTCGGGCGCATGGACGAGGGGATGAGCCACCTCATCCTGCTCGCCGTGCCGCTCTTCGTGTTCCTCGGCCTGCTCATCGAGATGACCGGCATGGCGAAAGCCATGGTGGGCTTCCTCGCGAGCATGCTCGGCCACGTCCGCGGCGGCCTGCACTACGTGCTCGTCGGCGCGATGTACCTCGTCTCGGGCATCTCGGGCTCCAAGGCCGCCGACATGGCGGCGGTGGCCCCGGTGCTGTTTCCCGAGATGAAGAAGCGCGGCGCCAAGGAGGGCGACCTCGTGGCGCTGCTCGCCGCCACCGGCGCCCAGACCGAGACCATCCCGCCGAGCCTCGTGCTGATCACCATCGGGTCGGTGACCGGCGTGTCGATCACCGCGCTCTTCACCGGCGGCCTCCTGCCCGGCGTCGTGCTCGGCGTCACGCTGTGCATGCTGGTCTGGTGGCGCTACCGCGGCGAGGACCTGAGCCACGTCCGCCGCGCCACCAAGGGCGAGGTCGGCAAGGCGCTCGTCATCGCCTTCCCGGCGATCGCGCTGCCCTTCGTCATCCGCGCCGCGGTGGTCGAGGGCGTGGCGACCGCCACGGAGGTCTCGACGATCGGCATCGTCTACGCGATCCTCGCCGGCCTGCTGATCTATCGCCAGTTCGACTGGCGCCGGGTCTACCCGATGCTGGTCGCGACCGCCTCCCTGTCGGGAGCGATCCTGCTGATCATCGGGGCGGCGACCGGCATGGCCTGGGCGCTGACCCAGTCGGGCTTCTCGCAGAGCCTCGCCGTGATGATGAAGAGCCTGCCCGGCGGGGCGCTCGGCTTCCTGGTCGTCTCGGCGGTGGCCTTCGTGATCCTCGGCTCGGTGCTCGAGGGCATCCCGGCGATCGTGCTGTTCGGGCCGCTGCTGTTCCCGATCGCCCGCCAGGTCGGCGTGCACGAGGTGCACTACGCGATGGTGGTGATCCTGGCGATGGGCGTCGGCCTGTTCGCGCCGCCCTTCGGCGTCGGGTACTACGCCGCCTGCGCGATCAGCCGGATCCACCCCGATGCCGGCATCCGGCCGATCATCGGCTACATGGCGGCGCTGCTCGTCGGCCTCGTGGTGGTGATCCTGGTGCCGTGGATCTCGATCGGGTTCCTGCACTGAGCGGACGTCGGGACCGGACGAGACGGTCCCGACACCCTCGCCGGGTCATCCCGGGCCCGCGCGGCGGAGCCCGGGACGACCCGCGGAATGGGACGAGGAGCGCCCGCGGACGTCGAACGCGCCCGATCCTCTCGGCCCTACTCCGCCGCCTTCGCCAATGCCTTCTGGTAGGCGCCGCTCTTCAGGGTCCTCGTCAGCCACTCGTCGACCGCCGCCTTCAGCGCCGGGTCGCGGGTCATCCAGTAGGCCTTGTCGGCCTTGTCGAAGGTGTCGGGCACGGCGGCCGGGCAGAGCACCCCGGCGTTGAGCCGCGACTGATAGTCGACCTCGGCGCCGTCGGTGACCATCAGGTCGGCCCGGCCCTCGGCCACCTCCTTGAAGATGGCGCGGTTGTCGGGAAACACCCGCACCGAGGCGTGCGGGAAGTTGGCGTCGGCGAAGCGCTGGTTGGTGCCGCCGGGATTGACCACGACGCGGACCTCCGGCTTGTCGATGTCCTTGATCGTGACGAAGCGGCCCTTGTCGGCGCAGCGCACGATCGGGCGCTTGCCGTCGGTCAGGACCGGCACCGAGAAGTCGGCCACCGAGGCCCGGTCGGGCGTGACGCTGACCCCGCCCATCGCGACGTCGTAGCGGTCGGCGAGGAGGTCGTCCTTCAGGGTTTTCCAGGTCGTCGGCACGATCTCGACCTTGACGCCCAGCGCCCGGGCGAGCTCGCCCGCCATCACCACGTCGGCCCCCTTGATGCTGCCGTCGGGCAAGCGCAGGGAATACGGCGCGTAGTCGCCGGTCAGGCCGACCCGCAGGGTGCCGTCCTGCTTGATCGCGGCGAGCGGCCGCGCCTGCGCCGGCACCGCCGCCAGCGCGGCCAGAACGTACATGGCACCCACGAACTTGCGCATCGTCACCGCCCTGACCTTCTGCGTCGTCGTCAATTGTTCTGTCGTACGGATATCGCACCGGTCCGGTAAAGCCCGGATGACGCCCCGGCCACAGGTCGAACGATCGCAGGCGGTTGACTCGCGGGGCCGGCACCGGCTCTCACCGCGCCCATGGCCTCTTCGTCGGACAGCCCGTCTCCTCTCCTGCGCCTCCTCGCACGCCAGCGTCCGCGCCTGACCCAGAGCCTGCGGATGACCGCGGCGAGCCTCGCGACCTTCCTGCTCGCCGAGTCCCTCGGGCTGCCGCAGGCCTACTGGGCCGTCATCACCGCCCTCATCGTCACCCAGAGCAGCGTCGGCGGCTCGCTCAAGGCCGCCCTCGACCGGTTCCTCGGCTCGGTGCTCGGCGCCTGCTACGGCGGCGCCGTCGCCTTCGCGCTGCCGCATCACGGCGGCGCCTCGACGCTGCTCGCCCTCGTCGTCGCGGTCGCACCGCTCACCTTCGCGGCCGCGGTCTCGGCGGGCTTCCGCATCGCGCCGATCACCGCGATCATCGTGCTTTTGTCCACCACCGGCTCGACGCTCGGCCCCCTCGCCTTCGCCCTCGACCGGATCCTGGAGATCGGGCTCGGCTGCGTCATCGGGCTGGCGGTCTCGCTCCTGGTCGCGCCGGCCCGGGCCGCCCGGGCGGTGACCGGCCAGGCGGCCGGCCTCGCCCGGCTGCTGGCGAGCCAGCTCGCGGCGCTCGCCCGCCTCGACGTGGAGGAGACGCCGGAGGCGAAGGCCTTGCCGCCGGCGGTGCGGCGCAGCCTTTCGCGCCTCGAGACCCTGGCCGGCGAGGCAGCCCGCGAGCGCCGCAGCCGGCTCTCCGCCGCCCCCGATCCGGACCCGCTCCTGCGCACCCTGACGCGGCTGCGCCACGACCTCGTGCTGCTGCGCCGCGCCATCGCGGAGGCTGACGAGGACGTGCTGCGGGTCCACCTCGCCGAAGCCTGGGACAGGGCCGCGACCGCCGCGGCGTCCCGCCTGCGAAACCTCGCCGACGCGCTCTCGGCCGGGCGCCGGCCGGACCGGGACGGCGCCGACCTCGTGGCGGCGATCGCCGGCTACCGCGAGGCCATCGACGGGATGCGCCGGCGCCAGGTCACCCGGACGCTCTCCACCGACGGCGTCGGCCGGATCTTCTGGCTCGCCTTCACCCTGGAGCAGCTGCGCCGCAACCTCGACGACCTCGCCGAGCGGGCGGCGGACTTCGCCGGACCGGCGGCCTCGGACGGGTGAGCGCCCTCACGGCGTCCGCTTGCGCAGCACCATGTTGCCCTGGAGCAGGAATTTCTGCGCCCGCTTGCCGGTATCGACCTCGGTGGTGAAGACGTTGCCGCGGGAATCGACCGCGAGGTTGTGCACCCAGTGGAAGTCGCCGGCCATCCGGCCGTTGCGGCCGAAGCGGCCGAGGACCGCGCCGTCTTCCCGCCGCAGGGTGCGGACCTCGTTGTTGGCGCCGTCGGCGTTCATCAGGTAGCTCTGCGCCTCGTCGGGCCACAGGGCGAGCTCCCAGACCGAGCCGTTGGCCCGGGTCTGCGGCTCGACGGTGAATTCCTTCACGAAGGTGCCGTCGCGGCGAAACACCTGGACCCGGTCGTTGGTGCGGTCGCAGACGTAGACGAGGCCGTCGCGGGCGACCTGGATGCAGTGGACCGGGTTGCGGAACTGCCGGGGCAAGGGCGCCGCCGGGTCGTAGGGGCCGAGCGCCTCGTCGGTCGGCGGCGCGCCGTAGGCGCCCCACATCCGCTTGAAGGCGCCCGTCTCGGCGTCGAACACGATGACCCGGTGGTTGTAGTAGCCGTCGGCGACGTAGAGCTCGTTCGTCTCCGGGTCGACCTGCATGTTGGCCGGGCGGCCGAGCCGCGTGGTGTCGCGGCTGTCGGTCTGCGGCCCGGACTTGCCGATCTGCATCACGAAGCGGCCGTCCTGGGTGAACTTCAGGATCTGGCCGTCCTGCTCGCCGTTGCCGGCGAGCCAGACGAAGCCCTTGTGGTCGATGTGGATGCCGTGCTCGTTCTGCGGCCAGTCGTAGCCCTGGCCGGGCCCGCCCCAGGACTTGATCAGGGTACCGTCCTGGTCGAACACCAGCACCGGCGGGGCCGGGACACAGCAGCGGGTGCGCGGGGGGGGTGAGGCTCGCGGCCTTCTCGTCGTCGGTCAGGGTGCGCGGGCGCTGGATCACCCAGACGTTGTCCTGGGCATCCACCGCGACGCCCGCGGCCTGGCCCATGATCCAGTTGTTCGGCAGCGGCTTCGGCCAGGCCGGATCGACCCGGAAGGCCGGCGGCTCCTCGGCGTGGGCCGGGCCGGCGAGCGGACCCGCCCAGACGAGAGGCCCCGCGCAGACGAGGGCGACGAGGACGGCGATCCGGCGCATGACTTCCTCCCGGTCCGGTTGTTGCCGGTACTGTAGAGGAGGAAGGCCCGGGCGCACCAGCGCCGGTGCGGCGGAGAGGCCGAAGGGAAGCCCGGCCTCACGGAAGCGGCGGCGGGGTCGCCCCCGCCGCCGCGTTCCTCACTGATGATCGATCGCTAGGATCAGCGACGCTCGGTGCCGAGCGGCTGACGGGCCGGAGGCAGTTCGTCCTCGAGGCCGAGGCCCCGCTCCCGGGTGGTGCCGGGCAGGCCGGCATCGACCGTCCGGGCGGTCGGCGCGGCGCCCGCGGCGAACGGCATGCCGCCGGTGTTGAGGCCGGTGGTGGTGCTGCCGGCCGCGCCGACCGCCGACGAACCACCGGCGACCGTCGCCGGGTTGGTCAGCGAGGGCGCGGTCTCGTCGTGCCGCCCGGTCCAGCCGTCCTGGCGCCAGGTCTTGGCGCGGTCATCCATGTCGATCGAGCCGTGCTCCTTGAGGATCGAGTAGACACGGTCGGCATGGGTGTCGTCGGCCCGCACGGTCACCAGGGTGCCGCCGCGGCGCACGCCCTCGGCGTAGCTGTGGGCGTGCTCCTCGCTGAGGCCCGCGCCGGTGAGCGAGCCGATCAGGCCGCCCGCCGCGGCGCCGACGCCGGCGCCGGCGAGCGTCGCGACGAGCCAGCCGGCGGCGACCACCGGGCCGACGCCCGGGATGGCGAGCAGGCCGAGGCCGGTGAGCAGGCCGGCGCCGCCGCCGAGCACGGTGCCGACCGACGCGCCGGCGCCGGCGCCGTTCGTGGCGTCGTGCGCGGTCTCGCCGGTCGTCGTGGTGGTGGTGCCGTCACGCGTGCCGAGGTGGCCGGAATAGCGGTCGCCCTGGTTGTTGGCCACGATGCTGATGTCGGCGTGGGGCACGCCGGCCGCCTCCACCTTGCGCACCGCCGCGGAGGCGTCGTCGTAGCTGTCGAACAGGGCCGTGAGGGTACGGGTCGCCATGGGCATCGTCCTTGTGTTCGGGGAGAGGGAGGGCAGCTGCGAGGGACCGCCTTACCGGGCGGTCGAGACGTTGCCCTTGAAGTCGAGGCCGACCATCACGGTGTTGCCGGCCTGCATGGCCTGGCCGCGCCAGATGCCCTGGTCGTCCTTCTTGAGCTCCTTCACGTCCTTGAAGCCGGCCTGCTCCATGCGGCTACGGGCCTGGGCCTCGGTGAAGCTGTTGGCGCCGGGCTCGAGCTTGGCGTTGGTGGCGACCGTGCCGGTGGAGCCCGGGTTGTTCTTGTCCATCATGTCGGTGTTGGGCCGGGTCACCGCCTCCTGGCCCTGCGACTGGGTGCTGGGCTTGGCGTCGCGGGCCGGATCGCCCGTCACGGTGGTCTGGGCCTGCGCCGCGCCGGCGCCGAGCATGCCGAGGGCCGCGAGGGTGATGAGGGTCTTGCGCATGGTCTCCTCGAACCTTGTCTGAGCGATCGATGCCATCTCAATCATTGCCGCGCGTCTTGGTTCCGCAGGAGGAACGTCGTGGATCGGTCTTATTGCGGACAATAGAGAGGGAACCGTCGAGCTTGTCCCGATTTCCGTGGGATTACATTGCGCGCCATGATGCGATGCACAAAATCACGTCGGGAAAATCGTTCCGTCGGCGAGTGGATTATTATGGGAGGGGCGCTCGCGCGGCGTGCCGCCGAGTCCGGTCGCGACGGCCCTCTCCAGGCGCATTAACCATTCCCTAACCATGAACCCGGCAGGAATTGCCGGGTGGCGGTGGGGTGTGGGATCGACATGAGCGAGACGGGGGCCCTCGGCGCAGGCCGCATCTTCGCGCTGCCGTCGCGGGCGGATCTGGTCGCGCTCACGCGGCGCAGCGACCTGGTGCTGGCGGTCTCGGTGCTCGCCATCCTGGTGGTGCTGATCTTCCCGCTGCCGGCGCTCCTGCTCGACCTGCTGCTCGCGGTCTCGATCATCCTGTCGGTCCTGATCCTGATGACCGGCCTGTTCATCGAGAACCCGCTCGAGTTCACGGTCTTCCCGACTGTGCTGCTCATCACCACGATGCTGCGGCTGGCGCTCAACCTCGCCTCGACGCGGCTGATCCTCGGCCACGGCCACGAGGGCACGGCGGCGGCCGGCCACGTCATCGAGGCCTTCGGCCACTTCGTGATGGGCGGCAACTTCCTGATCGGGATCATCGTCTTCGCGATCCTGATCATCGTGAACTTCGTCGTCATCACCAAGGGCTCGGGGCGCATCGCCGAGGTCGCGGCCCGCTTCTCCCTCGACGCGATGCCCGGCAAGCAGATGGCGATCGACGCCGACCTCTCGGCCGGCCTCATCGACGAGAAGACCGCCCGGTCGCGCCGCCAGTCGCTCGAGGACGAATCCTCGTTCTTCGGCGCCATGGACGGCGCCTCGAAATTCGTGCGCGGCGACGCGATCGCGGCGCTCCTCATCACGGTCATCAACGTGGTGGGCGGGATCATCATCGGCGTCGCCCAGCAGGGCCTGACCTTCGCGGAGGCCGGCAAGACCTACACGCTGCTGACCGTGGGCGACGGCCTGGTGAGCCAGGTCCCGGCGCTGGTCGTCTCGACCGCCGCCGGCCTCCTCGTCTCCAAGGCCGGCGTGCGCGGCCCGGCGAGCCGGGCGCTGGGGCGCCAGATCGCCAACTATCCCAAGGCGCTCGGCATGTCGGCCGCGGTGATGATCCTGATCGGGCTCCTGCCCGGCATCCCGATGCTGCCGTTCCTCGCGCTCGGCTTCGGCGCCGCCTACCTCGCCCGCCGCATCGCCCTCCTGCCGACCCCCGCGCAGGCCGACGCCGCGGAGGCCAAGGCCGCTGAGGCGACCGCCGCGGAGGCCAAGGAGGAGACGGCGGCCGACCTCCTCAAGCTCGACGACCTCAAGCTCGAGATGGGCTACGCCCTCCTGTCCCTCGTCAACGGGCCGGCCGGCCAGGACCGCCTCACCGACCAGATTCGGGCCCTGCGCCGCCAGCTCGCGGCGGAACTCGGCTTCGTGATGCCCTCGGTGCGCATCCTCGACAACGTCCAGCTCGAGGCCCACACCTACGTGGTCCGGGTCAAGGAGATCGAGGCCGGCACCGGCCAGATTTTCCCGGGCCAGTTCATGGCGATGGACCCGATGGGCGGCCAGGTGCAGCTGCCCGGCCAGCACCTGATGGAGCCGACCTTCGGGCTGCCGGCGACCTGGGTCGACGCGGCGTTGCGCGACGAGGCCCAGCTCAAGGGCTACACCGTGGTCGACGCCGCCACCGTGGTCTCGACCCACCTCACCGAGGTGATCAAGGCCCACGTCTCCGACCTCCTCAACCACGTCGAGGTGCAGAAGCTCCTGAAGGAGCTGCCCAAGGAGCACGGCGAGCTCCTCAAGGAGGTGGTGCCGAGCCAGATCGCCACCACGGGGATCCAGCGGGTGCTGCAATACCTGCTCTCCGAGCGGGTCTCGATCCGCGACCTCGGCACCATCGTGGAGGGCATCGCCGAGGTCGCCGGCCACATCAAGAACCCGCGCGACATCGTCGAGCACGTCCGCGCCCGCCTGGGCCGCCAGATCTGCGCCCAGTACCAGGGGCCGGGCGGCGTCCTGCCGATCATCACCCTCTCGCCGGCCTGGGAGACCGCCTTCATGGAGGCGATCGTCGGCCACGGCGACGATCGCCACCTCGCGATGCAGCCCTCCAAGCTGTCGGACTTCGTCACCACGGTGCGCGACCGCTTCGAGGAGGCGGCCCGGATCGGCGAGATGCCGGTGCTGGTCACCTCGGTCCAGGCCCGGCCCTTCGTGCGCTCGATCATCGAGCGCTTCCGCCGCGAGACCCCGGTGATGAGCCAGGCCGAGATCCACCCGCGGGCGCGGCTGAAGACCGTCGGCTCGGTGTGAGCCGCCCCGCTCCGGGCTGACGCCGCCCTCCCGCCATGCGAAAGGGAGGACAAACCACCCGGAGGATCCGATGCCGCTCTACGCCCTCGACACCGTCAGCCCGGTCGTGCCGGAGGATGCCAGCGCCTGGATCGCCCCGGATGCCCACGTGATCGGGCGGGTGCGCCTCGGCCGCGAGGTCGGGGTGTGGTTCGGCGCGGTGATCCGCGGCGACAACGAGCCGATCACGGTCGGGGACCGGACCAACGTCCAGGAGGGCGCGGTGCTCCACACCGATGCGGGCTTCCCGCTCACCCTCGGCGAGGGCATCACGGTCGGGCACGGCGCCATCGTGCACGGCTGCACGATCGGCGACAATTCGCTGATCGGGATGGGCGCGACGATCCTCAACGGGGCGAAGATCGGCCGCAACTGCCTCGTCGGCGCCAACGCGCTCGTCACCGAGGGCAAGGAATTTCCCGACAACAGCCTGATCGTCGGCGCCCCGGCCAAGGCGGTGCGGGTGCTCGACGAGGCGGCGGTGGCGGGCTTGCGCGCCTCGGCCGACCGCTACGTCGCCAACGCCAAGCGCTTCGCGCAAGGGTTGCGGCGGATCGACTGAGGCGCTCCGCCTCAGGCGGCCGCGCTCGCGCCGTCGGGCGTCGCCGCCGGGTCGGCCGTCCCCGCCGGGGCCTCGCCGGTCGAGGCGGTGTGCTCGGCGAAATGCGCGATCGGGCCGGGGCGGCCGAGGAGGTAGCCCTGCGCCTCCTGGCAGGCCTCGGCGCCCAGGAAGGCGAGCTCGGCCGAGGTCTCGACCCCCTCGGCCAGGACCGGCAGGCCGAGGCCGCGGCCCAGCCCCAGCACCGCCCGCATAATCGCGGCGGTCTCGTGGTTCACGTCGACGGCGCGGATGAACGAGCGGTCGATCTTGATCTTGTCGAACGGGAAGGCGCGCAGGTTCGACAGCGACGAGTAGCCGGTGCCGAAATCGTCCATGGCGAGGCGCACGCCGAGCGCCTTGATCCGCCGCAGGGTGGCGAGCGCCCGCACGGGATCGCGGATCAGCGCCGTCTCGGTGATCTCCAGTTCGAGCCGGGCCGGCGACAAGCCGGTGGCGACCAGGACCCCGTGGACGAGCTCGGCGAAGCCCGGGGCGTGGAGCTGGACCGGCGAGACGTTGACGGCGATGCGCAGCGGCTTGTCCCAGGAGGCGGCCTCCCGGCAGCTCTCGCGCAGCACCCACTCGCCGATGGCGAGGATGCTGCCGGTCTCCTCGGCGATCGGGATGAACAGCTCGGGCGAGACGGCGCCGCGCTCGGGATGGTGCCAGCGCAGCAGCGCCTCGAAGCCCACGATCGCGCCGCTCTCGACGCGGGTCTGCGGCTGGTAGACCATCTGCAGCTCGCCCCGCTCCACGGCGTGGCGCAGGTCGTGCTCTAGGGCGCGGCGGTCGCGGATCCGCGCGGCCAGGACCGGCTCGAAGAAGTGGAAGGTTCCCCGCCCCCGGCTCTTGGCGCAGTAGAGCGCGGCATCGGCGTGGTTGAGCAGGGTCTGGCCGTCCTGCGCGTCGTCCGGGCAGAGCGCGATGCCGATGCTGGTCGCCAGGAGCGGCCCGTTCCCCGCCCGGGCGTTGCCCTCCCGGATCACCCGCAGGATCTCCTCGGCGAGCCGGCCCGCCTCCGCCGCGCCCGAGACGCCCGGCATCAGGATCGCGAACTCGTCGCCGCCCAGGCGCGCCATGACCTGGCGCGGCCCGAGCGACGGCGCGGTCCAGCGCGCCAGGGCCTGCAGCAGACCGTCGCCCATGGCGTGGCCGTAGAGGTCGTTGACGTCCTTGAACCGGTCGAGGTCGAGACAGAGCACCGCCACCATCCGGCCGGAATCCCGCGACGCGGCGATCGCCTCGTCCAGGCGGGCGCGGAAGGTCGCGCGGTTGGGAAGCCCCGTGAGGGTGTCGTGATGGGCCAGGAACGCGATGTGCCGCTCGGCCTCGCGCCGCGCCCGCAGGTCGCGGAACGCGATGGCGTGGCAGGGCCGGCTGCCGAGCGGGCGGCGGATCACGTCGACCGGCCGCGTCGTCCCGTCCGCCCCGGTCAGCTCGGCCTCGACGACCCGCCCGACCGGGCCGGCATCGAGCTGGCGCATCGTCGCCGCGGGCAGGATCTCGGCGATCGACCGGCCGACCAGCGCGGCCGGCGCCCGGCCGATCAGCTCGGCGAGGCTGGTGTTGACGGTGACGATGCGGCCCGCCTCGACCACCGCCAGCCCCTCGACCGCGGCATCCGCGAGGCTGTGCATCAGTTCCTGCGCCTCGCGCCGGCGGCGCATCCGCCCGTCGAGGGTCAGGCCCGCGAAGACGAGGACGAGGAGCGTCAGGCTGGCAAAGCCCAGCGAGGCGGCGAATTCGCCGTCGACGGGAACGGGCGCGATCCGGCCGCCGGCGGCGGCGAGCCCGGCGACGTGCGGCAGCGCGCCCGCGCCGGCCAGGATCACCGCGCCGATCATGCGGCCCGCCGGGCTCTCCCGCAGGCTCAGGGAGAGGGTGAGGCCGGACAGGGCGACGGCGCCCGCAGCCGCGAGGCCGAGGGCCGCCAGCCACGCCGGCGACCCCGCGCCCGCCAGGCTCGCCGCCACGGCGGCACCGA
>NZ_JACWCT010000008.1:0-46957 GCF_016613415.1 Methylobacterium ajmalii | reverse complement strand
CCGCCGCGAGGCCGGAGCCCAGGAGGAGACCGCCGAGCGCCGGCCCGACCCGGCGCGGGGCCGAGACGGCGGCCCGCAGGCCGGTCCCGGCGAGGCCGACCATCAGGACGAGGGCGAGGAGCAGGATCCCGCCGTGGCGCAGGAGGTCGGCGGCCGGGCGGATCGAGGCCTGGGCGATGACCTGGCTCGCCCACAGCCCGAACCCGCCGGCGACCGCGGCGGTCGAGAGCCAGATTCCCCGGCTGGTGCCGGCGGCGGCGCGGGCGTGCTGCAGCAGGTCGACCATGGTGATCGAGGCGAGCACGCCGATCAGGACCGACAGGCCGATGAGCCGCCCGTCATGCAGGGCGAGCAGGGTTCCGGCGGTCTGCAGCATGGAGGGCCCGCATCCGATCGCGACGGGGCCACCGTGCCGGTCTCACGGTTGCGAACCGGTAAAATACACCTGCCGAATCATTCGGTAGTGGACGATCGGGCCGGGAAAGTCATCGATCGACTGGACGATCCCGGTCTGCGCCGCGCCGGAACGGCCTCCGTGGACTTGCGCGCGGCGCGCGGAGTCTTGTCAGGGCCGGTCGAGCCGCAGCCGCGTGACCGCGCAGCCCCGCCCGACGATCTCGGCCGGGCCGAGATCGGGAAACAGCTCGGCGTAGCGGCGCACCAGGGCCGCCGCGAGGGCGTCGGCATCCCGGATCGTCGGCAGCGAGATCGCGAACAGCGGCGCCGGTACCTCGGCCACCGGCACGCCCTGGCGCACCGCGACGCACAGGCCGGTGCGGAACCGGGTCGGGTCGAGGACCGGCAGCTCCTCCGGCCCGCCGGGCCGGCGCCGCCCGGGCCGGACGATCGGCACCAGCGCGTAACGGGTGCCGGCCCGGTTGATCGTGCGCTCGAGGTTGAAGTGGACGAGGTCCCGGCCGACCGCCGCGAGCGCGGCGAAATCCGCCTCGTGCAGGCGGATCAGCGCCTCGGCCCCGAGGGAGGCGGCGAGGTCGGCCACCGCGACGACGCGGGTCGCGTCGCCCTCCGCCACGGCGACGTGGCGGCTGTTCGAGATCGGCAGGGCGGCCATGCGGCGGGTCACCGTTACCGGAACGGCGGCTCGTCGAAGCTGCGCAGCTTGCGCGAGTGCAGGCCGTGCCGGTTGCGCCGCAGGGCGTCGAGGGTGGCGAGCCCGATCAGCAGGTGCTCGCCCACCGCCCGCTCGTAGAAGGCGTTGGCGGCGCCCGGCAGCTTGATCTCGCCGTGCAGCGGCTTGTCGGAGACGCAGAGCAGCGTGCCGTAGGGCACCCGCAGGCGGTAGCCCTGCGCCGCGATGGTGCCGCTCTCCATGTCGACGCCGATCGCCCGCGACAGGTTGATCCGCCGCCGCTCCTGCGACCAGCGCAGCTCCCAGTTGCGGTCGTCGTAGGTGACGACGGTGCCGGTGCGCAGGCGCTGCTTCAGGGCCTCGGCCCGCTCGCCGGTGACGCTGGCGGCGGCCTCCTGGAGCGCGACCTGGACCTCGGCGAGCGCCGGGATCGGCACGTCGGGCGGCACCAGCTCGTCGAGGATCCGGTCGCGGCGCAGGTAGCCGTGGGCCAGCACGTAGTCGCCGATGGTCTGCGACTGGCGCAGGCCCCCGCAATGGCCGACCATCAGCCAGCAATGCGGCCGCAGCACCGCGAGATGGTCGGTGATGGTCTTCGCGTTCGACGGCCCGACGCCGATGTTGACGAGGCTGGTGCCCTGCCCGTCCCGGGCGACGAGGTGGTAGGCCGGCATCTGGAACCGGTGCCAGGGCGAGGCGGCGATGAGCGCGTCGGCCTCGATGCCCGCCGCCTCCCCGGCCTCGACCGAGACGCCGCCGGGCAGGACCAGGCGGGCGTAGCGCTCCGGCTCGGCGACGAGCGCCTTGAGGCCGACGCGCACGAACTGGTCGACGTAGCGGTGGTAGTTGGTGAGCAGGATCCAGGGCTGGATCTGGCGCCAGTCGGCCCCGGTATAGTGCACGAGGCGGCGCAGCGAGTAATCGACCCGCGGCCCGTCGAACAGGGCGAGCGGGCGCGCCTCGTCGTCGGTGTCGAGCCACAGCCCGTCGGCGATCTCGTCGCCGACGCTCGACAGCATCGGGGTCGGGAAGTGGCGTGCGAGGTCGCTCGACGTGACGCCGCGGGCGAGCTCCGCCCCAGGCTCGACGACGTAGGGGTATGGGATCTCCTGGGCGCTCAGGCCCACCTCGATCGTGGCGCCGTAATCCTGCACCAGCGGGCGCAGCTGCTCGAGCAGGTAGGCGCGGAAATGCCCGGGCTGGGTCAGGGTGGTGGAGAAGACGCCCGGGCCCTGGAACTTCGCGGTGGCGCGGGTGATCCGCGGCATCGGTCCGGTCGGCCGGTAGGTCAGGCGCAGCTCGGGATAGCGGAAGGTCAGCCGCTCGGCCGAGTCGGGCGGCACGCCCTCGGCGAGGAAGCGGTTCAGCGCGTCCCGCAGGCTCCCGGTGGCGGCGGTGTGCAGGCTCGCCAGGCGATCGACCGCCGTCTCGGGGTCGGCCACCGTCTCCATCGGTCTCAGCTCGTCGGCGAACACGCGATCGGTCTCCCTGATGCCCTGCGGGCCAGCCTATACCGGGTGCCGCGCCGGGGCGACCCGGATCCCGCGGGTTTCGAGGAGCGAGGTGACGCGATGAGCGCAGCGGAGACGGAATTCGGCCCGCGCCCGGGCGAGGAGACGGTCGACCTGCCGGCGGCCTACGATGCCGGGCTGTACTTCGTCGGCCGGGTGCGCACGCCCTGGACCGCGCGCGCCGACTGCCCGCGCAACTCGGCCCAGTCGGACGCGGTCTGCACCCTGGAGGTCGACCCGCGTTTCGCCCCCGCCCTGCGGGAGCTGTCCGGCACCACCCACCTGATCGTGCTCTACTGGATGGACCGGGCGCCCCGGAACCTCGTGGCGCAGCAGCCCCGCCACGCTCCGGCGCCCCGCGGCACCTTCGCGCTGCGCTCGCCGGCCCGGCCGAACCCGATCGCCGTCTCGGTGGTGGAACTCCTCGGGATCGACGGCGCCTCGTTGCGGGTGCGCGGGCTCGACTGCCTCGACGGCACGCCGCTCCTCGACATCAAGCCCTACTTCGCCTCGACCGATGCGAGGCCCCAGGCCCGCGTCGGTTGGCGCGAGACCGACGCGGTCCCCGGGACCGACGCAGCCCGCGAGGCCGGGCTCAGCGCCGGCGCAGGCGGGCGAGCCGCGCCTTGAGCCAGGCCTTGGCGGCGTGCTGCCGTCTCGCCCGGTCGGCGAGCAGCGAAGGCGCCGGGCCGCCCGGGGGCGAGAGCATCGTCTCGGCGATGCGGGTCCGCTCGGGGTAGAGGTCGTCCAGCACCGCGCTCGCGAGCGTCGCGGAATCGAGCCGTTCGGCGAAGCGGGTCTCGTGCAGGGCCCGGACGATCTCGGCCTCCAGGACCACGCCGGGAGCGAGCTGGCGCAGGTCCTCGTCGTAGGCGGTCTTGAGCAGCATGGCGGTGCCGCCGCAGACGAGGGCGAGGCTCGCCGCGACCACCCGCCCGTCGAGGCGCAGGAGGTCGGCGCGCGCCGTCACCGGCCCGTCGCCGGCGCGAAAGACGTCGCGGGCAAAGCCCGCGGTCTGCGGCCGGCAGGCGAGCGCGGTACCCGCCCGCCCCTTCCAGCCGCGCTTCTCCAGGGCGAGGAATTCCGCCACCGCGCCCGCGAGGTCGCCGTCCGGCCCGACTACCTCGACCGCGAGCAGCCCCGCCTCCTCCAGCCGGCGGCGCCGCCGGCGCAGGTCCTTGAGCCGGCCCTTGTGCGGGTGGCCCTTCAGGAAGGCGTCGTGGCTGGCGCGCCGGTCGAGGACCGGGCGGTCGAAGCAGGACACCTCCGCCCGGCTCCAGCCGTCGCGGGCGAGCGCCGCGAGGAGGGCCGGCCCCGCCCCGTCCCCGGTGGGAAGGAGCGGCCACCACCACGGGCAGCCGAGGCCGCGCATTCCGGCCGCGAGCGCGGCGAGCGCCGGCGCGCCGTCGGGGCCGGCGACCACCAGCGGCGCCGTCACGGTGAGGTACGGGGATGCGAAGGGCCGCGCGACCCGGCCCCACCCGAGGGGCCCGCGCCCGATCCGGTAGGGCAGCAAGGCCGCGAGATGCGGGCCGCGCCGCACCGCCAGGCAGGGCAGGTCCGCGGGCGCCAGGCCGTGGTCGCGATGCGCCTCCATCACCCGCCGGGAATAGTCGGGCGTCGGCCGGTCGGCGCCGGCCACCAGGGCGTCCCAGGCGGCGGGATTGCGGGAGAGGGCGGCGAGCGTCGTGACCGTGCAGGTCATCGCCGCTGCGGTCGTCGCCGTCTCTGTCGTCGTCTCGGGCGTCGGCAGGGGGATCACGGGCGCGTTCATCGGACGAAGGCCGGGGTGAGGAGGCCGAGGCGGCGATGGGCCAGGAGCGCCAGCGCGGCGCCGCGCCCCGCGGTGACGAGGCTCGCGGCCAGCGCCGCGCCGGTGAGCCCGAGGAGCGGCACCAGCGCCAGGGTGAGGAGAACCGCCACCGCGAGGAGCCCGACGGTCACCGCCGCGCAGGCGCGCTCGCCCCCCAGCATGGTCAGCAGATCCTCCGCCGGCCCGCAGGCGGCGGCGAGCCCGTGGCCGGCCACCAGCATGGCGAGCAGCGGCAGGGCAGCGCGGAACTCGGGCCCGAACAGGCCGAGCAGCAACGGCCCCGCCCCGACCACGCCGAGCCCGGTCGCGACCGTCGCCAGCAGCGTCAGCCGCGACCAGCGCCGCACCAGGGCCTCGAGCCCGGGCCGGTCGCCCCTGGCTTGCGCCTCCGCGAAGCGCTGCGCGGTGACCGAGGAGGCAGCGTACTGGACGAAGACCACGAATTGCAGCAGCCGCGTCGCCGCGAAATAGGCGCCGACCTCCGCCGGCGGCAGCAGGAAGCCGAGCACCAGCACGTCGACGAAGTTGAAGCCGGAGCCGGCGAGATCGATCAGCGCCATCGGCAGCGCGGCGCGCAGCCACTCGCCGCGCGGGTAGAGCGCCCGGCCCGGCCGCCGCTCGGCCCACAGGCGCCGCACCAGGATCCCGGCCTGGATCGCCAGCGACAGGGCGGTGGCGGCGAGCGTGCAGGCGACGGCGATCCCGGCCTCCGCCGGCGCGCCGAACCCGACCGCCGCCAGCATCAAGGCCATGATCAGGCCCTGGCGCAGGAGGTAGGGCGGTGCGACCGCGAGCAGCGTCCAGTTGCGGCCCCGCGCCACGCCCTCGCAGAAATCCTGCAGCGCGAAGAGCGGCAGCACGAGCGCGGCGATGAGCGCCGGGGCCCGATAGGCGTCCCCGACGAGGCCGGGCCGGAGCCAGAGCGCGCCGGCGCCCGCAGCCGCCAGGATCGCGGCGGCGGCGAGCGAGAAGACGGCGCCGAAGACGAGGAAGCCCCGCTCCGGCCCGGCGGCGCCTTGCGCCCGGTAGGTCGGCAGGAAGCGGCAGGCGGCCTGGGACAGGCCCCAGGTCGAGGCATGGCCGAGCAGGGCCGTCCAGACCCAGATCGTGGCGAAGATCCCGTATTCCTCGCCACCCATCAGCCGGGCCATCAGCACCTGGGCCACGAAGGCGCAGCCCGCGGCGGCGATCCGCACGCCGAACACCGCGAGCGCGGTGCCGGCACTGCCGCCGGCCTCCGCCTCGCCGAGAGATGCCCCGGCCGCCATTCCGCCGCTCCGAACCGCGCCGCGCGAGGTTCCTGCGTAACGGGCCGGGCTTGCGGGCGGGTTAAGCCCGCCGCGCGAAACGTCCGGGTTCGTCAGGGCGCCCGGCAGGCGAAGCTCTCGCCGCGGTCGGGCTCCCCGCCCTGGTAGCGGGCCTCCTGCGGGAACGGGCAGAGCGGGCGCGTGCGGCCCGGGAAGGCCGTGCCGCGGGCGATGAGCCGGTCGGGGGCCTCGCCCCGTTCGACCCAGGATTCGATCGCGCTCAGGGGATCGAAGTCGTCCAGCGCCGGCCCGCCGCCGCAATGGGTCATGCCCGGCACCAGGAAGAGCCGCGCCGAGGCCGACAGGTCCTGCGCTCCGCCGTTGTGGCGGGTGAGCTCCTGCCAGTGATCGACGAGGTCGCGGGCGGAGAAGACCGGGTCGGCGACGCCCTGGTAGACGAGGAGCCGCCCGCCGCGGGCCGTGAAGGTCGACAGGAAGGTGCCGGTCGGGTCGTTGAGGGCGGCGGTCTCGGCGATGCGCGGGGTGTCGCGGTCGAAGTCGAAGCGCAGCGCGTCGAAGCCCGGATCGGGCGGGGTGAGGAAGTAGTTCGCGATCGCGGCCGGCCCGAGCGTCACGTTGCGGGCGTTCGCCGTCCCGGTCCGCGAGGTGCCGAGCTTCCAGGCTCGCCAGCCCGGCGCCGCGATCCCCGGGTCCCAGGCCCAGGAGGCGTAGACCGGGCGGCCCTGCCCGTCCCGGGCGCCCTCGAAGGCGCGGCGCAGGGCCTCGACCTGCGCGGGCTTCAGGCAGGTCGCGCGCTTCTCCCCCGGGCAGGCGAGGCTTCCCGGATCGAAGCGGCAGGCGGAGACCGCCTCGACCGACCCGTCGGCGAGGCCGTCGGCGGCGTCGCAGGCCTTGAGCACCGCGTCGGCCACGAGGGTCAGGTCGGCGGGGCTCAACGCCTCGGCCAGGATCGGGCGGCCCTCCGGGTCCTTTGGAGCGGCGTCGAGGAAGCTCCTCGTGTCCCAGATCTGGCCGAGGGCGGCCCGGCTCAGGCGGAAGGCCGGGGCACCGGCGACGATGCCGTCGAAGGCGGTGGGAAACCGCGTCGCCGCCATCAGGGCCGAGCGGCCGCCGTTGGAGCAGCCCATGAAGTAGGCCTTGGCCGGGGGCCGGCCGTAGCGGGCCGCGACCAGCGCCTTGGCCTCCCGCGTCACGGTGCCGACCGCCCCGTAGGCGAAGTCGATCCGGGCCTGCTGGTCGAGGCCGAAGGCGGCGTCGGCGTTGTCGCGGCCGAGATGGCCGGAATCGGTCGAGACCACGGCGTAGCCCCGCAGCAGGGCCGGCGCCGCCGTCGCCCCCGAGACCGGGATCGCGCCCAAAGCTTCGCCGACCACCCCGTCGAGCCCGCCGCCGCCCTGGAACAGGAAGCGGCCGTTCCACGCCTCCGGCAGGCGCAGCTGGAAGCCGGTGCCGTAGGGCACGCCCCCGACGCCGGTGCGCGGGTCGATCGTGCCCTCGACGAGGCAATGGGCCGGGAGCGCCGCCTTCGCCCGCGCTGCCCCGGTGAGCGCGGCACGGGCCGGGTTGTCGGCCGGCAGGGTGCCGGCGGGCACCGCCTCGGCCCGGTCGATGAGCAGGTCCGGACGGGCGAGCCCGGCGAGGTCGCCGCAGGCGAGCGGCCCGGCGAGCGCCTGCCCGGAGAGGACCATGGCGGAGAGAACCATGGCGGAGCCGAGGAACGGCCGGCGCGGTTGCGCCCTCCGCTTGACGTGACGTCCCATCGGCACCCCCCTGCCCCGGAGATCCGCCGGGCCGTCGCGTGTCCGGCCCGGCTCCGCGTCCGCCACTCGGCCCGGACCGGTGGAGCCCGTCAAGCGCGGCCGTGGCGATTCGTCGTTCGGAACCCTGCGGCAGGAGGCCTGCCCCATTGTCGCCGATTGCCGGGCGGGCGCATGATCGTCGGAGACGAGAACCAGGGAGAGAATCGCCATGCCGGACCGTGCCGCGCCGCGCCCCGACCGCCGGGCCCTGCTCGTCTCCGGTGCCGCACTCTCCGGTGCCGCCTTGGCGGGTCTCGGCCTCTCGGGACCGGCCGCGGCCGCGGAGGCGCCCGCCCCTCCTGCCGGCCCCCTCTCCGACCTGCCGCTCGTGGCGCCGCGCACGGAATTCGTCTACGAGGCCGTGGTCGAGATCGCCCCGCTGGTCTCCCTCGGCGACTCCCCGCTCGGCGAGCGCCGCATCGTGCCGATCACCGGCGGGCGCTTCCAGGGGCCGCGGATCCGCGGCACGGTGCTGTCCGGCGGCGCCGACCGGCAGCTCGTGCGCAAGGACGGCGTCCGGCGCCTCGACGCCCTCTACGAGATGCAGGCCGAGGACGGGGCGATCCTGACCGTCCGCAACCAGGTCCTGATCGACCCCGGCCGCGACGGCGCGCCGGACTACCGGTTCTCGACCATCGAGGTGACGGCGCCCGAGGGGCCGCATGCCTGGCTCAACCGGCTGGTGCTCGTCGGCACCCTGCACAGCCTGCGCCCGGCCCGGGCCGCCGTGCTGGTGCGGGCGTTCCGGCTGGCGTGAGACGTGGTATCCTCGCCGAGGATGTACGGGAGCGCCCGCCATGCGCGCCGCCGAGACGCGTGACCCTCCGATGAGCCTCGACGGCTTCCTGACCTTCCTCGCCGAGCGGCCGGCCGGGGAGCGCTGGGAGCTGGCCGACGGGGTGCCGCTGATGAACGCCCAGCCGACGCGGCGGCACGACTGGATCCAGACCAACATCGTTGAGAGTTGAGAGCCTGCGACAGCACAGGCGTCGTCACGGCAGCCCCTGGCGCCCGTCCGGCCCGAGCCAGGTGCCGGTGCCGGGCGAGGCCCGCACCGTGGCGCCCGATATCCTCGTCGCTCCCGACGACGGCCGACACGACCTCTGCGTGACGCCCTCACCGCTCGTCGTGTTCGAGGTCCTCTCCCCCAGCGACACGCCGCGGCGCCAGGCCTCGACGCTCGCCGCCTCCGCCGCCGTGACCTCGATCCGGTGCGTCGTGCTGGTGCGCCAGGACCGGCGCGCGGTGACGGTGCATCGCCGAAGCCCGGCGGGCGGCTTGTCGCCCGCCGCCTGTACCGAGTCGGTCGACTTGCCGGAGATCGGCGTCACGCTGACGCTCGCAGCGATCTACGACGACAACCCGCTCCCCTTACGGCGGCCCGCTGCCGCCGCGGGCGAGGGCGCCGCCCACTCCCATATCTCGAACCTCTCGCTCGTGGGCGAACAAGCTATTGGACAGGAGGTCACCGCGCCCCCATGATCCCGCCCGCGGCCAGGCCCCCGACGCCAGTTCCAGAGGGGCCGGCCCGCGCACGAAGTCAGGGAGGAAGGCATGGCCGGGACGGGTCGTGACGGGATCGTCACGCGGCGCGAGGCGCTGATCGGGGCGGGCGCCGTGGCGGGAAGCTTGATGCTGCCGGGCGCGGGAGCCTGGGCGCAAGGCGCGGCGAAGCCCGCCGAGCTGAAGGTCGGCATCGCCACCTACCTGTCGGGCCCGGCCAGTGTCTTCGGCGTGCCCGGCCGCCAGACCGCCGAGATGCTGTTCGACGAGATCAACGCCGCCGGCGGCATCGCCGGCGTGAAGGTGCGGCCGATCTTCGTCGACGAGGGTCCGGGCGTCGACCACGTCGTCGGCGAGTATCGCCGCCTCGTCCAGTCGGAGGGCGTGCACCTGATCTTCGCGGCGATCTCGTCGGCCGACTGCATCGCCTGCGCGCCGCTCGCCGACGAGCTGAAGCGCCCGACGCTGCTGTGGGATTGCGGCACCCAGCGCATCTTCGAGGACAATCGCTACTCTTACGCCTTCCGCACCCAGGCCAACGCGACGCCGGAGATCCTGGCGGCGCTGCTCTACCTCCTGAAGGTCAAGCCCGACTTCAAGTCGATCGCGGTGATCAACCAGGACTACGCCTGGGGCCGCGATTCCTGGGACATCTTCCGCACCGCGATGAACACCCTGAAGCCCGGGGTGAAGGTCTCGGCCGAGCTGTTTCCGCGCTTCGGCGCCACTGACTTCTCGACCGAGATCACCCGCGTGCTGGCGCTGCGGCCCGACGTGGTGCTGTCGACCTCCTGGGGCGGCGACCTCGACGCGCTGATCCGCCAGGCCTCGGACCGCAAGCTGTTCGAGCGCGCGACCTTCGTGATGCCGCTCGCCGAATCCTCGCTCCAGCGGGTCGGCAAGGCGCTGCCGGCCGGCCACATCGTCGGCGCGCGCGGCGACCACTGGTTCCTGCACCCCTCCCCGACCGATCCGGAGCGGCTGAAGCGCTTCAGCGAATCCTACCGCGCCAAGTACAATGCCTGGCCGATCTATCCGTGCTTCCACATGGCCCAGGCCGTCTCGGCGATGAAGGCCGGCATCGAGAAGGCGGTGGCGGCGAAGGGCGGCGGCTGGCCGACCGATGCGGAGCTCGCCGCCGCCTTCAAGGGCCTCGAATTCCCCTCGCCCACCGCCAGCGTGCGCATCCGCGAGGACGGCCAGGGGCTCGAGAACCAGCTCATCGGCACGACGCTGCACTCCGACAAGTATCCGTTCCCGGTGCTCACCGACATGGTCGTGTTCCCGGCCGAGTCCGTGACGACGCCGGTCGGCCAGAAGAGCGCCGACTGGCTCAAGACGCTGACCCCCGACATCGTGGCCAAGCTCCCGCAGGCGCAGGCCTTCAAGAGCTGATGGCTTGGCTATCGATGGCTTGGCTCTCCGATAACGGGATCCTCGTCGGGCTGGCCCTGCTCGACGGGCTGTCCTACGCCGCCGCCGTCTTCATGGTGGCGGTGGGGCTGAACCTGGTGTTCGGCGTGCTGCGGGTGCTCAACGTCGCCCATGGCAGCCTCTACGCCATCGGCGGCTACGCGGCGGCCTCGATCGGGCTGTTCGCGACCTCGCTCGGCGCGCCGCCCTGGCTCGGCCTGCCGATCCTGCTCGCGGCGGCGGTCCTCGTCGGCGTCGCGCTCGGGCCGGTGATCGAGCGGCTGCTGCTGCGCCGGATGCAGGACCGCGAGCCGGTGCTGCAGCTCCTCGTCACCTTCGCGCTGTTCATGATCCTGGAGGACCTGCAGAAGCTGGTCTGGGGCGTGCAGCCGGTGGTGTTCGACGCGCCGCTGAAGTGGCTCGGCACCGTCGACGTGCCGTTCGGCCAGGACGTCATCCCGTTCACCGCCTACCAGCTCTACGTGCTGCCGGGTGTCGCCCTCGCGACGCTGGCGATCCTCGCCACCGTGCTGCGCTACACGCTCACCGGCCGGATGGTCGTGGCGGTCACGATCGACCGCGAGGCGGCCCGGGCCATGGGGATCGACGCCGCCAAGGTGACGATGCTGACCTTCACGGTCGGGGCGGCGCTCGCGGCGCTCGGCGGCGCGCTCGCCGCCCCCACCGTGTCGCTGGTGCCGGGGGTGGGCGCCTCGACCATCGTCCTCTCCTTCGCGGTGGTGGCGACGGCGGGCCTCGGCCAGATCGAGGGCGCGGCGGTGGCGGCCCTGCTGATCGGCCTCGGCCGGTCCTTCGCGGTCTACGTCGCGCCCGAATTCGAGGTGGTGGTGCCCTACGCCATCATGGTGGCGGTGCTGCTGTTCCGGCCCCAAGGCCTGTTCGGCGTGGCGGAGACCCGGCGGATATGACCTGCATTTCCTGGCACGGAGGCGCCGCGCGATGACCCGCCGCTCCGAGACCCTGCTGGCCTTGGCCGGCGCCGCCCTGATCCTCGCTCTCGCCTACGCGGTGCCGTGGCTGCGCTTCGTGCTCACCATCGCGCTCGCCAAGGGGCTCGCCGTGCTCGGCATCCTGCTGCTGCTGCGGGCCGGCCAGGTCAGCTTCGGCCACGCGCTCTACCTCGCGCTCGCCGCCTACACGGTGGCGTTCGGCGCCGTCGTGGTGCCGGAGGCCCTGCTGCTGCTTCCCGCCGCGGCCCTGCTCGCCGGGATCGTCGGCCTGCTGATCGGCCTGTTCGTGGTGCGCTACCGCGAGATCTTCTTCGGCATGCTGAATCTCGCGCTCAGCATGGTGTTCTACTCGGTGCTGGAGAAGTTCTACGCGCTGACCCACGGCGCCGACGGCATCCGGCTCCCGCCCGTCACGTTCCTCGGCCGGCCGCTCGCGGGGGAAGCCGGCGAGTGGACGGTGCTGGGCATGGCGCTGGTGCTCGCCCTCGCCTGCGGCGCGCTCGTGCGGGTGGCGCTCGCCTCCCCGCTCGGGGAAGCGCTCGCCGGCATCAAGACACGCGAGACCCGGCTCGACTTCATGGGCGTGTCCCCGAAGCGCGTGCTGCTCGCGGCCTACGTCGCCTCGGCCGTGATGGCGGGGTTTGCCGGCGCGATCATCGCGCTCACCACCCGGCACGTCACCCCGGCGCTCAGCTACTGGACCACGTCCGGAGAGCTCGTCTTCATCGCGATCCTCGGCGGGGCCGGCAGCGTGCTGGGGCCGTTCCTGGGGGCGGCCGCCTACGAGCTGACCCGGGTCTACGCGGCGGCGACCTTCGCCAATGCCTGGCAGCTGGTGCTCGGCCTCGTGCTGCTCGCCGTCATCGTGTTCGCGCCGGGCGGGCTGTGGGGGATGATCACGAGCCGCCGGAGGGCCGCATGACCGCGCTGCTCCAGGCCCGCGACCTGCGCCTCGCCTTCGGCGGGCTCAAGGCCGCGGACGGGATCGACCTCGACGTCGAGGCCGGCGAGTTCCTGGCGATCATCGGCCCGAACGGCGCCGGCAAGACCACCTTCATCAACATGACGACCGGCTACTTGAAGCCCCAAGGCGGCTCGATCGCCTTCGAGGGCAAGCCGATCCTCGGCCTGTCGCCGCGGCGCATCGTCGGGCTCGGGGTCGCGCGCAGCTTCCAGCTGCCGCAGCTCTTCACCGAGCACACCGTGCTGCAGAACGTGGCGCTCGCGGTCGCTGCCCGCGAGGGCGTGTGGTCGGTGCTCACCCCGCTCTTGCGCCCGCGCTTTCGCGACGAGGCGGCGGAGCTGATCGCGCGCTTCGGCCTCACCCGCATCACCGACGTGCGGGCCGACGCCCTCAACGAGGGCGCACGCAAGCTCGTCGACATCGCCATGGCGGTGGCGCTCCGCCCCCGCCTCCTGCTGATGGACGAGCCGACGAGCGGCGTCGCCGCGGCGGAGAAGATGGCGATCGTCGAGACCCTGGTGCGGGTCCTGCGCGAGGCGGGCGTGACGGCGGTGTTCGTGGAGCACGACATGGAGGTGGTCGGGCGCTTCGCCGACCGGGTGGCGGTGTGGGGCCAGGGCAAGATCGCGGCGCTCGGGCCCCCGTCCCGGATCCTCAACGATCCGGAGGTGCAGCGTACGGTGATCGGCATCGCGCCGAACGGAGGCACCCATGCTGCGGCTTGAGGGAGCGGCGGTCGCGATCGCCGGCGCGCCGGTGCTGCGCGGCGTCTCGCTCGCCGTGCCGCCGGGCGGCCGCGTGGCGCTGATCGGCCGCAACGGCGCCGGCAAGACCACGACGCTCCGCGCCCTGATGGGGCTTCTGCCGCTCCAGGCCGGCCGGCTCGTCCTCGACGGGCGGGAGGCCGGCACCGTGCCGGCCCATCACCGGGCACGACTCGGCATCGGCTACGCGCCGGAGGAGCGCAAGCTGTTCGGCAGCTTCACGGTGCAGGACAACCTGCTCCTGCCGGCCCAGGTGCTCGGGCTCCCGAAGGCGGAGGTCTCGCGGCGGCTGGATTCCGTCTACGCGCTTCTGCCCGAGCTCAAGGACTTCGCGCCCCGCAAGGCGGCGGGCCTGTCGGGCGGCCAGGGCAAGATGGTGGCGCTCGGCCGCGCCCTCATGGTCGGCACCAGGGCGGTCCTTCTCGACGAGCCGTTCCAGGGCCTCGCCCCGGCGCTGGCGCTCCGCTACGCCGAGGCGCTGGCCCGCCTGCGCGCCGCCCTCCCCGACGTCGCGATCCTCATCACCGAGAGCAGCCCGGACCTGCTGCGGGCGCTCGTCGACACCACCGTCCAGATCGAGCGCGGCGAGATCTCGGCCGCCTGACATTCAAGGAGTGTTCCCCATGAGGCTCAACGGCAAGGTCGCGATCGTCACCGGCGGCGGCGGCGGCTTCGGCGAGGGCATCGCCAGGCGCTACGCCGCGGAGGGCGCCAAGGTCGCGGTGCTCGACCTGCGGGGCGACGCCGCCGAGCGCGTCGCGAGGGAGATCGGCGCGTCGGCCATCGCCATCGCGGCCGATGTCGGCAGCGCCGAGGACGTGAAGGCGGCGGTCGCGCGCACCACCGAGGCCTTCGGCACGCCCCACATCCTCGTCAACAACGCCGGCACCACCCATCGCAACCAGCCGCTGATGGATGTCGACGAGGAGGCCTTCGACCGGGTCTTCCGGGTCAACGTGAAGTCGATCTTCCACTTCGTCCGGGCGCTGGCGCCCGCGATGCGCGACAACGGCGGCGGCGTGATCCTCAACGTCGGCTCGACCGCCGGCATCCGGCCCCGTCCCGGCCTGACCTGGTACAACGCCTCGAAGGGCGCGGTGAACCTGATGTCGAAGTCGCTCGCCGTCGAGCTGGCGCCCTGGAAGATCCGCGTCAACGCGCTCTGCCCGGTGATGGGCGAGACCGGCCTGCTCGAAGCCTTCATGGGCGTGCCCGATACCCCGGAGAACCGCGCCAAGTTCGTCGCCACGATCCCGCTCGGCCGGATGTCGCGGGCCTCCGACATCGCCAACGTGGCGCTGTTCCTCGCCTCCGACGAGGCGGAGTTCATCACCGGCGTGGAGATGCCGATCGACGGGGGGCGGACGGTGTGAGCGCGGGTCCGGCCCGCCCCTCCCCGCAAGTGCGACCGATCGCGGGCAGGCCCGAGATCGGCCGGGGAGGAGAGACGCACGACCGTCGACGGGGACAGCGCTCGAACCGGGCGGCGTGAATCCGCTCGAGCATCGCACGACCGCGTCGCGATCGTGCGATGCTCTCGGGTCGTGGGGTTCGCCCCCTGTCCTGCGACGAGCCCGTAGCCGTCTCGCCGGGACATGCCCCCGCCCGCAGCGGAGGGAGACCGGGCGGTCGCGGTCCGTGAGCCTTCTACGACCGTCTTCGCGCCGCCCCTTTCGAGCCGTCTTCGAGACCGTTACGGCACCATCGCGCCCTGCGTCTCGACGTACACCGCGTAGATCGACGTGCTCGCCGCCATGAACAGCCGGTTCTTTTTCGGCCCGCCGAAGCACAGGTTGGCGCAGGTCTCGGGCAGGTGGATCTTGCCGATCAGGTCGCCCGACGGCGCGTAGCAGCGCACCCCGTCCTCCTTCGGGTCGGCCCAGCCCATCGAGCACCAGACGTTGCCGTCGACGTCGGTGCGCACCCCGTCGGTGAAGCCCGGCGCGAAGCCCTCCGCGAACACCCGGTCGCCGGTGAGGCGGTCGCCCTCGACGGTGAAGGCGCGGATGTTGGCCCGCCCGCCATGGGTGGCGCCGGAATCGACGACGTAGAGGATCTTTTCGTCGGGCGAGAAGGCGAGCCCGTTCGGCCGGTCGATGCCCTCCGCCGCCACCTTGGCCTGGCCGGTCGCGGGATCGAGGCGGTAGACCCGGGTCGGCAACTCCGCCTTGTCCTTGTGGCCCTCGTAGAACCCGTCGATGCCGTAGCCCGGATCGGTGAACCAGATCGCGTTGTCGGACGCCACCACCACGTCGTTGGGGGCGTTGAGCGGCTTGCCGTCGAACCGGTCGATCAGCACCGTGATCTTGCCGTCGGGCTCGGTGCGGGTCACCCGGCGGGTGTCGTGCTCGCAGGTGATCAGCCGCCCCTGCCGGTCGCGAGTGTTGCCGTTCGAGTAGTTGGCATTCGCCCGGTAGACGCTGACATGGCCGTTCTCGAGCCAGCGCATGATCCGGTTGTTCGGTATGTCGCTCCACAGCAGGTAGCCGCCGTCCCGGAAGTAGACCGGCCCCTCGGCCCAGCGGAAGCCGGTGGCGATGCGCTCGATGGCGGCGTTGCCGACCTTGTAGCGGAAGCGCTTGTCCAGGGCCTCGACCCGCGGGTCGGGATAGCGGGTGCCCGGCAGGTCGCCGAGGGGCAGCCTTTCGGCCCGCGCCGCGACCGTGGTTGCAGCCAGGGCGGCGGCGCCCGCGAGGACGTCACGTCGGTTCATCACTCGTCTCCTCCCGTCCGGTCTTCGTGCCGGACGGAGGGGATTGTACGGAAGCGGGGCGCGGTGTCTCGCTGTTTTCTACGAGCCGACCGCCGTTGTGGCGATCGGACGGCCGATGTATATATGTCGGGTATATACGGAGGCATCATGACTGTCGCCAAGCTCTTCATGTCTGGAGGCAGCCAGGCCGTCAGACTGCCGCGAGAGTTCCGATTCGACGGCAGCGAGGTCGAGATTTTTCGTCGTGGCGACGAAGTCGTCCTGCGCGAGCGCCCGGCCAATCTCTCCGTGCTCCTCGACATCATCGACGACATGCCCGCCGACATGCTGATCGATCTGCAGGATGGGCCGCCGCAGGAGCGCGAGGGCCTGTGAAGCCTCGCTACCTCCTCGATACGAACGTCATCATCGCGCTCAGGCGCCGGCGGCCACGCTCGGTCGTCGCTCGGTTGACGGCACTCCGCATCGGCGAAGCCGTCATGTCGCCAGTCACTTACGGCGAGCTGTGCTTTGGGGCGGAGAAGAGCGCGGACCGGGACAACGCTTTCGCAGTCCTCGCCCGGCTGGTCGCGGTCGTTCCGATCGAGATCGCCGAGCCCCAGGAAACCGGCCGCCGCTATGGTGAAATCCGGGCCACGCTCGGACGACAAGGGCAGCTGATCGGCAACAACGATGTCTGGATCGCCGCGCACGCGCTCGCGGCGAACCTTACGCTCGTGACCGGCAATGTCGGTGAGTTCAGCCGAGTGCCCGGTCTCGTCATCGAGGATTGGGCGGCCCAATGAGGACCGCTCGGATCCGCTGAGCTATGTGCGATACGCCTCCCCATCCAACCCGAACGGCCGTCCTGCCGCCAGCAGGGTCTCCCACACCGGATCGGGCAGCGGCACGCCGTCCGCCAGGCGCCTGGCGCGGGTGCGCCGCTCCGGCTCGCCCGGCAGCAGCACCTCGCCGCCCGGCACCGGCCGCGCGCCCTTGAAGAAGTCGAGATAGGCGCGGGTCTCCTGCACCATCGCGTCCTGCGAGCCGAAGGCCTCCGGGGTCATGTAGAGCGACAGCATCCCGTTGCAGAACCGCCGCGGCCCCGGCCCCGCCGTGCCCGATCCGGTGAGCACCCCGGCGAGCAGCTCGCATAGCAGGGCCAGACCCGAGCCCTTGTGCTCGCCGAAGGCCCGGATCGCGCCCGCACCCTTGAGGTTGTCGCGCTCCGGACCGTCGAGGGGGCCGTAGAGCGTCGCGGGGTCGGACGAGAGGCGCCCGTCCGGCTCGATCAGCACGCCCTCGGGCAGCGCCTTGCCGCCCTGCGAGGCGACCAGCACCTTGCCCTCGGCCACCGCCGAGGTGGCGAAGTCGAGGATCACCGGCTCGGCGCCCTGGACCGGGAAGCCGGCCGCGAAGGGCGCGGTCGAGAAGCGCCGGTCGACCGAGCCGAACGGCGCGACGAGGAGGCTGCCGGCCACGTTGACGAAATGCACCGAGACGAGGCCGGCGGCGGCGGCCTGCTCGGCCCACTCGCCGATGCGGCCGAGATGGCCGGCATGCCGCAACGCCACGATGGCGACGCCGTTCTCCCGCGCCTTGCGGATGCCGAGCTCGGTCGCGAACGGCCCGGCGGTCTGGCCGAAGCCGTAATGCGCGTCGACCAGCGCGAAGGCCGGGCCGTCGGTCACCACCTCGGGGGTCTTGTCGGCCTCGACCTCGCCCTCCTGCAGCCAGGAGACGTAGCGCGGCACCCGGATGACGCCGTGGCTGTCGTGCCCGGTCAGGTTGGCGGCGACGAGGTAGCGGCCGATCCGCTCGGCCTCCGCCTCCGAGCAGCCGGCGTGGGAAAAGATGTCCCGCACGTAGGCGGTCAGGCCGCTGGCTGAGATCTGCATGGAAGAATCCTCCCGGTTTCTTGGTTCTGGGTTTCTTGGTCCCGGCAGCCGGTCGAGACGGCCGCACGGTCTGGCGCGCGGGAGAATGGCCGCGCCGCGGCCGCAGGTCGAGGGCGTCCGGCGCAGATCAGGCCCGGCAATTTTAATCCCGGGCCGTCGGCGTTGGGGATGGACATGGCAGCGCTGCCGGTGTCTCATCCGAGCCAAGGCCGGGCCTCGAAGCATCGGCCAATTCCCACGGGAGGAACATGCCGATGAGGACGACGCGTCGCGTTTTCCTGAAGAGTGCGGCCACGGTCGCGGCCGCCGGCGTCGTCGCGCCGTCGATCATCCGGCCCGCGAGCGCCCAGGGCGGCACGGTGCGGATTGGCATGGTGCTGCCGGTCACCGGACCCGGGGCGGATGCCGGCCGCTTCGCCCTCAACGGCGCCAAGATCGCGCTCGAGGCCGTCAACAAGGCCGGCGGCGTGCTCGGCAAGCCGCTGGAGCTCGTCACCGAGGACGACCAGACCACCAATCCGGGCGCGGTGCTGGCCTTCTCGAAGCTCGCCTCGCAACCCGACCTCGTGGCGTTCCTCGGCTCGATCCGCTCGACCCAGAACCACGCCATGGCGCCGGACATCCTCAAGACCGGAAAGCCCGTGGCCTTCGGCGGCACCGATCCGGTGCTGACCCAGCTCGGCAATCCCTGGCTGTTCCGCTTCCGCCCGAACGACAGCTTCTCGGCCCGGGTCATCGCCGAGTACGGCGTGACCACGCTCGCCAAGAAGAAGTGGGCGATCATCCACTCGACCGACGCCTTCGGCACCAGCGGCGCCAAGGCGCTGACGGAGGCTCTGGGCAAGGCCGGCGCCACGGTGGCCCTCGACCAGGGCTACACCAACCAGAGCCAGGACTTCACGCCCGTCGTGCTGGCGATCCGCCAGTCCGGCGCCGACGTGATCGGCTCGTACTTCACCTTCGAGAACGACCTCGGCATCTTCGCCCGCCAACTGCGCCAGCTCGGCGTGCAGGCGCCCTGGGTCGGCTCGGCCTCGATCGTCAACGTCACGGCGCTCAAGCTCGCCGGGCCGTCGCTCTACAACACCTACGGGGTGGCGGATTACGCGGAAGAATCGAGCGACGCGGCGCGCAACTTCGGCAAGGCCTACCGGGGCGTGATGAAGCTCGCCCCCGACAACCAGTCCTCCTGGACCTTCGACGCCGTGACGGTGCTGGCGAAGGCCATCAACGCCGCCGGCAAGACCGACCCGAAGGCGATCCGCGAGGCACTCCTCGCCATCCGCGGGCACGAGGGCGCCGAGGGCACCTACAACTTCGATCAGAACGGCGACGGCCTGCACGGCTACAACGTGGTGCGCAACGACAAGGGCAACATCGTCTTCGACAAGCGCATCGACTTCTACAAGGCCTGACCTTCGGAAGACCCCGAGCGGGACGGCGACGCGCCGTCCCGACGCCGTCTCGGCCGCTGCAAGAGTCTCGACAAGACGCGCGGCGGCACGACCCTTCTCATCCGATCGGGGCGGGCCCGCATGGACCTCATCCTCCAGCTTCTCTTCACGGGGATCGGCATCGGCGCCGTCTACGCGCTCGTGGCGCTCGGCTTCGTGCTGATCTTCCGCGCCACCAACGTGGTGAACTTCGCGCAAGGCGAGTTCTCGATGGTGGCCGCCTTCCTGATGGTGGTCTTCGCCGTCGACCTGCAATGGCCGTACTGGCTGTCCTTCCTGCTCGCCATCGGCGGCATGGCGGCGCTCGGCGCCCTGTTCAACCTCGGCGTCTATTATCCGTTGCGCCACCGCACCTACCTGCCGGTGATCATCTCGACCATCGGCGCCTCGATCTTCCTCGCCAACACCACGCTCGCGCTCTACGGGCCGCAGCCGCAGGTGCTGCCGCCGGTCTTCGAGACGCAAGGCTTCCTGGTCGGCCCGGTCTACCTCGACACCCAGTACCTGCTGATCATCGCCGTGACCGCGGTGCTGGTGGCGTTCCAGTACTGGTTCTTCGAGCACACCCTGATCGGCAAGAAGCTCCAGGCGACCTCCCAGGACAAGGAGATGGCGGCACTGCTCGGCATCCCGGTCGCCGGGATGATCATGCTGACCTTCGTGTACAGCGCGGTGCTGGGCGGCATCGCCGGCATCCTGGTGGCACCCGTGCTGTTCGTGTCGATCCAGATGGGCGCCACCATCGCGCTGAAGGCGTTTGCCGCCACCATCATCGGCGGGTTCGGCGACGTCACGGGCGCCATCATCGGCGGGCTCGCTCTCGGCATCATCGAGACCTTCGGCGCGGCCTACATTTCGGTGCCCTACAAGGACGCCTTCGCGTTCATCGTCCTCGTCGCCTTCCTGGCCCTGCGCCCGCAGGGCATCTTCGGCGAACGCATCGCGGAGAAAGCATGACCGGCTCCCCTCGCCCCGTCGCGGCGGACCCGGCGTCCGTGGCTCCCGCCCGCCGCTTCCCCGTCGGCACTCTCGCCTACGTCGCATTGGTCGCGGTCGCGGTGTTCCTCGCCGCCACGACGCCGTTCAGCGGCTACGTGCTCAACATCCTGATGCAGGCCGCGACCTACGCCATCGCGGTCATCGGGCTCACCGTCGTGCTGGGGCTGTGCGGGCAGATCAACCTCGCCCAGGCCGCCTTCTTCGGCATCGGCGCCTACGCGGTCGGCCTCGGCACGGTCGATCTCGGGATCAGCTTCTGGCTCTGCCTGCCGATCGGTCTCGCGCTCGCGCTCGTCCTCGGCGCTGTCCTGGGTGCCTCGACCCTGCGGCTCGGCGGCCACTACCTCGCCATGGTGACGATCTCGTTCCAGCAGATCCTGACGCTGATCATGATCAACTGGATTCCCGTCACCCACGGACCGGACGGCGTGCCGAACATCAAGCGGCCGGGCCTGTTCACCGACGGCCAGAGCTACCTCGCGCTCTGCATCGTCGTGCTGGCGGCGGTCGCCTACGCGGTGTGGCGGATGCCCAGGACCCGGCTCGGCCGCGCCATGCGGGCGGTGCGCGACAACGAACTGGCGGCGGGCGTCACCGGCATCGACATCTACCGCACCAAGGTGGCGGCCTTCGCCATCGGGGCGCTCCTCGCGGGGTTGGGCGGCGGGCTGTTTGCCGGCAGCTTCACGTATATCAGCCCGGACCAGTTCTCCTTCGCCGAGTCGGTGGTGTTCCTCACCATGGCGCTCTTGGGCGGCGTCGGCTCGCCGGTCGGCGCGGTGATCGGCACCGGGCTCCTGATCCTGATCCCGGAATGGCTGCGGTTCCTCAAGGAGATCCCCGGCCTCTACCTGGCGATCTACGGGCTCGCCGTCATCCTGATCGTGGTGTTCATGCCGGAGGGCATCTGGGGCTTCCTCGGCGACCAGGTGAAGCGCCTGCGGCCGAGGAAACTCGCCGCCCCCCGGGCGCAGGAACTGACGCTGACGCAAGCGGCGGCCTCCGCCGTCCCGGTGCTCCAGGTCGAGGGCCTGTCCAAGCACTTCGGCGGCCTGAAGGCCGTGGACGAGGTCAGCTTCACGGTCGCCCGCGGCGGCATCCACGCGCTGATCGGCCCGAACGGGTCGGGCAAGACCACGACGCTCAACGTGCTGTCGGGCCTCTACACCCCGACCGGCGGAAGGGTTCGGCTCGACGGGCAGGACATCACCCGCTTCGCGCCGCACCGGCGCGCGGCCTCGGGCCTCGGGCGGACGTTCCAGAACATCCGGCTCTTCCGCTCGATGAGCGCGCTCGAGAACGTGGTGATCGGCGCCGAGCGGCCGGGCAATGCCATCGTCGCCCAGGACCGCGCCTCGCTGGAGGCGCGGGCGCGCGCCGCTCTCGCCTTCGTCGGGCTGGAGGCGCGGGCCGACGAGCCGATCTCGTCCTTCTCCTACGGCCACCAGCGCCTGGTCGAGATCGCCCGGGCGCTCGCCGGCAACCCGGTGCTGCTCCTCCTCGACGAGCCGGCGGCGGGCCTCAACTCGACCGAGAAGAACGCGCTCACCGTGCTGCTGCGCCGGATGGCCGCCAAGGGCCTGACCATCCTGATCATCGACCACGACATGACGCTGGTGAGCGACGTGGCGAGCCACATCACGGTGCTCAACTTCGGCCGGCGCATCGCCGACGGGGTGACCGCCACGGTTTTGCGCGAGCCGGCGGTGATCGAGGCCTATCTCGGCCAGGAGAGCACCGAGGGACCGATGATCGGCCTCAAGACCGACCTCGCGACGGCCTGAGCAGGAGACATCCATGGCACTCCTGGAAATCCGCGACCTGACCGTGCGCTACGGCGAGATCGAGGCCGTGCGCGGCATCTCGTTCTCGGTCGAGGCCGGCGAGGTCGTGACGCTGCTCGGCTCCAACGGCGCCGGCAAGTCGACGACGCTGAAGACCATCTCGGGCCTGGTGAAGCCGGCCGGCGGCGAGGTGCTGTTCGAGGGCCGGTCGCTGCTGGGCCTGAAGCCCGAGGAGATCGTGCGCCGCGGCGTGGCGCACGTGCCGGAGGGGCGACGGGTCTTCCCGGGCCTCACGGTGCGCGAGAACATCATGCTCGGCGCCTCCAACCGGAAGGGACTCTCGACCCGCCAGATCAAGGACGAGGCGGAGGGCATGTTCGAGCTCTTCCCCGACATCCGCCGCTTCGGCGACGCGCTGGGCTGGACGCTCTCGGGCGGCCAGCTCCAGATGGTGGCGCTCGCCCGGGGGCTGATGGCGAAACCCCGCATTCTGCTCCTCGACGAGCCGTCGCTGGGCTTGGCCCCGGTGATCGTCCAGGCGGTGTTCGCGATCATCGCCGAGGTGCGCCGGCGCGGCACCACCGTGCTCCTCGTCGAGCAGAACGCCCGCATGGGCCTCTCCGTCGCCGATCGCGGCTACGTGCTGGAAACCGGGCAACTGGTGCTCAGCGGCGCACCGCAGGATCTGTGGGCGAACGACGACATCCGCGCGGCCTACTTGGGCGGGCGGGCCAAGGCGGAGGCGTTGGCGCATTGAGGATGGGGCGCGCACGTCGTCGATTCGTCCCACCCGCGACCTCAGAGCCTGTTTGGTGGGGAGAAACGACTTCAAACTCTCCATCGTCATCCTGGGGCTCGCCGAAGGCGAGAACCCGGGATCCATAACCGCTGACGGTACCGGATGAAGCGGAACGCGTTGCACCGAGTTCTGCGCTGTCAGCGGTTATGGATCCCGGGTTCCGCTTCGCGGCCCCAGGATGACGAGGAGGGTTCGAAGTCGGTCCTCCCGATCAAACAGGCGCTCAGGTTGAGGGTCCGGGTCTGACAAAATTCCAAAGCGCTTGGAACGTCATTATACCTCGATAAAGGTTTTGAAGGTCCCACCCATGTCCGCCCCCACCCCGCTCCACCCCACCAACCCCCGCATCGTGCGCCTCAGCCACGAGGACAACGTCGTGGTGGCGGTGGACCCGATCGTGCCCGGCGCCGCCGTCGAGGGCGTGACCGCCTCCGCCCGCGTGCCGCGGGGCCACAAATTCGCGGTGGTGGCGATTCCCGAGGGCGCGCCGATCCGCAAGTTCGGCCAGATCATCGGATTCGCGAACCGGCCCATCGCCCCGGGCGAGTGGGTGCACGAGCACAATGTGGGCCTCGGCGAAGCCAAGGGCGATTTCGCCCGCGACTACCGCTTCTGCGAGGAAGCGCGTCCCGTCGCGATGGTGCCGGAGACCCAGCGCGCCACCTTCGAGGGCTACCGCCGGGCCGACGGCCGGGTCGGCACCCGCAACTACGTCGGCGTGCTGACCTCGGTGAACTGCTCGGCCACGGTCGCGCGATTCATCGCCGAAGAGGCGCGGCGCTCCGGCCTCCTCGACGAGTTCCCGGGCATCGACGGCATCATCCCGCTCACCCACGGCACCGGCTGCGGCTACGACATCCAGGGCGAGGGCGCCGACATCCTCAAGCGCACGTTGTGGGGCTACGCCGCCAACCCCAACATGGGCGGCGTGATCATGGTGGGCCTCGGCTGCGAGGGCCTGCAGATCGACCGCTGGAAGCGCGCCTACGGCATCGAGGAGAGCGAGACCTTCCGCAGCTTCACCATCCAGGATACCGGCGGCACGCGCCGCACCATCGAGGCCGGCGTGGCGGCGCTCCGCGAGATGCTGCCCGCCGTGGCGAAGGCCAAGCGCGAGACCGTGCCGGCCTCCGAGCTGATGCTGGCGCTGCAATGCGGCGGGTCGGACGGCTATTCGGGCATCACCGCGAACCCCGCTCTGGGTGCGGCGGTCGACCGGCTGGTGGCCGAGGGCGGCACCGCGATCCTGTCCGAGACGCCGGAGATCTACGGCGCCGAGCACCTGCTGACGGCGCGGGCCGCGAGCCCCGAGATCGGCCACAAGCTCGTCGAGATGATCCACTGGTGGGAGGCCTACACCGCCCGCAACGGCGGCGAGATGAACAACAACCCCTCCCCCGGCAACAAGGCCGGCGGCCTCACCACCATCCTGGAGAAGTCGCTGGGCGCCACCGCCAAGGGCGGCTCGACCACGCTGACCGGCGTCTACCGCTACGCCGAGCCGGTGACCGCCAAGGGCTTCGTCTACATGGACACGCCCGGCTTCGATCCGGTGGCCGCCACCGGGCAGGTCGCGGGTGGGGCCAACGTGCTGTGCTTCACCACCGGCCGCGGCTCGGCCTACGGCTGTAAGCCGACCCCGTCGATCAAGCTCGCCACCAACAGCGAGATGTACCGGCGGATGCAGGACGACATGGACATCGATTGCGGCGACGTGCTCGACGGCGTCTCGATCGAGGAGAAGGGCCGCCAGATCTTCGAGACGGTCCTGCGCGTGGCGTCCGGCGAGCGCACCAAGTCGGAAGGGTTCGGCTACGGCGATGCCGAGTTCGTGCCCTGGCAGATCGGCGCGGTGATGTAGCGGTCGCAACATAGCGACGCCGGCCCGACTGCATTAAGGGGCGCTCCGGGGGCACAAGAACGATAAGGCCCCGGAGGGCACCACGATGACACCGGATTCGAGCGGCGGGCACGATCTCACCCGCCGCCAGTGGACAATGACGCTGCTCGCGAGCCTCGGCGGCGGGCTCGAATACTACGACTTCATCGTCTACGGGATCTTCGCCAAGGACATCGCCGCGGCGTTCTTCCCGGCGACCGATCCGGTGGTGGCGCTCACCCTGTCGCTGGCGGTGTTCGCGGTCGGCTACCTCGCCCGGCCGCTCGGCGGTCTGGTGCTGAGCCATTTCGGCGACCGCTACGGCCGCAAGACGGTGTTCGTGGTCACCGTCTTCACCATGTCGGCCTGCACCCTCGCCATGGGGCTGGTGCCGTCCTACGCCTCGTGGGGCGTGTGGGCGACCCTGCTCCTCGTGACCCTGCGCTTCGTGCAGGGGCTCTGCATCGGCGGGGAACTCCCCGGCGCCATCACCTTCGTGGTCGAGACCGCCTCGCGCCGCCCGGGGCTCGCCTGCGGCATCGTCTTCTGTCTCGTCAACGGCGGCGTGCTGCTCGCGGCGCTGGTCAACCTCGCCCTGCAATCGGTGCTGCCCCCGGCCGCCATGGCCGAGTCGGGTTGGCGCCTCGCCTTCCTGTTCGGCGGCGTGGTCGGGCTGGTGAGCTTCTGGCTGCGGCGCTCCCTGGAGGAGACGCCGGAATTCCTGCGCCTCCAGCACCGGGCCGCCCGCAGCCCGGTCGGAGAGGTGCTGCGCGATCACCGCGGCCAGGTGCTGCTCGGCGTCGGCATCGTGGCGCTCACGGCGGGCTTCAACGGCATCCTGTTCGCCCACATGCCGGCCTACCTGATCCAGGTGCTGAAGTACCCGCCCAAGACCGTGGCGGTGGCGATGAACCTCGCGCTCTTCGCCATGTCGGCCTCGCTGCTCTTCGCCTCGTTCTTCGCCGACCGGGTGGCGCCGCGCCGGCTGATGCAGGCCTCCGCGCTCGTCGTCCTGATCGGCGTGATTCCCGCCTACCAGGTGCTGGCGCGGGGCGACGCGAACCTGTTCCTGGTGCTGCCGCTCCTCACCATGGCGGTGGCCGGCGCCAACGGCAGCTTTGCCTACCTGCTGGCCGGGCTGTTTCCGACCCGGGTGCGGTTCAGCGGCGTCGCGCTCTCGCTCAACATCGGCTTCACGCTGCTCAGCGGCCTCGGGCCGCTGGCCGCCAACGCGCTGATCGGCGCCACCGGCTGGACGGCGGCGCCGGCCCTGATCATCGCCGCCTCCGCGCTGATCGGGCTCGTGGTCGCGAGCCGCCTCTCCGACCGGCCCGACACCCTCGCCGAGGCGGCGGTCGCCGGGTGAGCCATCCCGCCCGGACGTGCCGTTCAGGCCGCGTCCGGGACCCTGCGGGCGAGCCAGGCGCCCCAGAACAGGCTCGAGAAGAACCGGAGCGGCGGCGCGAAGCCGCCCTCGCGCAGGAGTTCGGCCACAGCGTCCTCGGACGGGGGCGGATCGGCCCCCTGCAGGATCCTGGCGCGCTTGGCCTCGACCTCCGCGGGCCCGGCCCCCTGCTGGCGCCAGCGCTCGCCCCAGGCGGCGAGCAGCAGCGGCTCGCTCGCATAGGCCCGGTAGTTGCCCGCGAGGATCAGCGGTGCGCCGGAGCGCACGCGCCGGGCGATGTCCCGCAGGATCGCCCGCTTGGCCTCGTCCCCGGGCAGGTGGTGGAGCACCCCGATCAGGGTCGCGGCGTCGAACGCCGCCTCGTCCGGCAGGTCGGCGACCGTGCCGTGCACCACCTCCGTCCGCGCCGCCAGGCCGGTCTCCGCCAGCCGGGCGACGGCGAGCGCCAGCATCGGCTCGGACGGATCGACCGCGGTGAAGCGCCAGCGCGGCTCGAGCGCCGCCGCCGTCACGATCTCGGTCGCCCCGCCGCCGGCTCCCGCCACCAGGATCCGCGCCTCCCGGCCGGCGCCGAGGGCAGCGGCCAGCATGCAGGCGGAGAGCTCGTGGCAGGCCTCGTAGCCGGCGAGCGCGATGCGGCTCTGCTGCCGGTATTCCCCGGCGCGGGAGGCGTCGAACTTTCGGGCGGAGTCTTCGTGGGCGGGATCGGGCGCTGTGCTCACCGGCGGGCTCCGGTCGTCGAACGGAGCCGCGAGCTGGGACCGATTCGGAACCGGCGCGCAAGACGGCGCGCCCGGACGACACCCGGCCCGGATGAGCGGGGACTTCAGCCCTCGGGATGCCGCTCGCGCCAGCGCGGACCGGGGCCGCGCATGTAGTGCAGCTCGGGGCGGTAGGGGTCCATGAACTCCGCGACGAGGTCCCGCCAGGACTGGGCGAGGCGTCCGACGAAGGCCATCAGCATGGAACCGTCCTCCTGCGCGCGATCGATTCGCTGTCGGTCCGGACCTGGATCGTGCCGGCCGTTCCTTGCGAAACCCTTGCCGGCGACGGTGATCGGGAGCTTTGGCGAGAGTGCGACCGCGGCGTGGAGGGGTCAGGGCAGGATTCCGGCGAGCTTCAGCGCACCCGCGGCGATAACCGCCAGCACCACGCCCCAGAGGTCGAGGGGCATGGCCGCCCACCAGGCGGTGCTTTCGGTCCGCGGCAGCGGCGCATCCGGCGCCCGTGCGACATCCTGCATGGTGTGTCTCCCTCCGGTCCCGCGCATCCTCAGGGCGCCCGTCTGCCGCGGGCGTCCCTGCCTCACCCTACAGCACGCTGCCGAAGGGAACAGCGGAGAGGCTGGATATCGCTCAGGGGCCGGCGCTCAAAGATGCGCCGCCCCGGGATTCTGCCCATGCGCTGGGCGGCCGACGACCGTGTCGAATCCGGCGGCCCCGCGGAGCCGATGCCCGCCGCGCGGCGCCCGGACGGCCCGCGCCGGGAAATGAAAAAGGGAGGGCCCCTGAGGGCCCTCCCGATCGTGCGTTCAGCGTCCGAGGAAAATGGAGGCCAGTCGCTGGAACAGACCCTGCGGCGGAGGCGGCGGGGGCGGCGGGGGAGGTGCCGCTGACTGTTCCGGACGGTTTCCTGTCTAAGCGACGTTCGCCGCGAAGGGGTGCTGGGCGGTCTTGTACTGCTGCGTGACCTCGGCGGCGGTCGGCGTGCCCTTGATGGCGCGCTCGATCGACAGCTTGGTGGCCTCGTAGTTGTACTTCTCGATCTTGGCGTCGTCCGCGGCTTCCCAGTGGATGAACACGCCGACCAGGATGTACAGGTCGTCGGCCTCGTTCGCCGGGATGATGCCCTCGGCGACGCAATCCTGCACCGCCTTGGCGACGGCGTGCTGGGCGGGTCCGAACATCTGGACCGCCTGGCGGGCGTCGTTGATCGTGACCTTGTTGAACAGCAGGGTGTTCGGCTTGCACGGCAGGTTCGGCGCCACGACCGCGAGCAGGCTGGTGAAGCCGTGCTTGTTGTTGGTCAGGCTGTTGCAGAACGCCGTCTCGGCGGCGCTGCCGCGCGGGCCGATGATGAGGTCGATATGGGCCACCTCGTTGCCGTCGCCGACGAGGGCCTCGCCCACCATCACCTTATTGATCGTCGCCATGTGGGGCTTCTCCCAGGTGTCGATAAGGTTAGCCGGCCGCTAGGTCAGTGCGGCGCAGCACCGCCATCCTTGCTGTCGGCGTTCAGCGGGAGCCGAACCGGTTGTCTGGATGGCGGGCGGACCCTACAGCGCCGCTGGACTCCGAACAAGCCGGCCCGCCCGGTACCTTGGGCCATTTCCGTCCCGGCGACGGAAGGAAAGCCGTGTTGCGGTTAAGACTTATTGGCAGGTTGCGCCTGCTCGCGCCTGACAGTCGAGCTTGAGGTTCTGCAGCGCGTCGAGAAACAGGGTCGCGACGGTGAGGTCTGCACTCGTGCCGGGGTTGAGCCCGGCGGCCTTGAGGGCGGCATCGTGGGTGAGGAGTGCTGCCCGCGCGCCCTCCCCGAGGACGAGGCGGCCGAGGGCGGCCTCGGCCTCCGCCCGCATCGTCTCGGCCGCGGCGGCGCCGAACTTGCGCGCGACGTGGCTGTCGGGAAAGCCGGTCAGGAAGGCCAGGTGGACCGCCGTGGTGGTCCAGGGCTCGGCGAGGCCGCGGCCCCGCGCCGCCGCGAGGGCGGAGAGCCCGGTGCCGAACAGGTCCTCGAACCCGGTGACGTAGGCCCGCGCGATGCGGTCGCGCGCCGCCGCCTCGCCCATCGCGGCGAGCACCGGCGGCGGCGGACCCTCCGCCGTGACGTCGTGGCGCTCGGCCTTTCCGAGCCCGCCCGGGCTCGCGAGCCGGATCGCCGCGTAGATCCCGCTCGCATCCGCGTCGTCGAGCTCGGCCAGCACGGCCTCGAGCGCCGGGCGCAGGGGCCCGGGCCGCTCGGCCGCGCGCGCGAGAGGCGCGCAGAGGAGCACGATGCCGAGGTTGGTGTTCTGGCCCACGCCGGTCCGGGTGGCGGCGACCGCCGCCTCCGCCCGGGCGCCGACCCGCGCGCCGGGGGCCGCGACATGGGGCGCCGACAGCGCCGCGCTCGCCTCGAAATCCGCCACGCTCATCCGGTGGCCGGCGGCGTGGACGTGGACGTTGCCGGGCTTGATCGCCGCGAGCTCGGCCCGGCAGGCCGCCCGGTAGGCCTCGGCGATCGCGGCTGCGGCCAGACCCGGCGCCTGCGCGCTCACAGCGCCACGAGCCGCGGCGCTTGCCCGGTCCGCACCGCCGCCAGGAAGCCGGCGGCGACCTCCCGGGCGATGTCGACGCTCGTCACCTGCTGCAGCCCGGACCAGGCCGGCATGCTGTTGACCTCGAGCACCTGGAAGCCGCCCTCCCCGTCCTCGACGAGGTCGATTCCGGTATAGCCGCAGCCGACCGCGGCGGCGGCGGCCTCGGCGAGCTCCGCCGCCCGGGCCGGCGGGCGCCAGGGCAGCGGCCGGCCGCCCCGGTGGACGTTGGTGATCCAGCCGTCGCCCTCGCGGATCATCCCGGCGACCGCCCGGCCGGCGCAGACGAAGACGCGGTAATCCTGCCAGGCGCCGTCGCGGCGGGCGACGTAGCGCTGGAGGTAGTACACCCGGCCGACCAGCTCCTCGGGCGGCAGCTCCTCGGGCCGGGTGATCAGCTGCAGGCCCTCCCCTTGCGAGCCGAACAGGGGCTTCAGCACCAGGGGCCGGCCGGGGGCGGCCTCCCGGGCCACCACCGCGGCCGCGGCATCGCGGCGCGAGAGCACGAAGGTCTCCGGCGTCGGGATGCGGTGGCGGGCGAGCAGCAGGCTCGTCATCGCCTTGTCGACCGAGCGTTCGATCGCCGAGGGCCCGTTCCACACCACGGTGCCGGCGGCGACCAGCGCGTGGAGCACGCCGAGCCGCATCGTGGTGGCCTCGAAGGTACCGCCCGCGATGGTGCGCAACAGCACCCCGTCCGGCAGGGCGCCGTCGAATCCCGGCACCCGCAGGGGCTCCGGGTACCCGGTCTCCACCGTGACGTCGGCGAGCGAGAACAGCACCGGCGTGGCGCCGAGAGCCGTCAGCGCGGCCAGCAGCCGGGCCTTGTGCCAGGCGCCGTTGTCGGCCGCGAGCCCGATCCGCATGATCCGATCCCCTCCGTTCCCGCCTCAGGCGAAGGAGCGCGCCACCAGCTCCGGCACCAGCCGGCCGGCCCGGTGGCTGTGGCCGGAGCGCAGCGAGGTCACCACCACCTCGGCCGGGCTGAACAGGTGCTTGTCGATGGCGTAGAAATCGCCGTTGAAGCGGGAGAAGATCTCGGCGAACGGCGCGCCGTGGTCGCGCGAGGTCGTGCTCGGCAGGGCCTCGGCGAGCCCCTTGGCGTCGGCATCGTCCGCCTCGACGAAGAGCTGGACCCGACCGCCGTAGATGATGGCGTCGTTGGTGCGGCCCATCGCCTGGATGAAGTCCGGGTGGGGCGGGCTCAGGGGGGCGGCGCCGATCCCGTCGACGATGGCGCCGAGATCGAACCCGACCGAATGCGCCTTGTGCAGCGCGACCTCGAGCACCCGGGCGACCACCTGGGTCGCGCCGGCGAGGCTCTGGGTCGGGGCGTACACGAAGGTGACGTCGGCGGGCTTCACGCCCGCCGCCTCGGCCACCTTGGCGGTGACGGAGGCCGGCGGCGGGCTGCCCGATTCGAGCACCAGGGCGATGCGCGCAGCGGAATCGCGGTATCCCAGCTCCTCGAACAGGGGCTCGACCGTCGCCGCGGCGCGGCCCGGGCCGGAGCCGAGGGCGAAGAAGCCAGAATCGCCCTCCTCGTCGGCGAGGCTCCAGCCGGCATACTGGCTGCCGAGGCAGGCGAGCACCGGATCGGTGCTGTGCACGGTCAGCGTGAAGGGCCAGGCCTCGAGGGGGCCGGCGGGGGCCACCGTCACGGTGCCGAGGCCGCCGAGGCAGATCTCGGCCATGCGCCGGCCGGCCTCGATCGAGCCGCGCGCGCCCGCACCGGCATCGATCAGCCGGGATCCGTCCGGCGCCCGCGTCACGGCGAGCCGCAGGCGCACCGCCTCGGCGGCCAGGGCCTCGACCAGGGGGGCGGCGAGCGCGTTGACGCTCGGGCGGGCGGCGGAGGCGGGGGTGGAACTCATCGGGTGGACTCCCTTGGGCCGGGCCGGGGCGGGTCTCCCCGAAGGCCGGTCGAATCGGTCGGGGTCTTCGCGGCCCCGTTGGTAAGGTGGGTGGCGCGGGAACCCCCTACCCCTCTCCCGTCCGGGAGCGGGGATCCTGCGCCGTGTCGCCAAGCATGAAGCCGCGGCCCGCGAAAGCCAACGCGGCGTCCGCTGGCCTTTTCTCCAACCGGGCCCGCAGCGCCGCCGACCGCACGGCGAGAGCGTGACGGGCTGCAGCGGCATCCGCACCCTCGGCCATCACGGTGCAGATTGGCGCCCCGGCCGCGACGCGGCTGCCGGCGGCGGGGCGGTCCATCGTCCAGCCGGGCCAGTCGAGGGCCGGCACGGCGGGGATGTCGGCTTCGGCATACAGGATCTCGGCCGCCGCCGCGCCTGCCGGGATCGGCAGCGCCTCGGGCAGCCGGCCCCGGCTCGCCGCGATGTGGGCGGCAAGCAGCGGGACGGGCCCGCGGTCGAGGAGGTCGAGGGTGGCGCCGGGGCGTGGATTGACCTCGAGGAGCCACCACGCCGCGCCGTCGACCAGGAGATCGGCGCTGACGAGACCGCGCAGGCCCGTCGCAGCGACGAGGTCGGCGAGCGCCCGCTCGGCCGCCGCCCGGACGGAATCCGGCAAGGTGACGGGACCGGCGGCGCCGGCATAGCGGAAGGGCCGGTCGGTGCCCGGCGCCGTCCATTGCTCGGTCGCTCCCAGCACGGCGAGGCCGCGCCCGTCGGCCAGGGCCGCGAGCGCGTGGGGACGCCCGGCGACGCGGCGCTGGAGGTAGGTTCTCGCCGCGAGCCGCCCGGCCCGCGCCGCCCGGATATGGCCGCCGCCCGAGGCGCCGCGCCGTTTCGCCAGCCAGGCGCCCGGGTCCGGCACCGGTGCCAGGGCGATCTCCGGGTGCGGGATGGCGAGGCGCGCGCAGAGCGCCGCGAAGGATTCCGGGTCCTTGAGCGCCGCGACGGAATCCGGCGAGGCGCCGAGCAGGGGGTAGCGCTCCGCGAGCCGCCGCATCAGCCCGGGCGATCCCTCGAAGCCCGAGCCGAGGACGAGGCCGACCGGCCGGCCGGCCTCCGCCGCCAGGGCGGCGAGCGCGGCTTCCACGCCGCGTGCGCCCGGCCCGGCGCCGAGGCGGCCGGGCACGCGGCGATAGCCGGCCGCGAGGGCCCGGGTGTCGTCGTCGCCGAACAGGTCGGCCACGAAGGGGCGGTAGCCGGCCCGGCGCGCCGCGGCGGCGAGCGCCCGGCCGGATTGCGCCGCGATCAGGATCGCCGCGCCGGTCGCGCCCTCGAGGCCCATGCCGGTCAGGCTTGGCCGGTCAGCTCGACGGCGAGCCGGTAGGCATCGCGAAAATCGAGGACGAGGGGCTGGTCGGCCTGGAGCAGGCGGCGGAAGAGCCCGGCTTGGGTGCCGTACTTGACGTTGCCGATGGCGAGCGCGCCGATGCCCACGCCGCGCCCGCTCGGCAGCGGGACCGCATCGGCGTTGACGTCGATCCCCGCGATGCCGGCCGGCGGCACGGCGTTGACGTCGGCGGCCACGAGCAGGCGGCCGGCCTGGGTCAGGTCCTCGGCGCTCAGCACCTGCACGCCGGCGGCGGCCGCCGACAGGATCACCTCGGCGTCCCGGGCCGCCGCGAGGCGGCCGGCCTGGTCCGAGCCGTCGGCGGCCTCGACCGCGACGCCGAATCGGGTCCGGATGCTGTCGGCGATCGCCGCCACCCGCTCGCGGCCGTTATAGCCGACGAGGACCGGGCGGGCGCCCTCCTGGGCGGCGATGACCGCCGCGCAATAGGCCACCACCCCGGTGCCGCCGTAGATCGCCACGCGCTTGCCCGCGAGTCCCTCGTCGAACTTGTCGCGCAGGGCCTTGCGCACGCAGGCCACCATGGCGGCCCCGGTGGTGAAGGAGCCGGCCGGGTCGGCGAAGACGTGGTTGGCGAAGGGCGGCACGAAGGCGCTCGTCGCCGCGTCCACCATGTCGAGGGAGGCCTCGGCGTTCTTGCCGGCGATGAAGATCGCCGTGCGGGTGCCGTCCTGGGGGGCGCGCGAGAAGATCGAGTCCTGGACCAGCGGCACCACCTCGGCGAGCTCCACTGCGGTGTAGGTCGAGACGACCTCGAAGCCCGCATCCACCGCCATGTTCACGTCGAACGGGCTCATGTGCTTGAGCGGCGTCAGCATGTGCAGGATCGAGCGGGCCATGCGAACCTCCTGTCGGGCGCGGTGCGCGCGTGCGGACGCGACGGCGACCCGTGCTGCGGGGATGGGACGGGCGCCGCCCGCCTTCTAAGCCGCGCGGCCCCGCCTGTGTCTTGGACGATAGTGCTGTTGCGCCGGCTCAAACCCGGCCCCGGCGGGCAGTGTCCCGCAAAAATGCTTCCGAATTCCCTCTCATACCATCGGCCCAAGATGCTGACGCATCGGGCCGATGACCCATCTCGAATTTTCGACGCCAAGCCAAAGGCTTGACGAAAATCCGAGAGCGGAACCAAAGGTCGTTTTCAACGACCGTTGGTATCAGCCGATCTCGGCGCCGCGATTGCGGCCCCGGGCGATGCGGTAGGTCAGGTCCGGGTGGCGGGCGCGCAGGGTCGCGACCAGCGCCTCGGCCTGCGCCGCATCCGCCGCGAGGGCGAAGCCGGTCGGTCCCCAGGAACTCTGGCCGAAGCCCGCGACGCCCTGCGCCTCGACGGTGGCGAGCGCGGCCGCCACGGCCGCGCTGGCGTAGCGCCCACCCTGGTGGGGGGCGAAGTAGTCGCCGATCCGGCGCTGGATGTCCGTGATGCCGGCGCCGAAGCGCGGCAGGTCCCCGGTGACGGCGGCCGGCAGCACCTGCATCAGCACCGTGCGGCAGATCTCGGCCGCCTCCGGGGCCGGGAAGCGGGGCAGCTCGCGGAAGGCCCGGCGCTCCTCCGGGCCGTGGACGCCGGTGCGGCCGGCATCGAGCAGCAGCACCACCCGCCAGGCCTCCGGGAAGGCGAGCCGGGCGATGACCGGGGGCGGCGCGTCGGTGTCGTCGCGCCCGCCATCGACGATGAGGCCGCCGGTGACGAAGGCGGCGAGCCCGACGCCCGAGCGGTTGCCGCGGTCGAGGGCGTCCGCGAAGGCGGCCGGCGCGAAGGGGGCGCCGTGCAGCGCGGCGAGCGCGGCGGCGACCGAGAGGGCGAGCTGCGTGCCCGAACCGAAGCCCGCATGGGCGGGGATCGCCTCCGCGAGATGGAACGCCCCCGTTTCCGGCACGCCGAGGTGCCGGGCCGCCAGCGCCGCGTAGCCGCGCACCCGCTCGCATTCGGCGGCGAGGCCGGGGGCGTCGGCTCCGGTGACCCGGAGGGTGTCGGCCCGCGCGGCGGTGAGGTCGATGCCCGGCGCGTCGAGCCCGAGCCCGATGCTGCCGAAACGCCGGCCGAGCCCGCCATGCAGGTCGAGGAAGCCGAAATGCAGCCGCGCCGGGGCGCGCACCCGCACCTCCGCCCGCGCCGTCGCCGTCCCGTGCGCCAAACCGGCCTCGCTTCCTGCCCTGTCGCCCGGGCGATCACGCCGGGCCGTCCGTCCCGCCCGCGGGACTGTCCCACACCGCCGGTCGCCTGGGCAACTCTCGGGCTGGCCGTGCCGGTCGGATATGTCGACCGGATATCATGACGGGCGGATATCGTGCCCGGCGGATATTTTTTAGCGCCCGGCGCGGCGAGCCGGACTTTCGGGGGACTTGCCTCGCCGCCCTCCCGGATGCGACCGTCCGACCCGGAATCGTGGCGGCTCCGGGATCGGGCGATCCGCGGGGTCGCGAAGACGTGAGCGAGGGCGGATGACGGCCTGGATCGACGGGCGGGCGGTGGAGCGCGACGCGGCGGTCGCGGCGGCGGCGGAGCTGCTGGCGGGGGCGCGCAGCCCCCTCGTCGCCGGCCTCGTCGCCGAGGCGGCGGCCGTTCAGGTGGCCTACGACCTCGCCCGGACGCTCGGCGCCTCGGTCGATCCCGCCGCCAGCGCGGCGATCTACGCCGATCTCGGCGCCCTCGCCTCGGCCGGCGCCATGGCCACCACCCCGGCGGAGACGCGGGGCCGGGCCGATCTCGTCCTCGTCGTCGGCCGGGCGCCGTGGGCGTCGGGCCTCGCCCGCGACCTCTCGGCGGACGCACCCGTGCGCGGCCGGGCCGCGGGCCGACCGCGCACGCTCGTCGCGCTCGGCGGCACCGGCGACGGTGCGGTGCAGCACGTCGCCTATCCGGCGGGCGAGGCCGGGATCCCGGCGGCGCTCGGGCTGCTGCGCGGCCTCGTCGCCGGCCGGGTCGCCGGTCCCCATCCCCTCGCCGACCTCGCGGCGCGCCTGCGCGACGCCCTCTACGGCGTGGTGGTGTACGATCCGGCCGAGATCGGCGCCCTCGGGGCCGAGATGCTGACCGGCCTCGTCAAGGACCTCAACGAGACCACGCGCTGCTTCGCGCTCGCCCTCGGCGACCCCTACCAGGGCCGCACCGCCGTCCAGGTCTCCGCCTGGAGCACCGGCCAGGGGCCGCGGGTCGGATTCGGCCGCGGCCGGCCCGAGCACGATCCCTGGCGCTTCGACGCCGCGCGCCAGGTCGCCGCCGGCGAGGTCGACGCCGCGCTCTGGCTCGCCGCCCTGCCGGCCCCCCTGCCCGCCTGGGCCGGCACCCTGCCGACCGTGGCGCTCCTCGGGGCGCCGACCGGCGCCGAGGCCCGGGTGGTGATCGGCGTCGCCGTGCCGGGCGAGACCGAGGGCGCCGCCCTGTGGCATCCGGGCCGGGCGGTCATCGCCTGGCAGGAGGCGGGTGCGTCCGCCGCCGGTGCGCCGCCCAGCGCCGCCGCGACCCTCGCCGACCTCCATGCCCGCCTCGCCGCCGCGCCGCCGCGCCGGTCCGCGGCCACCTCGGAGCTTTCTGCCTCATGCTGACCCGCATCGCCGGCGGCCGGGTGGTCGATCCGACCGCCGGGCGCGACTCCGTCAGTGACGTCTGGATCGAGGATGGCCGCATCGTCGCCACCCCGGATCGCGGGCCCGACCGCACCATCGACGCCGCCGGCTGCATCGTCATGGCGGGCGGCGTCGAGGTCCATTCCCACATCGCCGGCGGCAACGTGGTGCTGGCGCGCCTGCTGCTGCCGGAACTCGGTGTCGCCGAGCCCGACGCGCCGAACCCGCACGGGTCGGGCCGCGACGTCGGCCTGCTCTACGCCCGGATGGGCTACACCACCGCGGTCGAGCCCGCGATGCCGCCGGTCAACGCGCTCGCCACCCAGCTCGAGCTCGCCGAGATCCCGCTCCTCGACCGGGGCGGGCTGTGCGTGATGGGCAACGACGACCAGCTGCTCCAGCTCCTGCGCGACCGCGAGAGCGCGGACGCGGTGCGCGACCTCGTGGCGCTGAACGTCGCGACCTCGCGGGCGCTCGGCGTCAAGGTGATCAATGCCGGCGGCGCCGACGCCTTCAAGGACGGGGCGGTCCGCTTCTCCCTCGACGACGAGGTGCCGGCCTACGGGCTGACCTCGCGACAGATCCTCGACGGGCTCCTCGACGCGGTCGAGGCGCTGAAGGTGCCCCACCCGCTCCACGTCCATTGCAGCAATCTCGGCCTGCCCGGGGCCGACGACAGCCTGATCGAGACGCTTGCAGCGGCGGAGGGCCGGCGCATCCACTTCGCCCACGCCCAGTTCTACGCCTACGCGGCGGTCGACAAGGACAACCCGCTGACCGGCGGCTTCCGGTCGGCGGCGCCGCGCATCGCCGAGGCGCTGGCCCGCCATCCCAACGCCACGCTCGATATCGGCCAGGTGGTGTTCGGCCAGACCGCCACGATCTCGCTCGACATCCTGCGCCAGTTCTCGGGCCGCAAGGCGGCGAGCCCGCGGAAGTGGATCGTCAACGCGGGCGACGCCGAGGGCGGCGGCATCGTGCCGTTCCGCTACCGCGACCGCGGCCCGACCTCGTCGCTGCAATTCGCCATCGGGCTCGAGATGATGCTTCTCTCGCCCGACCCGGAGCGCACCATCCTGACCACCGACCATCCGAATGGCGGGCCCTTCACCGCCTATCCGCGCATCCTCCACCTGCTGATGGACAAGGAGGCGCGCGACCGCGAGGTCGCCGCCCACCCGAAGGTCGCGGCCGAGCGCTCGGGCCTCGCGGCGATCGAGCGCGAATACACCCTCTCGGAGGTGGCGCAGCTCACCCGCTCTGGGCCGGCGAAGCTCCTGGGCCTCACCGATCGCGGCCACCTGCGCCCGGGCGCGCGGGCCGACGTTGCGGTCTACCGCGACCAGGCGGACCGGACCGCGATGTTCGCCCGCGCCCATCGGGTGATCAAGGACGGCACGGTGATCGTCGAGGACGGCGAGGTCGTCGCCTGGACCCGCGGCCGCACGCTCCAGCTCTCCGTCGAGGCCGATGCCGGCATGGCGCGGCGGACGGAGTCCTATCTCCAGGGCCGCTTCGGTGCCGGCCTGTCGAGCTTCACCGTTCCCGACGCGGCCTTCCCGGGCCGCCGGGCGGACGAGCCGGTTTTCGAGGCGGTGGCATGCCGGACCTGATCCTCAACGGCATCCGGGTCGAGGACACCTTCGCGGAGGCCTTCGACATGGCGGGCACCGCCCTGGTGCTCACCGCCGACACCGCCGAATGGGCGATGATCGCCGCCGTCACCATGACCGGGTTCGCCACCTCGGTGATCGGCTGCGGGGCGGAAGCGGGCATCGACACCGTCTTGTCGCCCGACGACACGCCCGACGGGCGCCCCGGGGTGCGGGTCCTGCTGTTCGGCTTCGATGCCGGCGGCCTCAAGGACCAGCTGCTGCGCCGGGTCGGGCAATGCGTGCTGACCTCGCCGGGCAGCGCGGTCTATGCCGGCATCGCCTGGGACGACCCCAACGCCGCCAAGGCGATCAAGCTCGGCGGGGCGATCCGCTACTTCGGCGACGGCTTCGCCACCGCCAAGCGCATCGACGGGCGCCGCTACTGGCGCACGCCGGTGATGGACGGCGAGTTCGTCTGCGAGCATTCGGTGCCGACGATCCAGGGCGCGGTCGGCGGCGGCAACCTGCTCTTCCTCGGCCGGCGCTTCCCCGACACCCTGCGGGTGGCCGAGATCGCGGTGGCGGCGGCCCGCACGATCCCGGACGCGATCCTGCCCTTCCCGGGCGGCGTGGTGCGCTCCGGCTCCAAGGTCGGCGCGCGCACCAAGGGCATGATGGCCTCGACCAACGACGCCTATTGCCCGACCCTGAAGGGCCGCGCCGGCTCGCTCCTGCCGCCGGAGGTCGACGTGGTGCTGGAGATCGTCATCGACGGACTCTCGGCCGGCGCCGTCTCGGCGGCGATGCGGGCGGCGCTCCACGCCTCCACGGCGGCCGGGGCCGATCTCGGCCTCGTCGCGGTCACGGCGGGCAATTACGGCGGCAATCTCGGCCGCCACCACTTCCACCTCCGGGACCTGCTCGGGGCCGCCGCATGACCACCCTCACCTTGCGCGCCGCACCCCCCGAGCGCCTCGACCTCGCCGGGCTCACCCCCGCTGCCCTCGCCGGCCTGTCGGACGGCGAGGCCGCGCGCCTGGCGGTCGGGACCAGCCGCCACGCCCTCGCCTTGGGCGACTGCTTCGCGATCACCCTCGACGGATCCGACGAGCTGCGGATCGTCGGCGCGACGGAGCGCCTCGATCGGATCGGCGCCGGCCTCGCGGCCGGGCGGATCGTGGTCGAGGGCGATGTCGGCCAGCGCCTCGGCGCCGGCATGACGGGGGGCACCATCACGGTCTCGGGCTCCGCCGGCCCCTTCGCCGGCACGGCAGCCAGGGGCGGCACGATCCGCATCGCGGGTGACGCCGCCGAGAGCGCCGGCGGCGCGATCCACGGCGCGCCCGCCGGGCTCGACGGCGCGACGCTGCTGATTGGCGGCCGCGCCGGCGACCGCCTCGGCGACCGGATGCGCGCCGGCTTGATCGTCGTGAGGGAGGCCGGGGACCACGCCGCGTCGCGGATGATTGCCGGCACGATCGTGGCGGAGGCGGTCGGCGACCATCCGGGCTACGGCATGCGCCGCGGCACCCTGGTGGCGGCCCGCCACGGCGCCCTTCTGCCGACCTTCGTCGAGACCGGACGGCAGGATCTCGTGGTGCTGCGCCTGCTGGCCAAGTCGATCGCCACACATGCACCCTGGGCGGCGGCGCTGCTGCGCGGCCCGATGCGCCGCTACGGCGGCGACCTCGCGACCCTGGGCAAGGGGGAATTGTTCACGCCGGTGGGCTGAACGAGCGGCGGAGCCGTCTCGTCCCCTGAACTCCGCCCTGAACTCCCGGTCCAACCCAGAAACCTCATCCCGAGGTGCCGCAGAGCGGCCTCGAAGGAGTGCCCCAGGAATCTTAATGGTCCCTGGTGCCCTCCATTCGAGGTCAGTCGATCGAAGACCGACTGACGCCTCGGGATGAGGTCGTGGGCGGGATTCGACTCATATCGCTACAACCGCGCCTGGATCTTCTTGGCGATCGCGCCGAGCCGCTGCTCCAGCAGGGTCGGCACCTCGCAGACATAGGTCAGCGACTGGCTGCGCTCCTGGAAGATGCGCTTGTCCCAGTTGAAGCGGGACTCGAGCTCGGTCAGCTCCTTGGTGTCGGGCACGTCCGGGGCGGTCTTGACCTCGCTGATCCGGCCGGCCTCGTCGCGGATGCGCTCGGCCATCACCTTCTGGCCGCGGGCGTAGCGGCCGATGCCGGCCACCACCTTGTCGCGCTCGCCGTTCAGCACCTCGAACACGCCGGCGAAGACGCGGGTCAGGCGGGTGTCCTTCTCGGCCTTGTCGAGCTTGCCCGCGAAGGCGTCGAGGAGGCCGTCGACCTCCTCGAGCGGCAGCCGGCGCGACGCGATCTTCTGCGCCAGCAGGGCCGCGTCGGTGTCGTTGCCCCACTCGGCGAGCGCCGGGGTCGGGTCGGGTCCGGTCCAGACCGCGCCGGGGCCCAGCGTCGAGACCTTGCGCTGGGCGCAGGGCCAGTCGGGATCGGCCTTAGGCTGGGCGAGCGCCGGGACGGCGGCGAGGACCAGGAGCGTGGCGAGGGTGGAGCGGAGCATCGTGGACATCTCTCTCAAGGGCGGTCAGCCCGCCTCCCCGGCCGGGCCGCCGCGCCGGGCGAGCAGCCCGCGGCCGGGATCGTAGGCGGCCACCGCCATGACGAAGAACGCGACGCCCGTCCCGACCACGACCGCGCAGGAGACCGGGTTGAAGGCGCCGTAGAGGGCGAAGCGCACGAGTTCGACCGCGTGGGTGAACGGGTTGATCTGGCAGATCCAGTACAGCGTCGCGCTCGATTCGTTGACGCGCCACAGCGGGTAGAGCGCCGAGGAGGCGAAGAACATCGGGAAGATCACGAAGTTCATCACGCTGGCGAAGTTCTCAAGCTGGCGCACCAGCGAGGACAGGAAGAGGCCGATCGCGCCGAGCATCAGGCCCGACGCCAGAAAGGCCGGCAGGGCGAGGAGGTAGCCGGACCAGGGGATGTCGGTCTCGAAGAAGCTCGCGATGGCGAGGAAGACGTAGGCCTGGATCAGCGAGACGATCACCCCGGCGATCAGCTTGGCCAGCAGCAGGCTCCAGCGCGGATACGGGCTGGTGAGCAGCACCCGCATCGAGCCGACCTCGCGGTCGTAGACCATCGACAGCGAGGATTGCATGCCGTTGAACAGCTGGATCATCACGGCGAGCCCCGGCACGACGTAGACCTCGTAGAGCACGTAGGTCTCGTAGGGCGGCGTGATCGACAGGCCCAGCGTGTTGCGAAAGCCGGCGGCGAAGATGAACAGCCAGACCAGCGGCCGCACCAGGGCCGAGAAGAATCGCTCCTTCTGGTTGAAGAAGCGCAGGAGCTCCCGACGAACGATGCCCATGAGCGCGATGAGGTAGCCGCCGGCATCGAGCCGGCCGCGCACCGGGGTGAGGCTCGTGCCCGCGCTCATGCGACACTCCCCATGCGACGCTCTTGCCTCATGCGACGCTCTTGCCTCATGCGACGCTCTTGCCTCATGCGACGCTCTTGCCTCATGCGACCCTCTTCCCGGCGTCGGGGCCGCGCTCGGCGGTCATCCGGCGGAACGCGGTCTCGAGGGAGCCGGCCGGCTCGCTCAGGCTGCCGGCGAGGCCCCGGGCGATGATGCGGCCGCGATGCAGCACCACCACCCTGTCGTCGGCCTCGATCTCGTCGAAGATGTGGGTGGCCCAGAGCACCGACAGCCCCTCCTCGCGCACCAGGGCGCGGACGATGGCGACGATGTCGGCGCGGGATTCGAGGTCGAGGCCGACGGTCGGCTCGTCGAGGAGCAGCAGGTCGGGCGAGTGGATCAGCGCCCGGGCGATCTCGATCCGCCGCGACTGGCCGCCCGACAGGGTGCGGATCTTGTCGTCGCGCCGCTCGACCAGGCCGATGCGGGACAGCAGCACCTCGATGCGGGACAGCGCCGCCTTGCGGGGGATGCCGTGGAGGGCGGCGTGGTAGAGCAGATTCTGGCGCACCGTCAGGTCGGTGTCGAGGGTGCGGGCCTGGAAGACCACGCCGAGGCGGGCGAGCGCCTGCGACGGCTCGCGATTCAGGTCGTGCCCGAGCAGCGCGACCTTTCCGGCCTGGCTGGCGTAGAGCCGGGTCACCACCGAGAACAGCGTGGTCTTGCCGGCGCCGTTCGGCCCGAGCAAAGCCACGAAGGCGGCCCGCGGCACCTCGAACGACACGGCGTCGAGGGCGGTGCGGGCGCCGAAGCGGTGGCTGACGCCCTCGACCGCCAGGGCCGGTCCGCTCATCGGCCGAGCGCCCGGCGGGCGTCGCGCACCGCGTCCAGGCACTCGTCGTATTCCTTCTCGCCGGGCTCCCGCTCGGCGACGCGCAATTCCTTCTTCAGGGTCTTGGCGACCGCCTCGGCCGGGGCCTTCGCCAGCTCGGCCTTGATCATCGCGATGCCGTCCCGGCACGACGCCGTGTCGTCGGCGCGGGCGGGCAAGGCCGTCAGCAGGAGCAGGGCGGCGAGGAGCGCGCGCATCCGGGGGTGTCCTCCTTGGTATTACGGTCGATGTAGGCCGGCGGTGGCGACCCGCCCACCCTCGATCATTTCACGATGAAGCGCCCGGTCATGCCCCGGCCTTCCAGCCCCTGGACCGACCACGGGAACTCGCCGGCCCGCACGGTGACGAATTCCACCGCGATCGTGCCCTGGTCGTCGAATTCGAGGTGGTGCGGCGGTCCCGCCATGTGCACTTCGAGGTGGTTGATGACGATCTGGTTCATCCACACGCCGCGGAAGAACTCGCTGGCGAAGAACTTGTATTCCTTCTGCCCCTTGGCGGTGATGCGCAGGCGGTAGGGCTTGCCCGCCTCCATCTCGATGTCCTTCACGGGCACCGCGTAGTCGTTGTCCTCGGCGCCGAGGAACAATTCGGGCAGGTCGGTGCGGCCCTTGGTGAGGTCGCCCGCGGAGGCGTGGGTGGCGAGGAGGCCGAAGGCCAGGGCGGCAGTGAGAAGGGCGCGCATGAAGAATCCGGGTGGGAGGTCAATCGCCACCCCTCCCCCTTGTGGGGAGGGGTGAGGGGGGTGGTGCCGGAGAAACCTCCGCGGTGCCTCCTGCACTACCCCCACGCGGGATCTATGATCCCCATGACCCCTCCCCACGAGTGGGAGGGGAAGATGCTTACTGCGGCGAGACCGCCACGCCCCAGGGCAGCAGCCCGACCGGGATGCTCTTCGTCACCTTCATCGCCTCGACGTCGATCACCGAGACGTCGTTCGAGGTGCCGTTGGTGGTGAACAAAAGCTTCTGGTCCGGCGTGAAGGCGAGCTGCCACACCCGCTGGCCGACCGGCAGGTACTTCTGGACCTCGTAGGTCTTGGCATCGACCACCGCGACCCGGTTGGCGGGCCCGAGCGCGATGAAGGCCTTGGTGCCGTCGCCGGTCAGGCGCACGCCGACCGGCTGGATCTGCTCGTCGGTGACGCCCGGGATCTTGAAGGTGATCTTCTTCACCACCTTGCGGGTCTCGACGTCGATGACCGAGACGGTGCCGCCGACCTCGGCCGAGACCCACAGCCACTTGCCGTCGCGGCTGAACTCGGCGAAGCGCGGGCGCGCGTCGACCAGCACGTTGTCGATCACCTGGAAGGTCTTGGTGTCGATGAAGTGGGCCATGTTGGTGGTCTCGGAGGTGTTGACCAGGATCGACCCGTCCGGGCTCAACCCCATCCCCTCCGGTTCGACGCCGACCGGCACCTCGGCCACCACCTTGTTCTTCTCGATGTCGAGGACCGTGACCTGGCTATCGTCCTCGTTGGCGACGTAGAGCGGGTTGCCCGAGGGGTGCGCGATGAACTGCTCCGGGTCGGGCCCCGAGCGCAGCGAGCGCACGATCTTGCCGGTCTTGGTGTCGAGCACGTCGATGCGGTCGTCGTCGCTGGCGCAGACGTAGAGCAGGCTCCCGTCCTTGCCGACCGTGATCCCCCGCGGCCGGCGCCCGACCGGCCAGGTCGCCGTGACCTTCAGGGTCTCGACGTCGATGACGCTGACCGAGTTGCCCTTCTCGTTGCTGACATAGACCGTGGTGGCCTGGGCGGGCGCGGCGAGGAGGGCGGCGGACAACGCCGCTGCGAGCGCCGCGGGGCGCGCCGATCCGATCCGGTGACGGCTCATTCGTCCTCCCTTCCGGCCGCGCTCGTCCCGCGCGGTCCGTCTCTTCGTGCTCTTCGGATCTTACCTGGCCTGCCGCGGGATCGCGGGCGAGGCCGACTTATGGCTGACGCGGGGGCGGGCGTGACCCATCACGATTTCGGCAGCTTGCACTGCGTCTCCGGCAGGTCGATGCCCAGCGTGTCGAGCGGCGTGCGCTGGTGCAGGTAGCCCTGCTCCGGCGCCACCGCCACGAGCGCCTGGGGCTGCACCAGCAGCATCGGCTGGCGCAGCTGGTGGTCCCAGGGGCGGAAGCTCAAGGCCACGCCCTTGTAGCCCGGCAGGCTGAAGCCCGGGTCGGCGATGGCGGCCGTGAGCGCCGCCGGGTCGGTGGTCTTCTTCTGGAAGGCGGCCTCGCCGACGGCGCGCACCGCCGCCCAGACCTGGTAGTCGAGGGGGCGCATCAGCCGGCCGGCGAGGCGGCGGAAGCGGTTCTGGGCCTGGGCGGCGCCCCAGACCTCGAGCGTCGGGTGCCAGGTTGTCGGCACCAGCCCCTGCGTGCCGACGACCGGGCGCGGATCGACGGTGTGGAACGGCACGTAATCGCCGAAATCGCCCGCCTCGTCGGCCACCACGGCGACGTCGTAGTCGAGACCGCGGGTGAAGACGAGGGCCTCGGACCGGGTCGGGGTGTCGCCCCGCGCCCGCGCCAGGGGGCCGAAGGTCCAGGGCCGTTCCGCCGTGATCTGGAGCCCGAACTTCTTGGCCGAGCGCTTCAGCGCCTCGGCCCAGAGCTTGTCGCCGTCCTGCGGGCCGGTGATCAGGAAGAGCTTGCGCCAGCGCATGAAGGCCAGGAACTGCGCCAGGGCGTCGGTCTGCATCGCCCGGCTCGGGGCGACGTGGAAGATGTCGGCCCGGCAATCGGCGCCGCGCAGGCGGTCGTCGGGGGCGCTGGCGTTGAACAGGACGACGCCCGACCCTTTGAGAGCGTCGGCCACCGCCAGCATCTCGTCGGCGGGCAGCGCCAGCACGATGAAGCGCAGGCCCTTGGCGGCGAGCTCGCGGGCGGCCTCTACCGGGCTCTGCGGCGGCGGCGCGCCCGGGGCGGCGGTGCCGAGCGCCACCGCGTCGAGGGCGTAGCTCTGGCCGACGAAGCGGCCGGTGGTGGTGTTGTCGCGGATGGCGAGGTTGGCGCCCGCCAGCCCCTCGTCCTCGGGCGCGGCCTGCGCGTCGTAGGACGACGGCGCCGGGGCCGGCCGGTAGATCAGGCCGATGCGGATCTCCGCCGCCTTCGGAGCCGCGGGCTGGGCCGTCGGCGGCGCGGGTGCCGGCGCCTGCATATCGGGCGCTTGCGCCTGGGCTGCGACGGCCCACGGTCCCGGCGCCGCCGTCAGGGCGACGAGGAGGCCGAGGGGGGCGAGGGCGCGCTTACGGAAGGAGACCATGCCGGGGCAGGCTAGCCCGGATCGTCGGGCGCCCTCAACGCCTGTTCGATGAGGAATTTCTGAGAAATTCTTCGCCCAAAGTCCGAAGGCCGGTGGCGCGAGGCCGCGTTGCGCCGGCCCGCATCGCCATGCGAGGGTCGCCCGATGCTGGTTCTGCGCGCCCTTTCCGCCCTGGCGATCCTGCCCGCCCTCGCGGCCCTGCCCGCCGGCTCGTCCGCCCAGGCGGCGTCGAGCCCCGCGGCGGTGTTCGCGATCGAGCTGGCCGAGCCCGGCGTGATCGGGCCGCGGCCGTTGAAGCCCGACGAGGCGCGGCGCCTGGCGCTCGCCACCGAGGCCCTGCGGCGCGAGGTCGCCGGGCGCGGGCTCGACCCCGTGGACCTGGCGCCCCAGGCCGCGGCGATCCGGCGCGACGCCCCGCTCTACAAGTGCGAGGGCTGCGCCGAAAAGATCGCCCAGGCGGCGGGGGCGGCTCTGGTCGTCTACGGCTACGTCCAGCGCAGCGCGCCCCAGGTGCTCAACATGAACATCACCATCACGGACGTGGCGAGCGGCAAGGTGCTGCGCGGCGGCCAGGTGGTGATCCAGGGCGACACCGACGAGACCTGGCTCCACGGCGTCCGCTCGCTGGTGAAGAACCGCCTGTTTGCCGAGCCGCTGCCGAACCGGTCCTGATCCCGTGCCCGACCCGTCTTCCTCCCGCGTCCGTCTCCTCGTCAGCGTCCGCGACGCCGCGGAGGCGGCGCTCGCCCGCGACGGCGGCGCCGACCTGATCGACGGCAAGGACCCGGAGCGCGGCGCCCTCGGGGCGCTCTCGGCCGAGACCGTGCGGGCGATCGTGGCGGTCTGCGGCGACCGGCTCACCAGCGCGGTGGCCGGCGAGCCGCGGGACGCCGCGGAGGCCTCCGCCTGCCTCGCGGCGCTCGCCGGCACGGGGGTCGGCTACCTCAAGATCGCCTGGGCGCCGGGGCGCGACGCGGCGGGCCTGCTTCTGCCCGCCGGCACGCCGGTGATCGCGGTGCTGTTCGCCGAGGACGGGCCGGACGGGGCCGACGTCCCGGGGCTCGCCCAGGCGGGTTTTTCCGGCGCGATGATCGACACGCGGGGCAAGGACGGGCGTCGCCTCACCGACCACCTGGCCCTGCCGCGGCTCGCCGGCTTCACGGCGGCGTGCCGGGCGCACGGCCTGCTCTCGGGCCTCGCCGGCTCGCTCCGGCTCGACGACATTCCCGATCTCGCGGCGTTGCGGCCGGGCTATCTCGGCTTCCGCGGCGGCCTGTGCGCGGCGGCGGACCGCACCGGGCGGCTCGATCCGGCGCGGATCGCCGAGGCGGCGCGGCGGCTCTCGGCGCCCCGCGTCGCGGCGGCCTGAGCCGGTGCCGCGGCAGGGTCCGGGGTTCCCGGGAGCCTTCACCGTCGTCAAGGTCGGCGGCAGCCTCGTGGCCGACCGCGACCGGCTGCGCCGGGTGCTCTCGTCGCTCGCCGACGGGGAGGACGGGCCGGTGGCGATCGTGCCGGGCGGCGGCGCGCTCGCCGACGCGGTGCGCACGACGCAAACGGCCCTCGGATTTTCCGGTTCTTCGTCATTCGGGGTTGATAGGGGCTCACAGTAGCCCCGCCTCCAAATCGGCCTCCAGGGTTGATAGCGGCATCCCGTAGTACCGCCAGGGGCCGTAG
>NZ_JACWCT010000087.1:48536-88825 GCF_016613415.1 Methylobacterium ajmalii | reverse complement strand
CCAGCACCTTGGTGATCGCCGCGGTCAGCGAGGTCTTGCCATGGTCAACGTGACCGATGGTGCCGATGTTGCAGTGCGGCTTCGTCCGCGAAAACTTTTCCTTGGCCATCGCCAATACTCCGTCGATCGAATGCGTGCGTAATAGTCTGGATCGGTGCCCACCTGGGCGGGCACCGGAGGCTGAGAGCCGGCCCGGACCCGGGCCATCTCATCAAGCGTCGTTTCGCCTTAGGCGTACTTGGCAACCACCTTCTCGGCCTCGCCGCGCGGGACCTCTTCGTAGTGGTCGAACTGCATCGTGAAGTTCGCGCGGCCCTGGGTGAAGGAGCGCAGCTGGTTCACGTAGCCGAACATGTTGGCGAGCGGCACCATCGCGTTGATGACGTTCGCATTGCCCCGCATGTCCTGGCCCTGGATCTGGCCGCGGCGGGAGTTCAGGTCGCCGATGACCGAACCGGTGTAGTCCTCCGGGGTCACGACCTCGACCTTCATCACCGGCTCGAGCAGGACCGAGCCGCCCTTCTGCAGCGCCTCGCGGAGCGCGGCCCGCGACGCGATCTCGAAGGCCAACGCCGAGGAGTCGACCTCGTGGTAGGCGCCGTCGACCAGCTCCACCTTGATGTCAACCACCGGGAAGCCCGCCAGGATACCGGCGGTCAGCACGCTGTTGAGGCCCTTCTCGACGCCCGGGATGTACTCCTTGGGCACCGAGCCGCCGACGATCTTCGACTCGAACGCGTAGCCGGCGCCCGGCTCGTTCGGCTCGACCACGAACTTCACCCGCGCGAACTGGCCGGTACCACCGGTCTGCTTCTTGTGGGTGTAGTCGATCTCGGTGCGCTTGGTCAGCTTCTCCCGGTACGCGACCTGCGGCTGGCCGATATTGGCCTCGACCTTATAGGTGCGCTTCAGGATGTCGACCTTGATGTCCAGGTGGAGCTCGCCCATCCCCTTGAGGATGGTCTGGCCGGACTCCTGGTCCGTGGAGACCCGGAAGGACGGATCCTCGGCGGCGAGCTTCGAGAGCGCGATGCCGAGCTTCTCCTGGTCCGCCTTGGACTTGGGCTCGACGGCGATCTCGATGACCGGCTCCGGGAACTCCATCTTCTCGAGGATCACGGCCTTGACCGGATCGCACAGCGTGTCGCCGGTGCGGGTGTCCTTGAGACCCGCGAGCGCCACGATGTCACCGGCGAACGCCTCCTTGATGTCCTCGCGGTTGTTCGCGTGCATCAGGAGCATGCGGCCGACCCGCTCCTTCTTGTCGCGGGTCGAGTTGATGACGTTCGCGCCCGAATCGACCTTGCCCGAGTACACGCGGCAGAACGTGATCGTGCCGACGTGGGGATCGTCCATGATCTTGAAGGCGAGCATGGAGAAGGGATCGGAGTCCAGCGGACGCCGGATCGTCTCTTCCTCGGTCTTGTAGTCGATGCCCTTGATCTCGCCGCGATCGGCGGGAGACGGCAGGTAGTCGACGACGCCGTCGAGCAGGGGCTGCACGCCCTTGTTCTTGAACGCCGAGCCGCACAGCACCGGGTGGAAAGCGCGACGCTGCACCGCCGTGCGCACCAGCTTGCGCATGGCATCCTCGTCCGGCTCGGTGCCGTCGAGGTAGGCCGCCATGGCGTCGTCGTCCATCTCGACGCAGGCCTCGACCAGCTTGGTGCGGTACTCCGCAGCCTGGTCGGCGAGGTCGGCCGGGATCTCCTCCTCGGAGTAGTTGGCGCCGAGCGCCTCACCCGACCACACGATCGCCTTCATCTTGATCAGGTCGATCACGCCCTTGAAGGAGCTCTCGGAACCGATCGGCAGCTGCAGGCAGACCGGCTTGCCGGCCACGCGGTCGATGATGTCGGCGACACACTTGAAGAAGTCGGCGCCGATCTTGTCCATCTTGTTGACGAACACGATGCGCGGAACGTCGTACTTGTCGGCCTGGCGCCACACCGTCTCGGTCTGCGGCTCGACGCCCTGGTTGCCGTCGAGCACGCACACGGCGCCGTCGAGCACGCGGAGCGAACGCTCGACCTCGATGGTGAAGTCGACGTGGCCGGGGGTGTCGATGATGTTCAGGCGCTTGTCGCGCCAGAAGCAGGTGGTCGCAGCCGAGGTGATCGTGATGCCACGCTCCTGCTCCTGCTCCATCCAGTCCATGGTGGCGGCGCCCTCATGGACCTCGCCGATCTTATGGGACTTGCCGGTGTAGTAGAGGATCCGCTCGGTCGTCGTGGTCTTGCCGGCATCGATGTGGGCCATGATGCCGAAGTTGCGGTAGTCCTCGATCGCGTGCGTGCGGGGCATCGGGGGGCTCCTGAAGGTAGGGGCCGCCGCACCAGGAGGGCGGCGGCGAAGCGGCTTTTACCAGCGGTAGTGCGAGAACGCGCGGTTGGCCTCGGCCATCCGGTGGGTGTCCTCGCGCTTCTTCACGGCGTTGCCGCGGTTGTTGGCAGCGTCGAGCAGCTCGGCCGACAGGCGCTCGACCATGGTGCGGTCGTTGCGCGAGCGGGCGGCCTGGATCAGCCAGCGGATCGCCAGCGCCTGGCGGCGCTCGGTGCGGACCTCGACCGGGACCTGGTAGGTCGCGCCGCCGACGCGGCGGGAGCGGACCTCGATCGCCGGGGCGACGTTCTCGAGAGCGGCGCGGAACACCTCGATCGGGTTCGCCTTGGCGCGGGCCTCGATGATGTCGAACGCGCCGTACACGATGGTCTCGGCGACCGACTTCTTGCCCTCGTACATCACCGAGTTCATGAACTTGGTGAGGACGATGTCGCCGTACTTGGCGTCGGGGATGATCTCGCGCTTCTCAGCGCTGTGGCGGCGGGACATCGCTCGCTCCGTCTTAACGTCTAAAAATTAACTGTTGTGCCCCGCGCAGGCCGCCTCAGCATGTTGCCGGCGACATCCTTGCAGGACAGGCGATAGAGTACCGGTCCGTATCTCGACTGACGTCGGACAGGCTTACTTCGGGCGCTTGGCGCCGTACTTCGAGCGACGCTGCTTGCGGTTCTTGACGCCCTGGGTGTCGAGCACGCCGCGCAGGATGTGGTAGCGCACGCCCGGAAGATCCTTCACGCGGCCGCCGCGGATCATCACCACGGAGTGCTCCTGAAGGTTGTGGCCCTCGCCCGGGATGTAGCCGATGACCTCGAAGCCGTTGGTCAGGCGGACCTTGGCGACCTTACGCAGCGCCGAGTTCGGCTTCTTCGGGGTCGTGGTGTAGACGCGGGTGCAGACGCCACGCTTCTGCGGGCAGGCATCGAGAGCCGGCACCTTGTTGCGGGCCTTCTGCGCCTTCCGCGGATTGGCGATCAGCTGGTTGATCGTCGGCATGCCATTCCTCTCGCAACGCGTCGCCGTCCTGGCGACCGTCGTTTCGCAAATCTCGTCTGAACGACCGTCGCCCCGGGATGGAGCGCAACGCAATTCGCGCCCCAGGCTGAAACCAGCCTTTGGCGCGCCATGCGAGCAGAGGACCACCGAGGGACGAGCCCCAGCGATCATGCCGGTCTGACACGTGTCAGTCGCTTGAAGTTCGGTCGCGTTTAGGAGACTTGGATCGAGGCACGAGGGGCACGTCGATCAGCTGTCGCCTACGGCCAGCCGTTCAGTAGGAGGGCCTATTACGGGCTGGGGGCCGGGGCGTCAAGCAGAAACTTTCCTTTAAAGCTTGGCTGCTTACACGAAAAGGCCGGCGCCCCTCGCGGGGCGCCGGCCTCTGTTTGGAACGTGCGGCGGGCACGATGCCCGCCGGAAGCCCCCTGCCCTACTCGGCTGCCGGAAGCCGCTCGGCGACCGCGGCGCCGCTCTCCGCCGACTTCTGGGCCATGATCAGGCCGTCGCGGCGACGCGCGATCGACTTGATGTCGGCGATCATCGCGCCGGTGCCCGCCGGGATCAGCGAGCCGACGATGACGTTCTCCTTCAGGCCCTCGAGGTTGTCGACCTTGCCGTTGACCGCCGCTTCGGTGAGGACGCGGGTGGTCTCCTGGAACGAGGCCGCCGAGATGAACGAGCGGGTCTGCAGCGACGCCTTGGTGATGCCGAGCAGGACCGGGACGCCCTGGATCGGCTTCTTGCCCTCGGCGAGCAGCTTCTCGTTGAACTCGGCCAGCTCCATCCGGTCGATCTGGTCGCCCGTCAGGATCTCGGAATCGCCGCCGTCGGTGATCTCCACCTTCTGCAGCATCTGCCGGACGATGACCTCGATGTGCTTGTCGTTGATCGACACGCCCTGGAGCCGGTAGACCTCCTGGATCTCGTTGACGAGGTAGGCGGCGAGCTCCTCCACGCCCTTGATCGCCAGGATGTCGTGCGGCGCCGGGTTGCCGTCGACGATGAAGTCGCCGAGCTCGACCACGTCGCCGTCCTGCAGGTGGATGTGCTTGCCCTTCGGGATCAGGTACTCCACCGGCTCGGAGCCGTCGTGCGGGGTCAGGCTCAGGCGGCGCTTGTTCTTGTAGTCGCGCCCGAACGAGATCGTGCCGGACTTCTCGGCGATGATCGCCGCGTCCTTCGGCCGGCGCGCCTCGAACAGCTCCGCCACCCGCGGCAGACCGCCGGTGATGTCGCGGGTCTTGGCGCTGTCGGTCGAGACGCGGGCGAGGATGTCGCCGGCCTTAACCCGGGTGCCCGGGTCGACGCCGATGATCGCCTCCACCGGCAGGATCGAGCGGGCATCCGAGCCGCGCGGCAGCTTCTGCACCCGGCCGTTCTGGTCGTGGACCGCGATCGCCGGACGCAGGTCCGCCGTCCGCGCCGAGCCGCGCCAGTCGATGACGACGCGCTTGGCGATGCCGGTCGACTCGTCGGTCGTCTCGGTGATCGACTGGCCGTCGATCAGGTCCTCGTAGGCCACGATGCCGTCGATCTCGGTCAGGATCGGCCGGGTGTAGGGATCCCACTCGGCGATGCGCTGGCCGCGCTTGATCGCGTCGCCCTCGTCGACCCGGACGCGAGCGCCGTATTGCAGGCGGTGGACCGCCCGCTCGGTGCCGTCCGGCCCGACGATCACCACCGCGACGTTGCGGCCGATCGCGACGAGATCGCCGTCCGAGTTGCGGGCGAGACCCCGGTTGCGGATCCGGACCGTGCCCTCGAAGCTCGACTCGATGAAGGACGAGTCGGCGATCTGGGCCGCGCCGCCGATGTGGAAGGTGCGCATCGTGAGCTGGGTGCCCGGCTCGCCGATCGACTGCGCCGCGATGACGCCGACGGCCTCGCCCATGTTGACGGGCGTGCCGCGGGCGAGATCGCGCCCGTAGCAGGTGGCGCAGACGCCGTTCCGGGTCGCGCAGACCAGGACCGAGCGGATCTTCACCTCCTGGATGCCGGCCTTGGTGATCGGCTCGAGGTGCTTCTCCTCGATCGTCTCACCCTTGGCGACGATGATCGAGCCGTCGTTGGCGACCAGGTCCTCGGCCGTCGCACGGCCGAGGATGCGGGTCGCCAGCGAGGCCACGACCTGGCCGGCATCGATGATCGCACGCATCCGGATGCCGTTCTCGGTGCCGCAATCCACCTCACGGATCACCGCGTCCTGTGCCACGTCGACGAGGCGGCGGGTCAGGTAGCCGGAGTTGGCGGTCTTGAGCGCAGTATCGGCGAGGCCCTTGCGGGCGCCGTGGGTCGAGTTGAAGTACTCGAGAACGTCGAGGCCTTCCTTGAAGTTCGAGATGATCGGGGTCTCGATGATCTCGCCCGACGGCTTGGCCATCAGCCCGCGCATCGCCGCGAGCTGCTTCATCTGCGCCGGCGAGCCACGGGCGCCCGAGTGGCTCATCATGTAGATCGAGTTGACCTGCTTGTCGGCGCCGTGCTCGTCCTTCTGCACGGACGAGATGCGGTTCATCATCTCGCCGGCGAGACGGTCGGAGCACTTGGCCCAGGCGTCCACGACCTTGTTGTACTTCTCGCCCTGGGTGATCAGGCCGTCCTGGTACTGCTGCTCGTAGTCCTTCACGAGCGTGCGGGTCTCGTCGACGATCGACCACTTGTTGTCCGGCACCACCATGTCGTCCTTGCCGAACGAGATGCCGGCGCGGAAGGCGTGGATGAAGCCGAGACCCATGATGCGATCGCAGAAGATCACCGACTCCTTCTGACCGCAATGGCGGTAGACGGTGTCGATCATCGCCGAGATCTCCTTCTTCGTCATCAGCTTGTTGACGACGTCGAAGGGAACGCGCTTGTGGCGCGGCAGCACGCTCGACAGGATCACGCGGCCCGGGGTGGTGTCGTAGATCCGCGAGACCTCGTTGCCCTCGGAATCCAGGCCCCTCCAGCGCCACTTGATCTTGGTGTGCAGGGTCACGGTGCGAGCCGCGAGCGCATGCTCGAGCTCGCCGAAATCGCCGAACACGCCCCGCATCGGGTTCTTGGGATCGTTCGGCTTGTGCTCACCCGGAGAGCCGTCGGCGACGATCGACAGGTAGTACAGGCCGAGCACGATGTCCTGCGACGGCACGATGATCGGCGCGCCGTTGGCCGGGTGCAGGATGTTGTTCGTCGACATCATGAGGACGCGCGCTTCCAGCTGCGCCTCAAGCGACAGCGGGACGTGCACGGCCATCTGGTCGCCGTCGAAGTCGGCGTTGAACGCGGCGCAGACCAGCGGGTGCAGCTGGATCGCCTTGCCCTCGATCAGCTTCGGCTCGAAGGCCTGGATGCCGAGCCGGTGCAGCGTCGGCGCCCGGTTCAGCATCACGGGATGCTCGCGGATCACCTCGTCCAGGATGTCCCAGACCTCCGGCTTCTCCTTCTCGACGAGCTTCTTCGCTTGCTTCACCGTCGCCGAGAAGCCCTTGGCGTCGAGGCGCGCGTAGATGAACGGCTTGAACAGCTCGAGCGCCATCTTCTTGGGCAGCCCGCACTGGTGCAGCTTCAGCTCCGGGCCCACCACGATGACCGAGCGGCCGGAATAGTCCACGCGCTTGCCGAGCAGGTTCTGGCGGAACCGACCCTGCTTGCCCTTCAGCATGTCGGCGAGCGACTTCAGCGGGCGCTTGTTGGCGCCGGTGATGACGCGGCCGCGACGGCCGTTGTCGAACAGCGCGTCGACCGCCTCCTGCAGCATCCGCTTCTCGTTGCGGATGATGATGTCCGGCGCGCGCAGCTCGATCAGCCGCTTGAGGCGGTTGTTGCGGTTGATGACGCGGCGGTAGAGGTCGTTGAGGTCCGAGGTCGCGAAGCGGCCGCCGTCCAGCGGCACGAGCGGGCGCAGGTCCGGCGGGATCACCGGGACGACGGTCAGGATCATCCACTCGGGCCGGTTGCCCGACATCTGGAACGCCTCGATGATCTTGAGGCGCTTCAGGAGCTTCTTGGGCTTCAGCTCGGAGGTGGTGGTGGCGATCTCCTCGCGCAGGTCGGCCGCGATCTTGTCGAGGTCGAGCTCCTGCAGGATGCGCCGGATCGCCTCCGCGCCGATCATGGCGGTGAAGCTGTCCTCGCCGTACTCCTCCTGCGCGCGCAGGTACTCCTCCTCCGAGAGGAGCTGACGCTCCTTCAGGGGGGTGAGGCCCGGCTCGATGGTGACGTAGGACTCGAAGTACAGGATGCGCTCGAGGTCCTTGAGCGCCATGTCGAGAAGCAGGCCGATGCGGCTCGGCAGCGACTTCAGGAACCAGATGTGGGCGACGGGCGCGGCGAGCTCGATATGGCCCATGCGGTCGCGGCGCACGCGCGCGAGGGTGACCTCGACGCCGCACTTCTCGCAGATCACGCCCTTGTACTTCATACGCTTGTACTTGCCGCACAAGCACTCGTAGTCCTTGATCGGCCCGAAGATCCGGGCACAGAACAAGCCGTCGCGCTCGGGCTTGAACGTGCGGTAGTTGATGGTCTCGGGCTTCTTGATCTCGCCGTAGGACCAGGACAGGATCTTCTCAGGCGACGAGATCGAGATCTTGATCTGGTCGAAGCTCTGAGGCTGAGCCTGCTGGTTGAAAAGATTCATGACCTCTTGGTTCATGATCTGCTCCTTGGCTGACGGGGCGCCGCGAAGGGCCGAGCCGGGGCCGCCGTCTGAGGGAAACGGGTTTCGGCGGCCGGGGCCCTCGTGAAGAGGACCCCGCCGCCGTCTTTAGTCGGTCGTGTCGGGGCAGGCCTACTCGGCCGCCTCCGGGGGCGCCTCGAGCTGGTCGTTCGCCGCGCGCTTGGAGGACAGGAGCTCGACGTTGAGGCCGAGCGACCGCATCTCCTTCACCAGCACGTTGAAGCTCTCGGGGATGCCCGCCTCGAAGGTGTCGTCGCCGCGCACGATGGCCTCGTAGACCTTCGTGCGGCCGGCGACGTCGTCGGACTTCACCGTCAGCATCTCCTGCAGCGTATAGGCGGCGCCGTAGGCTTCGAGGGCCCACACCTCCATCTCGCCGAAGCGCTGGCCGCCGAACTGCGCCTTGCCGCCCAGCGGCTGCTGGGTGACGAGCGAGTACGGGCCGATCGAGCGCGCGTGGATCTTGTCGTCCACCAGGTGGTGCAGCTTCAGCATGTAGATGTAGCCGACCGTGACCTTGCGGTCGAAGGGCTCGCCGGTGCGCCCGTCGTAGAGCGTCGACTGGCCCGACCGGTCGAGGCCGGCCATCTCCAGCATCGTCTCGATGTCGGCTTCCTTGGCGCCGTTGAACACCGGGGTGGCCATCGGGACGCCGCGGCGCAGGTTATTGCCGACCTCGGCGAGGTCCTGGTCGGTCAGGCCGGCCAGTTCCGATTCGCTGTAGATCGCCTTCATCCGCTCGCGCAGAGGCTCGATGTCGTGGGTGCGCAGGTACGCGTCCACGGCCTGCGAGACCTGCCGGCCGAGGCCCGCGGCGGCCCAGCCCAGATGCGTTTCGAGGATCTGGCCGACGTTCATCCGGCTCGGCACGCCGAGCGGGTTGAGCACGATGTCGGCGTGGGTGCCGTCCTCCAGGAACGGCATGTCCTCGATCGGCACGATGCGCGAGACGACGCCCTTGTTGCCGTGCCGGCCCGCCATCTTGTCGCCGGGCTGGATCTTGCGCTTCACCGCCACGAAGACCTTGACCATCTTCATGACGCCGGGGGGCAGCTCGTCGCCGCGCTGCAGCTTCTCGACCTTGTCGAGGAAGCGCTGCTCGAGGCGCTTCTTCGACTCGTCGTACTGCTTCTGCATCGCCTCCATCTCGGTCATGAGACGGTCTTCGACGACGGCGAACTGCCACCACTGCGACCGGGGGTACTCGGTCAAGAGCTCGCGGGTGAGCGTGGTCTCCTTCTTGAAGCCCTTCGGCCCCGCCACCGGCGACTGGCCGACCAGCAGGTCGCCGAGGCGCGCGTAGGTGTTGCGGTCGAGGATCGCCTGCTCGTCGTCGCGGTCCTTGGCGAGACGCTCGATCTCCTCGCGCTCGATGGCCTGGGCGCGCTCGTCCTTGTCGACGCCGTGGCGGTTGAACACCCGGACCTCGACGATCGTGCCGGTGACGCCCGGCGGCACCCGCAGCGAGGTGTCGCGCACGTCCGAGGCCTTCTCGCCGAAGATGGCGCGGAGGAGCTTCTCCTCCGGCGTCATCGGGCTCTCGCCCTTCGGGGTGATCTTGCCGACCAGGATGTCGCCGGCGTGGACCTCGGCGCCGATATAGACGATGCCGGCCTCGTCGAGGTTCTTGAGCGCCTCCTCCGAGACGTTCGGGATGTCGCGGGTGATTTCCTCCGGACCCAGCTTGGTGTCGCGGGCCATCACCTCGAACTCCTCGATGTGGATCGAGGTGAACACGTCATCCTTCACGATCCGCTCGGAGAGCAGGATCGAGTCCTCGAAGTTGTAGCCGTTCCACGGCATGAACGCGACGAGCACGTTCCGGCCGAGCGCCAGCTCGCCGAACTCGGTCGAGGGACCGTCGGCGATGATGTCGCCCTTCTTCACCACGTCGCCGACGCGCACGAGCGGCTTCTGGGTGATGCAGGTCGACTGGTTGGAGCGCTGGAACTTCTGCAGGCGGTAGATGTCGACGCCGGGCTTCGAGGCGTCGGCCTCGTCGGTGGCGCGGATGACGATACGGGTCGCATCGACCTGGTCGATGATGCCCGCGCGCCGGGCGCCGATGGCGGCACCCGAATCGCGCGCCACCACGGCCTCCATGCCGGTGCCGACGAAGGGCGCGTCGGCGCGGACCAGCGGCACCGCCTGGCGCTGCATGTTCGAGCCCATCAGCGCGCGGTTGGCGTCGTCGTTCTCGAGGAACGGGATCAGCGCAGCGGCGACCGACACGAGCTGCTTGGGCGACACGTCCATCAGGTCGACGCGCTCGGGGCCGACGACGATGACCTCGCCCGCCCGGCGGCAGACCACGAGGTCCTCCGTGAGCTTGCGGTTCTCGTCCATCACCGCGTTCGCCTGGGCGACGTGGTACTTCGCCTCCTCCATGGCGGACAGGTAGGCGACCTCGTCGGTGACCACGCCGTCGCGCACGCGGCGGAACGGGGTCTCGATGAAGCCGTACTTGTTCACCCGGGCGAAGGTCGCGAGCGAGTTGATCAGGCCGATGTTCGGGCCTTCCGGCGTCTCGATCGGGCAGATGCGGCCGTAATGGGTCGGGTGCACGTCGCGCACCTCGAAGCCGGCGCGCTCGCGGGTCAGACCGCCCGGGCCGAGCGCCGACAGGCGGCGCTTGTGCGTCACCTCGGAGAGCGGGTTGGTCTGGTCCATGAACTGCGACAGCTGCGACGAGCCGAAGAACTCGCGCACCGCGGCCGCGGCGGGCTTCGCGTTGATCAGGTCCTGCGGCATCACGGTGTCGATGTCGACCGACGACATCCGCTCCTTGATGGCGCGCTCCATGCGCAGGAGGCCCAGGCGGTACTGGTTCTCCATCAGCTCGCCGACCGAGCGCACCCGGCGGTTGCCGAGGTGGTCGATGTCGTCGATCTCGCCCTTGCCATCGCGCAGGTCGACGAGCGCCTTGACGACCGCCAGCATGTCCTCGCGCCGCAGCGTCCGCACGGTGTCGGCCGCGTCGAGGTCGAGACGCATGTTCATCTTCACGCGGCCGACGGCCGAGAGGTCGTAGCGCTCCGCGTCGAAGAACAGCGAGTGGAACATCGCCTCGGCGGTGTCGAGGGTCGGCGGCTCGCCCGGGCGCATCACCCGGTAGATGTCGAACAGCGCGCCCTCGCGGGCCGAGTTCTTGTCGACCGCGAGCGTGTTGCGGATGTAGGGACCGATGTTGACGTGGTCGATGTCGAGGACCGGGATCTCCTCGATACCGACGTCGGTCAGGCCCTTGAGGACCTTCTCGCTGATCTCGTCGCCGGCCTCGGCGTAGATTTCGCCGGTCTTGTAGTTGACCATGTCCTCGGCGATGTACTGGCCGATCAGGTCCTCGTCGGTGGCGCGCAGCGCCTTCACGCCCTTCTCGGCGATCTGGCGGGCGGCCCGCGCGGTCAGCTTCTTGCCGGCCTCGAGCACCACCTCGCCCGACTCGGCGTCGATGAGGTCGGTGGTGGCCTTGAAGCCCTTCAGCCGCTCGGCGTCGTAGGGCACGCGCCAGTCGTGGCCGTCGCGCACATAGGCGACGCGGTTGTAGAAGGTCGAGAGGATCTCCTCGCCGTCGAGGCCGAGCGCGAAGAGCAGCGAGGTGACCGGGATCTTGCGCTTGCGGTCGATGCGCGCGTGCACGATGTCCTTGGCGTCGAACTCGACGTCGAGCCAGGAGCCGCGATACGGGATGATGCGCGCCGCGAACAGGAGCTTGCCCGAGGAATGGGTCTTGCCCTTGTCGTGGTCGAAGAACACGCCCGGCGAGCGGTGCATCTGCGAGACGATGACGCGCTCGGTCCCGTTGACGATGAAGGTGCCGTTCTCCGTCATCAGGGGCATGTCGCCCATGTAGACGTCCTGCTCCTTGATGTCCTTGACCGACTTGGCGCCGGTATCGGGATCGACATCGAACACGATCAGCCGCAGCGTCACCTTGAGCGGCGCGGCGAAGGTGATGCCGCGCTGGCGGCATTCGTCGACGTCGTACTTCGGCTGCTCGAACGTGTACTTCACGAATTCGAGGAGCGCGGTCGAGGAGAAGTCGGAGATCGGGAAGACGGACTTGAAGACCGATTGCAGGCCCTCGTCGCCGCGCCCACCCTCGGGCTCGTCCACCATCAGGAACTGGTCGTATGACGCCTTCTGGACCTCGATGAGGTTCGGCATCTCGGCGACTTCCCGAATCTTGCCGAAGAACTTGCGAATGCGCTTGCGACCGACCAGCGTGTTGGCCATGGGTTGACCTCGCTCCTCATCCACCGCTTATACGGCCCCGGTGGGACGCCGGCCGAATCGGACCCGCATCAAACCTGCCGTGACCGCGCGGGCCGCCCGTGATCGGCCGCCCGCATCCCTTGAAACCTATATGGTGATCCGTGCCCCGGATCCCGAGGGGGTGCGCTTAAAGCGACCATAGCCCGCGAGCGCGAGGCCCGCGGGCTGGTGGCCCCGGACCGGCCGAGGCCGGTACCGGAGCGCGGGGCGGGCCGGAAGGCCCGCCACCGTCTTACTTGAGCTCGACCTTGGCGCCGGCCTTCTCGAGCTGGGCCTTGAGCTTGGCGGCGTCGTCCTTGGACACGCCCTCCTTGACCGGCTTCGGAGCGCCCTCGACCAGGTCCTTGGCCTCCTTGAGGCCGAGACCGGTGATCGCGCGGACCTCCTTGATGACCTCGATCTTCTTGTCGCCGGCCGAGGCCAGGACAACGGTGAACTCGGTCTGCTCCTCGACGGGGGCGGCAGCGGCGCCACCGGCCGGGCCGGCGGCGACGGCGACGGCGGCAGCCGCCGAGACGCCCCACTTCTCCTCGAGCATCTTCGCGAGCTCGGCAGCCTCGAGAACGGTCAGCGAGGACAGGTCGTCGACGAGCTTGGCAAGATCAGCCATTTTTCACTTCCTGATGTTGTCGGTTTGAACGGTTTCGACTCGAACAGCCCGTTAGGCCGCTTCGTCGGCCTGGGCGTCGCCGGTCTTGGCATAGGCCCCGAACACGCGCGCGAGCTTGGCGGCCGGCGCGTTGACGACCTGGGCGATCTTCGTCGCGGGAGCCTGGACAAGGCCCACGAGCTTGGCGCGCAGCTCATCGAGGGACGGCAGCGAGGCCAGGGCCTTCACGCCGTCCGGGTTCAGGGCGGTCGTCCCCATGGCTCCGCCGAGGATCACCAACTTGTCGTTGGCCTTGGCGAAGTCCACCGCCACCTTGGCGGCCGCGACCGGATCGCTCGAATAGGCGAGCAGGGTCGGGCCCTTCAGGAGGGGCTGGATGGAGGCGACGTCCGTGCCTTCGAGAGCGATGTTGGCGAGGCGGTTCTTCGCGACCTTCACGGTGGCGCCGGCCTGCTTCATCTGCGAGCGCAGCTTCTGCATGTCGGCGACCGTGAGGCCCTTGTAGTGGGCCACGACGACGACGGAGGTGTTGGTGAACACCCCGTTGAGCGTCGAGACGAGATCAGCTTTTGCTGCTCTGTCCACCTTGGCTCTCTCCGGTTGGCGGAACCCGGATGGGCCCCGCCGGTTGCAGTTGCCGCCCAGGATGAGCCGGGGCCTTGCGAGAAGACCGCGACGTCCTGAACGACGCTTTCACGGCCCTGCCCCCGATACGAAGAACCTCGCGGCCCCGCGCCTCGGGTGAGATTGGTTCAAACCGACGCCCCGCCGGCCCGGATGGGCTGTGGGGCGGTGAAATTCGGTCTTCCCCGTCTGTGCAGGCGGCTATTAAGCCGGCGAACCGGCGCCTGCAGTCTCGGACAGGACATGGCCGGACGGGGCGCAAGGGGTTTCCCCCTCAGCCCTTCCGGCCACTTCGGCCACCCGGTCGCCCGGGAGCCTCTCTCAAGGACGGGCCGTTCGGCCCAATCCTTTCGAACTTGGAAACGTGGAGCCGGGTCTATAGCGGCGTGCAATCCGCCTGCCAAGACCCCGGGACGGGAAAATCAGGCCCTCGCGGGAGGAAATTCGGTCGCAGGGGAGTGCCCCGGGTCCGCGTTCCTACTTCGCCTTCAGGAAGTCGCCCACCTCCAGCAGCACGAACTCGTTGTCGTCGACCTGGTGCGGGTCGCGGCTGGCCGAGAACGGCAGGTTGTTGTCGTTGCCGACGACGATGTGGGTGTCGTCGACCCGGTCGACGTTCTCGATGGTCCAGAACGGGAAGGCGAGCGCCCCGTCGGTCAGGGGCTTGCGCGCCTTCTTGCCGGGGTCGGCGATGCGCATCAGGTCGATCGAGCCGATCTTGCGCACCGGGCCGCCCTGGTTGGCGTCGGTCATCTCGATCTTGAACACGCGCTTGAACCTGGCCGGGACCGAGAAGCAGTCCGGCCCCTTCTGGCCGGCCGGGCAGGCCTTGTCGGCGGTGCCCTCGCCGTCGTCGCGCTCGATCACGAGGCCGGTCGTGGCGTCGATCAGGTTGAAGTCCCCGATGGCGTGGCCGTTCGCATCCAGCGGATAGAGCCAGGAGCGGCCGGTCCAGGCCCGGGCACCGGTGTCGAATTCGAGGATGCGCAGCACCTCCTTGCCGTCGCGGGTCTCGAACGCCTTGGCGTCGGCGTCCCAGAGCGGGCCCTCCAGCAGCGCGTAGAGCCGGCTGCCGTCCGGCGAGGCCGCCATGCCCTCGAAGCCCTTGGAGCGGCGGGCATTGAACGCGACCGCGCCGCCCGGCATCGCCGGGGTGGTGACCGCCGGGTTGTCGGGGGAACGCACCGGCTTGCCCGAGGCCGTTGTCTCGATCACCGCCTGCACCTTGCCGCTGCGGTCGACCTCGATCAGGAACGGGCCGAATTCCTCGCCGATCCAGATCCGGTCGCCGACGAACTGGAAGCTCTCGGGGTCGAAGTCGCTGCCGGTGAGGTAGCGGCTCTCGCTCGCCTCGTTGGCGATGCGGAACGGCACCTTCCGGTCGGGATCGCGCAGGTAGATCGTCTCCAGGCGCTCGACGCCGCCCTTGTCGAAGTCGATCCGGTAGCGGTTGAGGTACAGCATCGCGTCGGGCGAGTTCGCCTTGGTGCCGAAGCCGTTGTCGGTCAGCACCCAGTAGGTGCCGTCCGGCATGTGCTTGATGCCGGAATGGCCCTGGAGCGGCTGGCCGCGCAGGGGCAGCTTCATGCTGGTCGTCCGCCCCATCGACTGCGCCTCGACCGTGCCGACCGCCTCGACCCGGCGCCCGGTGGTGAACTTGCCCGGCGTGGCGAGGTCCCTGGGCGCGTCCGCCGGCAGGGGCGCGACGCCGTCGGCCGGCAGCACCGCGTGGCCGGCGAGCGTCGCCGGGAAGGTCGGGACGGCTTGAGCCTGCGCGGGCTGCGCTTGCGGCGCCTGACCCTGCGGGGCCTGCGCCAGGGCGGCGGTGGCGACCGACATCAGCAGCGTGAGGGCGAGAACGGAACGGCGCGGCATGGAAAATCCTCGGGCGGCTTTTGAGCGCGCCCGTTCCTTGCGGATCTCCCATGTCAGCCAGGTGACGACAGGTACTCCGGTGCGATCCGGGTGCGCGGCCTCAGCCGTGATGCGGCTCGCCCGGGGCCGGCATCCGCTTCGCGCCGCGGTCGAGGGCGGAGCGGATGCGGTCGGCGAGCTCGGCCTTGCGGTAGGGCTTGCCGAGCACGTCCATGGTCGGGGTCGCGGGCCCCTGCGCCACCAGGTCCTCGTTGTAGCCGGTGGTGAGCAGCACCGGCAGGTCCGGCCGCAGGCGCCCGGCCCGCTCGGCCAGCACCAGGCCGTTGACGCTGCCCGGCATCACGATGTCGGAGAACAGGAGGTCGATGCGCGCCTCGCGACCCAGGATCTCGAGCGCCTCCTCGCCGTCGCGGGCGGTGAGCACGCCGTAGCCGAGGCTCTCCAGGTATTCGCGGGCGAGCGCCCGCACGTCGTCGCTGTCCTCGACCACCAGGACGGTCTCGTCGCCGCGCCGCAGCACCGCCTTCGGCTCGACGGGCTCCTCCTCGGTCGAGGCGTCGTGGCCGGCGGGAAACAGCATCGTGATGGTGGTGCCGCCCTCGGCCTCGGCGGACCGCGGCCGGGTCTCGATCTCCAGCCGGCCCCGCGACTGCTGCACGAAGCCGTGCGCCATGGCGAGGCCGAGGCCGGTGCCCTTGCCCGGGCCCTTGGTCGAGAAGAACGGCTCGGTCGCCCGCTCGGCGACCCCGGGCGGCATCCCCTCCCCTTCGTCGCGGACCCGGAGCGCGACGTAGTCGCCGGGCGGCAGGGCGCGGGCCTTGCCGTTGCCGTTGAGGTGGACGGGCGCGGTCGAGATCGTCACCGTGCCGCCCGCCGGCATCGCGTCGCGGGCGTTGATGAGCACGTTGAGGAGCGCCATCTCGAGATTGGTGCGGTCGAGGGTGACGGCGGGCAGCCGCGGCGTCAGGTCGAGGCGCACCGAGACGTTGCGGCCGAGCGTGCTCTCCGCCACCTCGGCGAAGGCCAGCACCAGGGCGTTGAGGTTGAGCGGGCGCGGCTCGAGCCGCGCCTTGCGGGCGAAGGACAGGAGCTGCTTCGTCAGCTTCGCGCCGCGCTCGGCGGCGCCGGCCGCGTTGGCGAGCTGGCGCTGCGCCCGCTCGCTCGTGACCGAGCCCCGGGCCAGTTCGAGGTTGCCGGTGACGACCTGCAGCAGGTTGTTGAAGTCGTGGGCGAGGCCGGCGGTGAGCTGGCCGATCGCCTCCATCTTCTGCGCCTGACGATACGCCTGCTCGGAGACCCGGCGCCGGGTCACGTCGAGCTGCGAGGCGAAGAAGTAGACGATCTCCCCGGCCTCGTCGAAGACCGGGCCGATGAAGATGCCGTTCCAGAACGGCGAGCCGTCGCGCTTGTAGTTGAGGATCTCGGTGGCGATCGCCCGGCGCTCGGCGACCGCCTGGCGCAGCTCGGCCACGGTCTCGCGGCTGGTCTCCGGCCCCTGCAGGAAGCGGCAGTTGCGGCCGATCAGCTCGGCTTGCGTGTAGCCGGTGAGGTCCTGGAACGCCCGGTTGGCGAACGCGATCGGGTTGTCGGGCTGCCGGGGATCGGTCAGGATCATCGGCATCCGGGTCATCTCGATCGCGGCGAAGAACACGCTGCCGCGGTCGTCGAGACCGGGCTCGCGGATCGTCGCCGATTTCAGATGCGCCAGGGACGGCGCCTCGGCGGAGTGGCTCTCGCCCGGCTCCGCCATCCCGGCCTGCATCGGCCCGGCCCGATCGTCCTCGCTCACGCCATCCCGCCGGTATCGACCGTCCCTGTGAGCCGCGACAATGGGGGGCGAGACCAGATCGTGCAAGGTTTTCCTGCCCGCGCCCGTTGCGCCCTCCCCGCCTCGCTCCTCCCGCGGGCCGCCCGGGACGGGCCGCACCCCGGAACCGAGCCGGCTTCAAGAAACTCGGCCGGGCCGCACGAACGGCCTTGCGGCCCCCGGGGCCCCTCGCTATAAGCCCCCTCGTCGGCCGGCGGCCGGCCGTTCGGAGTGTAGCGCAGTCTGGTAGCGCACCACGTTCGGGACGTGGGGGTCGCAGGTTCAAATCCTGCCACTCCGACCAGCGCTCTCGCGAGCCTGAGTCTTCCCGAGACCGCAGACATCTGAACAAGATGCTGTGACGATATGATACCCGTGCCTTCGGGCGCGTCGGAGTGTAGCGCAGTCTGGTAGCGCACCACGTTCGGGACGTGGGGGTCGCAGGTTCAAATCCTGCCACTCCGACCATTTCTCCCTAGGGGGAATGCGTCTTCCCGAGAACCAGCCTGGGGCCCGGCCACAGGTTCGGCCACAGGTTCGTGCAAAAATCGGCCTCGAAGGCCCGGCCACATGTTTCGGCCACATGTTCGATCCCGTCAGGCCGCCTTCTTCTTGCGCTTGCCGCCGAGGGCCGCCCGCGCCCCTTCCATGTGGCTCGACGAGTGGTGCCCGTACCGGCGCTCGATCATCTCGACCGTCATGCCCACGTACCCGGCCAACTCCCAGATATCGACGCCGGCCTGCATCCCCCACGTGACCGCCGTGTGCCGGAGCGAGTGCCGAACGACGTCGTCGCCGAAGCCCAGGTCGTGGCACAGGTTCGCGAAGCTCCGCTTCGTCGATCCGACCGGCTTGCCGTTCCACTCGACGACATGCTGCTGCCCCAGGACGTGGTGCCACCGCCACAGGTGGTTCACCAGGTTGTCGGGCATCCGGACCGTCGGCGCGCGCTTGTTCTCGGCCTCCTTTCGGCCGATGGCCTTGCGGTGGAAGATCGCGACCCGCTTGATCACCGGGATCCGGACCTTGCGCTCGTAGACCTGGCCGTCGACGGTCACGCTCTCGATGTGGTCCTCCATCGACGTCTCGGTCGTGAGCTCCATCCAGGGCTTGCCCTCGACCTTCACGAAGCTCGCGTTGCAGATCGGCCCGGACCGGGTTCCCGTGCGCAGGGCCACGAGGATGAACCTGGCGAGGTGACGCCCGACCCAGCGGCCGACGACCCGCTCCCCCTTCCGGGGTCCCGAGTGGACGGTCTGGACCTCGCGCCGGCGCCACGCGCCGAACAGGAGCCGGGCCGCCTCGGCCTTGGTCAGCCAGCGATCGCGCTCCTCGCCCTTCGGCGGCAGCGTGACGCGCACCGTGTCACGCGTCAGGCCGTCCGCGATCGCCAGGTTGATGGCCGCCCTGAGATCTTCGAGCTCGCGCCTGGCCCCGCCCTCGCTCACGACCCGCGCCTTCGCGGGCTTGGAATGCCCGCGGCGGAGAGGCTTGCCGTCGCCGGTGCGCGGCTCCCCGTTGCGATCGAGCCCGGCCCGGCCGTGAGCCTTCCAAGGGGTCCCGACGCGGGAGGCCGTGTAGGCGGCGCATGTCGTGCTGTCGACCTCGTCGAGCGTCCTCGTGCCCCACCACGTCAGCAGGATCTCTACGCGCTGCGCGAGCTCGTTGTGACGGGCGACGCCGCCCTTCGTCTCGCCGGTCGCCTCGTCCAGGCGCCCCTTCTTGGCGGCGAGGTACCGGTCCAGGACCTCGGCCACGAGGACATCGTAGGCGGGTCGGTTCTTGCGAGGACCGCCGTTCTCGTCCGGCGCGATGACGGACAGGTTGGCCGTGTGTTCGTCTAGTTGCTTGAGCGCTTCGCGTTCCGCGTCCTTGCCAGCACCGCAGCCAGTGCTGCGGACTTGCTTGCCACGGTGGACGATCCACCAGACGCCGCCCCTCTCGATGCCGTCGGATCCGGGGCGGCCGGGTCGCCACCAGAGATAGGGCATTCCCCGTCCGGTCTTGCCGAGGGCCTTGGGCTTGGTGGATCCGCGGGAGAGGCGCGGTCGCTTGGGCTTCGGGGGGTGGGCGTCGTCCGGCATCTCTCTCTCCATTCGGCGACCAACCGCTTCGTCACGAACATCAGCCTGCCGTGCCGCTCGACGACGAGCTCGCCGCGCTCGATGGCGCCCCTGAGCGCGGCCGCGGTCCAGAGCGGCGCGCGCCCAAACACGGGGTCGGGCTGGCAGAGCTCCGGCAGCCACACCGCGGTCTCAAGGTCCAGGGGCGCGTCCTCGTGCGCGGCTTCCGCAGCGGCGGGACGGCCCTCGAACACGGTGCCGACGACGAGTTCGAAATGAGGTTTCGCAGGGTCAGTCATCCGGCCAGACTCCCCCGAAAACGTGGCCCGCGAAAGGACTGCGCAGGTTCACGGTTAATGGTCATGGCCCCCGCGGTCCCACGTCCAGGCGTGCCGCCCAGGGATCCGGAAACCACGGTGCGAGGACGCCCTTGCTCCCGGCGCGCCGATCGGCGAGGCTGCCTGCGACCTCGGGAGAGCCCGCTTTCATGCAGCCCCTACGCACGAGCAAACGCCTGGCCTGACAGCCAGCCACCCGCCGCCGGGGATCCCGGCCGGCAAGCGTTCTCCTGCGACTGGGGGCCTCCCCGATGGCGACATTTTTCACGGCGGACACGCACTTCGGGCACCAGGGCATGATGAGCGAGCGTATGGGCCGCCCCCGCCCGTTCGCGTCGGTCGAGGCGCACGACGAGTTCCTGATCTCGATGTGGAACAACCGCGTCAGGCAGAGCGACCGCGTCTTCCACCTGGGCGATTTCGCCTACGGGTGCTCGCTGGCGCACGCGCGGGCGATCTTCGGCCGACTGAACGGGCACAAGACGCTGTTGCGTGGCAATCATGAGCAGCGCGGGGAGAAGCTGTCCTGGGAGGGTGGGATTCGTGACGTCTTGAGGATCTCGATCCAAGATCGCGGAATGCCCAATCCTGTCGATTTGTGGCTCTCTCACTACTGCCATTTAGCATGGCCGGAGAGCCACCGTGGCCGCATCCACTTGTACGGACACAGCCACGGCGCGATCCCGCCGACGGCCCGGGCCTGCGACGCCGGCGTCGATGCTTGGGCGTTCCGGCCGGTGACCCTGCAGGAAGTCCAGGAGCTGCTCGCCGACGTCGCCGCGCGGGAAGCCGGGGGGCCTGCGATCGCCGCCCTCGCGGAGGCGGCCTAAGCGCTGGCCGCGGCCTCCCTCGCCCTGCGGAGCTCTCGGCGCTTCAGCGCGAGGGGCGACAGCGGGGCGATCACGCCGGCGAAATAGCGCATGAGGACATCCTCGGTGCGCTCTCCAGGGCGAGGCGTCGTCGCGGGCGGGAGTGCCGCGTCCAGGAGAGCAAGGAGGCCCGGCTCCGGAGCGGCGGGCGGTGCCGTCTTCGGCCTCGGGCGCGTCAGCCGAGGCAGGATCCGGGGCGTGTGGAACGGCGCGTCGACCGCCGCGGCGAGCCAGGCCTTCTGTGCCGCGAGGTCGTTGGCGCGGATCGAGGGGCGTTTCATTTGACCTGGCTCCTCACCAGCCTCTCGACGAGCTCCTGGCTGATCGGCACGTAGATCCGTCCGCCGCCAAGCTCGGCGCACTGATACACCTGCGGTATCTCGTGCCCGTGGGCGACGTCGCGGACGAGACCGCCCTCGCGGTCGGCCGCCCCACGCAGGGGAAGGCGGCTCACAGCGGCCCTGACGGGTCCTCGCATCGGGCGCTCCTTAGAAAGGGATCTCGTCGTCGACGGGTTCGGGACGCTTCATCCCAGGCATCCAGCGAGGCGGGGGATTTGGGTTCTTCCGGCAGTAGCGGAGCCCAATCGGTTCTCCGGTCGTCGGGCAGTGGCTGAAGGTCGCGAAATCGCACTCCGGGGAGGTCTCGTCCTCGCCCGCATCGTGAAATGCTTTGCATCCCCAGCACACGTGTCCGAGCGGCCGGTCTCTGTTCGCTACCATCACGCCCTCCCTGCAGCGTAGGAGGCCTCGGCCGCGTCGGCACGCACCCAAGAGATCGCATCAAGCGGATCGAGGCCCGTGCGCCGGGCGAGCTCGACCGCGAGGACGAGGTCCTCGGCGCAGAGGCGCCCACGGAACGTCGGGTAGCCTGGGCGGGGGACCGCCGGCAGCGAGTGGACGCGCTCCTCGCTCATGTCCGGGGCGTGCGAATCGGGGGAAGCCCCCCCGTCGACGACCGGGGGCGCGGAGGCGAATGGGACCACGTTCGTCTGGGGCTGGGACGAGGCCGCGGCGCGTTTGACACCGCCCCGCGGCCTCGTCAGACCCAGGCGCCGGAGGTGGCTATAGACCGCGCTCTCTCCGACGCCCCACCGCTCGGCGAGGTCAGCGGCTCGTGGCGTCGCCGCACGGTCGCGCCGGATTTGGTCGTCGTCGGGGACGCGGCGCTCGGCGCCCCCAATCGTGGATGTCTGGCTCATTGGATTTGGCTCCTCGACAGGGGGCGGGACTGCGACGCGGGCGGCGGAGAGCCCGGGGAACACGCGCTCGATGGCGACGGGGTCGCACTCGCCCAAGGCGGCGGCGAGCTCCGGGGATGGATCCGGCATGCGGTACCGTCCGACGCGGGGCTGCTCCGGCACGAGCGCGAGGGCGAGTTCCAGGACCTGGCCAACGGCGAGCTCGTGCGCCCGGGCGGCTTCGATCGCCTCGGCGGCGCCGGGTTCACCGCGCTCCGCGGCGCGCGACAAGGCGACGACCCTCCCGCGCTCGGCGTAGTCTGCGCGGGGCACGTCGAGGATGCCGCGCAGCTGTTCGACGTAGATGAGCGACGACGGCCCCATGCCGCCCGCCCGCTCACCGGCGGCGCGCGAGCCGAGGATGTAGGCGGCCTCGATGGCGACGGCTTCCTGCAGGGGGGTCGTCGCCCTCTGGCGTGAAGCGCCCGAGGGCTTGCCTAGGATCGCGCGCCCCATCCTTCCGAGCCCGCAGATCGTCCTGCGATCGAGCCAGTGCCAGCGCCGCTCGGCGGTCTCCAGCCCGTGGCTCTCGACGAGCCTCGCGACCGCCTGCGGCGTTGGGGTGGCGTAGACGAGCCGGTCGATGCTCGCGAAGCTCTGCCGAGTGCTCACGACTGAGCCTCCACGACGTTCTCCTCGACGACAAGGCCGAGGGCCGCGAGCACCGCCGGCCCGGGCAGCCGCCGCTCGCAGAGACAATCCCAGACGTATTGTCTCGTCAGTCCGTGCGCGCGCCCCCAAGCGGCGACAGAACCGGCCTCCGCCACCGCCACTCGCAGGCGATTGAGCACGAGCTTTCTACTACGCACATCGCGCACTGGCACGGTCGTTCTCCTCGTCGGATTTGAATTCGACTGATATGATCGTCAGCGCGCCCGCTGACATCAAGAGGAAATCGCTATTGGGACTGCCCAAATGTTAGACCAACAAACGCTCACCACAGCTGTGGTGAGCGTTTGTGGTGAATGTCGTCATTTTTGTTGGTCAAACATCCGCCCTGGAATTCGGCGGGTCGGAGTGCTTGAATTTCTGTCAGCCGCCCCGCTGACAGGACCCCGCCCCGCCATGAACACATCCGTCGAAGCCGTCCGCGCCGCGCTCTCGATCCCTCAGCCGCCGCCCTTCTGCGGCCTGGAGTGGCGGCCGGACGGGCGCGTCTACGAGCCGAAGTCCGCCTACCGGTGGAGCGCGGTGAAGAACGAACTCTACGACCGGGCCGTGCTGGCGGCTCATCGCGGGATGAGCGCTCACGGCTTCGATCTCACGCGCGGACGGGTCGTCCTCGACCTGCCGTTCGGTGTGGACCTCGCCCTGCTGGAGCGGCGGTTCGGGCAATGGGAGAGGGTCGCTCGGGAGAACCTGGCGCGTCATGAGGCCTCCGCGGCGAAGCGTGCCGCGCTCCCGGCAACCGAGATCGCCCCTACGCAGGCGGCTCTGAAGGCCCTGCTGAGGGCTCACAGGTGGGCATTTCGGCGTCCCGATGACGCTGACCGATTCGCACAGGAAACCCGGCTCACGGCGGGTCAACTCCGCTTCGCACGGAGCCTCTTGAGCGACGCTGAGCACGTCGTCAGGAGGGTGGAGGAGCGCCTGGCGACGGAAGCCGGCGCCGAAGATCTCGCGCGGGCGCGGGACCCCGCGGTCCGCCGCGACGTGCTCGAAGCGTGCCGATGCCTTTCGTCTCTAGACGAGGACCGGGCGACCGACGCGAACGGTGCGGGATGGAGCCAGGCGACGTCGCTATGCGGGCACCGGCTTGCTGAAGAGCAGGCGCTCACGGCGCTGCAGGCTGCGCATGGGCTGAGGCTGGTCCATCGGCACCGGCGCCAGCTCCCGCTGGCCTTGCGTGAACGGCTGTACGGCTGGGAGCCTGCATTCCGGCCGGACCTCCCGCCGCCCCTGAAGCGGACGCCGTGACGCGTCACGGCCTGGATCCTTTCATCCTCCGGCAGCAGCATCTCTCTGCGGCACCCCGACCGCCTCGCCCTCCCTCGGAGACCTCCCGTGCTGACACCCGCCCAACGCCTCGCCGCCTTCCTCGCAGCTATCGTCGAAGCGATCGCTCGCTTCTTCCGCCGCCTCCTGGGGATCGCCGGCGAGGCGGGCTCCATGCTCGCCGCGGACGCCAAGACTGCCTGGAGCGGCGTGACCGCGGTCAACGACGGCGTCGGCGCCGCTCTGGACTTCGCCGTCGCGAAGCCCGGCCTTGCACTCGCTAGGGGCCTGGGCGGCGCGGCCCTGGCGACGGCCAAGGGCGTTGGCGCCGTCCTCGGAGCCGCCCTGCCGCAGCGGCCGGCAAGCCCCTCGCAGGTGGCCTCGCAGGTCGCGGCAGCGGACAGCGCCAGGACGCGCAACGACAGCCCAGCCTACTCGCCGCCCCCCTCCGCCGCTCGTCTGCAAGACCTGTCGTTGGCCGCTCTCGTGAGGCGCTACGCTGCAGATGGCCTCCGTAAGGGGGCCGCGATGAAGGTCGCTACGCTTCACGCGCAGAGGCCGCTCCCTCCCGAGGCAATGGCTTGGTTGGAGAGCCTGGACCAGCCGGCTCGGATGCGAGTGGCGATCGCCGCGCCCGACGCAATCGAGCGCCATCTCAGCGCTCGATCCCCCGCCGACCTCCTGCCGGGCGTGCCCCGCTGCCCGTCGCCGGTCGACGTGAAGGCGAGCCTAGCCGCCGCGAAGGCGGCATTCCGGGTCGAGCAGGCCGCGATCGCCGCCGGCACCGCGCCGGCCCCCGCCGAGCCGGCACCGCGCCCGGGGAGGAAGCCCTTCTCAGGCTTGGAGGACGTGGATCTCGGGGTCGTCGCATACTCGCGCTGAGATCGTCCTCCTGAAACGAGAAAGGGCCGCCGGATCTCCTCCGGCAGCCCTTTCTCGTTGGAGCCCCCCGTTAGATCAGGCCGGCCATCTTCGCATAGGCCAGGGCATCCTGCTCCAAACCGGCGATCTGTACCCTCGCAGCAGCGAGTTCCTGGCGCAGGCGAGCGTTCTCGGCATCAAGGGCGGCCGCGGCGTCGCACGCCTGCGCCTCGATCTCCCGGCTCTCCTCCAGGCGCATAGCGATATCCGCGACAGCGCAGATACCGTCTCGGCGGCGACGGGCCTCCCGCTCGCGGAAGTCCGCGATCGCGAACTGCAAGCCGGTGAAGATCTGCGCGCCCCGCGAGGCGACGTCGAACCCGATGTGTCCTACGTGCGACATGATGGCCTCCGGGTGGCGGTGAGTCCCCAAGATGGCCCTGGGCGCCCCGAGGCGGCAAGCCCCCGCGGCCGCAATCCCCAGGACACGGTGAACGAAGGGTTTCCGGGCGCCCTCCAGAAGGTGGTAACGAATTTCTCGATTTCGAAGGCGTCGGGATTCCTGCGATTTCCCAAGCTATTGCAACGGCTTGTTGTTCATTGGAACCATTCCAAATAGTAACTCACGGTGAGTGCAGGTCGCGTCGAGGGGAGTGCACGGCGAGTTCATGGGTGTGACGGGTCACGCTGAGATGGCGTGACGGGTCACCCTGGTGGCTTGCAACCGGCCGCACGATGCTCCCGGCACATCAGGAGGCCTCCATGACTGACACCACCGCTGCCCCCCGTCTCACCGGCGCCGCCAAGGCTTCGCGTCGGAAGGCCTGCGCCCGCAATCGCAAGCGCAAGCAGAGGGCCTCCGAGGCCAAGCGCGGCCGTCCCGATCTGACGGTCCTCGACAGGGCGATCGTGGACAGCCTGCGGGCGATTTTCCGGTCAGCGCCGGCGGGGGAGCGGTACTCGAAAGCGGTGCAGCCCGAGGGCCTCATCCTCGCTGTCGCCGGGCATCTCGTGAAGCGCTCGAAGCGAGACCAGGCAGCAGGGCGCAAGGTGGTCGTCTATCGGCGCGAGGAAGTCGCCGCGGCGATCGAAGACCGCCTGTTCTCGACGCCCCGAGCCCGTCGCGATGGCGCCCTGCCGGAGGCGTGACGCGTCACGCGGAGGCGCGTTGCAGACCCTAGGAGTAACGGGGGAAGCAACCTCGCACAGGCATTCCGATCGCTCAGGCCGGCTCCAGGATGATGCGAGCTTTCAGGCCGAGGGAGGCGGCGACGGCGAGTTGGCGATCGAGGTCCCAGTCGGCGATGTCCCCGCTGCGGAGGGCCGTCCTGACCTTGGGGGAAGCCATGCCGACGGGGTAGCGGCGGAGTGAGGGGGTCCGCTCGACCGCGCGGGAGAGAGCCTCGGGAGGGGCCGCATTCAGGGCTGGCAGCAGCTGGTCGGCGAGATTGGCTCTGCAAGCTTGGGCGGCTTGTGTTTGCGAAGCTAAAAGTGGTTAGCTTCGCACCAACAGCAGACCAGCAAATTTTTCTAATGCAATGTCCGCTCTCGATCTCACTGCGGCACCTCAGTACTAGTCGTGCATAGAACCCACAATGGCCTTCGGCAGGATTGGAATGACGCATCGCTTGCCATGCATCCGGCACACCGAAAGGGCCGTACGCGACCATACTTCACGGAGCGCTGCGTTGTACGAGCCAGTGTGATCCAATACGGAGTTTCGGAAGCGTCATGGCAAACGCCATAAGCAGGACGGCGGGTCGGTCTCGACGTTATAGTGCGGGCCTACTGGCCCCAGGCTTACAGTCCGCTCAAAGAACGCAACAGATTAAAGTGGTGTTTTCTGCAGCTGACCGATGCGAGTTGTCGGCGAGGCCGAACTTGGATCGGAACTATGGTAAAGCTTTCTAGGAGTGCTGCGTGGACGACAGTTCTGTACCAGTCGCGCGTTATGCTGGAGGTCCATGGACCTCGGACTTGCCGCAAGCCAGAGGCAATCACCCAATGTCGCTGTCCGGCAGGTTCTTGAGCGTCAGGCGTGCGACGGTGCCTAGAGTAAGGCCTTGCACGATGATGGTGAACAGGACCACCGCGTAGGTCGCGGCCAGCACGACGGACTTGGCGTCGCCCTCCGGCAACGACAGCGCCAGGGCGACGGAGATGCCGCCGCGCACTCCCGCCCAGGTTAGGAACGGCACGTTGCGGGGGCTGAGATGGCCGCCCCATCGGAAGGCCAGGAGCGGGGCCGATACCGCGACGAGGCGAGCTACGAGGACGATGGGCACGGCGCAGGCGGCGAGCACAAGCCCGCTCGCCGCGAAGCGCAGAACCAGCACCTCCAGGCCGATGAGCAGGAACAGAACCGAGTTCAGCACCTCGTCGATGAGCGTCCAGAGGGACTCGACATAGCTTTGCGTGCGCTCGCTCATCGCGTCGCGCGGTGCGCGGTCGCCCACTAGCAGCCCGGCGGCGACGACTGCGAGCGGGCCGCTGGCGTGCAGCTTCTGAGCGAGCGCGTAGGTGCCGGCGACCAGTGCCAGGGTGATCAGTACCTCAACGGGAAAGTCGTCGATGGCCCGCATGGCCCGGTAGGCGACGTAGCCGGTCACGACGCCGAGCAGCAGGCCGCCACCCGCCTCCTGAAGCAGGAGCTTGGCGACGCCGCTGGCGGTCGTCGCCTCTCCGCCGGAGCCGGCGGCGAATGCGACGAACACCGTGAAGAGCACGATGCCGATGCCGTCGTTGAACAGGGCCTCGCCCTGCATCTCGACCTCCAGGGCCTCGGGGACCCGCACGTTCTTGAGGGTGGCCAGCACCGCCACCGGGTCGGTCGGGCTGATCAGGGCGCCAAACACCAGCGCCCAGGCGAGGGGCAGAGGCTGGCCGAGGGCACTCGCCGCTAGCCAGAAGGCGCCGCCGACGATTGCGGTGGAGATGAAGGTGCCGACGAGCGCCAGCGTCGCCACGGCCCACGCCCGATCGCGCAGGGCTCCGAGGTCAAGGCTCATGGCACCGGCGAAGAGCAGGAAGGCCAGCATGCCGTCCATCACCACCTTGGTGAAGTCGACCTGCCCGAGCACACGGGTGAGGTCCTCGTAGAGGTGCTGCTCGGGGAAGGCCACGTCGAGGGCGACGAGGGCAAGCGAGGCGGCGAGGCCCATGACGAGCAGGCCGACGGAATGCGGCAGATGCAGCAGCTTCCGGTTAAGCCAACCAAACAAGGCCGAGAGCGTCAGCAGCAAGGCCGCGAGATCGAGGATGGAGATCACGGTCGTACCCCGATGAGGAGCGGCATCGTAGCCGCCGCGGGCGCGCGGGACTTCAGCGCATGTCCCGCGGCAGGTGCTTCAGGGGGTCTGTCCGGCCACCATTGTTCTTGCCCTGCACGGAGCCTTCGGACCGCATCACCTTCGTGGACGCCTGGATCGCGCTCGGAGGTGCCACTTGGCCGGTGGCCCGGTCGCGCGGCCCGCCATGGCCGCCAACCGTCGACGTACCGGGAGGCAGGGTCCCGGCGGTCGGCTGGTCGATGGCGCTGGCAGCCGACTGGGCCGCCGCCCGATCGACGGTGGCGGCCATCGCGCCAAGACCGGCGACGGCACAGATGAGGAGGGTGGCGATGCTCCGCATGCAGCGGGCACATCGGTGGTCGGTCATCGGTTCGCGATGCTCCCGGTCGGATGGCCGCGCGCCGGCCCGTCGTCCTGCAAGCCCCTTGGATGGCCTTGGTTCCTGGTCGGGCCCGACACCATCCGCACAAGCCATGTCGGGGCCGATAGCGGGCGACAATCCGAAGCGACTGCTGCATGGCGCCGCCAGTCGGTCCTGTCGCACCCGGACCATGGTCGAATTCTTCTGAACGTGAGCGAAGTTCGGGCGTTGCCGACCGCGATCCAACACGTCGAGCGGGCGCATCATGGTCGCATCACCCGAATGTTGGGCAAACCTGTCCAGGCCTGACCGAAGGAGCATCACCTTGCAGAAGACCATCCTCGCATCGGCGTTTCTCGCCGGCCTCGGCCTCGCCGCGTCCACCCTGCCGTCCGCGGCGCTGCCTGTGAGCGCCGCCGGCGTGGCGCCCACGGCCGGCATCAACGTCGTTCAGGTGCGCATGCACCGGCGCTCCCGGATGCGGCAGGGCTCCGCAAGCCGCGGGAATGCGGCCATGCCTTCGCGGGGCGCCCGCGGGCAGCAATACGGTGGGACGAGCGGCGGCCCGCGCCGCTGACCGCTTACGCGATCATCCCGCGGGCGCCCCTTGCCCCGCGGGTGACGACACGCCGCCGGCCGGCACGCCCGCCTCCGGCGGCTTTTTCATGGGACGGTGCCAGGCATGATCTTCGCGGAAGCGCTCGGACGCCTCGAAGGGCTGGGTCGGTCGGCAGCGGCGCTGCTGCCGGGGCTCGCCGTCGCTCTCGTCCTGTTCGGTCTCGGTCTTGTCGTCGCCCGCGTGGTGCGCGCTGCCGTGCGCCGGGCGGCCGCAATCCGTGACGCCTCGCCGGGTTCGGCCGCGGTCCTCGGGCGCATCGCCGGCGGCGTGACCATCCTCATCGCGTTCCTGGTGGCCGCCTCGGTCGCATTCCCATCGGTCTCGGCCGCCGACCTGTTCAACCTGCTCGGCATCGGCGGCGTCGCTATCGGCTTCGCCTTCCGCGACGTGCTGCAAAACCTGCTCGCCGGCATCCTGATCCTGCTCACGCGGCCCTTCGTCATCGGCGACCAGATCCGCGCTGGCTCGCACGAGGGCACGGTCGAGGATGTCTGGGTGCGCGCCACGGTGCTGCGCACCTACGATAACCAGCGGGTGCTGATCCCCAACGCCACCCTGTTCGTCGACAAGATCACGGTCATCACCGCGCACGAGAAGCGCCGCCTCGCCTTCCCGCTCACCATCGGCAACGGCGATGACATCCGCGAGGCGCGCCGGGTCATCGTCGAGGCGCTGAAGAGCACCGAGGGCGTACTGGCCGACCCACCACCCGAGGCCCTGGTCACGGGCCTGGGTGCGGCGGGCGTCGACATGACAGCGAGGCTGTGGATCGACCCGCCCCGGCGGCGCGACGCGGTCGATGCGCTCGACCACGCCATCGCCAACGTGAAGGATGCGCTCACCGCGGCCGGCATCGACCTGCCATACCCGACCAGCCAGGTGCTGTTCCATGACCAGACGGAGGAGACCGACGGCGACCGGGGCCGCCAGCGCGAGGGCTGGCCCGCCGGCCGTAATCCCTCGCGGGCGCGCTGGCAGATCACCACGGAGCGTGAAAAGGCCGACGAGGAGAAACGCGCGTGACGCCTCCCCTCAGTCGGCGCCCTCGTCGGGGATGGTGAGGCCGGTGTCGCTGGCCTCGCATTGTACAGTGTCCGTCTCGTGCTGCTGCAGACCGCAGGTCGAGCACGGGAAAGGCAAGTTGTAGGGCCGGAACGACACGTGGGCGAGGCGCAGGAACAGCATCACCCCGCAGACCATCACCACGACCGAGACGAGGCGGCCGCCGGTCCCCCGTGCAGGGCGACATCGCCGTAGCTGGTCGTCGTCAGCGACGTGACCGTGACGTCGTCAGGATGGGGCGACACGAGCAACGCAATTACCTCGCCCCACCTGCTGCGGGTTCCCTCCGCACCTCGACCGCGCAGGACGTAGAACGTCCCGGCGGCGAGGTGCGCGGCGATCCAGGTTACAGGCAGGACTACCATATGCATCAGGGCGCGATGACAACTGCGCCCACACTCCGAGCTGCTGGTCAATGACCTGGCGCGGCGAGCGCAGCACCCGGCTTATCGTGAGTGCCGAGGCGTTCGACCAAGGTCGCTGTCGCTTCATTCATGCCGATCACCTCCACCGGAATGCTGTGGTGGCGGAACTTGAGCACGACGCGATCCAGGGCGTTGATGCTGGTGATGTCCCAGAAATGAGCGGCTGAGAGGTCGATCACCACGCCCTGCAAATCCTCCTCGCGGAAGTCGAAGACGGAATGGAACGTCTCGGCCGTCGCAAAGAAAATCTGTCCTGTCACCTTGTATGTGCGCACCGCCCGCCCTTCGTCTCGCGAGGTGACGACGCCGAAGAACTTGGTGACCTTGTGGGCAAAGAACAGGCCGCTGAGGATCACCCCGAACAGCACGCCCTTGGCCAGGTCGTGGGTCTCGACGACGACCGCAACGGTGCCGATCATCACGAAACTTGACGATTTTGGGTGAGTGACCAACGTTCTGAGCGATTTTCATTGGAACGTATTGATCGAAACCATGATCATCACCGCGACCAGCGCTGCCATCGGGATCTGCGCCACGTAGGGGCCGAGCACCACGATCAGGAAAAGCAGGAACGCCCCCGCCCACAGCGTGGACAGGCGCCCCCGACCGCCGGACGAGACGTTGATGACCGATTGGCCGATCATCGCGCAGCCCGCCATGCCGCCTAGGAACCCGGAGGCGATGTTGGCGACCCCCTGGCCCGCACATTCGCGGTTCTTGTTCGAGGTCGTGTCGGTCATTTCGTCGACGATGGCCGCCGTCATCAGGCTTTCCAGCAGGCCGACCATGGTCAGGGTCAGCGATACCGGCAGGATGATCTGCAGGGTCTCCCAGGTGAACGGCACCTGCGGGAGGGCCACCCACGGCAGCTCGCTTGGCAGGGCGCCCATGTCGCCAACCTTGTGGATGCCGAGGCCGAGGTACATCGAGACTCCGGTCAGCAGGACGATCGTGACCAGCGGCGAGGGCACCGCCTTGGTCAGGTACGGCAGGCCGTAGATGATGCCGAGGCCGACTGCCGTCATCAGGTAGACGGCGGGCCCCTGTCCGATCAGCTCGGGCATCTGCGCCAGGAAGATCAGGATCGCCAGTGCATTGACGAAGCCGGTCACGACTGAGCGCGAGACGAAGCGCATCAGGTTGCCGAGCTGCAAGGCTCCGGCGGCGATCTGCAGGAGGCCGGTGAGGATGGTGGCAGCGAACAGGTAGCCGACGCCGTGATCCTTCACGAGGCCGACCATTAGGAGCGCCATTGCGCCGGTAGCGGCCGAAATCATCGCCGGGCGCCCGCCCGCGAAGGCGGTAATCACGGCGATGCAGAACGAGGCGTAGAGCCCGACCTTGGGATCGACGCCGGCGATGATGGAAAATGCGATGGCCTCGGGAATGAGGGCCAGGGCGACAACGGTGCCCGCCAGCAGCTCGCGCGTGACGTTCGGAGCCCATTCGCTCCGGAGATGGACCAAATCCATGGGGATGGAGAACTTTCTTCGTCCCAGGCGCGAGGGTTCAGCGCGTGGGGCTCGCAACAGGGCGGGTCGGCCTCGTCTGAGGACCGCGACACAGAGCCGATGATTGCGTTGTCCGGCGGATCGGCGGCCGGAAGAGCCACCCGGATTTTCACCGGGTCCAGTTTTGTATGCCGACACTACCCGTAGGCTCGTTGCGGCGCAATATGCTGCGGGCGTGTATCTGGTCATGGCGTCGCGAGTGCTCGCATGCCTCCAAAGCGGCGGCCAAGACAAGCCGAAAGCCGAGGGTAACGGCAAGCAACACTCGCACGCGAACCCCTGTCCGGTCAGGGGTGTCGTTAAAGGCTGAAGGTAGTGCATCCCTACCTCCCCACCGCACATCCTCGAACACGCGATCCATTCCTGGTCGGCCTACCTGGTCCCGCCGGTCTTCGGCTTCGCCAATGCGGGTGTGTCGCTCGTCGGGTTCACTCCGCCCCTGCTGCTCGATCCGGTGACGCTCGGGTTGGCGTTCGGCCTGCTCGCCTCCGCGGACGCGCCGACCCGGGAAGCCGAGGTCGAGATCGGCGTAACCGTCGGCTCGGTCGCTTGCATGATCGCCGGGGCGCTCGGGCTCCTGGTCGCCGCCCCAGGGCAACGCCGCGCGCGGCCGGTCCCGGCCTGAGCCGGGCGGCCTGGGAAAGGGAGGCGGCCGGCGCGTGTTGACCCTCGACGCTTCGCCAGACCTCCCGTGAGCCGGACCCGTTCATGCCCCTCGACACCACCACCCTCTCGCTGACGGACATCCTCTTGCGTCTCGGCGCGGCCACGGCATGCGGCCTGGCGCTCGGGTTCGAGCGGGAGCGCAAGGGCAAGGATGCCGGCATCCGCACGCTTGCGCTCGTCGCCCTGAGCTCCGCGGTCATCACCACCTCGGCGCTGAGCCTCTACGCCGACGTGCAGGCCCGCGGCGGCGACGCCGATCCTCTGCGCGTCATCCAGGGGTTGGCCCAGGCCATCGGCTTCATCGCCGCCGGCACGATCTTCGTCGCCAAGGGCGACGCCGAGCGGACCGTCCGGAACCTCACGACGGCGGCCAGCGTCTGGCTCGCGGCCTCGGCCGGCATCGTGGCCGGCGCGGCGCAGTTCATGCTGCTCGCCGCGGCGATGGGTTTCGGGCTGGCCATCCTGGTGGTGATCACGGCGCTTAAACGGTTTGGTGTTGCGCGGGGAGAAGCGGAGGAGTGAGTGCGATGTCTGAAGACGGGATGGAGCCACCCGCTCGAGCGCGAGCGGCGGAACGAGGGGATCGCCGGTGAGGGCGAGGGTACGGGCCTGGATCGAGTTCCTGGGCGACCAGTTCTGGCTGCGGCCGGCGCTGGTCGTGCTCGCCTGCATCGGCCTGGCGCAGGCCGCGATCTGGCTGGAGACCGCCCGCATCGCCGGCTACGACCCGTCCTCCCCGGATGCGAACTGGGGCTGGGCCGGCGGCGCCGAGGGGGCTCGGGCGCTTCTCAGCGCGGTGGCATCGTCCACCATCGGCGTGGCGGGCACCACCTTCTCCATCACCATCGCGGCACTGACCCTGGCCTCGAACCAGATGGGGCCGCGGCTTCTGCGCAACTTCGTGCGCGACGCCCGCAACCAACTCGTGCTCGGCGCTTTCCTCGGCACCTTCGCCTACGCGCTGATGGTGCTGCGCACGGTGCGCACCGTCCAGGAGGAAACCTTCGTCCCGCACCTCGCCATCTCGGGCGCCGTGCTGCTGGCGCTGGTCTGCCTCGGGACGCTGGTCTGGTTCGTCCACCACGTCGCCACCAGCATCAACGTCGAGACGGTGGTCGACGCCGTCCATCGCGACCTCTGCAAGGCGGTCGAGGCGCGGACCCTCGACGAGGCCGACATCCAGCCGCCGGTGGGGACGCCGCGCGGCGCCCCGGTCGCGCCGGCGGAGGGCGGATACCTGCAGGCGGTCGATACGGAGGGGCTCGCCGACTGGGCCCACGAGCATCGCGTCGTCCTCGCCCTGCGGGTGAGGCCGGGCGACTTCGTGCCGAGGGGATTTCCCGTCGTCGTGCCATCCGCGGGCGTCGAGGGAACCGCCGACGCGGTGGCCCGCTCGCTCACCTTCGGACGCCGCCCGGCGGCGCTGCAGGACCTAGAATACTCGGTGCGGCAGCTCGTCGAGATCGCGGTGCGTGCGCTGTCGCCCGGCATCAACGACCCGATGACGGCGGGGAGCGTGCTCGACCATCTGGGGGACGCCCTGTGCCGCATCGCCCCGCGCCACCTGCCCACGGGCGCCGTCGCCCGCGAGGGTCGCGTCGTGCTCGTCCATCCGGTGACCGATTACGACGGCCTGTGCGACGCGATGTTCCACATGATCCGCCAGAACGCCGCCGGGTCGGTGCACGTGCTCGCCCGGATGCTCGACGTGCTGGCCCGGGTCGCGGAGGTCGAGCGGCTGACCTCGCGTCTCGCGGAACTCGGACGCCATGCCGACCTCGTGCTCGCCGCCGCGCGGCGGGACGTCTCCGACCCAAGCGACCTCGCCGACCTGGAGGAGCGGCACGCCCGCTTCGTCCGGGTGCGCGCCGGGACCGGACCGGGCTGATCCCCAGGTCCAGAACGACGCTCGCTGCGGCCCTCGCTGGGCGGGGTGCCGGGGGGCCGACCCCGGCGCCGCCAGGGAATGAGGGTATCGCTACCGCAAGGCGAGCGCGTCGAACCAGCCATGCGCGGCGCCGTAGCGGATGATCTCGGCCCGGGTCTTCAGCCCGAGCTTCTCGGCGGCCCGCGCCTTGTAGGTCTCGACCGACTTCACGCTAACGTCGATGCGCCGCGCGATCTCCTTGTTGCTGAACCCTTGTGCGATCAGCCGCAAGGTCTCGGTCTCGCGCGGGCTCAATGGCTCGCGCCCCTCCGCCATGCCCGGGCGCCCGTCCGCCCCGCAGGGCTCCGCCAGGGCGTGGCCGGCGATCGAGGGGTCGAGGTAGACGCCCCCGGAGGCCACGGCCCGGACCGCGCGCAGCAGGTCGTCCGCCGCGGAGCGCTTGAGCAGGTAGCCCCGCGCCCCGGCCTTCATCAGCGGCTGCACGTAGGCGGCGTCCTCGTGGACCGTCAGCACCAGCACCCGGGTCCCCGGGCACTCGCCCGTCACCCGCTCGGTCAGTTCGAGACCGTTCAGGCCGGGCATCGAGACGTCGACCACGGCGATGTCGGGCGCGACGGCACGGATCATCGGCAGCGCCTCGCCGCCATCGGTGGCCTCGCCGACGAGCTCGATTTCGGGGTCGGCGTTCAGGAGCGCCCGTATGCCCGCGAGGACCACGGGATGGTCGTCGGCCAGGACGACGCGGATACGGTCCATGATGGCTTCTCCCGTGCGTCAGGCGGCCGGCGCCACCGGGATGCGGACGAACAGCGTCGTGCCGACGCCCGAGGACGTTTCCAGGGTGAGCGTGCCACCCAGCAGGGTCAAACGCTCGCGGATGCCCGAAAGGCCCAGCCGCGGCTCGACGGACTTGCGCCCGTCGGGCGGAGCGGGGCCGGAGGCGGGCTCGCAGCCGACGCCGTCATCCTCGATGATCACCTGGACCTCGTCCGGGCGGTGGTCGAGGCAGACGCTGACGGTGGCCGCCCGCGCGTGCTTCAGCACATTGGTGAGCGCCTCCTGCACGATCCGGTAGATCGCGCTCTCGACGGCCGCCGGCAGGCGCGAGGCCTCGCCGATGAATTCCAGGTCGGGCCGGATGCCGTGGCGCTGGCCCCACTCGCCCAGGAGCGTCGCCAGCGCCTCGCGCAGGCCCAGGTCGTCGAGGGCGGTCGGGCGCAGGTCGATGGCGGCGCGGTGGATGTCGCGCCCGACCTCGCCGGCGAGCCGCTGCAGCCACGCAATCTGCCGTTTGGCCTCGGTCGAGGTCCCGTCCGAGGTGAGCATCCGTTCAAGCCCCTTGAGGCCGAGCGACAGCCCGGTCACCGTCTGCCCGACCTGGTCGTGCAGCTCGCGGGCGATCCGGCGCTGCTCGTTCTCCTGCGCCTCGCCGAGGCGGCGCAGCAGGTCGAGGCGCTCCGCCTCGGCGCGCTTGCGCGGCCCGACATCCGAGACGACGCCGTAGACGAGGTCGGCGGGGTCGTCCTTCCGAAGCCGGGGCGCACGTCCGGTCAGGCGCACCCACCGCGGCTCCGGGCTCCGTTGCGAGACCCGGAACTCCACGTCGAGGGGCATGCCCTCGGCGAGGCTTCGCCGCAGTTCCGTGACCAACCGCTCGCGGTCGGCGGCGTCGACCGCCAACAGGGCGATGTCGGCATCCGCCGTCATCTCGCGCCCCTCCGGCACCTCCGCCTCCCAGCCCAGGAGTTCGGCGGCGCGCCGGGAGGCCGTCACGGTCTCCTCCACCGTATCCCATCGCAAGGTGCCAAGTTCCGCCGCCTCGGCGGCGACCGCGCCCTGCTCCTCGCTCGACCGCAGGGCGAGGGCGAAGCGCGCCTGCTCGCCCGCCCGGCGCTGGGCCATGTCGCGGCCGACGAGGCCGACCAGCGCGAGGCCGAGGCCGATGCTGAGCACGCTGCCGCCGGCCAGCACGAGGTAGGAACGCGAGACCGGCGCGTTCAGCGTGGCGGCCGGCAGGCCGAAATGCACTGACCAGCCGCCCGTCTCCGTCAGCGTGCGGTAGACGACCTCGACGTCCGGTCCCTCCAAGGTGGAACCGGTGTAGAAGCCCTGTGGCGCCCGCCGGATGGCGGCCCGCAGGGCGGCGTTGGCCGGGTGGCCGAGTTCCTCCGCCTCGGCCCGGGTGCGGGCGATGGTGTTGCCCTGCGCGTCGACGATGGTCCCGACCCAGCCCTCCGGCGCGCCCGCATCGCGGAGGATCGAGCTGACCGCGTTCGTCGCGAGGCCGACCGAGAGGACGTGGCGGAGCGTTCCGTCGCGGACGACCGGGACCCGCAGCGCGACTAGGCGCTTGCCCGAGATCCGCCCGACCGGTCCGATCCCGCCGACCACCGGCCGCTTCGTCCGTACCACCGCGTCGAAGCTCACGCGGTCGGCGGTGGGGCCGAGCTCGTCGTCAAGGGAGCGGAGCAGGTTGACGACCTGGGCCCCGTCGGGGCCGGCGAGCTCGACGGTCTCCCAGAGCGGGTGCTCCTGCCTCAGACGCTCGGCCTCGGCGTAGAAGGCAGCGAGGTCCGGCCGGTCCAGGCTGGCCGAGGCAGCCTCGGCGCGGAGGACCGCGACCTGGGTCGCGATGTCGGAGGCGACGCGCTCGGCGACGCGGGCCGCGCTCGCCACCGCGGCGCTGCGGGTCAGCCCGCGCTGCTGCTGCGCCATGAGCGTCGCTACCCAGCCGCTGAGGAGCAGCACCGGGATGGCGGCCGCCACCGCGAGCGCGACGACTGTGCGTCCGTTTCCACGATGGATCTCGGGGCGGCCGGCGTCGCCGTCGTCAAGCCTTGGGATCATGCAGGGGCTATCGGGTAGGCTCGTTCGCGGCGGTCGTCCCGGCCGACGAGGCCGGTCTTTCCGCGTGCGGACCATCGGCCGAGATCGCCGCATCCTGCAAGGGCGCCCCGGTCGAGGGCGCCTGGACAGTCTCGGGGTCGGTCGGTACGCCCGGGCCAGTCAAGGCCTGCCCATCGCCGAGCAGGCGCCGGCCCGACGCGATGACCTGGAGGATCTGGCGGTCGCCCCCTGCGGCCATCGCAGTCCGCTGCAGGTGCCGCAGCCGTTCGATGAGGTTCGGCGGTGCCGCCGCAGGGTCCTGCAGGCCCGCCTCGACCAGGGTGGTCACCACCCGTTCCAGGCGTCCGAAGGCCCGGCCGTCGACACAGTGGGTTCGCTTGCGTCCCATCGCCCTCTCCGTTGCCGTCCAGACCGGCGCCGAAGCCCCGCAGGCTCGAGGGCGACGTCCGCGATCTAGATCGAGGTCGGGTTGGCCGCCGCGTCCCGGGTCGTGCGGCTCCGGGACGCGACGGCCGGATGGGTGACCCGCTCGGCGAAATCCCACGTCGAACCGTCGTAGCCCTCGTACCAGGCCCGGCGCTCGCGGGAATCCAACGGGTAGTTGCAGGCATCCCGCGGGCGCCCGAGGGCCCTGGCGCGGGAGCCCTGCTTGATGATGTCCATGATCATCGCCACTCTTTCCGCTGTCTCGATGTTGATGACGCAGTTCAGAGTAGCGTCCGGATCCTGGCAGGCGACAAGAGGTTTCGCCGAGCCTCGCCGTTCTCACCGACGCCTGTCAGGTTCACCCCGACAGCGTCTGCGCACGGGAGTGCTTGAGCGTGGCTCCGCGGGCACGGAGCCACGCGCGACGGATCAGGTGTTTCGGTTGTACTTGAACTCGGGCGCGTTCTTGAGGGCGTCCTTATCGGTGTCGACCATCGCCTTGAGCTTGCCGTCCGCCTTGTGCAAGAAGATCGACGAGGGGTCGACCACCACGTAGCGCTCGCCCATGCCGAGGAAGCCGCCGACGCTGACGACGACGCCGGTGACCGTCTTGCCGTTGTCGATGACGAGATCCTCGATCTCCCCGACGGTTTCGTTCTTGTTGTTGTAGAGGTTCTTGCCGACGAGCCTGGACGAGGTCACCTCGGCCGGCTTGGCGGTGACGAATTTGATCTTGGCGGTCGCGGTGTCAGCCATGGTCATGCCGCCTGCGTTGCCGGCCGGGGCCGGCATCGCGGCGCCGGCCGGCGGCGGCGTCATCGGTGTGGTCTGGGCACCGGCGGGCGGCTGCGCCGCCTTGTCCTGGGCGAGCGCGGGGCCGGCGAGCAGGGCAGCAGCGAGGGTGGTCGCGAGAAGCGTCTTCATGGGTTCGCCTCGGTCAGGTGGGAAGGGAGGTCCCGGCGGGATGGGACCGCCAGGATCCGGGTGCGGGTCCGATGGACGAAGGAACTCAGTAGCCGCAGCTGCAGGCGGGCTGGCCATAGCCGTACCCATAGCCCACCGGGGCGTAGCGGTAGCCGTATCCGTAGCCGCCGTAATAGGCAGGCCTGGCTGCGGCCGCGGCGAGGCCGAGACCGAGGCCGGCCGCCAGCCCGAGGCCGCGATGGCCGCGGCGGTACCCGTAGCCGTAGCGTCCGTAGGGGCGCCCATAGCCGTACCGGGCCCGCGAGAGGCCGTAGCGGCGGTACCCGCCGAAGCGCCGGGTTTGGGGGCGCAAGCCGATCGAATGGTGACCACGGAAACCGTGGCGGAGCCCGCCGTGATGGCCGCCGAAGCCGCCATGGTGGAAGCCGTGCCCATGGCCGCGCCCGAAGGGCCGGGCCTCGCTCGCTGACGAGAACAGCATCAGGCTCGATGCGGCCGCGAGGGCCAGTGCGAGACGTTTCATCGGTTTCAACTCCGTGATGGTGGTGGCTGACCCTTGCGGGCCACGACCGTGACGGGTTCGACGAGGTGGCCTGTGGCTTTTGGCCCGCGGGTCGCAGGGTCCTCTCGCGCCGGCCCCTGCAGCGACCGGGCTCGGTGCCTCGGTCTCCCCGCTCACCGAGTGATCTGTGGCGCCGGGGATGGAGGCGCAGTCGGAGAAGACCGCAATCCTGTCGGGACAAACCTGACACGCCCCTGGACGCGCCTTCGCGGGCGGCTTGCGCCGGCCGAGTTGGTTTACGAAAGCTTAGGCTCGAACCTCCGACCCTTGCTGCGCCAAGGCACGGGCGGCGGTTCCCGGTCCGCCTCAGCCACCGAGACGGGAGAGCGACATGAAGAAGGCCATCGTTCGAACGGCGCGGTTCGCCTGGGGCGGCTGGGCGGGGCCAGGCCCCGTGGCCGGAACGGCCGACGCATCGGGCCCCACCCTCCCGACGGACGGGTCAATCGAGGATTGGGCACGCCTCGGCGGCGGCCTGGCCTCGACCCATCCCGATCTCCTGTCCGGGCATGGCGGCATCGTCACTGATGAGTACGCCACCGGATGTCCCGGTCATGTCGTGCCGCCATCACCCTGACGCCGGCTCGGTCTCGTCGGTCCTGCAGGCCCCGTCGACATGTCGACGATGGCGGCGCTGGCCGAGCGCACTGCCGCGGCCCGGCAACGACAACCGGCATGGTGCCATCGCTTGGCTCCTTTGGGCTGCGGGCGGGGTCGGGCTGTGTCTGGCCCTTGTCCTTGGCGTTGCCGCCGTCGCCGGGTCCTGAACCCGGCGGTCCGTGCGAACCAATTGCGGGGCGCAAACCCACAGGTCCCGGAGCGGACCGCACCAGGGCAATCCTTCGTGACCCATTTCACGCTTCGCAAAGGCCGCTGGAGACAGCTCGCCTTCGGGCCTCGCCCCGGCTCGCCACGGACCTCCGACGTGGTCCTGGCGATCGTCGCGATGTCCTCCCTAGCCGGTCTGTGCCTGCTGGCGGCGGCAAACGTGGTCGGCTACGGGGCCGTGATGCACGGGTGACCGGCATGGTCACCCACGGGCCGTCCCAGAGCCGTATGACGCGTCACATCGGCCTGTACCCGATCCAAGGTCCGGCGGGTTGTCCCTCGAACGGGACCACCGGCAACGAGGAGCCGATCCATGCTCGACACGACCCGTAGGGCCACCGTCTACCGTAAGCGGAGCGTTCAGGCCACGGCTTTGAGGTCTTG
>NZ_JACWCT010000087.1:19765-48458 GCF_016613415.1 Methylobacterium ajmalii | reverse complement strand
CGCGCTGGCGTAGGCCCAGGGCAGCAACTCGTCGAGGCGGCGGTTGGGATGGCCCTCGGCGATGCGGGTGAGCACGTCGCTCAGGTAGGCATGCGGCTCCACGCCGTTCAGCTTGCACGTCTCGACCAGCGAGGCGATCACCGCCCAGTGCTGCCCGCCGCCGTCCGAACCAGCAAACAACGCGTNNNNGCGTCAGCGCCAGCGGCCGGATCGCCCGCTCGACCACGTTCGAGTCGAGCTCGACCCGGCCATCCTCCAGGAACACGCACAGCCCCGCCCAGCGCGACAGCGCGTAGCGGATCGCCTCGGCCAGCCGGCTCTTCTGGCTCACCTGCCCGAGCATCTCGCGCAGCCAGGGCTCCAGCGCGGCGATCACCGGACGGCTGTGCTCCTGGCGCTGCGCCCGCCGCTCCTCGGCCGAGCGGCCGCGGATCTCCGCTTCGGTCCGGTACAGGCGCGCGATCCGCTCCAGCGCCTGCGTGGCGATCGGCGCCGGCCCGCCCTGCGCCAGTTCATAGAAGCGCCGACGCACGTGCGCCCAGCAGAACGCCAGCTGGATCCCGCCGCGATCCGCCAGGGCCTTGTAGCCGCCATAGCCGTCGACCTGCAGCACGCCCACAAAGCCGCTCAGGTGACGAAGAGGCCGCTCGGCCGTACGGTCCGGGGCGTAGACGTAGGCCACGCCCGGCGGATCGCGTCCGCCCCAGGGCCGGTCGTCCCGCGCATAGGCCCACAGCTGCCCCGTCTTGGTGCGACCGCGCCCGGGATCGAGCACCGGCGCGGTCGTCTCGTCGGCAAATAGCTTGCCGCTGGCTTGTAGCATCGTGAGCAGGCGTTCGTGCACGGGACGCAGCGCGAAGGCAGCGCGCCCGACCCAGTCGGCCAGGGTCGAGCGGTCGAGAAGGACGCCCTGGCGTGCGAAGATCTGCGCCTGTCGGTAGAGCGGCAGGTGGTCCGCGTATTTGGAGACCAGCACCTGCGCCACCAGCGCGTCGGTGGGCAGGCCGCCCTCGATCAGGCGGGCGGGTGCGGGCGCTTGCACGACCGCCTCCTCGCAGGCCCGGCAGGCGTAGCGCGGCCGGCGGATCACCAGGACCCGGACCTGCGCCGGCACCACGTCGAGGCGCTCGGAGACGTCCTCGCCGATCCGGTGCAAGGTCCCGGCACAGCACGGGCAGACCAGGCTGGCGGGATCGACGACGCGCTCGATGCGCGGCAGGTGAGCAGGCAGAGTTCCCCGATTGCGCCGCCGCTCGGCGACCCGCGTCGCCCGGCTGGCCGGCTCGCTGTCGGCTGCCGCCAGCGTGGCGGCCTCGCCCTGCTCGGCCTCCTCCAGCCCCAGCAGCAGCTGGTCCTCCGGCAGGCTCTCGGCTCGCCGCCCGAAGCGGTGGCGTTGCATCGCCTGGATGATCTGGCGCAGCCGCTCGTTCTCAGCCCGCTCCTCGGCCAGCAGCGCCTTGAGCGTCTCGGGATCGTCCGGCGGAGGGGAAGCGGGAGCAGCCACGAACAAGATTAGAGCATAGTTCTCAGCTACTTGCGATGGCCTTGAGGCGTCCTGCGCACTCCGCCGCTCAGCTCGGAACAGCGGGGGTCACGACGGGGCGCAGGCCGTGCACGCGTCGCCAGTCCAGCCCCTCGAGCAGGGCCGAGAGCTGGGCGGCGGTCAGGTGCACGGCGCTGTCGCGGGGCGCCGGCCAGTGGAAGGCGCCGCTCTCGAGCCGCTTGGCCACCAGAACCAGGCCGGTCCCATCCCAGAACACCAGCTTGATCCTGTCGGCGCGCTTGGAGCGGAACACGTAGATGCTGCCCGAGAACGGATCGGCGCCGATGGCGTCACGCACCAGGGCGGCCAGCCCGTCGACGCCTTTGCGGAAGTCGACCGGTCGGGTGGCCACCATCACCCTCACGGCACCGCTGGGCCCGATCACGGCCGCGGCCTCAGAGCCCGGATCACCGCCCTGATCTGAGCCTCGCTGGCGTGAGCGCCGATGCGGACGACCGCGCCACCGATCTCGAGTTCGATCCCGGCGCCGTCCGCCGCTCGCTCGGGCGACCGCATCGGTGACGGCACCGACGGGAGAGCAGACGCAGCTGGCGTCGTCGCCGGCACGAAGGTCATCGGCGTGGGATCCTGCGCCGCTTCGAGGGCGCGGCGCGCCTCCCGGCGCCAACCGAACACCTGTTGGGGCGTCACCCCGTGGCGGCGCGCTATGGCCGAGACGACGGCCCCCGGCACGAGGGTCTCCTCGAGGATCGCTGCCTTGGCATCCGCCGACCAAACCCGCCGCCCGCTGCCGCCCGTGATCACCTCCAGGCGGCGCGGCTCACATCTATGCTCAAGTCCAGACACAAGCCGATCCCCGCGATCAAACCACGGACATCAGCATCACGCCTCACCACGCACGACGGTAGGTGGGCTCGGAAGAACGCTTACCGTCTACCGGATGGTCATGGAGAAGCATGTCTGCCCGTACGGGCTGAAGACCAAGGACCTGCTCGAACGCGAGGGCTTCCAGGTCGACGACCATTGGCTGACCACGCGCGAGGAGACCGACGCCTTCAAGGCCGAGCATGGCGTGAAAACCACGCCGCAGACCTTCATCGGCGGGCAACGCATCGGCGGCTACGACGACCTGCGGCGACACCTCGGCAAGGCCGTGAAGGATCCGAAGGCGACGAGCTACACACCCGTCGTCGCCATATTCGCGATGACCGCGCTCATGGCGCTGGCTGCGAGCTACGCCGCCTACGGGACGCCGCTGACGACCCGGGCGGGCGAGTGGTTCATCGCCTTCAGCATGTGCGTGCTGGCCATCCTGAAGTTGCAGGACGTCGAGATCTTCTCGTCCATGTTCCTGGGCTACGATCTGCTCGCCCGCCGCTGGGTGCGCTACGCCTACGCCTACCCGTTCTGCGAGGCCCTGGCCGGCGTGCTGATGGTCGCGGGTGCCCTGAACTGGCTGTCGATCCCGGTTGCGCTCGTCATCGGCACGGTCGGCGCCGTTTCGGTATTCAAGGCGGTCTACGTCGACAAGCGCGAGATCAAATGCGCCTGCGTCGGCGGCTCGGGGAGCGTGCCGCTCGGTTTCGTGTCGCTGACCGAGAACCTGATGATGGTCGGCATGGCCGTCTGGATGCTGTTCGCGCACCACTGAGCCGCCCGCAAGCAATAAGGCTGTACAGCCCGCATCCGCAGCGATGCTCGCCAGAACCTCGTCGGCCGGAGGTGTCGGATCTGCAGTGGAACGCTGCCGTCATGACTAGCACGATTTCCGGATGATGACGCCCGGTACTTGTCTCAGGGGAAGAGAAACATCCCACGATACGACGAAGGGGTGGTGCCGCGCCACTCCCGATCGAGCTCCAAGCTGACATCGTTGAGATATGACGCGATCCGTCGGAGCGCCCCGGGATCCCGACAGGCGATCGTGACCCCGATCCTGAGAGGACTCCCCCCGTGACGGCGCAGCACCGACTCCGCCATCAGCGCGACCTCGCGCTCGGCCTGAGCCGTCAGGACGCGCAGGCCGGCCGGCGTCGCCAGCGTCACCTCGTAGTCGAAAGCAACCGTCACGGATCAATCTCGTCGGCGCAGGGGTCCGGGGACTGCCCCGGATCGAAGGCCCGGTAACGGTCGAAGTCCGGATATCGATCCATTGGCGCCCACAGCGCTCGTGCCATGGCCTAACTCCGCAAGACCCTGTGGCGGGCCGTCGAACCTTAAATTCCCTGTCATTCAGGAACGTCGGGTGGGCCTCGTTCGTCCCTGTCGACCGGGCAGGACCTTCGGCCTGCTTCATCCGGCATGATGCTCACCCAAGGTTCCCCATGACCCGCTCGATCCCGTCCCTTGCGTTCGGACTTCTGCTCGTCTCGACGGCCCTGTCGCCCGCGCTGGCCCGTGATGCCGCCCTCGCCCAGGCCAGGGGGACATCCCCCTCGGCAAGCCAGATCCTCGCCCGCGTTCAGGTCGCCCAGGCCGACCGGACCGCCCCCGCGGCGGACCCGCAGGCCTCGGGAGCGCGGACCGACGGCGTCCGCCAGTCCTCCCAGACCCAGGTCGGCAGCCGTCAGCCGACCGGCGCCTTCCCGACGAACGAGATCAGCCGTCAACCCGTCATCGACCTCGGCGCCGGCGAGGACGGGATGAAGAAGGACGTCGCCGCCCTTCAGCAGACGCTCACCGAGCTGCAGCAGCTCCAGCTCCAGACCAAGCAGGCGCACTGGAACGCGTCCGGTACCCTGTACTACCCGCTGCATCTCCTGCTGCAGGAGCATTACGAGGGGCTGTCGAAATATGCCGACACCATCGCCGAGCGGCTGCTCGCCGTCGGCGCCTCGGCGGATGGGCGGGCCAACACCATCGTGAGGACGTCGGGCGTCCCGGAAATCCCGGGCGGCTTCCTCGACGACGCCCAGATCCTCGCCTGGTTCACCAACGCCTACAAGCGCGTCGGGGAGGAGGTGAACGCCGCGATCAAGGCGACCGAGAAGGTCGACCCGACCACCTCGAACCTGCTCCAGGAAGTCGAGCACGGCATCGCCAAGTACCAGTGGCAGATGCGCGCCCAGCTCCAGCGCACCGGCACCGATCCGAATACCGGGTGGGACCTCAACGACAACAAGCCCATCGACCTCCAGGGACAGCCGGGCACGGGCCAAAGCCAAGGTCAGAGCCAGAACCCGGCGCAAAACAAGCCGTGACGACGACCCCGGGAGCCTGCCCGTGCGGCACGGCTCCCGGGGGCCGGCCGAACCGAGGCCGCGGCCCTGCTTCATGCTGCCGCGACACGGATGCACCATGACACGCGGCGCGATGCGGTTTCCCGCACCTGCCCCCGGAGATCCCGACCCCGATGCGCCCCGTCCACGCCGAGAGGCACCTCATCGACCGTATCGGCTGGCTGCGCGCCGCCGTGCTCGGGGCCAATGACGGCCTCGTCTCGACCGCCAGCCTGATCGTGGGCGTCGCCGCCTCCGCGGCCGGGACTGGCGAGGTCCTGGTCGCCGGCTGTGCCGGGCTCGTGGCCGGAGCGATGTCGATGGCGGCGGGCGAGTACGTCTCGGTCAGTTCCCAGGCCGATACCGAACAGGCCGACCTCGCTCGCGAGCGCGGGGAACTTGCCGACGATCCCGCGGCCGAGACGGAGGAACTGGCACGGATCTATGTCGACCGCGGGCTCGACCACGCGCTGGCCGTGCAGGTCGCCGAGCAGCTCATGGCCAAGGATGCCCTCGGGGCCCATGCCCGGGACGAACTCGGCATCTCGGACTTCACCACGGCTCGGCCGGTCCAGGCCGCCCTTACCTCGGCCGCCACCTTCTCGGCGGGGGCGGCGCTGCCGCTCCTCGTGGCGGTCGTCTCGCCGGCGAACCTCGCCGTCTACACCGTGTCGGGCGCCTCGCTCGTCTTCCTGGCCGTCCTCGGTGCCCTCGGTGCGCGCGCCGGCGGAGCGGCGGTGCCGAAGGCGATGGCGCGGGTCGCCTTTTGGGGCGCCCTCGCCATGGCGGTCACCGCCGGCATCGGGAGCTTGGTCGGCAAGGCCGTGTGAGGCGACGTGGCACGCAGTCGACGGGCTGTGTCGTCCAGCAAAGGACCGGTCCGATCTCGGTTGCGCTCATCGGAACCGGCACGCCGGGGACGTCCCGTCGGGAGGCAGGGCGCGGGCGGGGCTTCGGCGGCGGTCAGGCCGGCTCCACCACCCCGCCGGCCTTCTCAAGCGCGGCGAACCCCCCGGCGACGTGGGCGACCGGACCGAGCCCCATCTCCTGGAGCGCCTTGGCGGCGAGCGCCGAGCGGTTGCCCGAGGCGCAGTAGAGGATCAGGCTCCGGCCGCCCCCGAGCTCGACCTTGTGGGTCGGGCTCGCCGGGTCAGCCTGGAATTCCAGCACGCCGCGCGGGACGTGGACCGCACCGGCGATCCGGCCGGTCTTGGCCAGTTCCTCGCTCTCGCGGACGTCGACGAGCACCGTCTCCGTCCGGGCGAGGCGGGCCAGCGCCTCCTCGGCCGACAGGGTCGTCACCTCGCGGTTGGCCTCGGCCACCAGGTCCTTCGCGCTCTTCGTCGTCATGCTCGCCTCCATCGCTCGCTCCATGCCGCGCCCTCGAGGGCGTCGCGCGGGGTCTTCGGGTAACGCCGACCGTTCGCGTCGGGCCCGGTCACGCGCCCCGCGCCTCTGGACGGATGCCGCCTCGGCGGGCGTCTCGATCGGTTGCGGGTTCGGGCACGAGGCGGACCAGCAGCATGCCGGCGATCATGGCGGCCACGAAGGTTGCGGCCTGGGCCGGCGCCACCGTCAGGAGGGTGAGGGCCGGCCCCGGGCACAGGCCGGCGAGGCCCCAGCCGAGGCCGAAGATCGCCGCACCGGCGACTAGGGGCAGGTCGAGGTCGCGCCGGGTCGGGATCTCCAACCGGGGCGCGAGGAGCGGCCGGCCGCGACGCCGCGCCGCCAGGGTGCCCAGTGCCGAGACCGCGACGGCTCCCGCCATCACGAAGGCGAGGCTCGGGTCCCAGTGGCCGACGAGGTCGAGGAAACCAAGCACCTTGGCCGGATCGCTCATCCCGGAGACGAGGAGGCCGAGGCCGAACAGGAGGCCGGCGGCGAAGGCGGAGACGGTTCTCACGGCTCAGGCTCCGATCAGGTGACGGGTGACGAGGACGGTGAGGATGGCCACAGTCATGAAGGTGACGGTCGCGGCCATCGAGCGGGGCGACAGGCGGCCGAGGCCGCAGACGCCGTGGCCGCTGGTGCAGCCGGAGCCGAGGCGCGAACCGAACCCGACCAGCAGGCCCGCCACCGCCAGGAGGGGGAGCGAGGCGCCGACCGTCACGGCGGGCAGACGCGCGACGAGGCCGTAGGCCAGCGGCGCCAGGACGAGACCCGCGAGGAAGGCGACCCGCCAGCCGGTCTCGCGCGAGGGCGAGGCCAGAAGCCCGCCGAGGATGCCGCTGATGCCGGCGATGCGCCCGTTGAGGATGAGGAACAGGGCGGCGGAGGTGCCGATCATGGCGCCGCCGATGAGGGCGCTGACAGGCGTGAAGCCATCCATCGTGGTCGCTCCCGAGCGTCGGTCCGGGCGATGCCCGGATGCTTCGCGGAGGACGCCGTCCCCCGCGAAGTCATAACATTAGGTGATACTCAATTAGCATATCCTAATGTTTTGGCAAGAGCGGCTGCGGCTCTCCGGCCTGGAAGGCGTGCGCCGGTGCGCGAGCGGCGCCCATCCACCCTCGGTGCCGGATCAAGGGTGGATGTAGGAGAAGCCCATGCCCTGCAGGCGCGCCAGTTCGGCGACGCCGCTCGGCACCACGTCGTCCTCGGTCACGCCGTAGAGCGTCCCGCGGTCGATCCTGCGCTCCCGCAGGGTGTTGGCGCAGACCAGGAACCGGACGCCCATCGCCTTGAGGGCGTCGATCCGCCCGGCGAGGTCCTTGTCGGTCGCGGCCGCCTGGAACAGCGCGACCCCATCGCCGTGGCTCACCACGCGGATCTCGACATGCGTCCGGCCGACGGCCTCGACGTGGTTGCGCAGGTTGCCGAGCAAGCGCCGGACATAGGCGGGGCCGTCCTGGCCGCCATCGTTGTGGTAGACGACCTTCTGGTCGGCGTAGTACCCGGCGGGCGCCTCCGAGCCGGCCTGGACCGGCCCCGCGCCCAGGGCTGTGAGGACGATCGCGAGCACCAGCCCCTTAAAGACCTTCATCATTCGCCACTCCCTCTGGTATCGGCGCTTCCGTGGCCTCGCGGGACAGGCCGTCGAGCCCGGCATGATCGAGACCGTCATCCGGTTGCAGCCCGGCGGGCACGCCCCGCCCGAGGCTGCCGGTCGTCTCCGGCCCGGCTGGCCGCGCCGCATGGGCGGTGCCCCGCGATCCCAGCACCACGACCCTGGTGCCGGTGGGCACGCGGCGATGCAGGTCGATGACGTCTTGGTTCAGCATGCGGATGCATCCCGAGGAGACCGCCTCGCCAATGCTCCACGGCTCCGTCGTGCCGTGGATGCGATAGAGCGTGTCCTTGCCGTCCTTGAACAGGTAGAGCGCCCGCGCGCCGAGCGGGTTCCTCGCCCCGCCCGGCATGCCGCCGGCCCAGCGCCCGTTCCGCTCCGGGTCGCGCCGGAGCATGTCGGGGGTCGGCGTCCAGCGCGGCCACGACGCCTTGCGGGCGACCGTGGCCTCGCCGGTGAACTCGAAGCCGGCCTTGCCGACGCCGACCCCGTAGCGCATCGCCTTGCCGCCCTCCATCACGAGGTAGAGGAAGCGCCGCTGGGGGTCGACCACCAGGGTGCCGGGCGGCTCCCGCGTCGGGTACGCGACGACCTGGCGGACGTTGCGGGCCTTGAGGTCGTGCGGGTCGACCGCCTCGACGGGAAAGGGCTCGTCGGTGATCGCCGCGTAGCGGCGCGACACTTCTGGGGGCACCTGCGGCCGGGCCTCCGCGACCGGGCCTTGTGCCCCCATCGAGGTGGTGCAGGCGCCGAGCATTGCGGCGAGCGCGACCGGCGCCGGGAGACGGAGGAGCCGCCGCCTCACGAACGGCCTCCGTTGGGGGCCTTGGCGCGGGCCTGGGCGGCGGCCTGCCGGAAGCCGTCGTAGTCGAGGGCCGCCGCGACCTTCAGCTGGCCGATCAGGAAGACCGGCGTTCCCTGCAGGCCCAGCGCGTCGGCCTGGTCGAGGTTGCGCTGGAGCAGGGCCGCGATCTCGGCCCGATGCGCCGTCGCGTCCTCGTCCAGGCGGGCCATGTCGACGCCTGCGGCGGCCACCGCGTCCCGCATCCGCTCCTTGGGGATCTTGCGGCCCGGAATGGCCATGAGGGCGCGGTGTACCGTGTCGTAGCGGTCCTGGTAGCGCGCCGCGAGGGCGAGCTGTGCGCCATAGACCGAGGCGTCGCCGAGGATCGGCCAGTCCTTGTGGACGAGGCGGATGCGCCCGTCCGTCTTCACCAGGCGGAGAAGATCGGGCTCGGCCTTCTTGCAGAACGGGCAGTTGTAATCGAGGAAGGCGACGATGGTCAGATCGCCCTTCGGGTTGCCGGAGACCGGCGCCTCGGGGTCGTTGAGGATCGCGTTCGTGTCGATCCCTTGGGCGAAGGCCACCTCGGTCCGCAGACCGGGCGAGAGCAGGGCGGGCGCGAGCGTGGCGGCGGGCAGAAGGGCGAGCAGGGTCCTGCGGTCCATGACAATCTCCATGGCTGGTGGTGGGTCGAAGGGGCGGATCAGGCGCCGACGAGGGCAAGGCGGCGCGTCAGGTCCTCGACCGTGAGCTCGCCCTCGGTGCGGGCCTCGCGGACCTCGCCGCCGTCGGGGCGCAGCAGGATCAGGGTCGGCGGTCCGACGACCGCGAAACGCTGCATCAGGGCGCGGGCGTCGGTGTCGTCCCGCGTGACGTCGGCCCGGATGACCGAGACGGATCGCAGCCGCTCGCGGATGCCTGCATCGGCCATGACGGTTCGCTCGTTCGTCCGGCAGACGGTGCACCACGCGGCGGCGAATTCGACGAGCGCCGGCTTGCCCTCGGCCCGCGCCGCCGCGAGGGCCGCCTCGAGCGCCGGGACGGAGGTGATCGTCCGGGCCTCCGCGACGCGAACCTCCTGCCCTTGGCCGAGGCCGGCGAGCGGCCGCAGCGGGTCTGTCCCGCCTGCCGCAGCGCCGACGAGGAGGGCGCAGCCATAGGTCACCGCGACGATGCCGGCGGTCTTCGTGAGACGTGACGCGACCCCGGCCCCGATCGGGTCGAAGGCGCCGACGAACACGCCGGTGCCGACCGCCAGCAGGCCCCAGAGCGCGAGCGTCGCCTCGGGCGGTGCAAGGCGGGACACCATGGTGATCGCGAGGCCGAGGAAGACGACGCCGAAGGCCTGCTTGGCGGCGACGAGCCAGGGGCCGGAGCGCGGCAGGATCCCCGCCCCGAACGTGCCGACCAGGATCAGCGGCAGGCCCATGCCGAGGCCGAGCGCGAACAGGGCGGCGGCGCCGCGGGCCACGTCCCCGGTCCGGGCGACGTACAGGAGGGCCGCGGCGAGCGGCGGGGTCACGCAGGGGCCGACGATCAGCGCGGAGGTGAAGCCCAGGATCGCGGCACCGCCGAGCGCGCCGAACCGGCGTCCGCGCAGGCGGGACAGGCGGGCGGCGACGCCCGAAGGCAGCGCGAGGTCGAACGCGCCGAACATCGACAGGGCCAGCGCGGCGAAGGCCGCGGCGAGCAGCCCGAGGGCCGCGGGCGTCTGGAGCGCGACCTGAAGGTTGCGTCCGGACCAGGACGCCGCCACGCCGAGCGTCCCGTAGGCCAGCGCCATCGCGAGCACGTAGGTGCCGGACAGGACGAAGCCGCGACCGGCCGAGAGACGCTCCCCGGAGCGGGCCAGCATGCCGGCGAGCACCGGCACCATCGGCAGCACGCATGGGGTGAAGGCCAGGAGCAGGCCGAGCCCGAGGAAGGTCGCGAGCACCCCCACGAGCGGGCCCGCGAGCCATCCGCTCCCCGCCCCGGGGGGCTCCGCCGACGGGGGCGCATCGGCAGAGGGACTCACCGTCACGGCCGCGCTCTCCGGGCCAGGCGCAGGCACCGCGACGACCCGGGTGACCGGCGGGTAGCAGATGCCCTTCTCGGCGCAGCCCTGGTAGGTGACGCGCAGGCCCGCCACCCCGGCGAGCGACGCGGCCGGCACTACGGCTTCGGCCGCGCCGTGGTAGATCTCGGTCGGCCCGAAATTCGGATCGTCCTTGGTCTCGCCGGACGTCGTGCGCAGGGGAAGCTCGCGGCCGTCGGCATCGGCGGCGGCGAGCTTGTCGCGGTAGAGGTAGGTGCCGGGGGCGATGGTCCAGCGCAGGCGCAGCGACAGGTCGGCGTCGCGGGTCGCCGCGAGGGTGAACGGCATCGGCCGTGCGGCCGGCTCGCCGCACTGCCCCGGCGACCAGAGCGCGGATCCTGCCCAGAGTAGGGCGGCGAGGACGAGGTGGGCGAGAATGGTCGGCATCGGCGGGGCCCGGGTTCGGATCGGCCCGCCGCAGGTCGAAAACGCACCTTAAGCCAGGCTTAAGGTCAGGCCGGAGGATGCGGGGCGGGACGGAGGGACACGCATGCGCATCCTCGTCGTCGAGGACGACACCATTCTGGCGGACGGGCTCCGGGCGGGCCTGAGCCTCGGCGGGGCGACCGTCGATTGCGTCGCGACCTGCGCCGATGCCGAGGCGGCGCTCGCCACGAGCACCTTTTCGGCGGTCGTCCTCGACCTGATGCTGCCCGACGGCTCCGGCCTCGACGTGCTGCGCGGCCTGCGGCGTCGAGCGGACCGGACGCCGGTCGTCCTGCTGACCGCCCGCGACGCGGTCGCCGACCGGATCGCCGGGCTCGATGGCGGCGCCGACGACTATCTCGGCAAGCCCTTCGACCTCGACGAGCTCTCCGCCCGCATCCGCGCCGTCGTCCGGCGGGCCTCGGGGCGGGCGGCGGGTATCCTGGAGCATGGCGGCATCCGGCTCGACCCCGGCAGCCTCGCCGTCACGGTCGACGGCGTGGCGGTCACGGTCTCCCGGCGCGAGGTCATGGTGCTGGCAGCCCTGATGGAGCGCCCCGACGTGCTGCGCTCGAAGGCGGAGCTGGAAGAGCGCCTCTACGGCTGGCAGGAGGAGGTCGAGAGCAATGCGGTCGAGGTGCATATGCACAACCTGCGCGCCAAGATCGGCCGGCACGCCATCGAGACGGTGCGCGGCCTCGGCTATCGCATGAGGGCCCTGGCATGAGGTCGCTTCGCGTCAGGCTGTTCACCATCCTGCTCCTCGCCACCGGCCTGATCTGGCTCAGCGCGGTCGCCTGGATCTATCTCGGCTCGAAGCGCGAGGTAGAGCAGGTCCTCGATAACCGCCTGCAGGAAGCGGCCCGCATGGTCGGCTCCCTGGTCGGCGCGATCGGCGGCACGGGTCCCGGTGGGGCGCCCGGCGCCATCCCGGCGCCGATGTCGTACGAGCGGCAGCTCTCCTGCCAGATCTGGTCACTCGACGGCCGGATGGTCGCACGGTCGAGCGGAGCCCCCGAGCGGCGCCTGACCGACGCCCCGGCCGGCTTCTCGCAGCGCGAGGTCGACGGCGAGACCTGGCGGGTCTTCACGCTGGAGGATGCCGGCAAGGGCGTGCGCGTGATGGTCGGCGACCGGCTCGGCCTGCGCGAGCGCCTCGTCACCGACCTCATCATGGGCCTCGTCGCGCCCGCGCTCCTGGTGGTGCCGCTGCTCGGGATGCTGATCTGGGCGAGCCTCGGGCGGGGCCTGCGCCCGTTGCGGCGGATGGCGCGCGACCTCGCGGGACGTGACGCCGACGACATGAGCGCCATCGACGCCGGACGCGCCCCCGCGGAGGTGCGCCCCCTGGCCGACGCCCTCAACGGGCTCTTCCTCAAGGTCGAAGCGGCCCGCCGGCACGAACGGGAGGTGACGGCGTTCGCCGCGCACGAACTGCGCACCCCGCTCGCAGGCCTCAAGCTCCAGGCCCAGGTCGCCATGGCCGCCACCGATCCGGAGGTTGCGAAGGTGGCCTTGCGCCAGATCCTGGCCGCCGTCGACCGGACCACGCGCCTCGTCCGCCAGTTGCTCGACGCCGCCCGGCTCGATGCCGCAGGGGACATGCCGCCCCTCGCGGAGGTCGATGTCGGTGCGCTGGTGGCCGAGACCGTGGACGGCATGCGGACGCCCACCGGGGTGCGAACCCAGATCGATCCGGGGCTTCGTGGCTACAGGCTGCTGGCCGACCCGGAGGGCTTGCGTCTCGCCGTCCGGAACCTGCACGAGAACGCCGTGCAGCACATGCAGACCGGCACGGTGGCCTGGGGCGTGCGGCCGGATGGTGGGGGCATCGTCGTTCGCGACGAGGGACCGGGCATTCCCGAGGACGAGCTGCCCCACGTCACGACACGGTTCTTCCGGGGGCGCCACAAGAGCGCGACGGGAAGCGGCCTCGGCCTTGCCATCGCCGAGATGGCGTCCCGCCGGAGCGGCCTGAGCCTTCGGCTGCGCAACCGGACGGATCGTCCCGGCATCGAGGCGGAGATCGCCCGGGGCTGACGCCGATCAATCGAGATCCGGGCAGAAGATGTCCTTGAGGGTCGCCAGCACGCGCGCAGCCCGGGGGTCTTCGAGCCGGTAGTAGATCGACTGGCTCTCGCGCCGGAACGCGACGAGCCCGTCCTCGCGTAGCTTGGCGAGGTGCTGCGACAGGGCCGACTGGCTGAGCTCGACCTCCCCGGCGAGGCTGGTCACGTCCATCTCGCCGCGGGCGACCAGCAGGCACAGGATGAGCAACCGCTTCTCATTGGCGAGCAGGCGGAGCAGGCGGGCCGCGTCGGCGGCCTTGTCCTGGAACCGTGTCAGGTCGGTCGGTGTCGGGGCGTCCATCGGCTCCTGTCCCGGATTGTCGGATTCCGGTTTTTTTAGCTTCCCCTAATATAGCGCCACGGGACGTATCTGTCTCCCTCCCGACCGCGCCGAGGCCACGAGCGTCGCCGGAACGCCCCGGCCCCCTGCAATTGCCCGCTCCGCGATCCGGGGCGACCGAACCGACGGGTGATCGCCGTCGTCAAGTCTCCCGATGTTCGAGACGTCAGACAGAGCGAAGCAGCCAGCGGAGCGGCAAGGCGATCGCCGTCAGGCTCGCGACACTGAGCGACCAGAGCAGGAAAAACCATCCGAGCCGGCGCAGGCCCGGGGCCCTCTGCGGGAGGCGGTCGGCGCGGTCCCGGGCGCCTCCCGTCGTGGTGTCGGGATCGGCGCGCATCAATGATACCCTGCTCCGGCCGTCACCTTGCCGCGGAACAGCCAGTAGACGTAGGCCGTGTAGGCCAGCACCAGCGGCACCAGCACCGCCGCGCCGTAGAGCAGGAAGGCCTGCGACTTCGGATGGGTCGCCGCCTGCCAGATCGTGATGTCCGGCGGCACGATGTGCGGCCACATGCTGACCCCGAGCCCGACATAGGACAACAGGAAGACCCCGAGCGCGCAGAGGAACGGCATGACCTCCTCCCGCCGCTCCAGGGCCACGGCGAAGCGCCAGGCCAGGAGCCCGACGAGCACCGGCACCGGGGCGCCGACCGCCATGCCCGGCAGGCCGAGCCAGCGCTCGCGGAACGGCGCACTCACCGCGAGCATGGTCGCGGAGACCACCGCGATGGCGACGAGGGTGGCGAGCCCAAGGGGCCGGGCGAGCGCGTAGGCGCGCCGCTGCAGGTCGCCTTCGGTCTTCCAGATGAGCCAGCAGGCGCCGAGAAGGCCGTAGCCGACAACGAGGGCGAACCCGGTCAGGAGCGAGAACGGCGTCAGCCAGTCCCACCAGCCGCCCGCATAGGCACGGCCCTCGACCCGGATCCCCTGTACGAAGGCGCCGAGCGCGATGCCCTGGCAGAATGCCGCGACGTAGCTGCCCCAGGAGAAGGCCCGGTCCCAGGCGAGCTGCCCGCGCGGCGTGACGACCCGGAACCGCATCTCGAAGGCGACGCCGCGGAACACGAGGGCCAGCAGCATCAGGATCAGCGGCATGTAGAGGGCCGGCAGGATGGTGACGTAGGCGAGCGGGAAGGCCGCGAACAGCCCGCCGCCGCCGAGCACCAGCCAGGTCTCGTTCCCGTCCCAGACCGGGGCGACCGAGTTCACCATCACGTCCCGGTCGACCTTGTGGGGCAGCGCCGGGAACAGGATGCCGATGCCGAGGTCGAACCCGTCCATCGCCACGTAGAGGAACACCGCCGTCGCGATCAGGACGGCCCAGATCAGGGTGAGGTCCACGCTCATCGGATCCTCCTCATTCGGCCGGCATCGGATGGGGATCGGCGGCGAGCGCCGGGGCGGGGGTGATGCCGGCGGTCCGCACCGGCTGGCCGACCGGCGGTCCCGGCTCGTGCGGGCGCGGCGCCTGGTTGAAGAGGTGCATCAGGTACCAGATGCCGGCCCCGAACACCGCGAAGTAGACGACCGCGAAGGCGGCAAGCGAGGTCGCCACCGCGGGCGCGGCGACCGGAGAGAGGCTGTCGGCGGTCCGCAGCAGGCCGTAGACCGTGAAGGGCTGGCGGCCGGCCTCCGTCACCACCCAGCCGGCAGTGACCGCGACGAGCCCCGACGGCCCCATCGCCACCGCGAAGCGGTGCAGCCAGGGCGTCTCGTAGAGCCGGTCCTTCCAGCGCAGGTATAGCGACCACAGGCCGAGGCCGATCATCAGGAGGCCGAGGCCGACCATGACCCGGAAGGCCCAGAACACCAGCGGCAGGTTGGTCGGCCAGGTGTCGCGCGGCAGGGCTTTGAGGCCCGTCACCTCGGCATCGAGGTCGTGGGCGAGGTAGAGGCTGGCGAGACCGGGGATCCCGACCTGCCACCTGGTCGAGCCAGTCTCGGCATCGGGCCAGCCGAACAGGATCGAGGGGGCCCTGCGCTCGCTCTCGAAATGCCCCTCCATCGCCGCCACCTTGGCCGGCTGGTGGTGATAGGTGTTGCCGCCATGCAGGTCGCCGAGGACGAGCTGCACCGGGGCGACGAAAGCCGCCATCCACATCGCCATCGAGAACATCAGCCGGGCGCGGGGATTGAAGCGGTCGCGCAGCAGGTGCCAGGCTCCGACCGCGCCGACGATCATCGCGGTCGTCAGGTAGGCGGCGGTGACGGTATGGGCGAAGCGGTAGGGGAAGGACGGGTTGAAGATCACCGCCCACCAGCTCTCGGGCACGAAGCGGCCATCGGCGTCGAGGACGTGGCCGGCCGGGGTCTGCATCCAGGAATTGGCGGACAGGATCCAGAAGGCCGAGAGCAGCGTGCCGCCGGCCACGAGCGCGGTGGCGAGGAAGTGCAGGCGCCGTCCCACCCGCTCGAGCCCGAACAGCATCACCCCGAGGAAACCGGCTTCGAGGAAGAAGGCGGTGAGCACCTCGTAGCCGAGGAGAGGACCCAGCACCGGCGCGGTCTTGTCCGAGAAGACCGACCAGTTGGTGCCGAACTGGTAGCTCATCACCAGCCCCGAGACGACGCCCATGGCGAAGGCGACGGCGAAGATCTTGAGCCAGTAGCGGTAGGTGTCGAGGTAGACGTCCCGGCCGGTGGCGAGCCAGAACGCCTCCAGCACGGCGAGGTAGCTCGCCAGCCCGATGGTGAAGGCCGGGAACAGGAAGTGCCAGACGACCGTGAAGGCGAACTGGCTACGGGCGAGGTCGAGCGCGCTCGGGAGATGGTCGGCCAGCATGGGATCGATCCGAGGGGACAAGCCGGGAGAAGGGGTCGGATCCGAAGCGCGGGCCGGCCCTTTGCGAGGCGACGCGACCTTCCTCGACCCTCGCCGCACCCCTGTCAATCCATGTTTCGCGGCGTAACCTGTTACAAAATATGAAACGACATATTGACGTTCCGATCCGTCGGCGTCAGTTGGCCGTTCAGCGCCCTCGCCATGCCCGTCGGAGCCTCGCTTCATGACTACTGAAAACGACGCTCCTCCCCTTCCGCCGCCATCCTGCCCGCCGATCATCGGGGACGCCGCGCCGAATTTTAGGGCCCGCACCACCCTGGGCCCTCGCACCCTCGCGTCCTACCGGGGCCGCTGGCTGATGTTCTTCTCGCACCCGGCCGATTTCACCCCGGTCTGCACCAGCGAGTTCGTCGCCTTCGCCGAGGCCCATGCGGCGTTCCAGGCGCTCGATTGCGATCTCCTGGCCCTCTCCGTCGACAGCCTGTCCTCGCATCTCGCCTGGGTCCACAGTATCGCGCAACGCTTCGGCGTCGCGATCCCGTTTCCCATCGTCGAGGACCCGACGATGGGCATCGCGCGAGCCTACGGGATGCTGCCTTCGGGTGCGACCTCCAGCGCCACGGTGCGGACGACCTTCGTCATCGACCCGGACGGCATCGTGCGCGCCCTCGTCGCCTATCCGCTCAGCGTCGGGCGTAGCGTGGCCGAACTCCTGCGGCTGGTGAAGGCGCTCCAGACCTGCGATGCGGCGGAGGTCTCGACGCCGGAGGGGTGGCAGCCCGGCGAGCCGGTCCTGGCCAATCCGCCGGTCACCGCCGACGGCCTCGCGGAAGCCGGAGCGAACGGAACCGATTGGTACTATCGACTGGGCAGCGCCTGATGGGCCCCGGCACCGACGAGGCGAACGCCGCCCGGATCGCGGATCTGCTCAAGGTGGCGGCCAATCCCAACCGGCTGCGCATCCTGTATCTGCTCGCCGAAGGCGAATGCGCGGTCTCGGAGATCGAGCAGCGGCTCGGCATCCGCCAGCCGACCCTGTCGCAGCAGCTCGGCGAGTTGCGCAACGCCGAGGTCGTGGCCACCCGGCGCGAGCACAAGGTCGTCTTCTACAGCCTGAGCGATCCGCGGATGCGCGCCCTGCTGGAGGCGCTCGACGACATCCTGATCGCCGAGCGCCCACGGCGGGCCCCGTCCCGTTCTCCGGACGCGCGGCTGCGCGCCCTCGGGCAGGCCGCCCAATTCGCGAAGATCGGCGACGAGCCCTGAGCGCAGGCCCCTCGCCGGAGGCCGCTACCGCCCCGACGACCGGGTTAGGGCCTGCGGGAAGCGGCCCCAGCTTTCCGCGGGGGGCTCAGGCCGCCCGCCTGCCGGCTCCCTGCGGCCCGGGACGAGGCGTTGCCATCCACTCGCGACCCTTCAGCATCGCCTTCCAGTATATCGGCGGCAGCATTCGCTCCTTGAGGAGCCAGGCCATGTGGCTGGGCTTCGTCCCGTCGATGAGCCAGGCCGGAAAGCTCGGCAGCAGCTTGCCGCCATAGCCGAACTCGGCGAGCAGGATCTTACCGCGCTCGACCGTCAACGGGCACGAGCCGTAGCCGTCGTAGGCGACCTCGTCTCCGCGCAGGTATCCCATGTCGAGGAGCAGGTTGTGGGCCACCACGGGAGCCTGCTTGCGGGCCGCCGCGGCGGTCTTGGCGTTCGGGGCATTGGTGACGTCGCCGAGTGCGTAGATCCCGGGATGGCGCGCGTGGCGCAGGCTCGCCGGATCGACCTCGACCCAGCCGCCGGCATCGGCGAGCGGTGAGGCCCTCACGAAGTCCGGTGCCCGCTGCGGGGGAACGACGTGGATCATGTCGAAGTCGGTCTCGACCGTCTCGGTTCCGCCATCGCCGGTCGTGCGGGTGAACCAGGCGCGACGGCCCGGGCCGTCGATCCGCGTCAGCCTGTGCTGGAAATGGAGCTGCGCGTCGTAGCGCCTGACATATTCCATCAACGGCGCGACGTAGTCCTTGACGCCGAACAGGACCGCGCCCGCATTGTAGAACGCGATGTCGATGTCTTTCAGTCGTCCCCGGCGCAGCCAGTGATCGGCGGACAGATACATCGCCTTCTGCGGCGCGCCCGCGCACTTGATCGGCATCGGCGGCTGCGTGAACACGGCGCGGCCGGTGCGCAGGTTCTGCACCAGATCCCAGGTATAGGGAGCAAGATCGTAGCGGTAGTTCGAGGTCACGCCGTTCCGCCCGAGCGTCTCGGGGAGGCCCTCGATGCCCGACCAGTCGAGACTGAGGCCCGGCGCCACGACGAGGCGGTCGTAGCGGACCACCCGGCAGCCCTCCAGGACGACGGCCTTGCGCTCCGGCTCGAAAGCCGCCACGGCCGCCTTGATCCAGCGCACGCCCGCCGGGATCAGCGAGGCCATGGTCCTGGCCGTCTCGGCCGGCGAGAAGATGCCGCCGCCGACCATCGTCCAGCCCGGCTGGTAGTAATGCATGTCGGCGGGGTCGATCAGCGCGATGTCGAGGTCGGGCTTGCGCGCCTTGAGGCTCGCCGCCACCGCGATGCCGCCGGCCCCGCCACCGACGACGACGACGCTGTGGAAGAGGTCGGCGGCGTCCCCGGGGGCCCGGCCGCCCGTGGCGACGCGCCGGACCGCTCCGGTCATGTCGTAGCCCGCCGCCTCGGCCGCCGAGAGGATGTCCGGCAGCGGCCGCCCGCGGGCCGCTTCGCTGAGCGACCACAGCGTCGTCGAGCGGGTGCCTGTCCGGCAATAGGCGAGAACGGGCCCGGGCAGGTCGGACAGCAGCACGCCGAAGGCGGCCGCATCGCCGTCCGAGACCTGGCCCGACACGACCGGCAGATAGCGGGCCTCGATCCCAGCTGCGCGCGCCGCCGCCTCGATCTCGGGAAAACCAGGCTGGTCCGCCCCCTCACCATCAGGCCGGTTGCAGATGACCGACCGGAACCCGGCCTGTGCCAGGGCCGCCATGTCGGCGGACCGGATCTGGCCAGCGACCGACAGGTCGGGGGCGAGACGCTTGACGTTCATCACCACGCTCCTTGATATATAAATATATATTTTGATTTCACATAATCATCAAAACGCATATTGACAACGCGGTCAAGCGGCGCGATGTGTCTGCCATCAAGCCGGTTCGGCATCATTATATATAGTTTGCAATCTATATCCTGGATGCACGGCCGTGCCTGCGTCGGGCTTCGCGGAGGAGAGACGTCCATGAGCGCATTGCCTGCCCTCCTGTCCGGCTCAGGGGTCGGCTTCACCCTCGGCATGATCGGCGGGGGCGGCTCGATCCTCGCGACGCCCCTCCTGCTCTACGCCGTCGGCGTCGCGCAGCCGCATCTCGCCATCGGCACCGGGGCGCTGGCGGTGGCCGCCAACGCCTTCCTGACGCTCGCGGGGCATGCCCGGGCCGGCAACGTGCGGTGGCGCTGCGCCCTGGTCTTCGCCCTTATCGGCATCCTCGGCGCCTTCGTCGGCTCCTCGCTCGGCAAGGCGGTGGACGGGCAGCGCCTGCTGTTCCTGTTCGCGCTCCTGATGGTCGTCGTCGGCCTTCACATGCTGCGCGGCCGGCGCGGGACGGGCAGCACCGCCGAGCCGGTCGGATGCGGGCCGGTGCCGAGCCGCACGGTGGTCGGCGTCGCCTTCGGGGTCGGGATGCTGTCGGGCTTCTTCGGCATCGGCGGCGGCTTCCTGATCGTCCCGGGCCTGGTTTTCGCCACCGGCATGCCGCTCATCACCGCGGTCGGCACCTCGCTCTTCGCTGTGGGTGCGTTCGGCCTCGCCACGGCGCTCAACTACGCCCTGTCGGGAATGGTCGACTGGGTCGTCGCCGGGCAGTTCATCGCCGGGGGGCTGGTCGGGGGCTTTCTCGGCATGCGGCTCGCCAACCGGCTCGCCGGCTTCAAGGGCGTTCTCAACACGGTGTTCGCCACCGTCATCTTCGCGGTTGCCGGATACATGCTCTACCGCAACGCCGGCGCCTTCGCGGCGACGCCGTGACCGGGAACGCGGCCAGGCAGTCGGTGCCACGCCTGGTCGGGCTCCTCCCCGGCACCGTTCGAGAGCCCATGATGAACGTCAATATCGGAACCCTGGACCGCATCCTCCGCCTAGTCGCCGGCCTCCTGCTCGCTGGGATCGGCGCAGCCATGGCCTCTGGCGGATGGGCGATCGCCGCCTTGGCCATCGGCGCCGTGATGATCCTGACCGCTGTCGTCGGGTTCTGTCCCGCCTATACGCTGCTCGGTATCGACACGCGCAGCCGCCGCCCTCGCGCCTCCTGATCAACGCCTCTCGCATTCGGAGACATGCCATGTCTGCCTCGACCCAGTCCGAGCCGATCATCCGCGCCTTCTTTGACGAGCCCACCAACACGGTGAGCTACATCGTCGCCGACCCCGAGACCCGGCAGGCCGCCTTCATCGATCCCGTGCTCGACTACGACCACAACAGCGGCAGCGTCGATACCCGCTCGGTCGAGGCGATGCTGAAGGCTGCCGACGAGGCCGGCTACACCGTGGTCTGGACGCTCGAGACCCACGCCCATGCCGATCACCTCTCGGGTTCCCCCTACGTGAAGGCGAAGACGGGTGCAAAAATCGGCATTGGCGAGCATATCCGTGAGGTCCAGAAGATATTCCGGCCGGTCTTCAACGCCGTCGACCTCAAGACCGACGGCAGCGACTTCGATCACCTCTTCGTCGATGGCGAGACCTTCGCGATCGGCAACCTCGCCGTCGAGGTGATGTACACGCCGGGCCATACTCCGGCCGACATCTGCTACCGGATCGACCACCACGTCTTCGTCGGCGACACCCTGTTCATGCCCGATTTCGGCACCGCCCGGGCGGACTTTCCCGGTGGCGACGTGCATGCGCTCTACCGCTCGATCCGTCGCCTGCTGTCGCTGCCGCCCGAGACGGTCCTTCACATGTGCCACGACTACAAGGCGCCCGGGCGGGACGCCTATGCCTGGGAGACGACGGTGGCCGCGCAACGGGCCGGCAATGTCCACGTCAAAGAGGGTGTGAGCGAGGAGGCGTTCACGGCGATGCGCACAGCACGCGACGCCACCCTGGCCGCGCCCCGGCTGCTGCTCCCCTCGATCCAGGTCAACATCCGGGCCGGCAAGTTCCCGCCCGCCGAGGCCAATGGCGTGCGCTACCTCACCATCCCCGTTACCCTAAGAGGTGGCGCAGGCATCGGCCTGTGATGGCGGAGGCTCCCTCGGGAAGAGCTTCGCAAATTACAGGATGCGAATGCCGCCACTTACGTTTCGCCGGGCCTATGGGGCCCATGGCCGGGGGGGGGGCGGGCCCGGCGGCCGCCGCGGGCCGGACGGGCCGCCGCAGGGTGGCAGGAAGGGCCGCGATCGCGGCCCCTGCGGGCGCGGTGGTGGTGGCGGGGTAGGCCCTGGGTGCCGTGATGGCCCCGCCCCGATCGAGGGGGCGGCCGCATGGCCGGGGTCGGGCGTCGCCTCGGCCGTCCACCACGTGCCCCGCTACATCACCTCCCCCGGGTTCGAGGTCGCCGCCCTGCGCTGGCTCACTCCCGTGGCACCGTGGCGTCGGCATCTGTTAGCCCGTCGAGGGTGCGACCCGACCCGTCACGCGTTCTAGATTAAAGCCAGGGCGGAGAGCAGGGCCCACCAAGCGACCTGGAAGGCGATGTGGAGGGCCTGGTCCTGGTTGTAGGTCGGGAGGCCCGCGCACTTGGCGGCATCGATCCCGGCATGGGCGACGACCCCACCGGGGAGGTTTCCGTAAGCGTTGCGGTGATGCCCTGCGTCAGCAGGAGGTTGCGCCAGTTGGACACGAGGATCCGGTTCTGCGCCAGGCCGACGTCGCCGGGACGGCGGATCTGGGGACCGTCGCCCATCTCATATTTGAGGACGATGCTCTGGGACGGCTTCGTGTAGAAGTCGGCCGAGACCACGTCGCCAATTCTGGTCAAGGCGCGGGTGTAGCCGAAGGCCCGCGACATCCATGGCGTCGGGTTCGAGAAGGCTCGGTCGATCCCCGAGGTCGCACCCACGGAAGCGCTCTTGGCGACCTCGGAGGCAGTCCAAGCGCAGGCGCGGCGGTAGCGGTCGAGGGACGCCTCGGAGACGAAGGCTTGCTCCCAGGCGGCGACGGCGTCGCAGATGTCGCTGACGAGGTCGATGCTCATGGGGTCGAGGCTAGGCTCGGCCCCGTCACCGCTTCCAGGCCACGGCCCAAACGAAGGACCCCCCGCCTTGCGACGAGGGGTCCGCGATGTGGTGCATCGGTCCGGGAGGACGGTTCCCAGTATAGCAGACCCGATGCGAGAGACAAGGAACGACGGTTCCGAAAGGAGGGAAAGACGAGAAACGACAGAGGGTTAGACGGTCCAGAAGGAGGAACCGGCGAGCCCAGGAGAGGGAGGTCGAGGCTGGCGGCTCCGAAGGAGCCACACCAAGGAAGGTCGAGGCAGGCGGTTCCGAAGGAGCCACACCAGGAGAGGTCGGCGGGTCGGAGAGGGAGAGCACAACCAGGGACCGGCGGGGAGGCGGGGACGAGGGAGGAAGGAAAGAGCGAGGCGGCGGGGAGAGAGGGACCCGGACCCCTCTGCGAGGGGACCGGAGGAGGGCGGGGCCCTCCATATGTGGGGAAAATCGGACATTCGTCGTTGTCTAAGAAGAGCTTAGCTTGTTGACGGTGCGGGTCAGAACCTCGCTCATGATCGCCTCTACGCGACCCCCCTGAGACGCGCCCACCATAAAGCTGTCGTGGACGGGCAGGCACGCGATCCCCGCCTTCTCGCAGGCTCCCAAGACCGCCACCGCCATGTCGCTATCGACGCGCATGCAGTCGATGCCACGGTCCGAGCCGATGTCCTTGGCGATCGTCCTGTTCCGCCTCTGCACCGCCTTCAGGACACCCCAGGTGTAGTCCAGGCTCTGCCCCCAGCTCGGGCTGTGGACGAGGGATGCGGCTGCCTCGTGGAGCGTGCGGGCGTTCAGGGCCACGTTCAGGGCGAGCTTGCCGTGCTGGCGCGGATAGAGCCCGGTCTCGTAGGGGTCGTGCCGAAGCCTCTCCCCTCTCATGGCGTAGAGCAGTGTCGGGTGAAGGGCCATGAAGTCCGGCTCGATGATGGCTTCGCCGTTTATGCGGCACTCGGCCCGGCGGGCCTTCGGTAGCTGCTGCCACCATCCGTACAGGCGGCCGCCCTTGTCCGCGCGTCCCCGGCTGAAGATGCGGACGACATCGTTGACGGGCTCAGGCGTGAGGCTCGCCCACCCTTTCCCCGTCTTCTCGCTCCTGGCCCGAACGGTGTGCGTCCCGTGCTCCCAGCCGTCGCCGGTGCCGAGCGTGAGCTTCGATCCCCCGAGGTAGGCGTTGATGCGGTCGACTTGAGCTCGCATCCGCCCCAGCGCCTGCGTCTCGGGGAGCGTCACCGGGCGACCGTCGTTGCCTCGCACGAGGAGGTGGCATGGCCTGCGGACGTAATCGAACCGCGCGGCATGAAATGCGTGGCGCAGGTCGGGTGTGGCCCGGAACCGGCTCTGGCGCGGATCCTTTGCGAGGTGCGAGCCGGGCGCGGCACGCTCCTCCTCCAGGAGGCCGAGGCGGGTGCCCTCGGCGACGGCGGCGGTCACGCGCGCATAGGTATATGGCAGGCCCTGGTACCGCGTCTGCCCCTCGTAGAAGCCCTTCCGCCGCGAGTACGAGATCCACCAGCTATCGGGAGCGTCCGAATTTTCGTAAGCCGCGATACAGGCGGCGGCCAGGACCGAGCGCCTCGCCTGATCGTAGAGCTTGTCAGCCGTGTCGGGGACGCCGGCGGCGTAGAGAAGGTTCGCCGGTACACCCCAGCGGAAATCGAGCGCGCGATCGCGCGGCTGTTCGATGTCGATCATGTCCTCACCGGAGTTCTCGCGCGCTCCGGGCACCACACCGACGCGCGCAAGAACCAGCGTCCCGTGGCGCGTTGCTTCTGTCCAGCGAGATCTACGCTCGCCAGTATGCTGGATTGGCCTCCAACTCTTGAGTTTTACTTGGGTGCTAGGGGGTGGCTTTCACAGGCCGCAAGAACCACGGTTTCAACCACGCCAGAGGGGTCACTCGCGCCCCGTTGGCACTTTCCTCCATTGAGCGGGTCATGGGCTCAGGAGCGGCTCTAATGCGGTCCTTGGCGGGCCAGGTTTTCCACTGCGGCGGATAGCGCAGGCGCGCGCGGGCGCCCGGCGACCGGTGAATGAGTGGTTACCTCGGCGAATCGGTCCCCGTCCCATTTCGGGATTCCCCTGACCGCAAGGGGAACGACCTCGGCCTGCAGGCCTCCCCAAATCGGTCGACCCGCCTGAGGCTCTCCTGACCACCACCAGGAGATCCCGCCGTGTCCGCAGTCCCCGCCGTCAAGCCGGCCACGCCCCCTCCGCCCTGCTGCGAGCACGATCACTCCGGCGGCGTGCGGGCGCGCGTCACGCTCCATGCCATCCGGCGGTATGGGGATCGGATCTTGGGGCTTGAGGAGCTGATGGAGGGCCTGGACGACCACGACGCCGTGGACCTCATGGCAGCACAGGGCATCCCGATCGGCGAGATCCGCGCCTGGCTCGCCTTCTAAGGCGGCGTAGGGGTCCGGCGCCGTGCGATCGGCGTCTGCAGGGATGGGGTCGGGCTCGTGCTCCAGGATCGCGCCGTGGTCACGGTCGTCTCGAAGCGCGGGGAGCGCCGCCGGTGACGGACGCCTCCATCCTCGACCAAGTCGTCCGCCTGCGCGCCGCCGGCCTGACGCAGGCCGCGATCGCCGGGCTCGTCGGGATCGCACAGCCCCGGGTATCCGAGGTCCTGGCGAAGGCCGGGCGCGCCGGCCGCTTGCCCGACGCCGATCGGGCGCTGAGGGACGCGTCGATCCTGCGCTACCGGGACGAGGGCCTGACGCAAGCCCAGATCGGGGCGAGGGTCGGGTTGGGGCAACCCCGGGTCGGCGCTGTGCTGCGCCGGGCGGATGCCGCGCGACGCAAGGCGCAGGAGCAGCGGGCCAGGGCATGCGTGGCTCGGCACGGAGCCAGTGCGGAGGACATCCTCGACGCCTGGTGGGACGGCCTGGGCCAGTACGACCTTCACCTGCTCAGCGGTCGATCTGAAGCCGCGATCCGGCAGATTGTGCGGCGGGCCCGGCGTCGAGGGGATCCGCGCGCGGTGATGCGGGACAGCGCCTCTCGCGCGGCGGCCGCCCGCGCCCCGTGACCTGGAACGCGTGACGGGCGCGGGTCGAGGCTTCGAGCGTCCGGCCGCGCCAGGCGGCCCTGCCCGCAGGCCTCCCGTGTACCGCGCTACCGCCGACTTCCGAACGCTCCACGACGCCGGCGTCATCGCCGGCGTGGCGCTCGATCCTCCCGCCGAGCTGAAGGCGAAGCAGGACGCCGCCCACGATGCGGGGGGCGCCGCGTGACACGCCTCGGCTTCCCCTTCCAGGGCCACCACGAGCGCCGAGAGGCCGAGTGGGTCGGGGCCCTGGTGCTCCTCGGCGTCGCCGCGGCCCTGCTGTCGCCGGGGCCGACGTTCTCGCGCCCGACCTTCGATCCCTTCGCCGCCGTCGCCCCCGAGGGGACGTGGGGCGCCGCCCTCATGGGCATCGCCGTGGTCCGGATGGTCGGCCTCTGGGTCAACGGCAGCAAGAGGCACAGCCCGCTGCTCCGCTTCGTCACGGCCGCCGTCGGCGCGGCCATGTGGGGCTGGATCACCGTGCTCCTCTGGCACGACGGCTACCCCGGCGTGAACACGGGCTGCGGGGCCTACGGGGTCCTCTGCCTCGTCGACGGGTACTGCGCGTTCCGGGCGATCTGGGACCAGGGCCGGAACGACCAGCGCGCCGCCAACATCCGGAGGGCTACGGCGTGACCGACTGGCTCTCCTTCGTCGTCGGCTTGCCGGCCGAGTACCTGAAAACCGCCGGGACCGTGATGGGCGGCGCCTTCCTCGCAGTCGGCACGTACGTCCTTGCTCGGATCCGTGAGGCTCGCCGCGGCCCCGATCCGGTGCTGGCCATGCCGCGCATCGCCCTCGACCCGGCCGACCGGGACCTCGGGTTCACGCTCGTCCGGACCGCGACCGACCTGACGAGGGCGCTCAACGACCATGCCGACGCGCTGGCCAACCTGCCGGGCGGCGGCACGCCCCCGGCCGCTCCCCCGCACCACCGCAACCGCCGGAGCCGGCCATGAAGCGCCCCAAGCTTGTCTCGAACCCGAAGCGCGTCGCCAAGCATAGCAGGGTCGTCTGGCTGTCCGGCGCCGGCTTCGCCTTCTCCGCGCTCCAGGCCGGCATGGCCTGCCTCGCCAGCGACCCGCCGTTCGGGCCGGTGCCGTTCGCCGTGGCGACCGCCGTCGTCTCGCTCGCCGCGGCGGTCCTGCCCTTCCTCGCCAACGCTGCCACCACCGGGGACCAGGCCTGATGTTCGGCTTCCTCAAGAGGCCGGCCGCGCCGGCGCCCGCGACCCCGGCCCGCGCCGCCTCGAAGCCGGCGTCCCGCCTCAAGCGCTCGGCGGCGGCCGCGGCCCTCTGCACCGGCCTAGTCGGCGGGTTCGAGGGCCTGCGCACCGCCGCCTACCCGGACCCGGCGACGGGTCGCGAACCCTGGACGGTCTGCTACGGCGAGACGGACGGCGTCCGCCCAGGTGACCGCTACACGGTCGCCCAGTGCAAGGCGATGCTGGCCGCGAGCCTGGAGGGGTACGCCCTGAAGCTGGAGGCCTGCGTCACCCGGCCGATGGCCGACGAGACCTACGCGGCGTTCTTGTCCCTGAGCTACAACATCGGGTCCGGCGGCTTCTGCAAGTCGTCGGTCGCCCGGCTCTGGAACGCCGGCGAGCCCCGCGCCGCCTGCGACGCGATGCTGAAGTTCAACCGTGCCGCCGGCGTCACGATGCCGGGCCTGACCCGGCGCCGGACGCAAGAGCGCGCCCTCTGCCTCAAGGGGATCTGAGCGTGCTCGATCTCCTCGTCGCCCTCCTGTGGACGCCCCTCGGCCTTGGGGCGCTGGTCGCTGCCGGGGCCGCGATCGCGGCCCTCGTCTACCTGCCGCGGCTCGCCCTGCCGATCGCCGCAGTGGCGGTGGCCCTCACCGGTGCGGCCTACGTCGGCCACGTCCGCACCGAGCTCGATGCCGCCCGGCGCGAGCGGGACGAGGCCCGGGCCGATGCCGCCGGCAAGGCGCGCGCGATCGAAGCTCTGGAGAGCGTGTCCCGAAACCAGGACAGGCGCGAGGCCCGCAGCCGCGAGACCCGGCGCCGGATCCAAGCCGCGCCCGCCGGCGACGACGGGCCGGTCGCGCCGGTCCTTCGCGACGTCCTGGAGGGCGGCCGGTGATCCGCCTCCTCGCCGCGGCCTCGCTCGCCGCCTGCCTCGCCGGGTGCCAGACCGTCGGCTCGCCGACCGTCCCGGCCTCGCTCCTGACCTGCGCCGACGCGCCGGCCTGGCGCCGCGGCGGGACGCAGCGCGACGTCGCCGGGTTCATCGCCGACCTGCGGGACGCCCACGCGGACTGCCGGGACAGGCTCGGCGCGGTGCGCGGTCTCGTCGGGACCCGCCCATGACGCCCGAGGTCCTGGCGTTGCTGGCCGTCGCCTGCCTCGTCCCGCCCGCCGAGCCGGCCCGGCCTGACCCCGCGCTCGGGGCCGCGATCGCGGCCCTTCATGCCGCGCCCGTCCCCGCGGCCCCGACCCGGGCCGATGTCGCCGCGGCCATCGCCGCCGTCGCCCCATCCCGTCGGAGATCCCGCCCGTGACCGTCACCTTCGCCGCCTGGTGCCTGCCGCTCGCCGCGAGCCTCATCCTGTTCGCCTGGGCGCTCCTGCGGTGAGCCCCGAGGCGCAGGCGGTCGTCGCGGCCGCGGCCGCCCTCGTCGAGGGACGAAGGCGCTTCCTCGGCCTGCCCGCCGGTCGGGAGCTCCCGGGCTCGTGGGAGGCCCGCCTCGAAGCGGCCCTCGCGGCGCTCAGGGCGTGCGAATCGGTCGAAATCCACCCGTCGCGGGAGCGCGGGGCGTGAGCGTCGGGGACGAGGCCTACCTCCGGACGCTGGCAGGCCTCCTGCGGGACGGGATCCTCGCGGACTTGGTGCCCGTCTACGGACCGGCGGACGTCACCAGGTGGCCGCCGCCCGGGCCGCGTCCGCCGACCGTGAGCCCCGCCTCGACGGGATCTGACCTCCCCGCGGGGCCGGATCCACGCCGGCCCCGCCCCTGCATCGAAACGATACCGAAGCCGCGTTCGATTGCATCAAGCGGAAAACATGAGCAATTCCAACGGCGGCCCCAGGATGCCATCCCCCGAGGCCGAGGCGATCGCCTCCCTTGGGCAGGCGATGTACGGCTCAAGGTGGCAGGCCGAGCTCGCGGCCGACATTGGGGAGAACGTCCGCACGGTCCGGTTCTGGCTCGCCGGCGAGCGCACCCCGCCGGCGATCGCCCTGAAGCGCACCAGGCTCGCGGCGCA
>NZ_JACWCT010000087.1:0-19616 GCF_016613415.1 Methylobacterium ajmalii | reverse complement strand
AGCGGCAGGTCGCCCGGATCCAGCGCGTCCTAGCCCAGCAGGAGCCCCCGGCGGCCTAGCGGACCTGGCGGATGAGGACGGCCCTGCCGTTCGCCGGGCATCCCTGCAGCCAAATCTGGAGGTAGGGCGAGAGGCCACGCGTCGCGAGGACGAACCGGCCGGGCACGGCGACGTCATCGGCTCGCCCTTCGACGAAGCCGACCTCGGCCGGCGCGGTCCCCCGGTACGTGAAGAGCTCGTCCGGCTTGCGCGGATCCGACGTGTCGAGGCAGCTGAGGCTCCATCGCACGCCGCCGGTCCCGGGCTCCCAGCGGAGCCACGCCTTCCGCCCCTGCCCGTCGTCCAGGGATGTGACGAAGGCGGCCGCGGCGGGGACGGACGCCCCGATGAGGAGGGCGGCCGCGAGGATGGTGCTGCGCATCGTCAGAGCTCCAGTATCAGGCCAGGGTCGAAGGCGGGGTTCTCCAGCTCCTGGACCCAGACCCCATCCCGGCGCCGGTGGGAGGTGTCGTGACCCCTCGGGTTCGCGATGATCCTCGTCCGGCCAACTGTGTAGTCGACGCTCCGGTGGATGTGGCCGTGTATCCACAGGTCCGGCGCATGCGGTCCTTCGAGTATATCGGTCAAATCCGAAGCATAGGCGGCATCGATCATCTCGCGAACCTCCCCGTGCAACAACGACCGCGGATGCGGGGCGTGGTGGGTGACGACGATGCGGGGCCCGTCCCACGGCTCCGCCAGGGCGCGCTCGATCCGCCCCCGGTGCTGCAGGTGGAGCGCCTCGGCCGCGAGCGGCCTGAAGGGCGCGGGAGTCCCCCGGGCATCGCGGCCCTGGATCAGCCGATGGTCCCGCATACCGCCTTGGCGATCCCCTGCAGTAGAGAGCGCCATGGATCGGTTGCCGGTGATCCGGTAGTCAGTCCACAGGGTCGCACCGATGAACTGGATGCCCTCGAAGCTGACGGCCTGCCCGCAGTCGAGCATGCGAATACCCGCGATGATCGAGGCTTCACGCGCGGCTGCGATCTCGTCGGGGAGCCTAGTCCTCCAGAAATCGTGGTTGCCCGGGACGTAGACCGTGCCCCGGGCGCGAGGGACGACGTTTTCGGCGAGCCACGGGATCGCCCGTCGGCACAGTCCGTCGGCGACGTCGCCGGCGACGAGCGCGAGGTCGCAGGTCAGCCCCGCCGGGGGCGTCCAGGGGGACGCGTCGACGTGGAGGTCAGACAAGATCCAGATCCGCATGCCCACCTCCCTCAGATCGCTGCGCCCGTGCACTTCAGGCACCGGGACCGCATCCAGCCCCTGATCTCGATGATCTCTCCAGGCGCTCCGCATTTCTCGCAGATGAAACCTGACAGAAAGTCAACGCAATCGATGTGTTCTTCAATGTCGGACGAGAATTCGCTCGTCGAGATATGCCACCTAAGCGTGCCGTACTTCTCCTTGATCTCGTGCGTGGTGATCTTCACGCCGCCCGAGAACTGCGTCAGGTAGTCGGCCGCGCCCGCGAGAAGCCATGACCACCCGGGGCCGACGGCCGGGAGCCCGGAGACCAGGTCGGGGTAGCCGCGGTGCAGCCGCATCGCCCAATCGACCGGGCAGAGCGGCATCCCGGTGCTCCAGCGCAGCGCCAGCGTCCGCGCGAGGATGTTGAGGACCGTGCTCGCGCGGGGATGGTAGAAGCCGTCGTTGTCCTGGGTCTTGACGTCCAAGGCGCGCGACGACGTCCACTCGATCATGGGGCCCAAGCCAGTTGGGGAGATCCTCTCGACCTGGATAGTCTTGGCGAAGCGGTTCTCGCTCAGGGCGCGGCCCGCAATCGCGTAGAACTCGTCATCGATCACAGGTCGTCTCCCACAGGAAGAGGCAAGAAGCAGAGGGCCAGCGCCTCCGCCTCGCGGGCCAGCTGCAGGGCCTCCGCCGGAGAAAGGCGCCCGGCGGCGGCGAGGCGGGCAACGCGGACGACACGCGCTCGGCAGCCCCGGCCGACGAGCGCGCAGATCCGGCCGGCCTCCCACGCCGCCTGGATCCGCGCGGCGATCGCATCGAGGGTGTCGTGCACCATCGCGGCCTCCTTCAGTGCCGGGGAGCAAGACGGTCGCGACCGGCGACCAGGGTCTCCACGAGCCTCCTGAGAGGGCGGAGGCTCCCGCCCTTCCAGTGCCGCGCCAGGAGGGCGAGCTCGTCCTCGTCGAGGCCGGGCAGCCACGCCTCGTCCAGGCCCCGTTCGGCGCGGATCTCGGCGACGAGGTTCGCCGCCACGATCGGCAGATGCTCCGGCCGGGGGGACGGGACTTCAAGGATCCTCAGGCGGTCCCGGAGGGGGCCCGGGACGCCATCCAGAGTATTCGCGGTGACGATGAAGCTCACGGCCGACAGGTTCACGTTGGCCTCGATGAACGTGTCGAAGATCTGCCTGGCGCTCTCCCGCTCCAGGAACGGCAGCAAGGCGTCTTGGAGCGAGCCGTTCCTCCGGTCAGGCGACGACTTCTCGATCTCGTCGATCCCGACGACGAAATTCGCGACGCCCTCTGCCAGTGCGGTCTGGAGCGGGATCGACCCCCTGCCGGTCGACCACTGCCGAGAGGTCGATCCGAACGAACCGTCGGCCGCCCCGGCGGCGTTGTAGACGCGCAGCGCCAGGCCGAGGCCCTGCGCGACCGCGCGGATCGCTGCCGTCTTGCCGGTGCCGGGGCGGCTGACGAACGCGGTCGGCCGGATCCGGGCGTACGGCGCGCCGACGAGGTCCTGCGCCAGCACCTCGAACACGGGCCGCAGCCAGGGGGCCCTGGCCGCGCCAGCCTCCGCGAACGCGTGCGGGTCGGGCGCCGGGAGGAGCGGCAGCGGCTTGTTCTCGATCCGCTCGAACTCGGCGCGCGGGCTGTCCCGCCGGTCCCGCGTCGACTTGGCCGGCTCGGGCAGGTGCGCGAGCGATGGGACAACGACGAGCCCCGGCGCCGGCCGGGAAGCCGGGGCCGACGGCCGCGCAGCGTCGAGGATCGCCCCGAGCGTCGGCAGGTCCTCGTCCAGGCCCGGGAGGTCACCCGCCCGCGCCATGTCGCTTGCCGACGCCCCGGCGCCCCCGCGCAGGATCGCGTCCTCGTCGGAGATCATCTCCTCCGCCTTCGCGATTGCTGCGAACGATCTCGCGAAAGTCATCGCTTGCAGGTCGAATGCTGTCAGTCTGTCAAACAACGGCCTTGGCTTATACTTGACGTCCGAAAGGTCTTCCTGCGCGTCACTCGCCCACAGCAGAGCTGCCCTCAGCGCGAGCCAACCTCGCCCGACGTCGGAGCCGCGCAGGTACGTCCAAGCGACGTCCAGGCTTCGGGCCGAGATGCGGGCCGCAGCCTCGGCCGATCCGAGGGCCGCGGCGTGGTACGGCAGCAGCCTGGCGGCTTCGAAGAGCGCCGTGGGCAGCCCGTCGGGCAAGCCCTCTCGGTTGCAGGCCGTGAGCAGGGCACGCTCCGCGCGGGAGGCGGTCGACGCGCTCGGCTTCGTGATCGCCGCCTGCAGGGCGTGCTTGCACTCGCCCGGCAGCCCGTCGCGTCGGGCCAGCGGTCGCAGGACGGCGTCCATGTCCACCGTGGCGTCCCACTGCATGTGCTCGCCCCCGAACACGCGATTGATCGCGGCGAGGGGCGCTCTCGGCTCTCGGGGGCCGGCGACGAGGACGGGGTTGAGGATCAGCGCGCGGATCTCCGCGGCCGCCTTGTAGGCAGTGCTCGACATCGGGGGCAGGCTCTCTGGAACGGGGACGCGCAGGTGCACGCCGAGCAGGGCTCAGGCGGCGGTGGCGGGTTTCCGTTTCGAGAGAGCAGACATGCGCGGGGATGTCCCGTTCGAGGAGGCTGTCACGATGCCGGCGATCCGGCGCGCCCGCAAGCACGGGATGCCGCGAAGGTGAATATTTCCCTGGGCTAATCGCGCATGCCGCTGGGGCAGTAAGAATCAGGGGCTGCGCGATTTTTGGCGGGGAGTCCAGTGCCGAATCGGCAAAAATGGTACGTTCGAATCCGGGCGCGTGACGGAGGCGACGGGATGCGGATCGAGGTGACAGGCGGGACGATCGAGGCGCTCCCGCCGCAGCTGCGCGCGAGGCTCGCCGCGCGCTTCCCGAATTGCCCGTGGTGGCGCGAACCGGTGGAGCCTCCCGCCCCCTGGGAGCTGATCCGCACCGTGCTCGCCAAGGGTCGTGAGGACGGCCTCGACGACCGGCAGCTCGCGGCCGCCGTCTACACCGTGCTCGTGGGGCGCGGCCTGCTCGATGGAGGCCACGCGTGAGCCTGCCAGAACTCGTCCTGTGGCTGTCGGTGGGCGTCCTGCTCCTGATGGTCGCCCTCTTCGCCATCGTGGCGGCCCTCGACTGGGCGCTGCCTAGCAGGGACTTCGACCTCGACCGGTTCCTCGCCGAGGCGCAGGCGTCCTCAACGAAGGACACCCGTCGGTGAGCGAGGGCGCAGTCGAAATCGAGGCCCACCGCGAGGCCGTCCTCCGGCACTGGCTCGACAGCCCGCGGCATACCTGGATCGGGCTGCACGCCCGCGCGCACGCAGCAGTCCACGACATGGAGGGCATCGTCCTCGATGCGGACGGCGAGGAGGTCATGGTGCCCATCCGACGCCGCGGCGTCAGAGACATCCTGGAGCGGGTCTTCCCCGCCCCGAGAGTGAGGCATCCCTTCGCCGGGGCGAACCGCCATGCGAAGCGGGCGGCCGCGGCCAGGGCGAGGAGGCGGGCGTGAGCGAGGGCTTGCGCGGTAGAAATCACAAAGGCCAGGGAAAACCACCATGGCGCAGGTGATCTGGAAGCTCCGCCAGGTATGCTGACGCCATGAACGACACGCCTTCGAGCAAGCCTGCCAACGTCGTCGACCCCGTCGCGCACAGCGACGCCGTCGGCTCGGCCTACGCGTCCCTCGTCACCCCGGAGCACCGGAAGGCGCACGGCCTATATCTGACGCCGCCCGACGTCGCCCGCTTCATGGCATCCTACATCAGCCCGCGCACCGGCGCGGTACGGGTGCTCGATCCGTGCGCCGGTGGCGGGATCCTCTCGACGGCTGCCATCAGGGGCCTCGTCGAAGCCGGGGCCAAGCGGCTTCACCTCGTCGCCTACGAGGTGGATCGCAAGCTCGCCAAGAAGCTCGACGGCGTTCTGGCCGCCGCGGTTCGATGGGCGCAGGGCCGAGGGGCCGAGCTCACATACGACCTTCGCGTCGAGGACTTCGTGATTGCCAACGCCGACGCCCTCCAGGGGCTCGGAGGCCTGTTCGCGCCGTCATCCGACCGCACGTTCGATGTCGTCATCGCCAACCCGCCGTACTTCAAGCTGAACAAGGCCGATCCCAGGGCGCAGGCGGCATTGAGCGTCGTCCACGGGCAGCCCAATATCTACGGGCTGTTCATGGCGATCGGCGCCGCGCTCCTCCGGAAGGGCGGCGAGCTCGTCTTCATTACCCCCCGCAGCTTCGCCTCGGGCGACTACTTCCGGGCCTTCCGGCGTCAGTTTTTCGGTCTCGTGCGGCCGCAGGAGATGCACGTCTTCGGGTCCCGCAGGGACGCGTTCGCGCGCGATGCGGTGCTCCAGGAGAACGTGATCCTGCACGCCGTGCGCGACGATGGCTGGTCGGAGGGCGAGGTCACGATCAGCACGTCCGCCGGGATCCGTGACCTCGCGGAGCGGGAGACCCGCACAAAGCCGATCGGCGAGGTGCTCGACCTCGCCTCGAAGGACCTGGTCCTGCGCATGCCGGCGACGGCCGACGACGAGGACCTGATGCGGTCGGTCGACGCCTGGTCCGACCGGCTGGCCTCGCACGGCTGGAAGATCTCGACCGGGCCGGTCGTGGCGTTCCGGGCGAAGGAGTTCCAGAGCCCGACAGGCGGGCCGGGGACCGTGCCGCTCCTCTGGCTGAACCACATCCACCCGATGGAGGTGCGATGGCCCCTGGTGAAGCGGAAGAACGAGCACATCCTCGACCGGATGGCATCCCGCAACATCCTCGTGCCGAACGCCAACTATGTCGTGCTGCGCCGCTTCTCGGCAAAGGAGGAGAAGAGGCGCCTAGTGGCCGCCCCCTACCTCGCAGCCTCCATGGACGTGCCCATGGTCGGCCTGGAGAACCACCTCAATTACATCTACCGGCCGGGCGGCTCCCTGACGGAGGAGGAGGCGATCGGCCTCGCCGCCTTCCTGAACTCGACCCTCCTCGACACCTGGTTCAGGGCGACGAACGGCAACACGCAGGTCGGAGCCGCCGAGATCCGGGCGATGCCGATGCCGCCGATCCCGACCATCCGGGCGCTTGGCAGGCGCGCCCGGGGGGTGACCGATCTCGCCCTCATCGATGGGCTCGTGGCGGACGTGCTGGGATCCGTGAGCGGCGCCGACCTTCTCGTGGCCTAGTTGAACGACCCGGCGAGCCAATGCTTCGCTGGATCGGCCAGGATCCAGAGGTAGGTATCGACGGCGATGTTGCCATGCTTGCCCTGGCGTGAGGACGCGTCCTTCCAAGTCAGGTAGGTGGTGGTGAAGTCGACCCCCGCCTTCCCGCACCGCTCGGCCATGGCCCTGACCTGCTTCACCTTGTGGATGTCAACCTCGCCGTCGCTGGTGACCGCCTCGATGACCCAGAGCCGATCGGTCTTGGGGTTCCATAGGAGGACGTCCGGCATCGGATCATCGAGTTTGATCTCCACGCCGGCGCGAGCGAGCTTGGCTCGCTCCTCGTCGCTGATGCGGTCACCGTCGCTGTCGTCGACGTAGAGGACCTCGTACCCGGGCAGGAACCGTTTGGCGTAATGCTCGATGCTGGCGTCGATTAGGGAAGCATGCCCCGTGCCAACGAGCCGTTTCGAGGCCTCCGCGGCCACTGCCTGGAACTCGCGCCGGGCCCGGGTCGCGTCCGCCGCCGCCCACTTCCTGAGCAGGTCCTGCCACTCGTCCTCCGGGGCGCGCAGGATCGCCACGAAGTCGTCGCTGAGCCGGTAGGAGGAGTTGCCAGACTTGGCGATCGGGTGACCGGGGACGAAGGCGCCGTCGATCAGAGTGACCGCCTCGATGCCCCCGAGGTCTCGCAGCGGTTTGATCCACTGGTCCCGCCCCTCGCGATCGTGCTTCCCGTGGTCGCCCTGCAGGAACCCAATGTGGCAGGCGAGCATTGCGGTCGTCGCGCCGTCCGAGAACTTCATGTTCGTCGGCCACCGACGCGCGAAGAAGCTCGGGGTCTCGTCGTCCAGGAGGGCGTAGACGCAGTCGATGAGCATCTGGTTCTTGTCGAGAGCCAGGCCACCGAGCACCGCCCGCACCCGGCCCTTGCTGACGCCCTGGAGGCTGTCGGGGACGGTGGCCCCCGTCTTCAGCCGCTCATCGCGCAACGCGATGAACCGGTCGCTCAAACCCATCCCAAAAGCCCCCGTAATGGCCCCGTGCGCCAAGGCTATACGGCCCGCCCATTTGAGGAGTCACGCCAGGAATCGGGTTGACAGACAACCTCTCGTTGCTCGTTGCGTGGTTGCTACAGCCTCCAACGGGCCCCCGGATTTTCGCAACGTTTTTAAGGCAGTACGGCGGATCTGCCTTAGATCTGTTCCGAAAATCCCGGGCCCTGGCGATCCCGCTCGGCCAAGGCGTCCTCGACGACCTCGGCAACCCGCTGCGCCGCGGCCCCGGCGAGCTTCGGGCGGAGGGCGACGATCCGGGTCGTGGGCGTCCCCGGCGCGGAGACGACCAGGCGGCCGTCGGCCGCGAGGGTGACCACGGCGAGGACGGCGGGCTCGGGCGTGGCGTCCTCAGTGCGGTCGGGAAAGCGCGTGGCGATCTGCGCCTCGGAGAACCCGCAGTCGCGCATGATGCCCCGCAAGGCGTTCTCGACGCGGGGGGAGGTGACGGGAAGGAGCGGCTCGCGGTCGTCCTCGGTGTGGCCGGCTGGCCGCGTGGGCTCCCCCGCCTCCGGGGCCTCCACCTCGGCTATCGAGGCGACCAGGCGATCCCTCTCGGCGCGCAGCCCATCTAGCCGGGCGTCCACGTCGGCGAGGGCCCGCTCCATCCGCTGCAGCGTCCCCGACCTGATGGCCTCCCGCAAATCGCCCATCGCCCCCTCCGCTCAGGCAGGCATCCTCGGGCCGGCCGCGGCCCGGGGCAAGCCCGGGCGGGTGCGGAGGCTCAGGGGCGCAGGGGATCCAGCGCCTTGGCGTCCCGGCGAGGCAACGGCTTCGGCCAATCCGCCATGACGATGTCATACCGATGGAGGAGCTGCTCGGCCAGCTTGTGGGCAAGGCTCTCGATGGCCGGAGCCAGTGCTTCGGGGACCGGCCGTCGCCCCGAGATCCAGTGGGCGACCTGGGCTTGTCCGACCGGACGGCGGGCCTCCTTCGCCAGGGCGGCCGCGAGATCGGACTGCCAGCGCACTCCGAATATGCACTCTCCGAGGCGGATCACGCGCGTGCGAAGGGACAGCTGCCGCTCGGTGAGGCCGGTGAGGTCGACCTTCACCTCACGACGCGGCTTTGGGGCAGAGGCGGTCACGTGCTGGTCTCCTGGATTGAGCGGCTGACGCGCTCCGACGGGCGCGCGACGCGGTGGATCTGACGGATCGTGCCGAGGCTCTCGTCCCCGCGCCAGTGCGGACGTACGATCTCTATCCGCCCGCGCTTCAGGCGCCAGTGCGTCCGGACGTGGTGGCGGGCTCGACGGACGACGTCGTCGCCGTCGCGGGCCGGGGACTTGCCGTAGGCCCGACCCATGTCCTCCTCAGGGCCGTCGCGCCTCAGGACGATCTCGCTGTACCCGACGAGCTCGCGCTTCCCGCGCTTCGCCCGGGCCCGGTTGACGCGGGAGAGGTCGACCGGATCCCGCTCGACGATCCTGGGCGTCGTGATCAGGGCGAGGACGGAGATCAGCCAGGCCAGCTGCAGGGGCGTCCCGGTCGGCTCCTCGAAATGCGCCGCGCGATGCGGCGGCAAGGGGGGCTCGCCCTTCCATGTCCCCTCCGAGAAGACCCAGTTCCTGCTGACGTAGGCCCCGCCGGGGGTCGGGTGCATCCACATCGCGTCCCCCGTGATCGGCCGCGTCGGATCGAGCGACACGACGTAGACCGCGCGCCGGGCCTCGCGGGTGGACCAGGGCACGGCCCCATGCCACTCGATCCATGTCGCAATACCCGGCACGCGAACATGCGCGAGTTGCCCGTGCGGATCGCGGCATCCGTCGGCGAGGTCGTTGGCGAGCCGAACGACGCCGGGCGTGAGCACGAACCGCTGTCCGAATTCGAGGATATGATCGACCCTGTCGACCGCGTCCCGGAGATCGGGGGTCGGCCCCCTTTCCCACGCCTGCCTAATGCCGACCACGAGATCGTCCAGCAACATCGCGCTTCCCCCTGAGGCCAGTGCGAGGCTCCCTTCATCCGCCCTAGGCGGAGGGAGCCCCGAGGCAGGTCTCAGGCGGCGAGAAGCGACAGGGCAGCCTCGTCGAGCGCCAGCTCGCGGGCCCGCTTGCGCTCCTCCGCGGCCAGCCGCTTCTTGACCCGATAGATCCGCTGCTCCAGGGCGCGTCCCTCGATGCGATTGTCGCCCCCGGTCGTCGTAACCGGGATCCGGCGCGCCTCCTCGTGCGTCAGGATCGTCGCGATCATCTTCCCGCGGTTGCCGATCGCGGAGACCACGATGCGGAGCCCGGCGCCCTTGCAGGCGTCGATCAGGCTCTGACGGCTCTCCCGATAGCGCCCGCCGTACCGCGCAGCCGTGCCCTTGAGGTCGGATCCGGACCATGACGCGGCCCCATGGACCAGGGAGGTCTGGTAGGAACCTTTGCAGAGCGAGAGGGCGATCTCCTTGGCGGCGATGGTGGCGATCGTGGTCATCCGACGAGCTCCGTGCGACGGGGGCGAGACTGCCTGCCCGATGGCAATAAAATTAACACGCACGGGGTCGCGTTCAAGGGAGTGGCATTAAAATTAATGCCACGAAGGTGCGGCAAGATGTCAGGGGGGGCTCTTCGCGGAGCGGGGCAAAGGAGTTCGATAGCGGTACAATGTACCTAGCATGGTTAAGAATGGGTACATTGTACCCTAAAATTCCCTGAGCTCGTCGATGTCGGCCTGCACGGGCCCGAGCACGCCGCCATCGATGCCCGCTTCGCTTGAGGACCCCATGTCGAACCGCAGAAGTCTCATCTCCCTCATGGAGAGCTTCGCCCTCACGAAGGCCGACGTCGCCCGCATCGCCCGGGCTTCCGACGCCACCGTCGACGCTTGGCTCAAGCCCGAAACCTCTAAGAGCCACCGGGCCTGCCCGGACGTCGCCCTCGCGGTGATCGAGAACGCCGCCGGGGATCCGGTCTGTGCGACCGCCTCCGAGGCAGCCGACGTCCTTGGGGTCACCGCGGCCCGCGTGAGGGCGATGGCGGTCGACGCCCAGGTCGGCCTTGGCGGGGCCTTGTGGGCAACCCGGGACCAGCACCCCCTTTCGCGACTGGAGGCCGGGGAGCCGGTGACGCTGGAGTTCGGCTCGATCGCGTTCCTTCTGACGAGGGGCTGGGCTTTCCTGCCGCTGCAGGGCCGGGACGGGCGCCGGTGCAAGCTGGCGGTGCGCGCTCAGATCCTGCCTGCGGCCGACGGTGGCATGAGGGTCGAGACCCAGGCCCACGACTGGGCCGACGACGCGGACACCGCGCTCTGGGTCTCCGATGCGATCGCCGTCGCCGAGCGCATGGAGGAAGTCCGCATGCTTGGTCGCCGGAGGGTCGAGGCGCTCGATGCCGGCGACGACGCCGAGGTCCGGCGCCTAGACAAGGCGATCGACATCGTCGGGCGCGCGATCCGGCCCTGAGCCAAGGACCGGCGACCGGGGCGTGGCCTGGACAGGGACACGCCGTTCCCGGCACGTTCCCCGGCCACAGGTCGGCCACAGATTGGGGCTCGTGGGCCACGGATCGGGGACGACGGAGAACCATGGCGGACGACGACGAGGAAGGTCTCCCCGAAGGGAAAACCGGCCCTGCGCTGGGGAACGCACCTGTACGTTCCCACGTTCGGGACGTGGGGGTCGCAGGTTCAAATCCTGCCGCTCCGACCAATCATTCCCGCCTCTCGCAGCAGCCCTTCGCCGTTGGTCGCGCATCGCAAGGTGCCGTCGATGCCTGCCTGCGGGCGCCGACCGCGGAACGGCCTCAATCCTGACATCCTGGCGCCGGAGAGACCGACGAGGAAGCCGGACGGATCCCCCTGGGGAGCCGGCCCCGCCCGCCGTTGATTTCCAGGCGTCGCCCACGCATGGTCGCGGCAGCGCGGAGCGCTCCCTGCCCGGCCCCGCGGCGCCAGATCGCGCCGTGTCGCGGCACCGATACGAGAAGGCGAAGGAGTGACGGTGAAGCGCGCGCGCCTCGACCCGGTCGGATCCCAGCAGGCGCCGCGCGGCCGGTCGGCCGATCCGGGCCGCGAACCGCCCCTCGACCTCACGGGCGCCGCCTCGCCGCGGGCCGACCGCCGGGACGTGAACCTGCGCTGGCTCGCCGCCTGCGTGCTCACCGGCATGACCGGCGCCGGCCTGATCGGCTCGGCGATCTGGGTCTCGCTCCAGGGCGAGGTCACGTTCGCGGAGCTGCCGCAGGCAGTGGCGGTGGCCCCGCGCCCGGTGGCGAGCGAGGGCGGCACCAACCTCACCCGCAAGGGCGACCGGCTGGTGCGCAACCCGATGGTGGCGCTCGCCAAGCAGAGCTTCAAGGCGCCCGTCACCCTGCGGGCGGGCGAGCGCGAGATCATCAAGGTCCGGCCCTTCGTGCGGATCGCCACCGCGCTCTCGACCACCGCCGGCATGGCGGCGACCGACATCCCGCCCTTCGACCCGATGCGGTTCTTCAGCGATCCGGGGCTCGAGCGCGCGCCGGAAGCGCAAGGCACCGCGGCCGACGCGCCGGACGCCGAGGTGTCGGTGGTCAAGCGCGACCTCGGCGACCTCGCGGTGCCGGCCGGCTCCCCCGCCCTCTCGGACGAGGACGTGGCGGCGCAGATCGAGGAGGAGCGGCGCCTCGCCGCCGAGGCCGGGCGGCGCGCGGCGCTGCCCATCGCCCCGCAGCTGATGCTCTCGCGCACGCTGCGCAGCATGACGACCCTGCCGGGCCTCGACGGCACGGCCGATTTCGGCGGCGCGTCCGGCCCGTTCAAGTCGATCGAGGTCCGGGTGATGCGCGAGAACGTCACCGACCTCGCCAAGATGGAGCGCGAGCGCGACGCGCCCCTGGTCGAGGATCGCGACGTCGCGATCAAGCGCGGCGAGACGCTGGAGGGCGTGCTCAAGGCCAATGGCGGCCTCGACGAGCAGATCCGCCCGATCCTGGCGGCTTTGGGCACGCGGGTCCGCTCCGGCGCGGTCGGCGAGGGCCAGCAGATGCGGCTCCAGATCGGGCCCGGCCCCAAGCTCGGCGATCCGCGCCAGCTCACCCGGGTGATCCTCTACGGCGAGTCGGGCGTCGAGGCGATCGCTGCGATGAACGACCGCGGCGGCTTCGTATCGGTGGCCCCGCCGGTGCCGGAGGGCGTGGCCCAGAAGCCCGCCGCCAAGCCCGAGGCCGAGGACGACGAGGAGGGCACGGGCGCGCGCCTCTATGCCAGCCTCTACGAGACCGCCGCGCGCCACGACCTGCCGCGCTCGACCGTCGAGGACCTGGTGCGGATCTTCGGCTACGACGTCGACTTCCAGCGCCGCGTCGCCACCGGCGACGGGATCGAGCTGTTCTACACCTACGACGAGGAGGCCGGCGGCTCGTCCGAGCGGCCCGACATCCTGTTCGCGGCCCTCAACCTCGGCGGCGAGTCGCGGCGGATCTACCGGTTCCAGTCGCCGGACGACGGCAGCGTGGACTACCTCGACGAGGCCGGCCGGTCGCTGAAGAAGTTCCTGCTGCGCAAGCCGGTGGCCGACGGCAACATGAGCTCGGGCTTCGGCTACCGCCGCCACCCGGTGCTCGGCTACGCCAAGCTCCATACCGGCGTCGACTGGTCAATCCGCATCGGCACCCCGATCTTCGCGGCCGGCAACGGCACGGTGATCAAGGCCGACTGGGATTCGGGCTACGGCCGCCGGGTCGAGATCCAGCACGCCAACGGCTACGTCACCACCTACAACCACATGTCCCGGTTCGGCCGCGGCGTCAGCACCGGCACCAAGGCGCGCCAGGGCCAGATCATCGGCTATGTCGGCTCGACCGGCCTGTCGACCGGCGCCCACCTGCACTACGAAGTGATCATCAACGGCCACTTCGTCGACCCGATGAAGATCCGCGTGCCCCGCGGCCGCGAGCTCGACGGGCGGCTGCTCGCCGAGTTCCGGCGCCAGCGCGACCAGATCGACGGGCTGATCCAGAAATCCGGCGCGCCCACCACCCTGGCCCAGCGCGAGGCGATGCGCTGACCCTGCGCCCTCGCGGGCTCAGGTGATCCGGCCGATGATCGCCTCCCGGGCCGCCCGGGAGCCGCAGAGGCGCTTCCTCGCCCGCTCCAGCACCGCGGGGGGCGCCTCCGCCGGGGTGCCGGCGCCGAAGGGCGGGGCCGGCGCGTATTCTAGGGTGAGCTGCACCGTCTCGGCCTCCTCGCGGCCGAGCAGTTCGGCCACCACCGCGAGCCCGAAATCGATGCCCGAGGTCACGCCCCCGGCGGTGATCAGGGTGCCGTCCCGCACCACCCGGTCCTGCACCGGCACGGCGCCGAAGCGGGCGAGGAAGTCGTGCGCGTACCAGTGGGTCGTCGCGCGCCTGCCCTTCAGCAGCCCGGCCGCGCCGAGCACCAGCGCGCCGGTGCAGACCGAGGTGAGGTAGCGGACCTCGCGGGCGCGGGCACGCACGAAATCCAGCACCGCCTCGTCCTCGAGGAGCGGATTCACCCCGGCCCCGCCCGGGATGCAGAGCACGTCGAGGGGCGGACAGGTCTCGAAGGTCGCGGTCGGCACGAACGGGATGCCGGTGGCCGAGCGCACCGGCTCGCCGTCCTTCCAGATCAGGTGGACGGCGCTCTCGGGCACCGAGGCGAAGACCTCGTAGGGCCCGGTCAGGTCGAGCTGCTGGACCTGCGGGAAGACGAGGATTCCGAAGCTGAGCGACACGAGGGCGTTCTCCCGGTTGACGCCGGTCAGCGTAAACCCGCATGCCTCGGCGCGATCGCCAGAATGCCCTCGTTTCCCGCCAAAGCCACCCCTCGCCGAAATCCCCCATGCCGCACGCGCGCCGCATCGAGATCCTGGCCTTCCCGGGCGTCCAGCTCCTCGACGTCGCCGGGCCGCTCCAGGTCTTCGCCACCGCCAACGACCTCGCGGCCGGCCCGCATCGTCCCTACGAGACCGCCCTGGTAGCCCGGACGACCCCGATCGACTCGAGCGCCGGCCTGCCGCTGCCGGCGGAGAGCCTGCCGTCCGCGGTGACGCCCTTGGACACGCTCGTCGTGGCGGGCGGCCAGGGCGTCGACGCGGCCTGCCTGGACGGCGACCTCGTCGACTGGCTGCGGCGGCGAAGCGGCGCGGCGCGGCGCACCGCCTCGGTGTGCAGCGGCGCCTTCCTGCTGGCGGCGACCGGGCTTCTCGACGGCCGCCGGGCGGTGACGCATTGGGGACGTTGCGCCCAGTTCGCCCGGGCCCATCCCGCCGTGCGGCTCGATCCCGATCCGATCTTCGTGCGAGACGGCGCGGTCTGGACCTCGGCGGGCGTCACCGCCGGGATCGACCTCGCCCTCGCCCTGGTCGAGGAGGATCTCGGCCGCGACCACGCCCTCGCGGTGGCGCGCCAGCTCGTCGTCTACCTCAAGCGGCCGGGCGGGCAGGCGCAGTTCAGCACGGTCCTGACCCTCCAGGCGGGCGACGGACGCTTCGACCGCCTGCACGCCTGGATCCGCGAGAACCTGTCGGCGGATCTCTCGCTGCCGGCCCTGGCCGCCCGGGCCGCGATGAGCCCGCGCAGCTTCTCGCGCCATTACCGCGAGGCGACCGGCCGCACCCCGGCCCGCGCCGTGGAGGAGATCCGCATCGAGGCGGCCCGCCGGCTGCTGGAGCAGGGCGCGAGCGTCGGGCGTGCCGCCCGGGCCTGCGGCTTCGGCTCGGAAGAGACGTTGCGCCGGGGCTTCCTGCGCCGCGTCGGCACCGGCCCGCGCGCCTATCGCGAGCGCTTCGCCGGCTGACGGGTGCGTCACCGGGCCGGGACGCCGAGCCGCGCCCGGACCGCCTCCGGGCTCACCCCCCGCTCGCGCAACGCCGCCAGCGCCTCCGAGCGCAGGCTCTTCGACAGCTTGTCGCCCGCCTCGTCGCGGATGAGGTCGTGATGGTGGTAGCGCGGGGTCGGCAGGCCGAAGAGCCGCTGGAGCAGGACGTGGAGGTCGGTGGCGGCTTCGAGGTCCCGGCCGCGCACCACGTGGGTGATCCCCTGCGCGGCATCGTCGAGGACCACCGCGAGGTGGTAGCTCGTCGGCACGTCCTTGCGGGCGATGACCGCGTCGCCCCAGCGGGCGGGATCGGCGACCCGGACGGTCTCCGGTTCCCCCGGCGCGAAGGCCGTGTAGGCAAGGGGGCCCGGGCAGAGCGCCAGCGCGCGCGCCGTGTCGAGGCGCCAGGCATGGGGGCCGTCGGGGACCGGCCGGCCGCGGCAGGTGCCCGGATAGAGCGGCGCCCCGTCGGGGTCGCGCCGGCTGCCGGCGGCGGCCTGGATCTCCCGGCGGGTGCAGGTGCAGGGATAGACGAGGCCCCGCGCGCGCAACGCCTCGAGCGCGGCGCGGTAGGTGGACATCCGGGCGGACTGGCGCCAGACCGGCTCCGGAAAGCCCAGGCCGAGCCAGGCGAGGTCGGCGAGGATCGCCTCGGTCAGCTCCGGCCGGCAGCGCTGGGGATCGATGTCCTCGATGCGCAGGAGCAGCGTGCCGTGCAGCGCCCGGGCCATCTCCGCGTTGAGAAGCGCCGAGTAGGCGTGGCCGAGATGCAGGCGCCCGTTCGGGCTCGGGGCGAAGCGCAGGCGGGGAGGCGACACGGCGGGATGCGGACGACGAGGGCTTTCCCCGCCATAAGCCCGGACGCCGCCGGCGTCACCGGGCCGCTCCTCGATTCCGAGGCGGTGCTGCGCGAGGGCGTGGCGGCGCTCGCCGCCCTCGACCCGGTGATGGCGCGGCTCGCCGCGGAGGGCGCGGCACCGGTCCTGCGCAAGCGCCCGCCGGGCTTTGCGGGCCTGGCCGGCATCGTGGTGGGCCAGCAGATCTCGACGGCGAGCGCCGCGGCGATCTGGGGCCGGCTCACCGCCCGCATGCCGGACCTGACGCCGCAGGCCCTGGCGGCCGCGCCGGACGACCTGTTGCGCGAGGCCGGCCTCTCGGCGCCGAAGATCCGGACCTTGCGGGCGGCCGCCGCGGCAATCCTCGACGGCACGCTGCCGCTCGACACCCTGCACGCGCTGCCGGCGGACGAGGCCCACCGGCTGATGGTGGCGGTCCACGGCATCGGCCCCTGGACGGCGGACGTCTACCTGCTGTTCTGCCTCGGCCACCCGGACGCCTTCCCGGCCGGCGACCTCGCCCTCCAGGAGGCCGCGCGCCTCGCCGACGGGCTGGAGACCCGGCCGAGCGCCGCCGCGCTGACGCGCCGTGCCGACGCCTGGCGCCCGTGGCGCGGGGTCGCCGCCAAGGTCCTGTGGGCCTATTACCGGGTGGCCAAGGCGCGCGACGGCGCGCCTCTCTCTTCGTAAGTCGGCGCGAAGGCGCCCCGGCGCCGCCCGCCTCCCGTCCCGATCACCCGGAGCCCGACCCCGATGCCGATCCTCACCGGCCCGCGCCTGATGCCCCGCTCGGGCGCCGCGCCGCGCCAGCTCGTCGTGCTGCTGCACGGCTTCGGCGCCGACGGCAACGACCTGATCGACCTGGCGCAGGAATGGCAGCCGCTCCTGCCCGACGCCGCCTTCGTGGCGCCGCACGCGCCCGAGCCCTGCATCCAGGGCTTCGGGCGGCAATGGTTCTCGCTCACCTTCCGCGATCCGCAGGAGCGCTGGCGCGGCGTGAACCGGGCCGGGCCGACGCTCGACGCCTTCCTGGACGCGGAGCTCGAGGCGCACGGCCTCGGGCCGCATCAGCTCGCGCTGGTGGGCTTCAGCCAGGGCTGCATGATGGCGCTGCACGTCGCCCTGCGCCGTCCCGCCCCGGTGGCGGCGGTGGTCGGCCTGTCCGGCATGCTGGTCATGGAAGAGGGCAAGGGCCCCGAGAGCCTGGCGCCGGCGGTCACCGCGGTGCCGCCGGTGCTGCTCGCCCACGGCGACCAGGACGAGGTGATCCCGGTCGACGCGCTGTTTCTCTCGGCGGAAGCGCTCGCCGCCGCCGACGTGCCGGCGGAGTGGCACCTCTCCGCCGGGATCGGTCACGGCATCGACGACGGCGCCCTGCACCATGCCGGGCAGTTCATCGCCGCGGGCTTCGCCCGGGCCTCCCGCATGGCCTGATCGCGCGGCGGGGTTTTTTAGCCCCGCGCCTCCTTGAGCGCCGCCTGGGCGCCGGCCCGCAGCAGGGCGGAATCGCCCGTGAGCGCGATCAGGTCGAAGCCCTCGGCGATCAGCTCGCGGGTGCGCGCGGCCGAGAGGGCGTAGATGCCGATCCGCTTGCCCGCCGCCCGGGTGCGCGCCATGGCGTGCTTGAGCGCGTCGCGCACCGCCGTGCCGTCCGGATCGAGGCCGGCGCCGTTCGACAGCGCGATCGAGAGGTCGGAGGGGCCGATGAAGATGCCGTCGATCCCGTCCACCGCCAGGATGTCGTCGAGGGCAGCGAGCGCCTCCCGGGTCTCGATCATCGCGAGGGTCTGGCAGATCCCGTTGGCCTCGCGCAGGTAGGTCTCGGGCGCCAGGCCCGAGAGCGCCAGCGCCGGGTTCGGCCCCCAGCTGCGCTCGCCCATCGGCGGGTACTTGGCCAGGGCCGCGAAGCGGCGCGCATCCTCGACGGTGTTGACCATCGGGGCGATGACGCCCGAGACCCCGGCATCGAGGAGCCGCGACACGGTGGCGAAACCGCCGACCGGCACCCGCGCCAGGGTCGGCTTGCCGCGGGCCGCCACCAGGGCGATCGTGCGGTTGATGCTGTCGAAGTCGTGCGCGCCGTGCTGCATGTCGAGGGTGACGGCGTCGAACGCCTCGGCCGCCAGCAGCCCCGCCACGAGGGGCTCGGGAATCCCGCACCAGGCCGTGATCAGCGGCTTGCCCTCGCGGAATCGCGCCGCCAGCGCGGCCACCGCTCCACCCCGTTCCGCCATCGTGGTCCCTCCCGGCATGCTTTGGCCGGCCGCGCGTTCGCCGCGGCCCGCGCGGGCGAGCTTAGGTCAGGCCGGGCGGCGGCGTCGAGGCACGGCGCCCGCGCCCGCGACATGCCGCCCCCTCCGGCCACGCTTGCATCGGGGCGGCGGCGTGCGCATATCGTCGCGACCAACGACCGCCATCATCGCAGCGGCGGCCGGGCGCCTCCCGGGCGCTCCGGCCAACGCGTTGTGCTGCCTTCGCGGTTCGGGTATTTTACCGCCGGCCGCCGGGACGCCCCCGCTCGACGCATCCCCCGGCCCGACCTTCTCCTGAGAGGTCGCCGCGCCGCGGGTCCCACACGTCGTCAGGAGCCTCGGCCCCATGGACTTCCTCAAACCACGGTACACGCCTATGAACCGCCGCCGTCGCATCTACGAGGGCAAGGCGAAGGTCCTCTACGAGGGTCCCGAGCCCGGCACGCTCATCCAGCATTTCAAGGACGACGCGACCGCCTTCAACGCCAAGAAGCACGAGGTGATCGACGGCAAGGGCGTGCTGAACAACCGGATCTCCGAGTTCGTGTTCCAGCACCTCAACGACATCGGCGTGCCGACGCACTTCATCCGTCGGCTGAACATGCGCGAGCAGCTGATCCGCGAGGTCGAGATCATCCCGCTCGAGGTGGTGGTGCGCAACGTGGCGGCCGGCTCGCTGGCAACGCGGCTGGGCCTGGAGGAAGGCACCCAGCTCCCGCGCTCGATCATCGAGTTCTACTACAAGAACGACCAGCTCAACGACCCGATGGTGTCGGAGGAGCACATCACGGCCTTCGGCTGGGCGACCCCGCAGGAGATCGACGACATCATGGCGCTGGCCATCCGGGTCAACGACTTCATGTCGGGTCTCTTCCTCGGCGTCGGCATCCGCCTCGTCGACTTCAAGATGGAGACCGGCCGGCTCTGGGAAGGCGACATGATGCGCATCGTCGTCGCCGACGAGATCTCCCCGGATTCCTGCCGGCTCTGGGACATCAAGAGCCAGGACAAGCTCGACAAGGACCGCTTCCGCAAGGACCTTGGCGGCCTGATCGAGGCCTATTCCGAGGTGGCCCGTCGCCTCGGCATCCTGGGCGAGAACGAGAAGGTGCAGACCGGCGGGCCGCGCCTGGTGCAGTAGGCGCCTCCACGGCCGTCCGGTCCGATGTGGCGGGGTCGCTTCCGAGAGGGAGCGGCCCCGTCGCCGTTAGGGCGACAGGGCTGTCCGGGGACTAGCCCGTCTTATTCACGAGGACGGTGGATCTGGGGTGGCGAGCGTAGCATAAAGCATTGTTGTAGCTTAGGGATTGGGTGCTGACGCCAAGCCTTCAGATCGCACCG
>NZ_JACWCT010000086.1:47911-49283 GCF_016613415.1 Methylobacterium ajmalii | reverse complement strand
GCGCTGGGGCGAGCCGGTGGCCGGCCGGCCCCACTCGCCCCGGCCGGCGACGGCGAGAAGCAGGCCCGCCGCCACCACGGCGCCGGCCTGCGGCAGGGCGAGCCAGGCCAGCCGGTAGCCGGCCTCGCCGTACCAGAGCCGGCCATGCGCGGCGGCGAGCGACCGCCTGCGTCCCGATCCCGTCCGGTCCGACATTCGATCCGGGCTTCGATCCGAGATTCCATCCATGGGTGTCAGGCCGCGGCACCGAGGGCGCGCTCGACGTCGGCGAGCTCGAACTGGCCGTGATCGCCGAGCGGGTCGGCGGCGAGCCGCAGCGCCTGGGCCTCGCGCAACCTTTCGAGCAGGGTCCGCATCTCGCGGGCATTGGCCCAGTCGTGGCGGCGGGCGCGGGCCTCGATCCACGGGATCAGCAGCGTCTCGAAGCGCGGCGGCAGCCGGAAGGACTGGCGCGACGCCATCAGGCGCAGGATCTCGACGAGGTCGTAGGGGTCGTAAGGCGGGAATTCGACGGTGCGGGTGAAGCGGCCGGCCAGCCCCGGATTGGTGTCGATGAACCGGGCCATGTCGTCGGTATAGCCGGCGACGATCACGACGATCCGGTCGCGGTTGTCCTCCATGAACTTCAGCAGCGTGTCGATCGCCTCCTTGCCGAAGTCGTTGGCCCCGCCGCCGGCGAGCGTGTAGGCCTCGTCGATGAACAGGATGCCGTCGAGCGCCTCCTTGCAGCGCTCGAGCGTCCGCGCCGCGGTCTGGCCGACATAGCCCGCCACCAGCCCGGCCCGGTCGACCTCGACGACGTGGCCCTTGCGCAGCACCCCGAGCGTCCGGAAGATGTCGCCCATGATCCGGGCGACCTCGGTCTTGCCGACGCCGGGGGGGCCGGTGAACACCATGTGCTGGCTCACCGCGCCGACCTCGACGCCCTCGGCGCGCCGCTTGGCGTCGACCATCACCCGCGCCACCACGGTCTTCACCTGCTGCTTGACCGGGGCGAGGCCGATCATCGCGTCGAGGCGGGCGATGACCTTGCGGGCCTCGTCGAGGTCGATGGCGCCGCCGGTCGGCCGGCCGAGCGCCGCGGCGATGTCGGAGGGCTCGATGCGGCCGATGTCGCCGCCCGGCTGCGCGGCGAGCCGCAGGGCTTGCGCCTGGCGGGCCTTCTCCAGGACGGTGCGCATCTCGCGGGCATTGGCCCAGTCCTCGGCGCGGGAGCGGGCGGCGACGTAAGACGCCAGATCGCGCTCGAACCCGTCGGGCAGGACGAAGCCCTGGGCCTTCGCCATGCGCCGGAGGATCTCGGCGAGGTCGGGCGCGCCGTAGGGCGGGAACTCGATCGTCTTGGTGAAGCGGCTGGCGAGGCCCGGATTGG
>NZ_JACWCT010000086.1:10992-47832 GCF_016613415.1 Methylobacterium ajmalii | reverse complement strand
GCGTCGACGAACCGCCGCATGTCGTTGGTGTAGCCGGCGACGATCACGATGATCCGGTCGCGGTTGTCCTCCATGAACTTCAGCAGCGTGTCGATCGCCTCCTTGCCGAAGTCGTTGCCCCCGCTGCCGCCGGCGAGCGTGTAGGCCTCGTCGATGAACAGGATGCCGTCGAGGGCTTCCCGGCAGCGCTCCAGGGTCTTGATCGCGGTCTGGCCGGCATAGCCCGCCACCAGCCCGGCGCGGTCGACCTCGACGACGTGGCCCTTGCGCAGCACCCGCAGCGCCTTGAACACGTGGCCGAGGATGCGGGCGACCTCGGTCTTGCCGACGCCGGGAGGCCCGGTGAACACCATGTGCTGGCTCATCGCGGCGACCGGCAGGTTCTGGGCACGGCGCTGCTGCTCGACCTGCATCCGGGCAATGACGCCCTTCACCTCGAGCTTGACCGGTTCGAGGCCGACCATGCCCTCCAGGGTCGCCAGCGCGGTGGCCAGCGTATCGCGCTTCTCGGCGGCCGCGCCGTCGTCCTCGAACCGGATCGGCCGGATCCGGCGGGCGGCGCGGGACGCGGCCATCGTGCGCCGCATCCCCTCGATCCGCGCCGGGATGTAGCTCGCCGCCAGCAGGCCCAGGACGAGGCCGCCGAGGATCAGGCCGTTGCGAAGCGTCGCCCCGGGCGAGGCGGCAAGCCCCCCGAGGAGGTCCGGCCGCAGGGCGAGGAGCGCGCCCGTCGCGCCCAGCACGATGACGAGGAAGACGGCCGCGGGATGCTTGTCGAGGCGTTCCATGGGGTGTCACGGACCTTCGAGGGGGCGGGCCGATCGCCCGCGCGGCCATGCCCTCGCGGGCGGCGCGCGGATCTCGGGCGGCCGGGGCTGTGTGGCGTGATCAGGCGTCCTCGCCGGTCGCCCGGAGCAGGTCGACGATCTCGATGCGGCGATGGTCGCCGCCCTCGCGGGCGACCCGGGCGGCCTGGGCCTCGCGGGCCTTCTCCAGCAGGGTGCGCATCTCGCGGGCGTTCGACCAGTCGTCGGCCCGGGCGCGCTGGGCGAGCCAGGGCGTGAGGCGCGCCTCGAACCCGTCCGGCAGGGTGAATTGCTGGCGCGCCGCCATCCGGCGCAGGATCTCGCAGAGGTCCTTCGGGCTGTAGGGCGGGAACTCGATCGTCTTGGTGAAGCGGCCCGCGAGCCCCGGATTGGTGTCGACGAACCGGCGCATGTCGTTGGTGTAGCCGGCGACGATCACGATGATCCGGTCGCGGTTGTCCTCCATGAACTTCAGCAGCGTGTCGATCGCCTCCTTGCCGAAGTCGTTGCCCCCGCTGCCGCCGGCGAGCGTGTAGGCCTCGTCGATGAACAGGATGCCGTCGAGCGCCTCGCGGCACTTCTCCAGGGTCTTGGCGGCGGTCTGGCCGACATAGCCCGCCACCAGCCCGGCCCGGTCGACCTCGACGAGGTGGCCGCGGCGCAGGACCTCGAGGGAGCGAAAGATCTCGCCGATCGCCCTCGCGACCTCGGTCTTGCCGACGCCCGGGGGGCCGGTGAAGATCATGTGCTGGCTGATCGCGGAGACCGGCAGCCCTTCGGCGCGCCGCCGCTGCTCCAGTTCGAGCCGGGCGATGAGCGCGTTCACCTCGCGCTTGACCGGCGCGAGCCCGACCATGTCCTCGAGCGTCGCGATCACGGCCTCGGGCGAGCGGGCCTCGACGACCCGGCGCGGGGCGAGGATCAGGCGCGGCAGGCCGAGGAGGCCGGCCGGCGGCTGGCCGAGCGCCGCTTCGGCGCGGCGGCCTGCAAGCGCGGTGACGAAGAGCCCGAGGGCCGCCATGACGGCGACCGCGACCCCGATGGCGGCGCGCCAGCGCATCTCGGTCGAGGCCGCGTTCCACCAGGCGGCGGGGCCGTACTCGGTGCTGAGCAGGAGCGGCGTCAGGACCGCGACGACGAGGCCCGAGACGACGAACGGAACGATGGCCGATTTCGACACCGCTCAGGCTCCGCAGGGCTTGCTGGTATCCCAGATCACCGGGATGCGCTTGACCGCCTCGGTGGTGTCGACGGTGAGGCCCGGGCTCAGCTGGACGAACACGTCCTTGGCCGCGCCCTCGATCACGATCTCGCCCTTGCCGGCCTCGTAGGGGCCGGGGAACGGCACCGCGACGACGATCGGCCCGTCCGCGACGGTGAATGCCGGCGACAGGTAGTTGCCGGCCCGGATCCGCACCACGCCGCCGCCCTTCGCCGTCGTCCTCGACAGGCGCATGCTCGCGAGCGGCGCCCGGCAGGCCTTCGCCTCCTCGACGACCTTGTCCTTCTCCTCCGGCGCGACGGTGCCGCTGGCCTTGTCGATCTCGCTCGCCTTCACGAGGGACAGGGCCGGCCGCTCGACGGTGCCGGTCTTCTCGGCCCCGCCGAGGAGCAGCGTCCCGGCGACGACGCCCGCCGCCACCACGCCGCCGATGGCCGCGATCACGCCGGGCGAGACGGCCGATTTGGGCGGAGCGGCGGCCGGCGGCGGCACCGCCGCGCCGGGATTTCCGGCGCGCGCCTCTGTTTGGCGCTCAAGAATTGCGCGCTCGTTATCCGACATTCGCCGCACCCCCGAAAACCGTCATCGTAATTGCGACGTAGCCCCGGCGCTTCCGGCCGATCGAGCCACGACGATCAGATTGAAATTGTTCGAAAGGCGGGTCCGATGTCCTATCGCGACCCTGTGAGAGGTTTCTAGACAGGCCCCGAAAACCGGTCTACTAGTGCATATGTCCTATGAGGCATCGGACGACCCTTGGGGTACGTGCCTTTGCGACGGGCGCTCGGCCTGCAGGCTCGCAGGCTCGGCCCGGCACCGTGGAGGGCGGCTCGCATGAAGGTTTCGGGGCCGGAATGACCGTCCGCAGGATCGAGACCGTCATCGTCGCCGACGACCACCCGCTGTTCCGCCAGGGGATGCGCCACATCGCCGAGCGGCTCTACCCGCAGGCGCGCGTGCGGGAGGCCGATACGATGGACGAGGTCCTGGACCTCGCCCGGGCCGCCCCGCCGCAGGCGGTCTTCCTCGACCTGCTCTTTCCCGGCCTCGACCCGCAACGGTCGATCCGCGCGCTGCGCGAGGAATTCCCGAAGACCTCGATCATCGTCGTGTCGATGATCGAGGACGAAGCCCTGATCCGCACCGTCATGGAGGAGGGGGCCGACGGCTTCATCGCCAAGTCGCTGCCCGCCGCGGAGATCGCCGTGGCGATCACGGCGGTGCGCGACGGCGAGTTCGTCATTCGGCGCAACCCGCGCACCGACCTCGTGGTGAGCCAGCCCGGCCTGCCGCCGCTGACGCAGCGCCAGCGCGACGTCCTGCGCCTCGTCGCGCAGGGGCGGACCAACAAGGAGATCGCCCGCGAGCTCGACATCTCGCCCTTCACCGTCCGCATCCACGTCTCGGCGCTCCTGCGCGCCCTCGACGTCACCTCCCGGGCCGCCGCCGCCGCCAAGGCGGCCCATGCCGGGCTCGGGGGATTGATCGGGGCGTGATCCGGGGACGGGGCGGATCGTACAGGTGTCCTAATGTCGGCCCGGCAGGGCCTGTGGCAGAGATCACGCCCGGGACGAGACGCCGACAGACGACGGGACGATCCGGTGGAACCATGACGGAATCGGGCGAGATCTACCGGACTTCCCTTCTTGCCCGGATCACGACCTTGCTGGCCGTGTCGGGCCTGCTCGCGATGCAGGGAGGCCCGGCCAGGGCCGACCCCGACGTGGTGCTGCCCTCGGTCGCCAGGGTGATGCGGGCGGTCTGCGGGCACGCGGTCGCGGAGGAGGCCCGCACCTGCCGGATGAAGGACGGCCGCATCGCCGAGTACTGGTACGGGGCGATGTTCGCGGCCGACCAGGGCTGGGCCGTCGGGTTCGCGACCCTGCCGGCCCCGGACCAGGATCCGCAGGCGCCCGATGCCCGGACGCTCGTCGCCGCGACCTTCGCCCAGACGCAGGCGGAGGGCCGGATCGGCTGGGTCTTCAAGGACGTCCAGACGCTGCCCGGGCGGATCGGGACCGGCAACCGCAACGGCGACGCCCCGGAGGTTGACGATTCCCTCGGCCCGGTCTTCAGGCCGCTGCCCGGCGGGCGGCTGGTGATGGGCCTGCGCACCACCGCCTTCGGCAATCAGGGCTCGCAGAGCTTCGCGTTCCTCGTCCTGCGCTTCACCCCGGCGCCGCTGCAATGGCGCCTGTCGGGCGGCCTGGCGGCGGGCTCCGACGACACCGCCGGCTGCGGGGCGCCGGAGGACGGCCCGTGCAACCTCGGCGCCAGCACGGGCCGCCTCGAGATCCTGGCCGGGGCGGCGGCCCGGGATTCCGGCGCGCCCCCCGCCTGGCCGCCGCTGAGGGTGACCCTGACCGGGACGGTGCCGGGCCCGGACGGCAAGGTGCGGCCCGCCACCGCCCGGGACGCGCGCACCTACCGCTTCGACGAAGCGGCGGGGGTCTATCGATGAGGGCGCGTCCCGCCGTCGCCGCCGGATCGGCCCGCGTGCGCTTCCGGCCCCGCGCGAGCGGGCGATGAGCCGGCTTGCCCGCGCGCCGAGCGAGAATGCCGGCAACGAGAAGGCGCAGACCCTCACGCGCCTCGTCATCATCGGCTGCATGTGCCTCTACGTGCTGCCTCAGGCGCTCGGCGGAATCGGCCCGCCGGACCTGCGGGTGGTCGCCGCCCTGGTCTCGGCGCACTGGCTCGTGACGCTCGCGCTCTACGTCTGGATCTCGCGGCATCCGAGCGACAGCGTCGCGCGGCGCGGCCTCGCCTTCGCCCTCGACATCGCCGGGATCACCTACACGATGGCGATCGGCGGGGCGCCGTTCCTGCCGCTCTTCGCCATCGTGCTCAGGATGATCGTCGGCAACGGGCTGCGCTACGGCGCGACCTCGCTCAAGGTCTCGACGCTCGCCGCCCTGGCGTCGATCGCCGTCACGACCTGCTTCAGCCCCTACTGGCGCGACAACCCGTTCCTGGTCGTGACGCTCGTCCTGACCACGCTCATCGTACCGACCTACATCTACGGCTTGCTCGAGCGCCTGCGCGAGGCCTATGCCCGCGAGCAGGAGGCGAGCCTGTCGAAGTCGCGCTTCCTCGCCCAGGCGAGCCACGACCTGCGCCAGCCGATCCACGCCATCAGCCTGTTCACCGCCTGCCTGCGCGACGGACGGCTCGGGCCCGACGAGGTGCGGATGGTCGACAACATCGACCGCTCGCTCCAGAGCGTGTCGCGGCTGTTCAAGTCGCTCCTCGACATCTCGACCCTCGACAGCGGCAAGGTCCGGCCCCGGTTCGAGCCGGTGGCGATCGGCGAGATCATCGAGGACGTGCGGCGGCAGAACTCGGAGGCCGCCCAGCTCGCCGGCACCGCGTTGCGCAGCCGGCCCTGCCGGGTCGTCGTGCACACCGACCGGGCCCTGTTCACCACGATGCTGCAGAACATCGTCAACAACGCCATCAAGTACGCGCCGGGCCGGCCGATCCTGATCGCCTGCCGGCGCCGCCGCGGCGGCCGCCTCGACGTCCAGGTGCTCGATCGCGGCCCCGGCATCCCGCCCGAGCACCAGGCCCGGATCTTCGACGAGTTCTACCAGGTCCGCCAGCGCGGCGACCGCGACCTCGAAGGCGTCGGCCTCGGCCTACCGATCGTGCGCCGCCTCGGCGAGATCCTCGACGTCGAGGTCGCGCTCCGCTCGGTTCCGGGGCGCGGCACCGGCGTCGTCCTCGGCAACCTCCCGATCGTGCGCGCGCCCGCCCTCGACGGCGAGTGGCGCGGGCTCGACCCGCCCACCGCGATCCGGGGCCTCAAGGTGCTGCTGATCGAGGACGACGAGGCGGTGCTGACCGCGACCGCGAGCCTGCTGCGGAAATGGGGCTGCGAGGTCCAGGCCGAGGCCGGGATCCCGGAGGCGATCGACGCCCCGGACCTCCTCGTGACCGATTTCGACCTCGGCAACGGCGTGACCGGGGCCGAGTGCATCGCGGCGGTGCGGCGGCTCGCCGGGCGCGACGTGCCGACCGTGGTGATCAGCGGCCACGACGAGGCGCGGGTGCGCGAGGAGCTCGGCACCGCCGACATGCCGATCCTGGCCAAGCCGGTCCGGCCGGCGGAGCTGCGCTCGGTCGTCGTGGCCAAGAGCTTGGTGGCCAAGAGCTTGGTGGCCAGAGGCACCGTCGCCGCGGGCGGCCATGCCCGGGACCCCGCGCCGCGGGCCGGCTCCCGGCCGGCCTGATCCCGGCCAGGCGCGGCGCCTTCGCCCCTCCCCTCCCCCCTCGCCACAAGGAGCGCGGCCATGCCCTGCCGTCGAACCGGATTCGCGATTCTCCTCCTCGCCGCCGCCCTCGCGGGACCGGCCCGCGCCGCCGAGGCGCCGACGAAGGACGTCAAGGGCGCCAGGGACAGCCCGATCGTCTCGCGTTTTTCCGGCGCGGTGATCGTCGGCTACCGGCAGCAGGACTACGCGGCGCTGACCCTGCCGCTCGGGCCCTCCGCGCCCGACCAGAAGAGTCGGTTCGCCCTCAGCCGGACGGTGGAGGGCCGCGTGACGAGCATCGCCTACGCGATTCCGCAGGGGAAATCGGCGCTCGAGGTCTTCCGCAGCTACGAGCGCGCCCTGGCCGCCGCGGGCTTCCGGGTCGCTTATGCCTGCGGCGTCGACACCTGCGGCGGCTACGACTTCGCCGCCAGCCTCGCCGATCCGGTCAACCGCGCGATGGGAGACGACCTGTTCAACCTGCGGATCGACCTCCTCGACGCGACCAACGGCAACGTGCAGTCCCTGACCGCCCGCCTCGACCGGCCGGAAGGAGGCATCGACGTCTCCCTGCTGGTGAGCCAGGACGACGGCCGGCAGCCCGGGGTGCTGCTGCAGGTCGTCGAGGGGCGGCCGATGCAGGCCGGCCAGGTCGTGGTCGACGCCAGGGCGATGGGCGAGGGGCTGGCGAGCGCCGGCCACGTCGCGCTCGACGGCATCCAGTTCGAGACCGACAGCGCCGTCCTGAAGCCGGACTCCGACGCGACGCTGGCCCAGATGGCCGCCTTCCTGACGCAGGACGCCAAGCGCCAGGTCGCCATCGTCGGCCATACCGACACCGTCGGCGTGCTCGAGCACAACCTCGCGCTGTCGCAGGCCCGCGCCGCCGCCGTGGCCAAGGCCCTGACGGCGCGGTTCGGCATCGCCCCCGCCCGGCTCCAGGCCAGGGGCCTCGGCCCCTACGCGCCGGTCGCCGGCAACGCCACCGAGGCCGGCCGGGCCAGGAACCGCCGGGTCGAGCTGGTCGAGCGGTAGGTGCGGGGCGCGCGAGGGACGGGAGGCGGAGCGCTCTTGCGGCCTGGGTCGGGAGGGTCCAGCCTGTCGTCCCATCGGGGCCGGAAGGCCCAAGAAGAAAATCCGAGGGAATGCCCATGCACGCAGCGTCGTCACCGGCCCCGGTCCGGCCCGGTCCCGCCGCGGGACCGGCGGGCGACGAACCCCGCACCATCCGCCTGCACGAGACCGATAACGTCGCGATCGTCGTCAACGCCTTCGGGCTCCCGGCCGGGACGGTGTTTCCGGACGGGCTGGTGCTGACCGAGTTCGTGCCCCAGGGCCACAAGGTGGCGCTTGCCGACGTCCCGGCCGGCGGGGTCGTGCGGCGCTACGGCGAGGTCGTCGGCATCGCCTTGCGCCCCATCGCCCGGGGCTCCTGGGTCGAGGAATCCTGCGTCGAGACCCCGACCGCCCCGGCGCTGGACGCGCTCGAGAAGGCGACGCGGGTTCCCGCGCCGCTGCCGCCGCTCGACGGCTACACGTTCGAGGGCTTCCGCAACCCGGACGGCAGCGTCGGCACCAAGAACATCCTGGCGATCTCGACCAGCGTGCAATGCGTCGCCGGCACCCTCGAGGTCGCGATCCGGCGCATCCGCCGCGAATTGCTGCCGCGGTTTCCCAACGTCGACGACGTGATCGGCCTCACCCACGCCTATGGCTGCGGCGTGGCGATCAACGCCCCCGAGGCGGTGATCCCGATCCGCACCCTGCAGAGCCTCGCCCAGAACCCGAATTTCGGCGGCGAGGTGATGGTGGTCGGCCTCGGCTGCGAGAAGCTCGTCTCCGAGCGCCTGGTGCCGGCGGGGGCTGCGGCCGAGGACAGCGTGGTGCGGCTCCAGGACGAGCGGCACGAGGGCTTCGGCAGCATGATCGACAGCATCCTGGCGATGGCGGAGGACCGCCTCGCGGTGCTGGACGCGCGCCGCCGCGAGACCTGCCCGGCCTCGGAGCTGGTGGTCGGCCTGCAATGCGGGGGCAGCGACGCCTTCTCGGGAGTCACCGCCAATCCGGCGCTCGGATTTGCCGCCGACCTCCTGGTCCGCTGCGGCGCCACCGTGCTGTTCTCCGAGGTGACGGAGGTCCGCGACGCGATCCATCTCCTCACCCCGCGGGCGGCGACCCCGGAGGTCGCCGACGCGCTGATCCGCGAGATGGCCTGGTACGACGCCTACCTCGAGAAGGGCGGCGCCGACCGCCGCGCCAACCCCTCGCCCGGCAACAAGAAGGGCGGGCTCAACAACATCGTCGAGAAGGCGCTCGGCTCGGTGGCGAAGTCCGGCACCAGCGCCATCGCGGGAGTGCTCGCCCCCGGCGAGCGGGTGCGCGAGAAGGGCCTGATCTTCGCCGCGACCCCGGCGAGCGACTTCGTCTGCGGCACCCTGCAGCTCGCCTCCGGCATTACCCTGCAGGTCTTCTCGACCGGCCGCGGCACGCCCTACGGCCTCGCCCAGGCCCCGGTGATCAAGGTCGCGACCCGCACCGAGCTGAGCCGGCGCTGGTCGGACCTGATCGACCTCGATGCCGGCCGCATCGCCACCGGCGAGTCGACCATCGCCGAGATGGGCTGGGAGCTCTTCCACCTCATCCTCGACGTGGCGAGCGGGCGCACGCAGCCGTGGTCGGACCGCTGGGGCCTCTACAACGACCTGACCCTGTTCAATCCGGCGCCGATTACCTGAGCGGCGGACGCGGACCGCGCCGATTCGGGTCCGGGCGGCGTGCCAATCCTCACCCGCCCGGTCGCGGGGCGACCGGGGCACAGCGGTGCGGGAAAGAGCGGCGCACGATGCCGCATTACACACACTTGCGCAAGCATACTTGGTGTGTATCAATGCGCAATATCTTAAGAAGGCAGCGTGAGACGCTGCCGCCGGGGGCATGGAGCGAAGGCGGAACGGGTGCGCGATGGCTCCCAAACAGAGAAGCCGCAAAACCCGCGACGTGCTCTCGATGCTCGCGAAGGACGGATGGTTCGTCGTCCGCAAGGGGCCCGGTGATCACGTCCAGTACAAGCACCCGACCAAACCCTGAAAGGTTACGGTCGATGGCGGGGCGTCCGAGATCCCGACCGGGACGCTTCACAACATCTACCGGCAAGCGGGATGGGAGTTGTGACGCTCTTCCCGTTCGCGCAGGACAAGGAGGTACCCATGGCGCGCGTCGTCATGCTGGTTCACGAAGAAGAGGGAGTCTTCGGCGCCTCGTTCCCGGATTTTCCGGGTGCGACGACCGTCGCCGACGACCTCGACACGCTCTATCGCAAGGCGGCCGAGATGCTCGCCTTCCACGTCGGCGGCATGGCCGAGGACGGTGACGCCATTCCGACCCTGCGCACCCTGAGCGAACTGCAGCAGGACCCGGTGTTCCGGGAAGACGGCAAAGGCGCCATGATCGGCCTCGTCGATGTCGATCTGCCCGGCAAGGCGGTGCGGGTGAACGTCTCCATCGAGGAGGGCCTCCTCAAGCGGATCGACCACGCGGCGGCGGCGGCCGGCGAGAGCCGGTCGAGTTTCCTCGCGCGGGCCGCTCGGGCGCGCCTGTCGACGGCAGCATGAACCAGCCCGCCCCTTGCCGACGGAGCTGATGCCGTGGGCCAGAGCGTTTCACGATCCCGCTGCAATCGCGAAGCGCTCTACACTTTTCGTTTTGCTAGATTTTTTTGACGAGTCGGCAACAACTTCGTCGGAAAATTCTCTAACCCGGGAACGCGCTCACGTCCGCCCCGGCCCGCACCCGGGCGAGCGCCCCGGTGACGAACGCGCCGGCCTCCGCGAGGCGCGCCGGATCGACGCCGGTCGCGAGGCCCGCCGCATCGAGCATCGCCGCCACCGCCTCGGTGGCGACGTTGCCGGGGGCGCCGGGGGCGTAGGGGCAGCCGCCGAGCCCCGCCACCGCGGCGTCGACGACCCCGACCCCGAGATCGAGGCAGGCCCGGATGTTATCGAGCGCCCGCCCTTGCGTGTCGTGGCAATGCAGGGCGATCCGCTCCACCGGGACCACCGCCGCCACCGCGGCGATGCAGGCCCGGGCCTGATCGGGCGTGCCGACGCCGATCGTGTCGCCGAGCGAGACCTCGTGGCAGCCGAGCGCGACGAGGCGGCGGGCCACCTCTGCCACGGCCTGCGGCATCACCATACCCTCGTAGGGGCAGCCGAGCACGCAGGAGACGTAGCCCCGCAGCGGGATCGCGGCGGCGCGGGCGGCCTCGGCCACGGGCGCGAACCGATCGAGGCTCTCGGCGATCGAGCAGTTGATGTTGGCCCGCGAGAACGCCTCGGAGGCGGACGCGAAGATCGCGACCTCGCCGGCCCCGGCCGCCCTGGCGGCCTCGAAGCCGCGGAGGTTGGGCACCAGCACGCTGTAGCGCCCGCCCGGGTTCGGCGGCAGCCGGGCCATGACGGCGGGCGTGTCGGCCATCTGCGGCACCCAGGCCGGCGAGACGAAGCTGCCGACCTCGATCGAGGTCAGCCCGGCGGCGAGCAGCCGCTCGATCAGCCCGACCTTCACGTCGGTCGGGACGGCGACGGGCTCGTTCTGGAGCCCGTCCCGGGGGCCGACCTCGACGATCCGGACGCGCCGGGCCGTCACGGGGCCTTCACCAGCGGGCAGCGGCCGTCGGCGAGCGGCCGGAACGCCTCGGCGGCGGGGATGGTCTGGACGAGCTTGTAATAGTCGAACGGCCCCTTCGACTCGGCCGGGGTCTTCACCTGGAAGAGGTACATCGGGTGGACGTGGCGGCCGTCCGGGCGCACCGTCCCCTCGCCGAAGAGCGGGTCGTTGGTCGGCTCCGCCTTCATCCGGGCGACGACGCTGCGCCCGTCGGTGCTGCCGGCCTTGGCGGCCGCGCGCAGGTAGGCGAGCGTCCCGGCATAGACGCCGGCCTGGTTGGCGGTGGGCCGGCGGCCCTTCATCTGGGCGGCGAAGCGGTCGGCGAAGGCGCGGGTGCCGGGATTGGCGTCCCAGTAGAAGCCTTCCGTCAGGTAGAGGCCCTGGGCGTCCTTGAGCCCGATCGCGTGGACGTCGGAGAGCTGCATCAGCAGCGCCGCCAGGTCCTGACCGCCGCCGGTGATGCCGAACTCCGCCGCCTGCTTCACCGAGTTGACCGTGTCGCCGACCGCGTTGGCGAGGGCGATCACCTGGGCGCGGCTCCCCTGCGCCTGGAGCAGGAACGAGGAGAAGTCCGCCGCCGCCGTCGGGTGGCGCACGGTGCCGACCACCGTGCCGCCCTCCTGCTTCACCACGCTGGCGGCATCGGCCTCGAGCGCGTGGCCGAAGGCGTAGTCGGCGGTGAGGAAGAACCACTTCGTCTTGCCGGCGCGCACCAGCGCCAGCGCGGTGCCGTGGGCGAGCGCCCAGGTGTCGTAGGTCCAGTGCACGGTGTTGGCCGAGCATTTCGGGCCGGTGAGGTCCGAGGTGCCGGGGCCGGACGCGATGAAGGCGGCCTTGGAATCCCGCACCACCTCCTGCACGGCGAGCGCGACCGAGGAGAACGGCACGTCGAGGATCGCGTCGACCTGCCCCTCGGCGATCCAGCGCCGGGCGGTGGCCGAGCCGATATCGGGCTTGTTCTGGTGGTCGGACTGGATCACCTCGACCTTGATCGCCGGCTGCTCCTTGCGAAAGTCCTCGACCGCGAGGCGGGCCGCGACGACCGAGCCCTCGCCGGTCGAATCGGCGGCGAATCCGCTGAGGTCGGTGAGGACCCCGAGCTTCACGGCCGTCACCTCGGCCCGCGCGGCGCCGGCGGCAAGGAGCAGGGCGGCGCCCGCGAGCAGGCGGGCGGCGAGGCGGGTCGTGCGGGTGAGTGTCGGCATGGGTGTCCTCCCGGACTGTCGTCGATCGGTCGTCGGCTCTGCGGCCGGCCAGTCTGTTCTTGGTGTTGTCGAAGATGGTTCGACCCCGTCCGCGACCTCATCCCGAGATGCGAGCGGAGCGCGCCTCGAAGGAGGGCTCCAGGAATCTCGGCGCTACCTGGAGGCCTCCGTCGGGGCCGGTCGATCGTTGATCGACCGACGCCTCGGGATGAGGTGACAGGGCGGGACGACGTTGCAGGAGGCGGCCCGCCGGCCTCCGATCACCGCCGCATCTCCCCCAGGACCTCCTGCGCCACGTCGAGGCGCACCAGGCGCCGCTCGACCAGCACGCGGGCGACCGCCTCGATCTCCTCGCCGAGCGCGCCCGCCATCATGGCGATGTTCTGGGCGTGGAGCGCCATGTGGCCCTTCTGGATGCCCGTGGTGGCGAGCGCCTTGAGGGCGGAGAAGTTCTGGGCCAGGCCCACCGCGGCGATGATCCGGGCCAGGCGCTCGGCGGTCGTCGCCCCGAGGATCTTCAGGCAGGCCTGGGCGGTCGGGTGGAGCTTCGTCGCCCCGCCGACGAGGCCCACCGCCAGCGGCAGCTCGATCGAGGCGCTGAGGTCGCCGGACCCCGTGACCTCGTAGCGGGTCAGGCTGGTGTAGCGGCCCGAGCGGGCGGCGTAGGCATGCGCCCCGGCCTCGATCGCCCGGGTGTCGTTGCCGGTGGCGAGCACCACGGCGTCGATGCCGTTCATGATGCCTTTGTTGTGGGTCGCCGCCCGGTAGGGATCGGCCTCGGCGAGGTGGTAGGCGCTGACGATGCCGTCGCGCACCTCCGGCCCGCCGATCGCGTCGGTGCGCCAGACCGCGTGCGCCCGGGCGAGGCGCCGGTCGGCGAGGTTCGACAGGATGCGCAGGTAGACCCGGCCGCCGCTCCAGCCGGCGATATGGGGGGCCACCGCCTCCGCCATGGTGTTGACGGCGTTCGCCCCCATGGCGTCGCGGGTGTCGACGATGAGGTGGGTCACCACCATCGGGCCGCCCAACGTGTCGAGCACCCGCACCTCGACGTCGCGCAGGCCGCCGCCGAGGCGCACCAGCACGGGATCGCAGGCGTCGCACAGGGCGCGCAGGGCCTCGCGCTGCTCCAGGATGCGCAGGCGGGCCGCGTAGGGGTCGCTCACCCCGACGACCTGCACCTGCGCGATCATCAGGTTGCCGGAGACCGAGGTGGTGAAGCCGTCCTCGTAGACCTGGCGCGCGGCGTTGCAGACCGCGGCCACCACCGAGGATTCCTCGGTCGCCATCGGGATCAGCACGTCCTCGCCGTCGATCTTCATGTTGGTGGCGATGCCGACGGGGACGTTCATCGTGCCGACGACGTTCTCGATCAGCCGGTCGGCGAGGTCGGGGGCGAGGTTGCCGAACTCGGCGAGATGGGCGACCTCCGGCCCGGACAGGTCGGCGAAGGCGGCCACGAGGTCGAGGCGTTCGCGGGGGCTCCTGGTGTGGAAGCCGGCGATGCGCGAGGTGCGGTTCGCCCGGGACGTGGTCTGCATGGAAGCCTGCTGCCGGTTGCTCGCCGAGGGCGGTCCGCGCGGGCCGGAGCGGGGGCGGCCGCGTCCCGCGGCCTCCTGTCGGCATCTCTCCCCGGTCCGGGCCCGTGAGATCCTGCCCGTTGCCCGCACCGTACCCAGCCGTGCCCAGCCGGCAAGGAACGCTTTGCGCCTTAATCGGAGTGACCGTACCCTCCGCGGCATGGATACGGTCGCGAATCCCGAACCCCGCACCCGCGTCGAGCAGGTGGTGGCCAGCCTGGCGGAGGACATCGACCGCGGGCTCCTGCGGGCGGGCGAGCGCCTGCCCTCGATCCGGGCGGCGGCTGCGCGCTTCGCGGTGTCGAAGAACACCGCGGTCAACGCCTACGAGCGCCTCGTCGCCTCGGGCCGGGTCGAGAGCCGCCCGGGCTCGGGCTTCTACGTCTCGGGCCGCCGGCCTGCGCCGGCGGCATCCCCGGGCCCCGTCCCGGTCGCGGCGGTGGACAGCGTCTGGCTCCTGCGCGAGCAGCTGGACCGGCACTACGACGTGCGGGTCGGCGACGGGCGCCCGCCGCCCTCCTGGATGGAGAGCCTGGAGATCGGCCGGCGCCTGCGGCCCTCGGCGGCGGCGGCGCACGAGAGCTACGGCAGCCCGGACGGTCACCCGCCGCTGCGCCGCAGCCTCGCCCTGATGCTCGCCGAGCGCTCGATCCAGGCCGGGCCGGAGGCGGTGCTGCTCACCTCGGGCGCCAACCACGCCCTCGACCTGATCATCCGCCAGTTCGTGGCTCCGGGCGAGCCGGTGCTGGTCGATTCTCCCGGCTACTACCCGCTGTTCGGCAAGCTGCGGCTCGCCAAGGCCCGGATCGTCGGGGTGCGGCGCGGCCCGACCGGGCCGGACGTCGCCCATCTCGACGAGGTGGCGCGGGGAAGCGGCGCGCGGCTGTTCTTCACCCACTCGCTCGCCCACAACCCGACCGGCTGCTCGCTCACCCTGCCGGTCGCCCACCGGCTGCTCCAGCGCGCCGCCGCCCTCGACCTGCGGATCGTCGAGAGCGACCCCTTCGCGGACGTCCTGCCCCCCGGCCAGCCGCGGCTGGCGGCCCTCGACCAGCTCGAGCGGGTGATCTACGTTGGCACCTTCGCCAAGACCCTCTCGGCGAGCCTGCGCTGCGGCTACGTCGCGGCGCGCCCGGACATCGTCGCGGCCCTGCGCGACCTCAAGATGGTGACGAGCGTCAACAGCTCGGGGTTCGTCGAGCGCATCGTCCACGACCTGATCGAGAGCGGGCGCTACCGCCGCCACCTGCGCCGCCTCGCGAGCCGGATCGAGGCGGCGGCGCTCCACGGACGAACGGTGCTGCAGGAGCTGGGCCTGCCGGTCTTCGGCGAGCCGCGGGGCGGCTACTACCTCTGGTGCGGGCTGCCGGCGGCCTGCGACCTCGACGCCCTGTCCCGCCGCGCCGCCGCCCGCGGCATCCTGATCGCGCCGGGCGGCCTCTTCCTGCCCGAGGGCCCGACCGGGCCGCCGATGATGCGGGTCAACGTGGCGTATCTCGGCGACCCGCGCTTCGCGCGCTTCCTGCGCGAGGAGGCCGCGGGCGGGTGAGCGGTCGTCTCGCGGCCGCGAGCCTCAGCCCGTGAGCGCCCGCAGGGCCGGGTAGAGGCCGCGGTAGCGCGCGAGCCGCTCGGCATAGGCCGGCACGAGTTCGGGATCGGGCATCACGGTCGCCCCGCGCGCGGGCGGGGTGCAGAGCGCGTCGGGCGCCTCCCCGGTCACCGCCAGGCGGGCGAGGCGCGCCGCCCCGAAGGCGCCGCCGTGCTCGCCCTCGGCGAGCGGGCTCAGGGGCAGGTCGAGGACGCTCGCCAGGATGCGGATCCAGGCCGGCGAGCGCGAGCCGCCGCCGATGACGTCGGCGGCCTCGATCCGCGTGCCCGAGGCCCGCAGGGCGTCGAGGCCGTCGCGCAGCGAGAAAGCCACCCCCTCCATCACGGCCTGGGTCAGGGCCGGCCGCTCGGTGCCGGCCGAGAGGCCCGCGAAGGCGCCCCGCACCGCGCCGTCGTTGTGCGGCGTGCGCTCGCCCGCGAGGTAGGGCAGGAACAGGGCCTCGCTCGGGCGCGCGACGGCCCCCACCTCCGCCACCAGGCTCGCCTCGTCCCGGCCTATGACGCCGGCCCACCAGGCCAGCGAGGCGGCGGCCGAGAGGGTCACGCCCATCTGGTGCCACAGGCCCGGGAGCGCGTGGCAGAAGGCGTGGACCGCGCCCTCCGGGTAGGGCCGCGCGCCGTCAGTGACGGCAAACAGCACGCCGGAGGTGCCGAGCGACACGAAGGCGTCGCCCGGCCGGATCGCCCCGAGCCCGACCGCGCCGGCTGCGTTGTCGCCCGCCCCGCCGGCCAGCAGCGGCGGCGTCGCCATGCCCCAGGCCCGCGCGAGGTCCGGGCGCAGGAGTCCCGCCGGGGCGGAGCCCTCGACGAGGCGCGGCATCGCGCTCGCGGCGAGCCCGGTGGCGGCGAGCGCCTCGGGCGACCAGGCCCGGGCGGCGACGTCGAGCCAGAGCGTGCCGGAGGCGTCCGACATCTCCTCGACCGCCTCGCCGGAGAGCGCCAGGCGCAGCCAGGCCTTCGGCAGGAGGACGCGGGCCACCTTCGAGAAGATCTCGGGCTCGTGCGCGCGGACCCAGAGCAGTTTCGGGGCGGTGAAGCCCGGCATGGCGATGTTGCCGGCGACCCGGCGCAGGTCCGGGAACGCCGCCTCGAGCGCCGCGCATTCGGCGGTGGCGCGGGTGTCGTTCCACAGGATGCAGGGGCGCAGCACGCGGTCGTCGGCGTCGAGGAGCACCGCCCCGTGCTGCTGGCCCGACAGACCGATGCCGCGGACCGCCGCGAGTTCGGCCGGGTGGCGGTCCCTCAGGGTGCCGAGCGCCTGCTCCAGGGCCGCCCACCACTGCGCCGGGTCCTGCTCGCTCCAGCCCGGATGCGGGCGGCTGACGGTGAGCGGCGCGGTGGCGCTGCCGACGACGCGTTGCGCCTCATCGACGAGCACGGCCTTCAGGCCAGAGGTGCCGAGATCGAGACCGAGATACATCGCGCCACCGGGTTCAGGAGAGGGCCGACAGGAGGTCGGCGCGGGTCGGCAGGTCGGCGCCGAGCCGGGTGCAGGTGATGCCCGCCGCCGCCACCGCCTCGGACAGGATGTCCCGCAGGGCGTCGGCGTCGAGGTGAAGCAGCGCGTCGCGCGCGAGCCGGCCGTCCCGGTCGAGGCGGGCCAGCAGCGCGGCGTGGAAGGTGTCGCCGGCCCCCACCGTGTCGATCACCGCGACCCTGCGCCCCGGCACCGCGACCGTCCCGCCCGCGCGGTAGGCCCGCGCCCCGTCGGGACCGGCGGTGACGACGACGAGGGCGACGCCAGCCTGGAGCCAGCCCTGCGCGATGCTCCCCTCGTCGGCCCCCGCCCCGTAGGCCGCCCGCAGGTCCTCGTCCGAGAGCTTGATGATGTCTGCCTGCGCCGCGAGGTCGGCGAACCGCGCGTGCCAGCGATCGAGATCCGGGATCAGGCCGAGGCGCAGGTTCGGGTCGAGGCTGATCACCCGCCGCCGCGCCTCGCGGGCGGCGAGCGCCGCGTAGGCCGTGCCGACGGGCTCGGCCACCAGCGAGAACGACCCCATGGCGATCGCCCTGACCGCCTCGGGCAGGGAAGCCGGCAGGTCGCCGACGGCGAGATCGGCGTGCGCGCAGGATTCCGCGTGGAAGCTGTAGGCCGGGTGGCCGTCCGCTCCGGTCGACACGACGGCGAGCGGGGTCGGCCGCCGGCTCTCCTTGACGAAGGCGAGGTCGACGCCCTCCGCCGCCAGCCGGTCGGCCAGCATCCGCCCGAAGGCGTCCGACGACAGGCCCGCGAGAAAGGCGCTCTGCGCCCCGAGCCGGCGCAGGCCGATCGCCAGGTTGAACGGCGAGCCGCCCGCCACCGCGAGCGCCGGCAGGCCGCCGCGGTCGGGCGCCGGGCGGCCGGTCTCGACGAACAGGTCGATCAGCGCTTCGCCGCAGACCAGGATCATGGGGGTGTCCTCACGCCGCCAGCGGGTGGCGCGACCGGTGCGGCAGGGCGCGGCCGTCGCCGTCGAAGAGGTGGGTCGCGCCCGGGTCGATCGTCAGCCGGATCGTCTCGCCGGTGCGCACGGGGGCGCTGCCCTCGATCTGGGCGACGACCGTCGCGCCGCCCGCGACCGTCACATGCGCCAGCGTCAGGCCGCCGAGGCGCTCGACGTGGGTAACCTCGCCGGCGAGCGCCCCGTCCGTTCCGGGCTTCAGCGCCTCCGGGCGGATGCCCAGCGTCACGGCGGCGCCGAGTGCCGCGCGGGCGCCGTCGACCGGCACCACCACCTCGCCGCCGCCGGGCAGCGCCACCCGCACGCCAGCCGGGTCGGGCCCCGTCGCGCGCACCAGCAGCAGGTTCATCCGCGGGCTGCCGATGAAGCCGGCGACGAACAGGTTCGCCGGGTGATGGTAGAGCTCGAGCGGCGAGCCGACCTGCTCGATGCGCCCGGCATTGAGCACCACGATCTTGTCGGCCATCGTCATCGCCTCGACCTGGTCGTGGGTGACGTAGATCATCGTGGCGTTGAGGTCGCGGTGGAGCCGCGCCAGCTCGATCCGCATCTGGCCGCGCAGCGCTGCGTCGAGGTTCGAGAGTGGCTCGTCGAACAGGAAGATCTTGGGGTGGCGCACGATGGCGCGCCCGATCGCGACGCGCTGGCGCTGGCCGCCCGACAGGTCCTTCGGCTTGCGGTCGAGATAGGCGTCGAGCTGGAGGATGCGCGAGGCCTCCGCCACCTTGGCGGCGCGCTCGGCCTTCGAGGCACCGGCGAGCTTGAGGGCGAAGGCCATGTTGTCGCGCACGCTCATGTGCGGATAGAGCGCGTAGGACTGGAACACCATGGCGAGCCCGCGATCGGCCGGGCCGACCTCGTTGACCCTGGCACCGTCGATGAAGAGATCCCCGTCTGTGATCTCCTCCAGCCCGGCGATCATCCGCAGGAGCGTCGACTTCCCGCAGCCGGACGGGCCGACGAAGACCGCGAATTCGCGGTCGGCGATGTCGAGGTCGACGCCCTTGATGATCTCGGTGGTGCCGTAGCTCTTGCGCAGACCGCGCAGGCGAAGGGTTGCCATGGCGAGGGCTCCTACTTGACGGCGCCGAAGGTGAGGCCGCGGACCAGCTGGCGCTGCGACAGCCAGCCGAAGACCAGGATCGGCGCCACCGCCACCGTCGAGGCGGCGGACAGCTTGGCGAAGAACAGGCCCTGCGGGCTCGAGAACGAGGCGATGAAGGCGGTGAGCGGGGCCGCCGCCGACGAGGTCAGGTTGAGGCTCCAGAACGCCTCGTTCCAGCACAGGATCAGCGACAGGAGCCCCGTCGAGGCGACGCCCGGCAGGGTCAGCGGGAGAAGCAGGTGCCAGACCTCGGCGCCGGTGCGCGCCCCGTCCATCCGCCCGGCTTCCAGGATGTCGTGCGGCACCTCCTTGAAGAAGGTGAACAGCATCCAGACCACGATCGGCAGGTTCATCAGCGTGTAGACGACGATGAGGCCGATCCGGGTATCGAGGAGCCCGAGGGTGCGGAACACCAGGTAGATCGGCACCAGCACGCCGACCGAGGGCAGCATCTTGGTCGACAGCATCCAGAGAAGCGTCGAGCGGGTGCGCTTCGTCGGGTGGAAGGCCATGACGTAGGCGGCGGGAATCGCCAGCGCCAGCGCCAGCACCGTGCCGCCGACCGAGATCACCACCGAGTTGAGCGCGAAGGACAGGTAATCGGCCCGGGCCAGCACCTCGCCGTAGCTCTGCAGCGTCGGCGTGAAGGTGAGCGACGGGTTCACCGCCTCCGGCTCGCTCTTGAGGCTGGTGAGCAGCATCCACAGCAGGGGGAAGAACAGCACGAAGGCCGCCGCCCAGCCGAGCACCGCGATGCCGACGCGCTTCGGGAGACTCTGCTTGACCATCCTACACCTCCAGCCGGCGCGCGATGGTGCGCACGAGGAAGAACGCCACGATGTTGGCGAGAATGATCGCCACCACGCCGCCGGCCGAGGCGCCGCCGACATCGTATTGTAGGAGCGCGCGGGCGTAGATCAGGAAGGCGAGGTTGGTGGTGGCGTTGCCGGGCCCGCCCGCGGTCGTCACGTAGATCTCGGCGAAGACGGTGAGCAGGAAGATCGTCTCGATCATCACCACCACGCTGATCGCCCGCGAGAGGTGCGGCAGCACGATGTAGAAGAACTGCGCCAGCGCCCCGGCCCCGTCCATGCGGGCGGCCTCGAGCTGCTCGCGGTCCAGCGACTGGACGGCGGTGAGGAGGATCAGGAGCGCGAAGGGCAGCCACTCCCACGACACGATCAGGATGACCGAGACGAGCGGGTAGTCGGCGAACCAGTCGACGGCGGGCAGGCCGAGCGCGCGGGCCACGGCGCCGAAGACGCCGTAGATCGGGTGCATCATCAGGTTCTTCCAGATCAGCGCCGCGACGGTGGGCATGACGAAGAACGGCGCGATCGCGAACAGCCGGGCGAGGTCGCGGCCCGGGAACGGCTGGTCGAACAACACCGCCAGCAGCGTACCGCCCACCACCGTGATCGCCAGCACCGAGCCGACGAGGACGAGGGTGTTGGTCAGCGAGGCCCAGAAATCCGGATCGGTGACCAGGAACTCGTAATTGTCGATGCCCGCGAAGCCCGTGACCGTCGGGTCGAGCAGGTTGTAGCGCTGGAGCGAGAACCACACGGTCATCACCAGCGGCACGATCATCCAGATCAGCAGCACGGTGACCGAGGGGCCGATGAACGGCAGGCCGTTGAATCGGCGGCCCTTCATCGGGGCGGGTACCGGGGTGGTGAGGGTGGCCATGGCCGTCGTCGCCTCGCGCGGGGTCTTGAGGTCGGGGCAGTCCCGGGAAGGAGAGGCGCGGGATCCCCTCTCCCACACGGGCTACCGCATTCACACATCTCGGCCCGAGTGTTTTCCCGCTCGAAAGTAGCGCGCTTCCCCTCCCCCCCGGCGATCCCGGGCCTGCCCGGTATCGCTGCAAGTTGTGGGGAGGGACTAGGGGTGGGGGTGGTGCCGGATAGACCTCGGTGGTGCCTTCTGCGCCACCCCCACCCCTGTCCCCTCCCCACAAGGGGGAGGGGAAAGCGCACACATTCAAAGAGGGTTAGCTCTCAAAGGAGAAGCGTGAATCCGATAGCCCACACGGGAGAGGGGATCCCGCGCCATTCCCGTCCCCGTGTAGGATCAGGCGGCGGCTCGATCCTACTTCGGGTAGCCCGCCTGGCGCATCGTCCGCTCGGTCGCCGACTGCGCGGCCTTCAGCGCCGCGTCGATCGTCTGCTGGCCGGTCAGCGTCGCCGCGACCGTCTGGCCGACCTGGGTGCCGATGCCCTGGAATTCGGGGATCGCCACGAACTGCGCGCCGGTATAGGGCCGCGGGTTCCGGGTCTGGCCGCTCGGGTTGGCGCTGTCGATCGCCTTCAGGACGAAGCCCGCGAAGGGCGCGGCCTTCTGGTAGTCGGGCGACTTGTAGGTCGATTCGCGGGTGCCCGGCGGCACCGCGACCCAGCCGTTCTCCCTGGCCACCATCTCGACATAGGCCTTGCTGGTCGCCCAGGCGACGAAGGTCTTGGCGGCGTCCTTCTGCTTGGACGAGGCCGGGATGCCGAGGTTCCAGCTCCACAGCCAGGTGGGACCGCCCTTGACGCTGCCGGTCGGCATCGGCGCGAAGGCGACCTTGTCGGCGACCTGCGACTGCTTCGGATCGTAGAGCAGGCCGGCCGCGACGGTCGAGTCGATCCACATCGCGCAGCGGCCGCTGGCGAACAGCGCCAGGTTCTCGTTGAAGCCGTTCGAGGTCGCGCCGGGCGGGCCGTAATTCTTCAGCACGTCGGTGTAGTAGGTGAGCGCGTTCTTCCACTCCGGCGTGTCGATCGTGGTCTTCCAGCCCTCGCCGAACCACTGGCCGCCGAAGGTGTTCACCAGCGAGGTCACGTAGGCCATGTTCTCGCCCCAGCCCGGCTTGCCGCGCAGGCAGATGCCGTAGGTCTGGTTCGCCTTGTCGGTGAGCTTGGCGGCGAAGCCCTTGATCTCCTCGTAGGTCGGCGCCTCAGGCATGGTCAGGCCGGCCTTGTCGAACAGGTCCTTGCGATAATAGGTCATCGCGCTCTCGCCGTAGAAGGGGAGCGCGTAGAGCTTGCCGTCCCGGCTCACGCCGTCGCGGACCGTCTTGAGGAGGTCGCCCGCGTCGTAATCGGCCGGCAGGCCGTCCATCGGCTCGAGCCAGTTTTGACGCGCCCAGATCGGCACCTCGTAATTGCCGATGGTCAGCACGTCGAACTGGCCGGCCTTGGTGGCGATGTCGGTGGTCACGCGCTGGCGCAGAACGTTCTCTTCCAGCACCACCCAGCGCAGCTTGATGTCCGGATGCGCCTTCTCGAAGGCCGGGGCCAGCTTCTGCATCACCACCATGTCGCCGTTGTTGACGGTGGCGATGGTGAGGGTGGATTCCGCCAGCGCCGGGGTGCCGGCGAGGAGGGTCGCGGCGAGAACCAGGGGTTGCATCCGTCTCACGTCGTGTCCTCCCGTCGCGCCGTTCTTCCCGAGAGGGACGGCCTTGTGCGCGATTGGTGAGGGTCCGCCGGGTTGGCGTCAAGCCGGGACGAACCGTGTCGGTACCGCTGCGGCATCGTCGTCCACGGGGTTTGCGATGGACGAATTGTAGCTTTCAAGCTACAAATCCTCATGCCGTCGATCCGACAAACTCTCGTCTTCCGTGCGTGGATCGCCGGCCTCCGCGACGAGCGTGCTCGGTTGCGGATCAATACTCGTATCAGGCGCCTGTCGCTCGGAAATCCGGGTGACGTGAAAACCGTTGGAGACGGTGTCAGCGAGCTGCGGATCGACTACGGCCCGGGCTATCGAGTCTACTTCACGCAACGCGGATCGGAGATCGTGATCCTGCTTTGTGGAGGTGACAAGCGTACGCAAGACAAGGACATCCTCGCTGCGAAGCGACTCGCGAATCAGGAGTGACGACATGCCTCTCGAGACCGTCCCATGGGACATTGTCGACAGCCTCGACACGCCGGAGCGCGTGGCCCTCTACCTGGAAGCCGTCCTGGAGGAAGGGGATCCCGCACTTCTCGCCGCCGCCCTCGGCGACGTCGCCCGGGCGCAAGGCATGACCCAGATCGCCAAGGAGACCGGCCTGTCGCGGGAAACCCTGTACCGGACCCTGTCCGACAAGGGGAACCCGCAACTCGCGACCCTGATGGCCGTGCTCAAGTCCCTCGGACTGAAGCTGACCGTCGCGCCGGTGACCGGGGCGCCCTGAACGAGCGCCCCGCCGGCGCATCACCCCGCCCGCCGCGCCGCCTCGTCGAGCGTCGCCTGGATGCCCTGCCGGTCGAGCATCCCGAGCCATTCCGCGACGGGGGTGACGAGGCGCGGGTCGTCGCCGAGCTCGCCGAAGAGCGGGCGGATGGCCAGCAGCGGGCGCGGGTCGGAGCCGCCCGCGATCGCCGTCTCGCGCAGCAGCGCCGCCATCGGGTGGCGGATCTCGATCGCCTCGCCGCGCTCGTCCACGCCCCGCACCCGGCGCAGCCAGGCGGCGAGCGCGAGCGCCAGGAACGCGACGCTGCCGCCCTGCTCCAGCCGGCCGCGGATCGGGTCGACCAGCACGTTCAGCGGCGCGTCGGTGTTGACCCGCTCCACCGTGTCGCGGATCGCCGGGTTGGCGAAGCGGGCGACGAGGGTGCGCTTGTAGTCGGCGAGGTCGATCCCCGGGACCGGCGGCACGGTCGGGCCGGTCTCGCGGTCCATGAGCGCGGTCATGATTGCGGCGATGCGCGGGTCCGCCATCGCTTCGTCGATGGTGACGTAGCCGGCGAGCCGCCCCAGCCCCGAGACCGCGAGGTGGCTGCCGTTGAGGAGCCGGAGCTTCATGAACTCGTAGGGCGCGACGTCCTCCACGAACTGCGCGCCGACCGTCTCCCAGGCCGGGCGGCCGGCGGGGAAGCGGTCCTCGATCACCCACTGGGTGAAGGTCTCGCTGAAGACCGGCCAGGCGTCGGCGAGGCCGTGGCCGGTGGCGAGCGCGTCCACGTCCGCGGGCGCCGTCACCGGGGTGATCCTGTCGACCATGGTCGACGGGAAGACGACCTCGGCGGCGATCCAGTCGGCAAGATCCGGATCGCGCAGGCGGGCGAGCGCCACCACGGCGTCGCGCAGGACGTCGCCGTTGTGCTGGATGTTGTCGCAGGTGAGCGGGGTGAAGGGCGCCACGCCGGCGTCGCGACGCCGCCGCAGGGCCTCGACGATCACGCCGATCGCGCTCCTCGGCTGCGCCGGCGCGGCGAGGTCGGCGCGGATCAGCGGATGGTCGGGATTGAGCCGCTTCGTCGCCGGGTCGAGGCAGTAGCCGTTCTCGGTCACCGTCAGGCTGACGATGCGGATCGCCGGGTCGTCGATGGCGTCGAGGACCGCCGCGGTGGTCTCGCCCGCGAAGGCGACGCCGGCGAGCGCACCGATCACCGTCACGGTCTCGTCCGCGCCCTCGCGCTCGACGAGGGTGTAGAGCGCGTCCTGCGGCGCCAGCGCGTCGATCATCCGCCGGTCGCCCGGCATCAGCCCGACGCCGAGGATGCCCCAGGCGAGGGCGTCGGGCTCGCGCTCCATCAGGTCGTGGGTGTAGCGGGCCATGTGCGCCCGGTGGAACCCGCCGAGGCCGAGATGGACGATGCCGGCGCGCACCCGCGCCACGTCGTAGGCGGGCACCCGCACGCTCGGGCGGAGCGAGGCCAGCGCGGCGCGGCGGAGGGGCACGGGATCGCGGTCTGCGCTCATGGGTCTCGGGCTCGGACTGGCGCCGGGCGGGCGCGCCCGGCGAGGCCCCTGATTAATCCGTTGCCGCGGCAGCGTCGATGGTCGGGAGCCGACTGGGCCGGGCGGATCAGGAGGCGGCCCGGATCTCGCCGAGGAACGCGCCGACCGCCGCGCTCATCGCCTCCGCCTGGCCTCCGAGCTCGCGGGTCGAGGCGGTGACGCGGGTCGCGACCGCGGCGGTGTCGCCTGCATCCTCGCGCACCCGGTCGATCAGGCGGGCGACCTCGTCGGTGCCGGCGCTGACGTTGCGGGTGCTGCGGGCGATCTCGGCGGTGGCCGCGCTCTGCTCCTCGACCGCCGCGCTGATCGTCGCGCTGCCGGCACTGAGCCGCCCGATCGTGTCGCGGATGCCGGTGATGGCCTCGACCGAGCCGCCGGCGGCCGCGCGCATGCCCTCGATCTGCCCGGTGATCTGGCCGGTGGCGCGGGCGGTCTGCTGGGCCAGGGCCTTCACCTCGGCGGCCACCACCGCGAAACCGCGCCCGGCCGCGCCGGCGCGGGCCGCCTCGATGGTGGCGTTGAGCGCCAAAAGGTTGGTCTGGTCGGCGATCGTGGTGATGAGCGTCACGACCTGGCCGACCTGGTCGACGGCCTGCGCGAGCGACGCCACCCGCGTGGCGGCTCCCTCCGCCTGAACGACCGCCTCCGCGGCGACCGCGTGCGCGCCGCCGACCTCGCGGGCGATCTCCGCGATGGCGGCCCGGAGCTGGTCGGCCGAACAGGCGACCTGCTCGGTTCCCGCCGCGGCCTCGACCACCGCCGCCGCCACCGCGGTCGCCGCCTCCATCGAGCGGGCGGCGTTGCGCGACAGGGCCGCGGTGTCGTCGTCGAGGCCGCGGGCCTGGTCGGTCACCGCGCCGATCGCCGCCAGCACCCGGTCCTCGAAGACCCGCGCGAGGGCCGCTGTCCTGCGCCGGCGGCTCGCCTGCTCGGCCGCCGCGTAGGTCTCGAGCAGCACCTCGAGGTCGAGCCAGGCCGCCCGGGTGAGGGCCCCGCGCAGGGCGGTCCTCGCCCCGCCGGAGGGGGTGGCGGCCCCGAGGAAGCCCGCTCCGAGCCGGCGACGCGGGGCATCGAGGCCGAGCGCCTCGGTCAGTCCCGCCGTCACCGTCGCGTGGCAGATCGCCACCGCGTAGGCCGGCACGCCCCGGTCGTAGAACACCGAGGCCAGCCGCTCGGCGGAAGCCGCGAAGTCCGGGCCGAAATCCCCGCCCACCACCCGCACCCAATGGGCGACCCGGGCCTCGTGCACCTCGGGATCGCGCAGGGTCGCCTGGATCTCCGGCCAGGCGGCGAAGCGGCCGTTCCATTCCGCCAGCAGGGCCGGCAGGCGCGCTCGCGCGAAGCCGGCCAGCTCCCGCAAGCGGGCGCGATCGTCCTCCGTGAGGCCGAACGTGGCGAAGCGCCGGTCTTGCGCGGCGGTGGCGGTCGCGTGATCCATGGAAAAGTTGCACTCCTCACGACATGCAACTTATGAGATCTTCCAGTTAACATATGATTTTTAAGATCCCGAGCGACGGATCGGGGCCGCTCCGGCGGGCGCATTCGACAGTGAAGAGGGCGACCGGCCACAGCAAATCCGCACCGAACGAGGGCGGGCGCAGATCTGCACGGATGTCGGATCTTCCGGCGGACCACGGCATCGCCGGGCGACCGCCGGGACACCCTGATCACGGTCGCGCTCCGGCCTCGCGTGGGGCACCGGCCGGCCGCCTGGCAAATATTCGGCGTTGCCGGTACAGGCGAATTCTTCACGAGAGGCGGGGGTGCTCGCACTTCACTTGCACGCCCGTGCCCCGCGGGAATCGTGGTCGACCCGCTGGGATCGTGTCCCAGGATGGGGTTACCCCGGATCCGGCCTTGCGGCTCAGCAACGCCTTCGTCCCCTAACGACTTCGTCCGGGGCGGGAACCACTTTCTTTGACTTGGTCGTCGGCATACGGCATAACGCCGCCGCCGAGAGGAGAACAGCGATGGCCACAAGCCACCGGGCACCCCGCTCGACCAAGGGAGAAACTAGGGTCATCGTCGACCTGATCCTGTCGCACGGCGCGATTGAGCCTGCGAGGGCATGGGCCATCGGATTCGATCCTGCCGATTACGATCCGGCGCAGCGGCGACGGACGACCGGCACCGCCGCCGCTTGCGTCGACCGCAACACGGGCGCGTCCGAGCCGATCGCGGAGCTCGACCCGCGCGACGGCCTCGCGGCCGCGCCCGCCGGGGAGGCCTGCGGCGGGCTGCCCACGGCCCGCGTGGTGCGGATGACCGGATTCTCGCCCCAGGAGGTCCGGGCGGCCGATCCCCGGTACGAGACCCGCTCCGATTCCGGCCGGCTCCGCCGCAACCTGCGCCCGATGCGCGAGCACATGAGCGCGCCCGGCCAGGTCCGGTTCTCCGGCAACACCGTCGTGCTCAGCCGCGTCGCGACCCGCCGAACCTCGGAGAATCCCATGACGACGCGTTTCTTTCCCCGCGCCGGCCGGCTGCTGGCCGCCCTCGGCCTGATCGCCTCCGCGTCCCTGGCGCTCGCCGCCGAGGCGGCGTTTCCGCCCGCGGGCTCCGTCGGCCTCGTGCCGCCGCCCGGCATGACGCCCGCCAAGGCCTTCGCGGGGTTCGAGCACCGCTCCGGCGCCTCGATCCTGATCGCCGAGATGCCGGCCGAAGCCTACGGCCCGCTGGTGGAGAAGTTCACCCCCGAGGCGCTGCGCGCCACCGGCTTCGAGGCGCGCGAGGCCGGCATGCCGCTGGGCGTGGTCGGCGGCGAGGGCCGGGTGCTGCGCGGCCGCCAGGCGGCCAACGGCCTCGCCTACGCCAAGTGGGTCGCGGTGGTGCGGGGCGGGGCCGCCACCGGCCTCGTCACCGTTCAGGTGCCGGAGGCGGCCCGGGGGCAGGTCCCGGACGAGGCGGTCGAGGCGGCGCTCTCGACGATCGCGTTCCGCTCGCCCGGCAGCCTCGCCGACCAGATGGCGGCCCTGCCCTACGGCGTCGGCGACCTCGCGGGCTTCCGCCCGGTGCGGACCCTGATGGGCAACGCCCTGATGCTGACCGACGGACCGAAGGACATCGATCCCGACGGCGTGCAGCCGATGATCGTCGTCGCGCCCTCGCTCGGCCGCGCCGCCGTGCCCACCGGCCAGGAAGGCGCCTTCGCCCGCAAGGCGCTGGCGAGCTTTCGCGAGATCAAGGACGTGACGGTCACCGGCGAGGAGCGCACGTCCCGCGACGGCGCGGTGGTCCATCGCCTGCGCGCCGCCGGCGTCGATCCGAAGAGCGGCCGCGCCGTCGTCCTGACGCAGACGATCCGGTTCGACCCGGCCGGCTACCTGCGGATCCTCGGCCTGGCGCCCGCCGACCGGACCGAGGCGCTCGCCCGCGCCGAGCGGGTCGCCGCCTCGGTGACGATGCGATGAGGCGGGCCGCGATCCGGGGACCGCTCCTCGCCGCCGCGCTCCTCGGCCTCGCGGGATCGGCGCGGGCCGAGGACGTCCCGCGGCTCCTGCGGGACTGGACCGCCCTCAACGGCACCTGCCGGGGCGGGCACGGCGACGACCCCGCCACCCCGGCGGCCTGCGAGCGTCGCGAGGCGCTCGGCCGGCGGCTCGCCGCGGCGGGCTGGTGCTACGGCCGCCCGGGCGAGGCGGGCTATCGGCGGGCCTGGCGCCCCTGCACCGGACCCGGGCGATGAGATTCCGGCTGCGCCCCCGGCGCGGCGGGAACCGGCGCGTGATCGTCCTCCTCGGCGTGGTGATCGTCTGGACGCCGTTCCTGCTCCTCGTCCTCGCCATGCTGCTTGCCCGCCTGACGGGGTGCGAGGTCAACGAGGCCCGGGCGCATCCCTGCCGGGTCGTAGGCATCGATCTCGGCGGCACGCTCTACGGGATGATGATGATGGGCTGGCTCCTCATCCCGCTCATGCCCTTCATGGTGCTCACCCTGCTCGGCGGGGCAATCGCCGGGGTGGCGGCCCTGGTGAGGCTGTGGCGGCGGTGACCCGGGCCGGACCACGGGATGGTCTTCATCGGCGCCAGCGTGTTCTCGAACCCGGGGTGAGGTCGGCCGCGGACTTCCGCGGCCACGCCCCGGTGCGGCCCTCCGGCCGCCGGGACCTCACCGGTCCCGTGCGGTCCGGCGCGAGCGGCGCTCGACCCGGCGCGTGGCGGTCTCGCGGAGATGCTCCTCGATCGCGTCGTTGGCCCGGCCGCGCATGGCCCGGATCGCCTCGACGTCGTCGAAGGTCTCGGGGAAGCGCCGCGACAGCCACAGATAGGCGCTCGCCAGCTTCACCGCCCGCTCCTGGTAGTCGAGCTCCCCGCGCAGGTTCGCCCGCAGGGCTGGCACCCCCACGCCCGCGGCCCGGGCCTGCGTCCACCGCTCCAGCACCGCCATGGCGACCTCGTCGCGGCGGTCCACCGGGCAGACGGAGAAGACGAACTTCTCCTGGATCGGCAGGCGGGCGCGGTCGACCAGGCGGGCGACCTCCAGGATCTCCTCCAGCGCGGAGGGCTGGAACGGCGAGCCCGCGTAGAAGGTCGCGCGGGCGAAATGCGCCAGGACCTCGCGCAGGCTCTGGGTCTGCATCTCCTCGGCGACCGAGGTGATCGCGATCAGGTCGGGCCGGACGAAGAAGCGGGTGTCGGCCGCCGGGGCCGTCGGGGCGCCGCCGAGCGCGACCTTGAGCGGCGCGATGCCGGTCTCCTCGCAGGCCGCGACGTAGCCGACCTCCTGGTGGCCGAAGCGGCCGGCCCGGCCGGCGATCTGCCGGATCTCGGAATTGGTCAGGCCCCGCTCGCCGACCCCGTCGAACTTGCGCACCGCCGAGAACACGACGCGCTTCAAGGGCCCGAGATTCAGGCCCATGCCGATCGCGTCGGTGGTCACCAGCACGGTCGCCTCGCCGGTGCGGAAGCGCGCGGCCTCGGCCCGGCGCACCTCCGGCGACAGGGCGCCGTAGATGGTGGCGACCCGGTGGCCGGCCGCCACCAGGATCTCGCGGTTCTCGTGCACGGCGCGGCGCGAGAAGGCGACGACGGCGTCGCCCGGCTCGACCTTCTCGAGCGGCACCGGCTGGTCCAGCAGCACGAGCGGCGTCTTGCGCTCGAAGGGCACGACCTCGAGCGATTCGCCCGCCGCCTCGGCCGCCCGGCGGACATAGGCCAGGGCGTCGTCCGAGCCGCAGACGATCACGGTCCTGGCCGGCACGCCGAACAGCGCGTTGGTCCAGGCCCAGCCGCGATCCGGGTCGGCGAGCATCTGGATCTCGTCGATCACCGCCACGTCGACCGGGCGCGTCAGGTCCGCCGTCTCGATCGTGCGAGCGGTGTGGGTGGGGCCGGCCTCGCCCAGGATCTCCTCGCCCGTGACCATGCCGGCGCGCAGGCCGCGTTCGAGCAGCGCTTCGTAGTTCTCGAGCGCGAGGAGGCGCAGGGGTGCGAGGTAGGTGCCGGTCGCCGCCTCGGTCAGGTGCTTGAGGGCGGCGTAGGTCTTGCCCGAGTTGGTCGGTCCCATGTGGAACACGATGCGCCGGCCGAGCCGGCGCGCCGGGGCGAACTTCTCGATGTAGGCGCCGAAGCCGACCCGGTCCTGCAGGCGGCGCAGGCGGGAATCCTGGCGCGCCACCGTCCGGGCGCGCTTGCGCACCGGGGTGAGGGTCTGGAACAGCGTTCCGCCGAGATCCTCCGTCACGGCGAAGGGGCGGGAGCGCAGCGAACGGTCGAGCTGCGCGATGTAGGCGGAGGCGTCGGCCCCGACCTCGCGCAGGTCGAGGCGGATCTGGTCGCGCAGCCGCTCCACGATCCGGCGCAGGTCGCCGGTCGTGCGGGCGGAGAGCTGCGCGACGGCCGCGCGCAGCTCGTCGAGGCGCCATTTCGGGTCGTTGCGGTGCGCCATGCCCCTCAGGATGCCCGTCACGGCGGCGTCCGGCGGGGCATCGACCCGCAATTCCAGGCGGCCGTCGTCGAGGAGCGGGATCGCGATCCGCACGCTCCACGTGACGGCGTGGCCGCCCGAGATCGCGGCCCTGAGACCCGGCACGGTCCGCCGCAGCGCCTCGACGCCGGTCTCCGCGAAGGCGCGGTTGGCCTTCATCGCCCGCAGGGCGCGCGCGACCCGGGCCTCGTCGGCGTCGCCGTCGAATTCGGGCAGGCCGAGCTGGATCCGCAGGGCCTCGAGGTCGACCGACCGGGGCGGCTGCCCGAGACGCGCGACGATCTCGCTCAGGATCTCGGTCGTGGGTTGGGCGCGCCTGCGTGCCACGGATCGGTTCTCCTTCCAGCCTCGCCCTGCCACTTAGGGCATCGCGCGATCGCGGTGCAATCGAACGCTGCGACCGGGGCAAAGTCACGGGAGGTTGGGTCGAACGCCGATCTAGATCTTTGATCCCGCCGTATTTTTCCGCGACGGAGCCGCGCCCGCGGGTGACGCCGGCCCGGCCGCCGCGAGCGCCGCCGGGACCGCGGGGGCCCTCGCCGACGACCGGTCCCGCCGCCGCGCGATCCGGCCACGGCCCCGTCCGACGATCCCGGGATCGGATCGGGGACGCGCCGGTCGGTCCCTCACGCGCGCAGCGGCGCGAGGGCGTGGTAGGCCTGCTTGTAGCGCTCGTAGACCGGACGGTACTGGGCGTGGGCCGCCATGCTCGGCTCGATGCGGCGGGCGACCTTGACCATCGCGGCGGCCGCCTCCGCGATCGAGCCGTAATGGCCCGCCGCCTTCGCCGCCAGGACGGCGCTGCCGAGCGCCGGCGCCTCCCCCACCTCGGTCACCGTCAGGGGCTGGCCGCAGACGTCGGCGTGGATCTGCATCCACAGGTCCGAGCGCGTCGCGCCCCCGCAGATCACGATCTCGTCCGGCCGGTAGCCGCCCGCCCGCATCGTCTCGAAGATGAGCTCGGTGCCGCAGGCGACCCCCTCCATCGCGGCGCGGAACAGGTGGGCGCGCCCGTGCGCCAGGGTCAGCCCGGTGATCGCACCCCGCGAGCCCGCATCCGTGTGCGGCGTGCGGTTGCCCTGGAAGTGGTCCTGCACCAGCACGCCGTCCGAGCCCGGCGGCAGCGCGGCGGCCTCCGCGTTGAGCGCGTCGTAGGACCAGTCGGTGCCGACGAGGCCGCGCAGCCAGTTGACGACCGAGCCGGTCGAGGTCTGGCCGCCCTCGACGAGGTGCAGGCCCGGGATCACCGCGTCGGCGTAGGTGCCCCAGATGCCGCGGCCGTGGAACGGCTCGGCCGAGAGCCCGAGATGCAGGTGCGACGAGCCGGTGATGAAGGCGAGCTTGCCCGGGGTCGTCACGCCGAGCCCGATCATCGCGACCTCGGCGTCCGAGCCGCCCTGGGCCACGGTGAGCCCCACCGGCAAGCCGAAATGCGCGGCGGCCTCGGGCATCAGCCCGCCCACCACCTCGCCGAGGGGCAGCACCTCCGCGGGCCACTTGTCGGCGAGCTCCGGGATACCCAGGCTCCCGACCAGGCTGCGGGCGTAGCCGCCTTCCCGTGCCCGGTAGTGCCAGCGGATCGCCGCGTTGGTGATCGAGGCGGCGCGCCGCCCCGTCATCCGCAGGTTCATGTAGTCCTGGTACTCGCAGATCGTCGCCGCGCGGTCGAACAGCGCGCGCTCGTGCCGGGCGATCCAGAGCGCCTTGGGGACCATCCACTCGGCCGAGACCGGGCCGGCGCCGGCGGAGTTGACGATCAGCGCCGGGTCGCCGGTGGCGAGCACCAGGGCGGCCTCCTCCGCGGCGCGCACGTCCATCCAGATCAGGGCCGGGCGCACCGGCACGCCGTCGCGGTCGAGGGCGACGACGGAGCAGTTGGTGGTGTCGGCGCAGAGCGCCGAGACGTCCCGGGGGTCGATGCCGGCCTTGCGCACCGCCTCGCGCACGGCGCGGCCGGCGGCCTCCCACCAGTCCTGCGGGTTCTGCTCGGCCCAGGACGGGCGCGGGAAGGCGGTGGGGTAGGACTGCGCCGCGAAGGCGAGCGGCCGGCCGGCGAGGTCGAACACCCCGGCCCGGATCCCCTCGGTGCCTCCGTCGAGACCGATGACGACGCTCATGGCGGCTCCTACAGGTCGAGGCTCTGGGGCAGGATGACGAGGTCGCGCACGGTGACGGTGCGCGGGCGCGACAGCATGAACAGCACGGCGGCGGCGACCTCCTCCGGCTGCATCAGGCTGCCGGAGGCCAGGGCCTCGTCCATCTTCGCCTTCGGCCAGTCGCTCAGCAAGGCGGTCACGACCGGGCCGGGCGCCACCGCGCCGACCCGGATGCCGTGCGGGGCGACCTGGCGCCGGAGCGTGTGGACGAAGGCCTGCACCGCGTGCTTGGAGGCGGTGTAGATCGGCTCCCACACCACCGGCACGAGACCGGCGACCGAGCTCGTCACCACGATGTCGCCCCGGCCCTTGTCCACCATGTGCGGCAGCACGGCGTGGATCGAGCGGAAGAGCGCGTTGACGTTGAGGTTCAGCATCCGGTCCCAGGCGTCGGGATCGCCGCCGAGCACGGCGCCGCCGACATAGGATCCGGCATTGGCGTGGAAGACGTCGAGCCCGCCGGCCTTGGCCAGGATCCCGTCCAGCATCCCCGCCACGCTCGCCGGATCGGCGAGGTCGACGACGAGCGCGAACGCCCTCTCGCCGAGCTCGGCGCAGGCCGCCGCGAGCCGGCCTTCGTCCCGGTCGATCAGGACGACGCGGGCGCCGGCCTCCAGGAAGGTGCGGGCGCAGGCGAGCCCGATACCGGAGGCCGCGCCGGTGACGGCGGCGACTTGCCCGGCGAGCGGGCCGGTCGAATCGTGTGACATCGAGAACTTCCCTCGTGGGCGAAGGGCGTGCGGGGCGAAGGGGTTGTGGGTGAGCGCCGTGGGAGGCGGGGTCGCGGCGGGCTCAGGCGCGGCCGTGCGAGACCCGCGAGCGGCGGGCAAGCGAATCGACGATCACCGCGACGGCGAGCACCCCGCCGGTGATCATGTAGCGGAGCGCCGAGGACAGATCGAGGAGCGTCAGCCCGCTGGCGATCGCCTGGATCACCAGGATGCCGAGGAGCGCCGCGTAGGCGCTGCCGCGGCCGCCGAACAGGCTGGTGCCGCCGATCACCGCCGCGGCGATCGCGTTGAGGTTGACGTCGCCGGTGCCGGCCTGCTGGCTCGCCGAGGCGAGGCGGGCCGCCGAGAGCACGCCGCCGAGCGCCGCGAAGGTCGAGCACAGCACGAAGGCGCTCGCGGTGATGCGGCGGACGTCGATGCCGGCCCGGCGCGCCGCCTCGCGGTTGCCGCCGACCGCCGCCATGGCGCGGCCCCAGCGGGTGCGCCGCAGCGCGTAGTCGACCGCCATCACCAGCGCGACGAACAGGGCGAACATCCAGGGCACGCCCCGGTCGAGGTTGAGGTACCAGACGACGAGCACCAGCACGGCCGCGAGCAGGCCGGCGCGCAGGCAGATGCCGGCGAGCGGCGCGGCGGAGAGCCCGGCCTCGCGCCGGCGCAGAGCCTCGCGCTGGCCCGAGAGCGCCAGGCCCGCCCCGGCGAGCAGCGCGAGCGCGTAGGCGAGGGCGTGCGGCATCACCAGCGTCTGGCCGAAATCCACCAGCGCCGATTCGTAGGGCAGGTTGATCGAGCCCGTGGCGCCGAGGAGGAAGAGCTGCAGGCCCAGCACCGAGAGCAGCCCCGCCAGCGTCGAGACGAAGCTCGGCATGCCGAGCCGGTTGAACAGCAGCGCGTAGACCGCCCCGCAGGCGCCGCCGGCGGCGAGCGCGACGAGGATCGCGGCGGCGGCCGGCCAGCCCTGGTTGACCCACAGCACGCCGACGAGCGCCGAGGCGAAGCCGCTCACCGAGCCGACCGAGAGGTCGATCTCGCCCACCATCAGCACCAGGACGATGCCGAGCGCGATGATTCCCGTGGTGGCGCTGTCGAACAGGAGGTTGACGAGGTTGTTGCTCGACAGGAAGACCGGGTTGAGGCTCTGGAACACCGCGCTGATCAGCACGAGCCCGACGACGACCGGCAGCGCGCCGAGGTCGCCGGCGCGGACGCGGGCCACGAACCCGCGCAGGCTGCCGGCGAGCCCGGCCTCGTGGCGCACGCGCACGTCCGCCCGGTCGAGCGGCACGCGGGGGGATGTCCCGCCGGCCTCGGCGCTCATGGCGTTGCTCCCTGGGTGGTGTCTTGCTGGGCCGGGTCTTGCCGGGCCCTGCGCGCGGCCCGGCGGGTGACGACGTTGTCGCTGGCGCCCGTGATGGCGCCCACGAGCTCCTGGTTCGAGGCGTCGGGGTAGAAGATCCCGTTGTTGCGCCCCAGCCGCAGCACGGCGATGCGGTCGGCGACCGCCCGCACGTCCTCCATGTTGTGGCTGATCATCACGACGCCGAGCCCGCGCTCGCGCACCCGCTCGATGAGGTTGAGCACCTCCGCCGTCTGGGCGACGCCGAGCGCCGCCGTCGGCTCGTCGAGCAGGATGATCTTCGGGTCGAGGAGCAGGGCACGGGCGATGGCGACGGTCTGGCGCTGGCCGCCGGAGAGCGAGGCCACGGCCTCGCGCACGCTCGGGATGCGCGCCGACAACTCGGTGAGGAGCGTCCAGGCGCGCAGCTCCATCGCCACCTCGTCGAGGCGCCAGGGGTTGCGCTCCTGGCCGAGATAGATGTTGGCGACGACGTCGAGGTTCTCGCACAGGGCGAGGTCCTGGAACACCGTGGCGATGCCGAGCTCCAGCGCGTCGCCCGGCCCCCCGAGCGAGACCTCGCGGCCGCGGAACGACAGCGTGCCCCCGGTCGGCCGGTGCACGCCCGAAAGGATCTTCACCAGCGTCGACTTGCCGGCGCCGTTGTCGCCGACCAGCGCCACGACCTCGCCGGCATGGATGTCGAGGTCGATGCCGGTCAGCGCCGAGACGGCGCCGAACTGCTTGGAGACGCCGCGCAGGCTGAGCAGCAGCTCGCCGGGCCGGACGGGGTCGCTCGCGGTCTGCGTCTCGACGATCTGCCTCTTGGCGGTCTGCGTCTTGGCGGACTGCATCATGGCGTGGCGCACCTCTGTGACGGGTTCGCGGGAGGGGGCCGGCGTCGCGGCCCCCGGCGGCGTGTCAGGGTGTGATGCCGAGCTTGCGGCAGCCCTCGGCGTAGCGCCCGGCGCAGAGGCTCGCGGCGGTGCCGATCGGCTTGCCGCCGGCCTCCTTGTCGATGATCTCGGCCTTCAGGTTGTCGGCGGTCACCAGCGTCGGGGCGAACAGCCGGGTCGGCGTGTCGAACAGCTTGACGTCGGCCTTCGGCGTCTCGCCCGAGAGGAGCTGGATCGCCACCTGCGCGGCGGCCGCGGCCACGACCTCGCTCGGCTTCGAGATGGTGTTGTACTGGTCGCCCGCGATGACGAGCTGCAGGCCCGCGATGGTCGCGTCGTTGCCGGTGGTCGGCGGGACGGGGGCGACGCCGGCGGCCCGGAACGCCGCGATCGCCGCGCCCGCGGTGCCGTCGTTGGCGGCGGCGACGCCGACGATCTGCTTGCCGAAGCGCGAGATCTGGCCGCTCGCCCATTGCTGGGCCTTCGGGGGCGCCCAGTCCGGCGTGTCGTACTCGGCGAGCGTCTTGTAGCCGCCCTCGGCCAGGCCGTCGTGGATGCCCTTCTTGATCAGGCCGGCCGCCGCGTCCGTCGGCGAGCCGTTGATCTGGAGGAGCCCGCCCTCCGTCGGCACGCCCTTGGCCTTGAGATGGCGCACCAGCGACTGCGCGATCGACTTGCCGATCGCCTCGTTGTCGAACGAGACGTAGTAGTCGGCCGCCGCCGCCGGAATCGGCCGGTCGTAGGCGATCACCTTGATGCCGCGGCCTTGCGCCTGCTTCACCAGCGAGGCGGCGGCGGTCGAGTCGACTGGGTCGATCACGATCGCCTTGGCGCCCTGCGAGACCGCGGAGTTGAACTGCTGCTGCTGGCGCGAGGCGTTGCCGTCGGCGTTCTGGTACAGCACCCGGCAGGTCGGGCAGAGCTTCTTCATCTCGGCCGCGAAGCCCGGATGGTCGTGCTCCTCGTAGCGGGTCGAGGCCTGGTCGGGCATCAGGAAGGCGACCGTGGCGTTCTCCACCGGGGCGGCCCCGGCCGCGCCGCCGACGAGGCAGGCGAGGGCGGCGAAGGGCAGCGCTAATCGGCGCGGGCTCGGGCGAAACAGGCTTCCTCGGATCATGGGAACGTCTCCGCGGTGGGGATCGGCGAGAGGGTCGGAGGCGCCGCGCGGCGCGGGGGCCGGCCCCCGGGCGCCGGCC
>NZ_JACWCT010000086.1:0-10934 GCF_016613415.1 Methylobacterium ajmalii | reverse complement strand
CGCCGGCCGGCGCGGCGACGAGGCGGTGCGAGGCCCGGAAGCGCGACGGCGCCACGCCCTTGTGGGCGAGGAACTGCCGGTTGAAGTTCGAGACGTTGTTGAAGCCGACCTCGAAGCAGATCTCGGTGACCGGGCGGTCGCCCGCCATCAGGAGGTGGCAGGCCCGGTCGATCCGCAGGCGGTTGACGTAGCGGGAAAACCCCATCCCGGTGTGCTGGCGGAAGAGCCGCGAGAACGCGCTCGCGCTGCGCCCGCACAGGGCGGCGAGGTCGGCCTCGCGCAGGTCGTGGTCGAGGTGGGTGTCGATGTGGGCGAGCACGTGATTGATCGTGCCCGCCGTCGCCGCGCCCGGATCGAACCGGTATTCCGGTCCCAGCAGCGGCCGGCGCGGATGGTGGGCCAGGCGGTCGAGCAGCTCCAGGAACACCGCGAGGCGCCGCACGCCCGTCGCGGCGATCAGCTCGGTCATCAGGGCGGCCGCCGGTCCGGCGAGGCCGGGGCCGAACTCGATCCCCCGCGAGGCGTCGCCGAGCAGGGTCTCGAGGCCGGCGAGCTCCGGGAAGCCCCGGGCGGCGGCGGCGATGCGCTCGCGGGTGAATTGCAGCACCAGGCCCCGCTCGGGCACGACCTCGCCCGGCTCCGTGGCGCTGATCCAGTTATGCGGCAGGTTCGGGCCGACCAGGACGAGGTGGCCGGGCTCGAACGACCCGACATGGTCGCCGACCATGAACGTGCCGCTCGTATGGGTGACGAGGTGCAGCTCGCATTCGGGGTGGAAGTGCCAGCGCACCGTCCGGTACGGGTAGCCGTGCGCCCACGCCTTGAACGAGGTCTCGGGGCCGACCTGGACCAGTTCGAGATCGGGCTGCATCGATCGCCCTTCCCTCCGCAGAGGCACGGATCCCGTCCGGTGCGACCCGGCGGATCTTCGTGCGGCGCTTCTCCCTGATGCGCCCTCCGGTATTTCCGGAGCGGCGCTGCCGGCCGCGAGGCCTGGCATGTGGACCGTAAGGTAAGGAGGCGGGCGGGGGCAGCAACTACGATTCGCGGGCGCGACCGATACTTTTTTGCGGGAAGCCGCCGTGCCGCGGCGGGATGCGGCGGGCCGGGCGATCCCGATGACCGGCGCCCGCCTCCCCGGATTTCCGGTTGCGGCGGACTGCACGAAGCCCCCGTCGGACCGGCGCCGAGGCACCGGGCGACGAGGGCGATCGGGCGTTTCGCGAGGCGACCACGGCGGCCACCCGACACCTGAGGCGTGCCACGGCCGGCGGCCGCGGGCTAGGCGGCGAGCGTCCCGCGCGTCGCGACGACGTGCCGGCCGCTGTCTCCGGACACCGCGACGACGGAGGCGTCCGGCGGCCGACGGCGGGACGCGCGCCGGATCAGGCCGCGAGGCGGCAGCGCTCGACCGGCAGGCCGCGCTCGATCGCGTCGGCGGCGATCTGCGCCGTCGCGGCCGACAGGGTCCAGCCCAGGTGGCCGTGCCCGGTATTGTAGAAGATGCCCCGCTGCCGGCCCGGCCCGACCCGCGGCAGCATGCCGGGCATCATCGGCCGCAGGCCGCTCCAGGCCACCACCCGGTCGGTCGCCACGCGCGGGAACTGCTCGCGCGTCCAGCGCACCAACGGCTCGATCCGGTCGTGCCGGATGTCGCGGTTGAAGCCGTTGAACTCCGCCGTGCCGGCGACCCGGAACCGGTCCCGCCCGAGGCGGCTCGTCACGATCTTCGTCGCGTCGTCGAGGATGCTGACCTGCGGCGCGGCGTCCTGGCTCTCCGGCGAGTGCAGCTGCACGGTGATCGAGTAGCCCTTCACCGGGTAGATGTTCAGGCGGTCGCCGAGGCCGGCGGCGAGGTCGCGGCTGGCGCAGCCGGCGCAGATTACCACGCCGTCCACCTCGAGCGGCTCCCACCGCGCGGCCCGCGCATCGCCGTCGTCGCGCCCCACCGGCAGCCAGTGGATGCGCCAGCCCTCGCCGGCCGGCGCGATCGTCTCGATCGCGGCGTCGTACCGGAAGGCGACGCCGCGGCGGGCGCAGGCCTCGGCGAGGCCCCGGGTGAACTTGTGGATGTCGCCGGTCGAATCGGACGGGGTGAAGAAGCCTCCGTGATACGCGCCCTGCAGGGTCGGCTCGATGGCCCGGATCTCCTCGGGGGTGACCGGGTCGCGCTCAAGGCCGCCCTTGCGCAGCAGCGCGTTGACCGCGAGCGCCTTATCGAACCCGGCCTTGTCGCGGTAGAAGTGCAGGATGCCGCGCTTCTCCAGGTCGAAGGCGATGTTCTCCCGCTCGGCCATCGCGAACATCTGCCGGCGGGCGGCGAGCGCCAGGCGCACGGTCTCGATCGTGTTGGCCTCGTAGTGCCGGATCTGGCCGATGAACTCGGCCATCCAGGAATACTTGTGCCAGCTCGGCTTCGGGTTGACGAGCAGCGGCGCGTCGCGCCGTATCATCCACTTGAGGCCCTGGAGGATGGTCGCGGTCTTGTTCCAGACCTCGGCGTTGCTGACCGAGAGCTGGCCGCCATTGGCGAACGAGGTCTCCATCCCGGCATAGCGGTGACGGTCGAGGACCGTGACGTCGTATCCGCGCTCGCTCAGCGCATAGGCGGTGGTCACGCCGGTGATACCGGCGCCGATGACGGCGATGTGGGGCATGGATCTGGTTTCCGAGCGCACGAGAAGCCGAGGGCGGGATGGATCCCGCCCCTACGCCCCATCTGTCACGGTACCTGAGAGCGTCGTCCGCCCGCTGGCGCGGCCGGACATCCCCTTCGGTGGACGGCCTGTCGCAGCCGCCTCTCTCCAGATCGTCCTGACGACACGGTCCTTTTGCCTGAGAGTTTCCGGGGCGGTTGCTCCGTCGGCGCCGAGGTGACGTGTCGTCCCTCGGTCTCTCCCGCATCGTCGTAGTGGACGGCGGCATCGATATCCGCCGCGACCCTACCCGTCAAGCTGCGGATTTCGAAAAATCAGGCAGTATCCAGAATAGAAATCGGACGCTGCATGTATTGCGGCAGCAATCGACGCTGGCCCGCGCGGCGGCGCGGGCCGGGACGCCGGGCAGGGCATCGGGAATGTCGCTCGCGCGCAATCTGCACGCCGCTCCGGCCGATGTCCAAGACCGATCGGGAACGCTGTCATTCCTGCGAGGAATGGCTCCGGATCCGACCGCCGGTTTCCGCCCGGGGCCGGACCGCCGCGAGCGAGGCGTCATACGATTTTGCGACCGATCGCTCGGCGCTCGCTGCGGGAAATCGTATCAGCCCTGCGGGTCGTCGAACAGGGCGAGGGTCTCCGGGGGCACCGGCGGGACGACGCGGACCGGCACCGTGGCGCGACCCATGACGTCGACGAGCGCCACGAACTCGTCCGCCCCTGAGACCAGGTCGTAGGGCTGGGGGTCGGCCGCGCTGCGGCGCATCATGACGACCACCGGCGCGCAAGCCTCCCCGCGCCCGATCCGCCCCGCCAGCCGGTCGATGCGCGTCCGGTCCTCGGGCGGCAGGGCTTCCCACGGCAGGCCTCCCCACGGCGTCCCGGTGCGTCGGACCCGCCTCGCGGGCAGCTCGGTCTCCGGCTCGTCCTCGGCACGAAGCCCGTGGGCGAGATCCTCCGCCTGGCGGCAGGCCTGGGCCATGACGGGGCCGAACCGGGCGAAGAAGGCGGCCGCGACGTCCTCGCCCATCACCTCGACGAGGAAGGCCGCGGCCAGGCCGGCCTCGGCATTCGCCGCAGCGTCTCCCCGGTGGTCGAGGTCGGCCGGCTCGGGGCCGTCGACATGCTGAAGTGGTTCCATCACGCTCCTTCCCGGTCGGTGGCGCAAGCCCGACGAACCCGGCCGCAGCATCGTTTGTTAGGGCAAGCCGCGATAGGTCCCCCGGCGCCGACCGCCCCGTCGGCCAGTTCATGAGACGCGCAATGGGCCGGTCGCGAGACCGGTGCACGACCCGACATCGATCGGCGCAGCCGAAGGCTGGGGACCCCCCGGCATCCGCGGCGAACGATCGTGGCCATGCCTGCGCCACGGCTGGAGGAAACCGAACGGCATGAGGGCGATGTCGCGGATCGTCGCGCTCGTGGGCCGCCCCCCGGAGGATCGGCGGTGGGCGGGCCGACTGCTCAAGCCCGGCTCCCCTGCCCTTCTTCCGGTCGCGCCGCTGCGCGAGCGCCCGATCGCCTGCCTGGGCGCCCTGGCCGGCATCGGGCCCGCCTGCCCGATCGGCGGCCGGATCGTCGGCCGGAGCCCGCATGTCCCGATGCCCCCGACGCTCCACCTCCTGCACGCCGCCCGCATGGGAGCGGGCCTAACGCTCATCTTGCAGGTATCGTGGCTCTCGCCGTGTCGGAACCCGGTCCCTCGGGCCGGAAGAACAGGCCGGCCCTGAGGCTGGCCCCGATCCGCTCGGCCCGCTCCTGCAGGAGGGCGGCGTCGTCCGGGGAGAAGCGCGCCGCCGCCGTCTCGCGGAAGAGGTCGAGCCAGCGGGCGAAGTGCTCGGGGCGCAGCACGCCGAGCGCCTGATGCCGGCCGAAGGGGTTGCCCTTGTAGCGCCCCGTGCGGAACAGGACCGAGGACCAGAACGCCTCGATCGTCGCCAGGTGCTGCGGCCAGCCGGCCTCCGGGATCGCCGCGGCGAAGACCGGGCCGATGAGCGGGTCCTCGCGCACCCGCTCGTAGAAGGCCGCCAGGAAGGGCGCGAGGGTCGTATCGTCCAGGGTCATCCGGGCCATGCCCGTCGGATGCCGGCCGGTGCGGGCCGCGGCAAGGGTTGCCCGTGCAAGTGAGGCCCGTGCAAGGGAGCCCCGTCCAAGGCGGCCCTGCGCGAGGCCGCCCCGCACCGGCGACGAGCGCGCCGTCCCGCCCCGCGACGCCGGATCACGAGCCGGCCTCGAAGGCCGGCCCGCCCCGGGCGGTCAGCGCAGGCGCTCGGCGGCCCAGGCGATGTGGTCGTCCATGAAGGTCGAGATGAAGAAGTAGGAGTGGTCGTAGCCCTCGCGCATGTTGAGGGTCAGCCCGATGCCCGCCTTCTTGCACGCCTCCTCCAGGAGCCAGGGGCGCAGGCCCTCGTCGAGGAAGGAATCGGCCGTGCCCTGGTCGACCAGGAACTCGGGGAAGCGGTGGCCGTCCTCGATCAGCGCGGTGGCGTCGTGGCGCCGCCAGGCGGCCTTGTCCGCGCCGAGATACTTGGTCAGCGCCGGCTTCGACCAGCCGGCGGTCGAGGGCTGGACGATCGGCGCGAAGGCGCTGCACGAGCGGAACCGCTCGGGGTGGTTGAGCGCGATGGTGAGCGCGCCGTGGCCGCCCATCGAGTGGCCGAAGATGCCCTGGCGCTCCATGTCGACCGGGAACTCGCGGGCGACGAGGGCCGGCAGCTCCTCGGTGACGTAGGACCACATCCGGTAGTTGCGGTCGTAGGGCGCCTGCGTGGCGTCGACGTAGAAGCCGGCGCCGCAGCCGAACTGCCAGTTGTCGGGCTCGTCCGGCACGTCCGGCCCGCGCGGGCTGGTGTCGGGGGCGACGATGGCGACGCCGTGGCGCGCCGCGGCCCGCCGGTACTCGCCCTTGTCCATCACGTTGGCGTGGGTGCAGGTGAGGCCCGACAGGTACCACAGGACCGGCACCTTGCCGGATTCGGCCTGCGGCGGCAGGTAGACCGCGAAGGTCATCGGGCAGCGCGTCGTCTCGGCCTCGTGCCGGTACACGCCCTGGATGCCGCCATGCGAGCGGGCCTTCGAGATGGTGTCCATGTCGCCGTGATCCCCTGCGGCTCTCGACCCTGTATCGGCGGCGCCGGACGGCGCCGCCGGGCTCATCCGGTTGTCAGAACACCACGACCGAGCGGATCGACTTGCCCTCGTGCATCAGGTCGAAGCCGTGGTTGATCTCCTCGAGCGGCATGGTGTGGGTGATCAGATCGTCGATGTTGATCTTCCCCTCCATGTACCAGTCGACGATCTTCGGCACGTCGGTGCGGCCGCGGGCGCCGCCGAAGGCCGAGCCCTTCCAGACGCGGCCGGTCACGAGCTGGAACGGACGGGTCGAGATCTCGCGGCCGGCCTCGGCCACGCCGATGACGATCGACTCGCCCCAGCCGCGGTGGCAGCACTCGAGCGCCTGGCGCATCACGTTGACGTTGCCGGTGCAGTCGAACGAGAAGTCGGCGCCGCCGCCGGTCACGTCGAGGATCGCCTGCACGACCTTGTCGGTGCCGACCTCGTTGGGGTTGATGAAGTGGGTCATGCCGAACTTCTCGGCCATGGCGCGCTTGTCGGGGTTGATGTCGACGCCGATGATCTTGTCGGCGCCGACCATGCGGGCGCCCTGGATCACGTTGAGGCCGATGCCGCCCAGCCCGAACACCACCACGTTGGCGCCCGGCCACACCTTCGCGGTGTAGATGACGGCGCCGAGACCCGTGGTCACGCCGCAGCCGATGTAGCAGATCTTGTCGAAGGGGGCGTCCTCGCGCACCTTCGCCAGCGCGATCTCCGGCAGAACGGTGAAGTTCGAGAAGGTCGAGCAGCCCATGTAGTGGTACACGGTGTTGGCGCCCGGGCTGCCGCCGGTCGCGTCGCAGCGGAAGCGGCTGGTGCCGTCCGGCATCACGCCCTGGCCCTGCGTGCTCCGGATCGCCGTGCAGAGGTTCGTGCGCTGCGAGAGGCACGACTTACAGTTGCGGCACTCCGGCGTGTAGAGCGGGATGACGTGGTCGCCGGGCTTCAACGTCGTCACGCCGGCGCCGACCTCGCGGACGATGCCCGCGCCCTCGTGGCCGAGGATCGCCGGGAACTTGCCCTCCGAATCGAGGCCCGACAGGGTGTAGGCGTCGGTGTGGCAGATGCCGGTGGCCATCACTTCGACTAGCACCTCGCCGGCCTTCGGGCCCTCGAGGTCGATGGTCTCGATGGTGAGCGGCTTCTTGGCTTCCCAGGCAACCGCGGCGCGCGTCTTCATGTCGTCTCCGGCTCGATCGTTTCGCGTGGGGGGGCGGGGCACCGGGCATCGGCGCTCGGTTGCGAACGGGCTCGGGGGCAAGCGCGCTCGGGTCGCCCCGTCAATGGTCCGATCTCTGCTGCGATTTGGTAAAGGTCGCAACGGCGCGGCACGGCAGACTTTAGTCCACCGTGCGTCGGATGTCCGCCCCCCTTCGCGTCTCCTCGGCGCTCCCGTCCCGGGCGCGGGATCAGCGCAGCGGGAGGAGCCGCAGCCGGCGATGGTCGCCCGAGCGCAACGGGCTCGCGAGCGGCTCGGCGAGGCCGAGGCCCTGCAGGGCGAGCAGCGCGGCGGAAATCTTGACGTGGCTGGTCTGGGTGAGCCGCGACGCGGCGTCGATGTCGAGGGAGACGACGCCGTCCGGATCGCCCCCGTCCGCGCAGAGCAGCAGGTAGGTCTTGAGCGCGGCGAGGTTCGGCGCCTTCCGGCAGGTCAGGCGGTGCAGGGCGTCGATCCGGCCGCACTCCTGCGGCGCGTGCAGGAGGTCGACCACGGCGACCGACGGGCGCAGGCCGACCAGCCGGTAGGCGATTGTCCCGCCCGGCCGCTCGTCGGCGGTGGTGACGAGGCCCTGGTCGATCAGCGCCCGCTTGCCGGCGCAGATCAGCGGATCCGAGAGGCCCGAGAGGGCGGCGATCCGCTCGTAGGACATCGGGATCGGGGCCGGGATCGGGGCTTGGCCGTCGGCGTTCGGACCCGCGTCCTGGCTGACGACGAGGGTCAGGTAGAGCTTTAGCGCCGCGATCGAGCGACCGAGATACCCGGCATCGCCCCGGAAGGCCCGCAAGCCCCCGTCCTGGATCCAGCCCGTCGGCAGGCGCGCCGTCCGGCCGTCGCGCATCCGGGCCATCGCCTCGGGCGGCGCGATCCTCGGCCGGTCGAGCCGGGGGCGGACGTCCGTCGGATGGAGGAGTTCCGGATGCATGGTGCGGTCCTCGCACGTCCCGTCCCGGTGTCGCGGCCCGCCTGCCGGGCGGGCGCGCCGGCGACCCGGTGTGCGGCGCGGGTGATGAAACGGCGGTACACTGCCGTTTTTCGGCCCTCAATATGTTGCCTGCTGCCGATGCGGACGTCCGGCAGGCCTCTTCGAACGCGCTGGACGGACATGCCGGCGCGGTGCCGTCGGGTCCCTGGATCGCGCCGGACGAGGGGCGTCGCGGTGGACTGCACCCCTTGGATGACAGCGCGAGGGCGGTTTTCATGGACGAGGCTCCCGTGGTCGAGCTCGGGCTCGGCGGTTGGCTGCGGATCGGCCGGGCGCGCATCGCCGTCGCCGACACCTTCACGCTGCTGCGCGCCATCGCCCGCACCCGCTCGGTGCAGGGCGCCGCGACCGAGATCGGTCTGTCCTATCGCGCGGCCTGGGAGCGCGTGCGGACGCTCGAGGCGGATCTCGGCCATCAGCTCGTGCGCAAGACCCGCGGCCACGGCACGACGCTGACCGAGGCCGGCGCGGCCCTGCACGAGGCCCTCTCGGTCGCGGCCGCGGCGCTCGCCCCGTCGTTCGCCCGCGAGGCGCGGGCGATGCAGGCCCACCTCGCCGCCCGGTTCGCCGTTCCGCTCCGCCTCGCCGTGGCGGCGAGCCACGATCCCCTGCTGATGCAGGTCCTGTCGGAATGGGGCGGGGCCGAGGTCGCGGTGATCGGCAGCCGCGACGCGGTGGTCCGGCTCGTCGACGGGCGCGCCGATGCGGCGGGCTTCCATTGCGGGGCCGCCGGCCCGGCCGCTGCCGGCCCGCCCTTCGCCGACATCGTCGCCGACCCGGCATTCCGGGTCCACCCGCTGTTCGAGCGCGAGCAGGGCCTGCTGGTCGCCCCCGGCAACCCGCTTGGGCTCGCGACGCCGGCCGACCTGAGGGCGAGGAAGGCCCGCTTCGTCAACCGGCAGAAGGGGTCCGGCACCCGGGCCTGGTTCGACCGGCTGCTCGCCGAGACCGGGATCCCGCCGGACGAGATCGTCGGCTACGGCTTCGAGGAATTCACCCACCAGGCGGTGGCGGCGGTGATCGCGTCGGGCGCCGCCGATGCGGGCCTGGGCGCCCGCGCGGCGGCGGAGCGCTTCGGCCTCGGCTTCGTCTCGGTCGGCTGGGAGGTCTACTGTCTCGCGACGAGCGCGGCGCTGCCCGCCGACGGCCTCGATCGCCTGCTGGCGATGCTGGCGGAGCGGGTCGGCGACGTCCCGGGATACCGCCCGCCCGATGCCCGAGCCGCCGTCGGGGCCGGGCCGCGCCCGCACCGCTAGGGTCAAACTCGATCAGCTTGGCCGTGTGGAGGTCCGCTGAGGGTGGGAAGCGGACCCTTACCCTTCTCCCTGAAGCGGACGTTCCGCCTCCGGCCCTTGTATGACGCCGAGCAGTTCACTGAACAATGTCGGAAGCGGACGTCATTTCAAATCTAGGACGAGGTCATTCGGCGGCCGTTGTCCCAGCAGCCTCCAGCTCTTCCTGCAAACGACTTGTCAGGACGCCCAGGGCAACTGTGGCGGACGTGATCAGCTCTGGCGTCAGGGTTTCGGCCAGCGATTGCGCCCAGGGAGCTTGCACCGCCATCGCGCGGTCGTAGAGACGGCGACCTTCCGCGGTGAAGACGACGAGGTGCGCACGCTTGTGGCGGGGGTTGGGTTGATAGGCGAGGATTCCCTCCGTGACTAACTCGCCAGCGATCCGCTGCACGCCCTGTCGCGAGACGCCGAGATCCCGTGCCAGTTCCGAGACCGACCGCGCCGAGTCCGCCTCCGCCACGCTTCCCAGCACCTGCCAGCGCGCACTTGTCAGCCCGAGCGGAGCCGTCAATTGGTCACCCCTCAGGACCAGACGGCTGTTGGTGCGAAAGATCGCGAGGATGAGCTGGGTCATCGGGTCGGACGACATCGGCAGAGCGGTTCCAATTCGGCGGACGGCGAACCAAGGTCCGATCTTGACAGCATGATGTCAATGAGTGAAAGATTGACAGCATGTTGCCAAACATGCTGGGCGCGGAACCAGGGCTCTGAGCGCTGGAACGGAACAGCCGGACGTACCCGATGGTGGCATCTGCCGCCGTGCTCATTCGAGCACGACACCTTGAGGGAAAGATCATGACCAACGTCCTGAAAACGCTCCGGGGAGCCCATGTCGGACTGCGCGTCGCCGAGCGCGACGCCGCGGTGGAGTGGTACCGGGAGAAGCTGGACATGCACGAGACGAGGGCGTTCGACCTCAACGGCATGACCTTCACCGAGATGGCGCTGGCTGGCGATCCGACCTTCTGGATCGAGCTCGTGTCCGGTCCCGGCGCAGATGGGGGCCCCGCAAGTGACGACCTCTATGCGAGCTTCGGCTCGCACGGCTGGCATCATCTCGGCCTGTGGGTCGACGACGTAGATGCGGCTGTCGAGACGCTGCAAGATCGCGGCGTGACGGTCACGCTGGAACCCGTTGACAACGATGACTGGAAGGTTCGGGTCGCCTTCCTGGTAGACCCTTGGAGCAACGTGATCGAACTCCTCCAGTCCAAAGTCTGAGCGGAACGTCTCGTCGCCTCTGCGCTCAACCGTCCGTCTATCGGACCGGGTCGGCCCTGGTGCCTTTCCGGTTCGGTCCCGCGACTCCGATTGATCCGACCCCGGTGGAGGCATTCAGCGCGGTCGACGGGCGATGATGCCCGCGGTCGGGGACGGGTAGCCGACAGTCTATGGAACGTCATGCCGCGTTTGCGCGACGATGACGACATCGAACATCAAAGGTCTGCTTCTCAGCGGAGTAGCTCGAAAGCGGACCGGAGGCTTTTCACCCGATCCGGTTTTTGGCCTTTGTTTCAACATCCTGGAAGCGGACCTCCCGAGGGTCGGCAACGGGTGGTTTGCGGACTCTCGTCACCGTGCCACGATCGGCCTCACAGCCAGTGTCGCTCGTCGCGTGCGCAACAACCAATGCCGACAATACCGCTGCCCGAAACGCTGCC
>NZ_JACWCT010000085.1 GCF_016613415.1 Methylobacterium ajmalii | reverse complement strand
GGGCGGGCGCCTGGACGGCGGGAGGCTGCGCGGCGGGGGCGGGCGCCGCCGCCGGCGGCTTCCCGGCATCCGCGGGCGCCGAGCCCTGCTGCGCGTGGGCCGCTCCGGCGACCGAGAGCACGGCGCAGGCCGTCAGGATCAACCGCAGGGTTCCGGGCAAGCAGGTCTCTCGCAGGGTCATGCGACGCATCCCCCGGGCAACCGCCGCCGAGGCCGGGAGTTCCGGCCGCGCGGATCCCGGCGACGCGCCGGGATGGGGGACGAACGCGGCGAAGGTGTGGGGGCGGGGCGGCAGGGGCAGCCGGGCGGGCGCGTCACCGCCGCGGTCGAGCCGTCGAGCAGACATCGTGGGCCTCCGGGGCGGGCCGCGCGGCCCGCCCGAGCATCGGTCGTCGGGTTGTCGCGGCGGGGTGCGGCCCGCGCCGGGCGAACCGGCGGGCCCGCGCCGCGGAGGCCGCACAGTGCGGCGCACCGGGCGAGGTTGTCCAGGCGGATGCGCACGGTCCGGCACGGATTGCGGGGGAGTGTTGTTCCACGGGCGGGGCCGGACGGGTCGGCAGATCGCCCCGGAGATCGCCCAAGGGAGATTGCCCAAGCGTGCGGGTGGCGGCGCCGGAGGGACGACGCTACATCGCGGGCATTGTCCGGAGCCCGCCCGATGCCCGCCTCGCCCCTTCGCCTCGGCGTCAACGTCGATCACGTCGCCACCCTGCGCAACGCCCGCGGCGGCACGATGCCGGATCCGGTGCGGGCGGCGCATGCGGCGATCGCTGCCGGGGCCGACGGCATCACCGCCCACCTGCGCGAGGATCGCCGCCACATCCGCGACGCCGATGTCGAGCGGCTGCGGCGCGAGATCGACCGGCCGCTGAACTTCGAGATGGCGGCGACCGACGAGATGGTGGCCATCGCCCTGCGGCTGCAGCCCCATGCCGCCTGCCTGGTGCCGGAGAAGCGCGAGGAGCGCACCACCGAGGGCGGGCTCGACATCGTCGGCGGCCGCCAGCACCTCGCGCCCGCGATCGCCCGCCTCGTCGAGGCCGGGGTGCGGGTCTCGCTCTTCGTCGAGCCGGAGGTGCACGTGATGGAGGCCGCCCGGGCGCTCGGCGCTCCCGTGGTCGAGCTGCACACCGGCACCTATTGCGAGGCGGTGATCGCCGGGGATGCGGCCGCGGTGCGGGCCGAGCTCGCCCGCCTCGCCCGCGCCGCCGAGCACGGCCGCGCCCTCGGCCTCGAGATCCATGCCGGGCACGGCCTGACGGTCGACAGCGTCGGCCCGGTCGCCGCCCTGCCGCAGGTGCGTGAGCTCAACATCGGCCACGCGCTGATGGCCGAGGCGATCTTCGACGGGCTGCCGGCGGCGATCCGGGCGATGCGGGCCGCGATGGACGCCGCTCGCGTCGCGAGCGCCGCATGATCGTCGGCATCGGCTCCGACCTCTGCGACATCCGCCGCATCGAGCGCTCGCTCGAGCGCTTCGGCGACCGCTTCACCCACCGGGTCTTCACCGAGGGCGAGCGGGCCCGCAGCGACCGCCGCGCCGCCCGGGCGCCCTCCTACGCGCGGCGCTTCGCCGCCAAGGAAGCCTGCTCCAAGGCGCTCGGCACCGGCATGAGCCACGGCGTGTTCTGGCGCGACATGGAGGTGGTGAACCTGCCGGGCGGCCGCCCGACCCTGCGGCTCACCAACGGCGCCGCCGAGCGCCTCGCCGCCCTGATGCCGCCGGGCCATCGCCCGGTGGTCCACGTGACGCTCACCGACGATCCCCCGCTCGCCCAGGCCTTCGTGATCATCGAGGCGCTGCCTGAGGGGCAGAGTCCCGCTTGAGCGGCGCGCCGTCGCCGGGGGACAAGGCCGAACGGACCGATTCGCCCACTCCGCCGCGCCGCGTTGCGGGCGGGCAAGCGTTGGTCTAGACCCCCCGCACCGCGCAAAAAGCCGGCCGCGTGCCCTCGGCGGGTGCCCAGGCGTATTCTGCACGGACCGCCGGAGAGACGAGCATGGATCGCGCACGCACGGACCAGGACCTGAAACGCGGCAAGGATGCCGGCCTCTGGGACTCGATCAAGGAGACCGTCAAGGTCGGCGTCCAGGCGCTGCTGATCGCCCTGGTGGTCCGCACCCTGCTGTTCCAGCCGTTCAACATCCCGTCCGGCTCGCTGATCCCGACCCTCCTGATCGGCGACTACCTCTTCGTGTCGAAGTACTCGCTCGGCTACTCGAAGTACTCGCTGCCGCTGAGTGAATACCTGCCGTTCGAGGCCAAGGGCCGGATCTGGGGCGCGGAGCCCAAGCGCGGCGACATCGTGGTGTTCAAGCTGCCGAAGGACAACGCCACCGACTACATCAAGCGGGTGATCGGCCTGCCGGGCGACCGGATCCAGGTGATCGAGGGCGTGCTCAACATCAACGGCCGGGCGGTCAAGCGCGAGCGCATCGCCGATTACTCGACCACCGACGCCTTCGGCCAGCCGACCCTGGTGCCGCAATACCGCGAGACCCTGCCCAACGGCGTCACCCACGAGATCATCGAGCGCGACGGCGACCGCGGCCTGTGGGACAACACCCAGGTCTACACCGTGCCGGCGAACCACTTCTTCATGATGGGCGACAACCGCGACAACTCGACCGATTCGCGCGATCTCGGCAATGTCGGCTACGTGCCGTACGAGAACCTGATCGGCCGGGCCGAGGTGATCTTCTTCTCGATCGACGAGGGCGCGGCCGCCTGGCAGATCTGGAACTGGCCGTGGACGGTGCGCTGGAACCGCCTGTTCAAGCCGATCCACTGACGGGAGCCCGAGCGTGAGCGACGCCGAGCCCGCGGAGCGGGCCGACACCCAGCCCGACGCCGCCCTCCCGGTTTCCGGCACCGCGGGGCCGGGCGAGGCCCCGCCGCGGCGCAAGCGCGGGATGCGGCGGCGGCCCGACCTCTCGGTGCTCGAGGAGCGCATCGGCCATCGCTTCGCCGACCGCGACCTGCTGATCCGGGCGCTGACCCATGTCAGCGCGACCAACGGTAAGAACAGCTACCAGCGCCTCGAATTCCTCGGCGACCGGGTGCTCGGGCTCGCGGTGGCCGACGGGCTCTACAACGCGCTGCCGGGCGCCGACGAGGGCGACCTGTCGCGCCGCCTGTCGAGCCTGGTGCGGCGCGAGAGCTGCGCCATCGTCGCCAATGCCTGGGAGGTCGGGCCGCACCTGAACCTCGGCGGCGGCGAGGTCCATGGCGGCGGCCGGCGCAACGCCGCGATCCTCGCCGACGTCTGCGAGGCGATCCTGGGGGCGATCTTCCTCGATGCCGGCTACGGCGCCGCCAAGGCGGTGATCGACCGTGCCTTCGAGGCCGACCGCCAGACCGAGGGGACCCGCAGCCGCGACCCGAAATCGGCGCTCCAGGAATGGGCGCAGGCGCAAGGCTGGCCGACCCCGACCTACGTGGTGGTGGAACGGTCCGGGCCCGACCACGCGCCGCAATTTCACATCGAGGCCCGGGTCACCGGGACCGAGCCCGGCCTCGGCATCGGCGGCTCCAAGCGGCTGGCCGAGCAGACGGCCGCGCGCGCGCTCCTGCTGCGCGAGGGGCTGTGGACCGGGGACGAGCCCGGGGAGCAACCAGAATGATCGACGACGACACCACGCCCGAGACCGACGATTCCGGCCTGCCGGAGACCGCCGCCCCCGATACCGCGCCGCCCGAAGCGGCGGCGCCCCAACCCGCACAGCCCAAGGACACCCGGGCGGGCTTCGTCGCCCTGATCGGCGTGCCGAATGCCGGCAAGTCCACCCTGCTCAACAGCCTCGTCGGCACCAAGGTGTCGATCGTGTCGCGCAAGGTGCAGACCACCCGGGCGCTGGTGCGCGGCATCGCCATGGAGGGCAACGCGCAGATCGTCCTCGTCGACACCCCCGGCATCTTCGCGCCCAAGCGCCGCCTCGACCGGGCGATGGTGACCTCGGCCTGGAGCGGCGCGGCCGATGCCGACGCGGTCTGCCTGCTGATCGACGCCCGCAAGGGGGTGGACGAGGAGGTCGAGGCGATCCTCACCCGGATGCCGGATCTGAAGCGCCCGAAATACCTGGTGCTCAACAAGATCGACCTGATGGCCCGCGAGCGCCTGCTGGCGCTCGCCGCCTCGCTCCACGAGCGGGTGAAGTTCGAGCGCATCTTCATGATCTCGGCGCTCACCGGCGACGGGGTCGACGACCTGCGCCGGGAACTCGCCGGCCGGATGCCGCCGAGCCCCTGGCTCTACCCCGAGGACCAGGTCTCCGACGCGCCGCTGCGGATGCTCGCCGCCGAGATCACCCGCGAGAAGATCTACGACCGGCTGCACGAGGAACTGCCCTATTCCTCGACCGTCGAGACCGACCAGTGGCAGGTCCGGCCCGACGGCTCGGTGCGGATCGAGCAGACGATCTTCGTCGAGCGCGAGAGCCAGCGCTCGATCGTCCTCGGCAAGGGCGGGCAGACCATCAAGGCCATCGGCCAGGCCGCCCGGATCGACATCGCGGAGGCGGCCGAGACCAAGGTCCACCTCTTCCTGTTCGTGAAGGTGCGGGAGAATTGGGCCGACGACCCGGAGCGCTACCGCGAGATGGGCCTGGAATTCCCCCGCGGCTGACGTGACCGACCCGATCGCCCGGCCGGGCGTCTACGGCCATCCGCCCGCCGACCTCGCCGCCGTCCCGGACGGCGCGGTGCAGCTCTCCCCCCTGGTCCCCGGGAGCGAGTCCCTCGAGGACCTCGCCCCCGGCGCCCTCGACAGCCTGACCGTGCTGGCCCCGCCCGGCACCCTCGAGCGGCGCCACACCCTGGCGCTGGCCTTGCGCGCCCTCGCCCCCGGCGGGGCGCTGACCGTGCTCGCCCCGAAGGACAAGGGCGGCTCGCGGCTCGCCCGCGAACTCTCGGGCTTCGGCTGCCGCCTCGACGAGAGCGCCAAAAGCCATCACCGGATCGTCCGCACGGTTCGGCCCGACGCGCCGTCCGGGCTCGACGCGGCGATCGCCGAGGGCGCACCGCGGCGCGACGACGGTATCGGCCTGTGGACGCAGCCGGGCATCTTCTCGTGGAACCGGATCGATCCCGGCACCGCCCTGCTGATCGAGACCCTGCCCGCCCTGTCCGGACGCGGTGCCGATCTCGGCTGCGGCCTCGGCATCCTCGCCCACGCCGTGCTGGCCTCGCCCAAGGTGACGGCGCTCGCCCTCGTCGACAACGACCGCCGGGCGGTCGAGGCGTCCCGGCGCAACGTCGACGAGCCGCGCGTGACGGTGACATGGGCCGATGCCCGCGCCGCCGATGCGGTGCCGGAGCGCCTCGACTTCGTGGTGATGAACCCGCCCTTCCACGACGGCGGCGCCGAGGACCGGGCGCTGGGCCAGGCCTTCATCCGCCGCGCCGCCGCAGCCTTGCGGCCGGGCGGCACGCTGTGGCTCACCGCCAACACCCATCTGCCCTACGAGGCGACGCTCGGCGAGGTGTTTCGCGAGGTCACGCAGCGGGCCGCCGCGCAGGGCTACAAGATCCACGAGGCGCGCAAATGAGCCGCACGCGATGAGCGGGAAGGCCAAGGTCCCGTCGGTCCGGCTCGACCGGCTGCTCGCCAATCTCGGCTACGGCTCGCGCCGCGAGATCCAGATGCTGGCTCGCGCCGGCACGATCGTGCTCGACGGCGCAACCCTGCTGGACGCCGACCGGCGCATCGCCCTCGATCCCGACCTGCCGGCCCGTCTCACCGTCCAGACCAGGCCCCTCGACCCGCTCCCCGGGGTGGCGCTGATGCTGCACAAGCCGCTCGGCGTCACCTGCTCGCACAAGGAGGCCGGCCCGCTCGTCTACGGCCTACTGCCGCCGCGCTGGCGCCGCCGCGAGCCGCCGCTCTCCACCGTCGGCCGCCTCGACAAGGAGACCTCCGGCCTCCTGCTGCTGACCGACGACGGGGCGCTCCTGCACCGGATCATCTCGCCGAAGGCCAGCGTCTCGAAGCGCTACCAGGTGACACTCGATCGCCCCCTGCGCGGCGACGAGGGTGCGATCTTCTCCTCCGGCACCCTGATGCTGGAGGGCGAGGAGAAGCCGCTCCTGCCGGTCGATCTCGAGGTCCACGGCCCGACGAGCGCCGCCGTGACCCTGACGGAGGGGCGCTACCACCAGGTCCGGCGGATGTTCGCGGCGGTCGGCAACCACGTGACGGCGCTGCACCGCGACCGGGTCGGGGCGCTGGACCTGCCGGCGGACCTGGAGCCCGGTCAGTACCGGGTGATGGGGGAGGAGGATGTGGCGCGGGTGTTCGGGCAGGGGTGAGCGGGTGACGCCCGTCCGGCGAGGACGGATCCGCCTATCAGACGGCGCGGTTCGTCTCTCTCGCCGCGCGGCGAACCCACATCCACGTCGGCACGCGAACCAATCTCCCTTTTTCGTCGGCCGGCCGGCCGTACCGGACACGACCCGCCGCCGCTCCGGGGTTCGATCCTCCGCCCGACGCGGCTTGTGCGATGCCGCACCGGCCGCGTTACCGGCTGCTGCCAAGTATCCGATGATCGTTGTATCGTCGTTGCCGCTCGTTCAATCATGCAACATCGTTCCCGAGTCGAGGAAGACGATGTCGAGCGGCACCGCGACTTTCTGGATCATCATCGCCGCCGTGAGCGCCTCGTTCGGTGCCCTGCATGGGCTCCTGTTCAGCGACGGGCCGACGCTCGCGGGCATCCTGTACGGGACCTTCATCGGCCTTTTCACCATCGCCTACCAGCGCGGCGTCTTCCTCGCCGGCTACAGCGAGCGACTGCGGCGGCTGCCCACGCCGGCCTACGTCGTCGCTGCCGAGATCAGCCTCGTGCTGGTGATCGTCGTCGGCATGGCGCTGACCGGCCTGCTCCTCTGGACGCTCGGCATCGTCGACAAGCCGCTCATGGGGGCGATCACGCCGAAGCTCTCGACCATTCCCTTCGCCCTGGTCATGTCGGCCATCATCGTGTCGGTCCTGCGGGTGCGCGACCTGATCGGCGGCGAGACGTTCGTGAACCTCATTCTCGGGCGCTACCACCGCCCGGTCAGGGAGGAGCGCGTCTTCCTTTTTCTCGATCTCGTCGGTTCGACGGCCTACGCGGATCGAAACGGCGACATCGCCGCGCAGGAACTGCTGACGGCGGTCTTCTCGGCGATCGCCGAGCCGGTGCGTCGGCATCGCGGACAGGTCGACGATTACGTGGGCGATCAGGTGATCGTCTCCTGGCCGCTCGCGCGAGGCATCGAGCGGGCGCGCTGCGTTGCCTGCATCTTCGCGATCCGCCAGGTTCTCGACCGCGACCGGGCAAGCTGGCTCGCACGCTTCGGCCTGGTGCCCGAACTGCGCGCGGCCCTGCACGGCGGCAGCGTGGTGACGGCGGAGGTGGGCGTCGACCGGCACAAGATCGCGTATTTCGGCGACGTCATGAACACGACCGCCCGGCTCGAAGGGCTGTGCCGCGAGACGAAGCGCGACGTGCTGATCTCGGAGGCCGTCCTCGCGCGGCTGCCGGCCCTGCCGGAGGGGATCGAGGCCGAGGCGCTCGGTTCGTACCGGCTGCGCGGGCGGAGCGGGACAATGGCGGTGCATGCGCTCGCGGACCGGCGCAGGCCGCGGTTCGTCGGTCCCCTCGCGGAGGTCGACGCCGACCGCCGGGTGGCAGGGCGGGGTTACGCCGCCCTGCGCGGCTGACGAGCGTCGTCTGCGAGATCATCGGCCCGTGTGACGGGCCGATGCGTTCCGGGCCGCCTCTATCCCAGGGTCGTCAGGTCCTGGAACCAGTGCTGCGCCTGGGTGTACCCCTTCACCTTCCGCGAGAGCGCGTGCGGGTTGGTGTCGTGCACGACCCAGACCTGCACCGCGTCGTCCACCACGATCTCGTGGATGCGCGCCAGCATCATGTCCTGCTCGGCCGGGTCGAAGCTCGCCCGCACCGCGTCGCAGAGCCGATCCACCTCCGGGTTGCGGTAGTGGCTCCAGTTCACGCCGGTCGGGGCGACCTGCTTCGAATCGTAGAAGCGCAGGATGGCGTAGAGCGGGTCGGAGGTGACGTACGCGATGTTGCTGCCGGTGACGCCCTTCAGCGACGGGTCGGCGGCGCCCTGGCGCCAGGCGGTGTAGGCGACCTCGAGCTCGACCGCCCGGAACTCGACCGCGATCCCGACCTCGGCCCAACTCTGCTGCACGAACTCGTTGATCGGCAGCGACAGCATCTGGCCCGAGCCGCCGGTCGGGATGATGAAAGTCGTGCGCAGCGGGTTCTGGGGCGAGTAGCCGGCCTCCCCCACCAGCTTGCGGGCCTGGTCGACGTCGTACTTGATCTGGAAGCCCGGCTTGCCGAACCACGGGCTCGAGGGCTGCACCTGGCCGACGGCCGGGGTGGCGAGCCCGCCCATCAGCGCCGCCACCCCGTCGCGGTCGATGGCGAGGTTGGCGGCCTTGCGTAGGCGCAGGTCGCGCCACGGGCTGCCCTCCAGCATCGACAGGTGGTAGTTCCAGACATGCGGCGTGTCGTTGCCGGTCACCCGCATGCCCGCACCCTTGAGGCGCGGCACCGCGTCGGGGGCGGGCAGCTCGATCAGGTCGGCATTGCCGGAGAGAAGGGCGTTGGCCCGCGCCAGGTCCTCGGGAATGCAGGCCAGCGTCAGCTTGGCGAGCCGCGGCATCCGCTTGGCGTTCCAGTAAGTCTCGTTCGGCACGAGGTCGAGCCGCACACGCGGCACCAGGGCGGCCAGCCGATAGGGGCCGGTGCCCGAGGGCTGGAACGCGAACTTGGTCCAGTCCCGCCCGACCGCCTCGTACTGCGCCGGCGACGAGATCAGGAACCACAGCATCTGGTAGGGAAACAGCGCGTCGACCGCCTTGGTGGTGACCTGCACCGTCATCGGGTCGAGCTTCTTGTAGGAGGCCACCGAGGGCAGGCGCGGGCGCACCTGCGAGGCCTGGCGCTGGTCGTAGTGGGGCGCCTTGGCGTCCAGCACCTTGTCGAAGTTCCAGATCACCGCGTCGGCGTCGAACCCTGAGCCGTCGTGGAACTTGACCCCCTCGCGCAGGCGGAAGATCCAGTTGCGGCGATCCGCGGCGTCGCTCTCCCACGCGGTGGCGAGCCCCGGCACCAGCTTGCCCGGCCGGTCGGCGACGTCGAGCTCCCAGGCGACCAGGGGATCGTAGAGGGTGAGCCCGGTGAACTGGTAGCCGCCGGCACCCCGGTCCGGCTGGCCGGTGGTGAGCGGCAGGTCGAACAGCGAGATGCCGTAGGTCAAGCTGCCGGACGGCGCCCCCGCCGGGCCGGCGGGGGCTGCCCCTTGCGCGAGCGCGGTGCCGGTGGGCCCGAGCGCCGCGAGGGCGGAGGCTCCGGCGAGCCACTGGCGGCGCGAGAGGGAGGCGTGACGCATCGATGAACCCCGGCAGGCGCGCGGCCGGTCCGGCCGCGTTACGCGCCTGACGTCTGCAAAACGCATGCAAGCACGGGCGGGGATGCGAGCCGGGCCGCTTCGAACCGCTCGCATAAAGACATCTTTATATCTTGATTGCCTCCCCGCCGGGCGGCTGCTATAGGCCCCGTCGAACCGGACGACACGGGAGACGGACCAATGCCGAGCGCGCAGGACTACATCGTCAAGGACATCGCCCTGGCCGATTTCGGCCGCAAGGAGATCGCGATCGCCGAGACCGAGATGCCCGGCCTGATGGCCGTGCGCGAGGAATACGCCGCGAGCCAGCCGCTGAAGGGCGCCAAGATCGCCGGCTCGCTGCACATGACCATCCAGACCGCGGTGCTGATCGAGACCCTGAAGGCTCTCGGCGCCGACATCCGCTGGGTGTCGTGCAACATCTACTCGACCCAGGATCACGCCGCCGCTGCGATCGCCGCCGCCGGCATCCCGGTCTTCGCCATCAAGGGCGAGACCCTGGAGGATTACTGGAACTACACCGCCAAGCTGTTCGAGTGGCATGACGGCGGCATGCCGAACATGATCCTCGACGACGGCGGCGACGCCACGATGTTCGTGCATCTCGGCCTGCGCGCCGAGAACGGCGACACCGCCTTCCTCGACAAGCCGGGCTCGGAGGAGGAGGAGATCTTCTTCGCGCTCCTCAAGCGCATGCTGGCCGAGAAGCCGAAGGGCTGGTTCGCCGGCCTCGCCGACGCGATCAAGGGCGTCTCGGAGGAGACCACCACCGGCGTACACCGCCTGTACCTGCTCGCCAACGAGGGCAAGCTCCTCTTCCCGGCGATCAACGTCAACGACGCGGTCACCAAGTCGAAGTTCGACAACCTCTACGGCTGCCGCGAGTCGCTGGTCGACGGCATCCGCCGCGGCACCGACGTGATGATGGCCGGCAAGGTCGCGATGGTGGCGGGCTTCGGCGACGTCGGCAAGGGCTCGGCCGCCAGCTTGCGCAACGCCGGCTGCCGCGTGATGGTCTCGGAGGTCGATCCGATCTGCGCGCTCCAGGCCGCGATGGAAGGCTACGAGGTCACCACCATGGAGGATGCCGCGCCGCGCGCCGACATCTTCGTGACCGCGACCGGCAACAAGGACGTCATCACCCTCGACCACATGCGGGCGATGAAGGACCGGGCCATCGTCTGCAACATCGGCCACTTCGACAACGAGATCCAGGTCGCGGGTCTCAAGAACCTGAAGTGGCAGAACATCAAGCCGCAGGTCGACGAGATCGAGTTCGCCGACGGCCACCGCATCATCCTCCTGTCGGAGGGCCGCCTGGTGAACCTCGGCAACGCCATGGGCCACCCGTCCTTCGTGATGTCGGCCTCGTTCACCAACCAGACGCTGGCCCAGATCGAGCTCTGGACCAACCCGGGCAAGTACGAGAAGAAGGTCTATACTCTGCCCAAGGCCCTCGACGAGAAGGTCGCGGCGCTTCATCTCGAGAAGATCGGCGTCAAGCTGACCAAGCTGCGCGACGACCAGGCCGCCTATATCGGCGTGAAGACCTCCGGTCCGTTCAAGCCCGATCACTACCGCTACTGATCGGCAGCGTCGTCATCCAATGACGGGGTGGGAGCCCGGCCGCGAGGCCGGGCTCTTCTTTTTGCGTGTACGCTCGTCGCTCACGGTTGTGTGTGTTTCAACCTATCGAATGTTCTTTCTTTGTTCTGTCACCAGTGTGGCATTTCTGTGCTCTTGACGGTGCTCCGCGCCGCCATCGTCGGCCTTGCCGCAATTCACCCCTTCCGGGCCGAATCCGCGCCGCGCTAAGCTCGCGCCGAATCTGTGGTGAGGGGTGCCGATTCGCGGTCGCGGACGGTCCCGGCGTTCATCAGGCGTAGCGTTGAGGTCGCAAAGGCGTGCCGGTCCGGTCGAGGACCGGCGCGCCGGTTCGCGTGGAGACGGACGGGTCATGGGGGTTGGACGAACGTCGCGGCGGCTCGGCGGCCGCGCGGGCGCCGGCATTTTGGGCGGCGCACTCGGCCTGGCGGCCGCCGCCCAGGCGGCGGAGACGGCCCCGGGGCTGCACGCGCACAACGCCGTCGGCTTCGCGGTGCTGATCGGGCTGACGATCTTCGCCACCATCCTGTCGCTGCTCTACCTGCGCGAGCGGGCCCGCTGGACCCGGCGCGAGCACACCCTGACGACCGAGCTCGCCGAGCTGCGCGGCGCCCACGACCGGGCCGACCTGCTGCTCGGCTCCGAGCCGCAGGTCGTCGTGACCTGGGATGCCCGCGGCGAGCCGCGGATCGAGGGCGACGTCGGCATCACCGCCGAGGCCGCCCGGGCCGGCTCGCCCCGCCGCGTGCTCGCCTTCGGGTCCTGGCTGGTGCCCGCCGACGCCGCCGCCCTCGACGCCGCGGTCGAGGCGCTGTGCGGGCGCGGCGAGCGCTTCCGCCGCACCGTCCACACCCTCCAGGGCCGCACCGTCGAGGCGCAGGGCCAGGCGGTCGGCGGCCAGGCGCTGCTGCGCCTGCGCGAGCTCACCGGCGAGCGGCGCGAGCTGGTCGAGCTGCGCGCCACCCTGGAGGAGGCCCGCCACGGGCTGTCGGCGCTCGCCGGCCTCCTCGACGCGATTCCCCAGCCGGTCTGGCGCCGCGGCCGCGACGGCCGCCTGGCCTGGGCCAACGCCGCCTACGTCACCGCCGCGGAGGCCGGCGACGTCGACCACGCGGTGCGGGAGAGCGCCGAGCTGCTGGAGCGATCCGCCCGCGAGGAGGCCGATCGCCGCCGCTCCCGCGGCGCCGGCAACCCGCTCCGGGTCTCGGCCGTGGTGGCGGGCGCGCGCCGCATCCTCGACGTCACCGAGGTGGCGACCGATTCCGGCACCGTCGGCATCGCGGTCGACGTCTCGGAGCTCGAGAGCGTGCGCGCCGACCTGCAGCGCCAGATGGACGCCAACGTCCGCACCCTCGACCAGCTGCCCACCGCGGTGGCGATGTTCGACGCGCGCCAGCAGCTGATCTTCCACAACGCCGCCTACCGCCAGCTCTGGGACCTCGACCCCGGCTTCCTGGAGAGCCGGCCGCTCGACGGCGAGATCCTCGACGCCCTGCGCAACGCCCGCAAGCTGCCCGAGCAGGCGGATTTCCGCAGCTGGAAGGCCGGGGTGCTCGGCGCCTACCGGGCGGCGGAGGCGCAGCAGAACTGGTGGCACCTGCCCGACGGGCGGACGCTCCGCGTCCTCGCCGACCCGAACCCGCAAGGGGGGCTGACCTACCTGTTCGAGGACGTCTCCGAGCGGGTCCACCTCGAATCGCGCTACAATGTCCTGATGCAGGTGCAGAGCGAGACGCTCGACACCCTGCGCGAGCCGGTGGCGGTGTTCGGCACCGACGGGCGGCTGAAATTCGCCAACCGGGCCTTCGCCCAGGTCTGGCGCATCACCCCGGAGATGCTGGAGGTCCAGCCCCATATCGACCAGGTGATCGCGGCCTGCCGCACGTTGAGCCCGGCCGAGGAGCCCTGGACCCAGATCCGCGAGGCGGTGACCGGCCTCGTCGATGCCCGCCACGGCCTGACCTGCCGCCTGGCGCTCGCCGACGGCACCATGCTCGACTGCGCCGCCGAGCCGCTCCCCGACGGGGCGACGCTGCTCACCCACATCGACGTGACGGCGAGCGTCAACGTCGAGCGGGCGCTGACCGACAAGAACGAGGCGCTGGAGCGCACGACGCGGCTGCGCGACGAGTTCGTGCACCACGTCTCCTACGAGCTGCGCTCGCCGCTCACCAACATCATCGGCTTCACCGAACTCCTCGGCGACGAGACCGTCGGCGCTCTCAATCCGCGCCAGCGCGAATACGCCGACCACATCATGCGCTCCTCGGCGGCGCTCCTCGTCATCATCAACGACATCCTCGACCTCGCCTCGATCGATGCCGGCTCGATGGAGCTGACGCGCGAGCGGGTCGACGTGCAGACCACGATCGCGGCGGCGGTGCGGGGCATCGGCGACCGGCTGGCGGAGGCAGACATCGCCCTCGTCCTCGACGTGCCGGCCGACATCGGCAGCTTCGTCGCCGACGGCAAGCGCATCCGCCAGATCCTGTTCAACCTCCTGTCCAACGCCGTCGGCTTCTCGGCCCCGGGCCAGCAGGTGCGGGTCTGCGCCCGCAAGGACGGCGAGAGCCTGGTGCTGGAGGTGGCCGACCAGGGCCGCGGCATGCCGCCCGAGGTGATGGCGCGGGTCTTCGAGCGCTTCGAGAGCCATACGCTGGGCACCCGCCACCGGGGCGTCGGCCTGGGGCTCTCGATCGTGCGCTCCTTCGTGGAGCTGCATGGCGGACGCATCGACATCGCGTCGGCGCCCGGGACCGGCACCCGGGTGACCTGCACCTTCCCGGTCGGCGACGGCGAGGCCCATCTGGCGGCGGCCGAATAGGCCGCGCGGTCCGAACAGGCCGCGCGCGAGGATCGCCCCGGGCGCATCGTCGCGGTCCCCCGGGAAGGGCCGGGAAAGTTTAAGGTTCATGCGCTATCACCGACGGGATTGGCCCCGGACGGGCCCGTGAGCGAGGATGGCGGAGTGGACCAGGAGGGCATGGCCGAGCGCACACCCTGGGAGATCGTGCTGCCGGACGAGAGCGCGACCGAGGATCTCGGCCGCTTCCTCGCCGAGATCCTGCGGCCCGGCGACCTGGTGGCGCTCTCCGGCGGGCTCGGCGGCGGCAAGACGACGCTGGCCCGGGCGATCATCCGCGACATCGTCGGCGACCCCGGGCTCGAGGTGCCGAGCCCGACCTTCACCCTCGTCCAGCCCTACGAGGGCCGGAACGGGCAGGCCGTGGTCCATGCCGACCTCTACCGCCTGCGCGGCCCCGACGAACTCGTCGAGCTCGGCTTCGACGAGCTGACCGAGCGGGCGATCGCGCTCGTCGAGTGGCCGGACCGGCTGCCGCCGCGCCACGGCCCGACGCTCGCCATCGACCTCTCCCTCAAGCCCGAATTCGGCGACGACGCCCGGCTCGTGCGCCTCATCGGCGGCGGGGGCCTGGGCGGCCGGCTGATGCGGGCCCGCGCGCTGCGCGTGCTCCTCGACCGCTCCGGCTGGGGCGAGGCCGAGCGCACCCACATGCAGGGCGACGCCTCGAGCCGCGCCTACGAGCGCCTGACCAACCCGGACGGCGCCAAGGCGGTGCTGATGATCTCGCCGCCCAAGGCCGACGGGCCGCCGGTGCGCGACGGCAAGCCCTACAGCGCCATCGTTCACCTCGCCGAGAGCGTGCACGCCTTCGTGGCGATGGATCGCGGCCTGCGGGCGCTCGGCCTCTCGGCCCCGAAGATCCTGGGCGAGGACCTGGAGGCCGGCCTCCTGATCCTCGAGGATCTCGGCAGCGAGCCCGTCGTCGACCAGGGCGGCCCGCGGCCCGAGCGCTACGCCGAGGCGGTCAAGGTGCTGGCGCGCCTGCACGGCACCACGCTGCCGACGGTGCTGCCGGTGGCCGAGGGTCGCGACCACGAGGTGCCGCCCTACGACCGCGGGGCGCTGCTGTACGAGGCCGAGCTGCTGCCCGAATGGTACGCGCCCTTCGTCGCCAACGCGCCGCTGGCGCCGGACGCCCGCGCGTCGTTCGTCGCCGCCTGGAGCGAGGCGCTGGAGCCCCTCGAATCCGAGGCGCGGACCTGGACCCTGCGCGACTACCACTCGCCCAACCTGATCTGGCTGCCCGAGCGCGACGGGATCGAGCGCATCGGCGTGATCGACTTCCAGGACGCGGTGCTCGGCCACCCGGCCTACGACGTCGCCTCGCTCCTGCAGGATGCCCGGGTCGATGCCAGCGCCGAGTTCGAGCTGCGCCTGCTCGGCCTCTACGCCCGCGAGCGCCGGATGCGCGACGCCGAGTTCGACATGCAGGGCTTCGCCCGCGCCTACGCGGTGCTGGCGGCGCAGCGCGCGACCAAGATCCTCGGCATCTTCGCCCGCCTCGACCGGCGCGACGGCAAGCCGGGCTACCTCGCCCACCTGCCGCGCATCGAGGGCTACCTCGCCCGCAACCTCGCCCATCCGGCGCTTTCCGGCGTCCGGGCCTGGTACGCGCAGCACCTGCCGCGCCTCTGCCCGGCCGAATCCTGACCGATCGACGAAGCGCCGCACCAATGACCGACACCCCGCCTCCCGCCGTGACGCGCGCCTTCGTGCTGGCCGCGGGCCTCGGCAAGCGCATGCGCCCGATCACCGCCACCACGCCCAAGCCCCTGGTCGAGGTCGCCGGCAAGTCGCTGGTCGATTACGCCCTCGACCGGATCGCCGAGGCCGGCATCCCCGAGACGGTGGTGAACGTGCACTACCTCGCCGACCTAATGGAGGCGCATCTCGTGCGCCGCCGCGGCGGCCCGGCCATCACCATCTCGGACGAGCGCGACAAGCTCCTCGAGACCGGCGGCGGGGTGAAGAAGGCGCTGCCGCTCCTCGGGACGGCGCCGTTCATGGTGCTCAACTCCGATTCGTTCTGGCTCGAGGGGCCGCAGCCGAACCTGCGCCGGCTGGTCGCCGCCTGGGACCCGGAGCGGATGGACATGCTGCTCCTTCTCGCCTCCGCCGCCACAAGTCTCGGCTATGACGGCCCGGGCGACTTCAACATGGACAAGGAGGGCCGGCTGACCCGCCGGGCCGAGCGCGAGGTCTCGCCCTTCGTCTATGCCGGCGTCGCGATCCTGAAGCCCGAGCTGTTCGCCGATACGCCGGAGGGCTCGTTCTCCCTCAACCTGCTGTTCGACCGCGCGATCGAGGCGGACCGCCTGTTCGGACTCCGCCTCGACGGGCAATGGCTCCATGTCGGCACGCCGGAGGCGCTGCGCGACGCCGAGGAGCGGGTGAAGGCGAGCGCGGCGCAGCCGTGAGCGGATGGAGGAGGGCGGCCGTCCTTGGTGGATGGCTCATCCCTCGATCGTGCAGAACGGTTTGGAAAAGAAGAGGCACGGGTCTTCCCCTCTCCCTGCGGGCGGGGAGAGGAGAGCCCCCCACGCCTTGGTCCGGCGGCCTTCCGGGGCCGCGACCCCGCCGGCCCCCCACACGGACCCCGTCATGCCCCCCGGCTTCTCGATCGGCCCCCTCGACGACCTCGGCGCGGTGCTGGCGCTCAACGCCGCCCACGTCGCCGAGACCTCGCATCTCGACGAAGCGGCCCTGCGGGCGCTGCGCGACCAGGCCTTTCTCGCCGCCGCCGTGACCGGGCCCGAGGGGCTGTCGGCCTTCCTGATCGCCCTCGACCAGGACGCCGCCTACGCCAGCCCCAACTTCGGCTGGTTCCGGGAGCGCTATCCCCGCTTCGTCTATGTCGACCGGATCGTCACCGCCCCGGCGGCGCGCGGCCGTGGGCTGGCGCGGGCGCTCTACCGGACCCTGTTCGCGCGGGCCGCCGCGGCCGGCCACGACCGCATCGCCTGCGAGGTCAACCGCCTGCCGCCGAACCCGGGCTCCGACGCCTTCCACGCCGCCCTCGGCTTCGCGGAGGTCGGCAGCGCCGACATCCACGACGGGACGAAGACCGTGCGCTACCTGATGCGCGAGACCAAGCCATGAGCCGCGCCAAGAGCAGCACGAAGAGCAGCACCAAGGGCAGTACCAAGGGCAGTACCAAGGGCCCTCGCGAAAACCCTTCCGTGAGCCGGGACGGCCACGTCTTCACCATTCCGCCGGGGCTGCCCTTCCTCGATACCCTGGCCGAGGCGCTGCTGTCGGGCCGCCTCGTCGGCGACCTCGCCGGCGGGCCGTTCGGGCTCGCCGCGGTCACCCTCTACCTGCCGACCCGCCGCGCCGCCCGGGCGCTGGCGGCGATCCTGGCCCGGGAATGCGGCCCGGCCGCGCTGCTCCCCCGGATGGTGCCGCTCGGCGAGGCCGACGAGGCCGAGCTCGACCTCCTGTCGGCGCCGCCCGGCGAGCGCCGCGAGGAGATCCTGCGCCCGCCGATCCCCGCCCTCGAGCGCCGGCTGATCCTTGCCCGCCTGGTCCAGGCCTGGGCCGGCACCGTCGACCGCGGGCTCCTGCCGCTCGGCGACGAGGTGCCGTTCCGGGTGCCGTCCTCGCCGGCCGATGCGGTCGGGCTCGCCGCCGACCTCGAAGGATTGATGGACTCGCTCACCGTCGAGGGCCTGCCCTGGGACGACATCGCGGGCGCCGTCGAGGCCGAGCATTCGCGCTACTTCTCCCTCACCCTCGATTTCGTCCGCATCGCCGCCGAGCACTGGCCGAAGATCCTGGCCGATCGCGGGGTGAGCGATCCGGTCGAGCGCGGCCGCGCCCTGGTGCTGGCAGAGGCCGCGCGCCTCGTGCGCGAGCGCCCGGCCGATCCGGTGATCGTCGCCGGCTCGACCGGCTCGGTGCCGGCCACCGCCCGGCTCATCGCCGCCATCGCCGGTCTGCCCCGCGGCGCCGTGGTGCTGCCGGGCCTCGACCGCGACCTCGACGAGGCCGGATGGAGCGCGATCGACCCCGCCGGCGACGGCGAGGCGGCGGCTCACGCCCACCCGCAGGCGGTGCTGCACCGCCTGGTCGGCAGGGACTTCCTCGCGGTGGAGCGCGCCGAGGTCGTTCCGCTCGGCACGCCGAGCCCGGCCGCCGCCGCCCGGGCGGGCCTCCTGTCCCAGGCCCTGCGCCCAGCCGAGACGACCGATGCCTGGGCCGACCTCGACCCGGCGTTCCGCGAACGGCTGGCCCGCGACGGGACCGCCGGGATCCGGGTGGTCGAGGCCGCCGACGAGCGCGAGGAGGCGCTCGCCATCGCGGTCGCGCTGCGGGAGACATTGGAGCGGCCGGACCGGACCGCTGCCCTGATCACTCCCGACCGGGCGCTGGCGCTGCGCGTCGCCGCGGAACTCCGGCGCTGGGGCATCGTCGCCGACGATTCGGCCGGCGAGCCGCTGGCCCGCAGCCCGGCCGGGCGGCTCGCGCGCCTCGCCGCCGACGTCGCGGCGCTGGACGCCAAGCCCGAGCGGGTGCTGGCGCTCCTCGCCCACCCGCTGGTGCGCCTCGGGCTGACCCGGCCCGAGGTGGAGCGCGCGGCGAGCGCGCTCGAGATCGGCGTCTTGCGCGGTCCTGCCCCGGCCAAGGGGTTCGACGGCATCGCCGACGCCCTGCGGCTCGCCCGCACCGAGGAGCGCCCGCACGATCCCCGGCCGCGCCGGCGCCTCACCCCCGAGGACTGGGAGGCGGCCGACGCCCTGCTGGTGCGCCTCGCGGTCGCCTTCCGCGACTTCGCCGCCGACGAGGACGATGCGCCCGACGACCTGATCGCCATCGCGCAGCGCCACCGCGCCACCTGCGACCTCCTCATGGCGGGGCCGGAGGAGGACGGGCAGGAGGACGCAGCCGAGGAGGAAGGTGAGCCCGACGCCTCGGTGGCGGTGCTCGATGCGCTCTTCGACGACATGGAGCTGGCCCAGCCCGGCCTGCTCGCCGGCCGGTTCTCCGACTACCCGGCCTTCTTCACCGCGCTCGCCCGCGAGCGGGTGGTGTCGCGGCGCAACGCCAGCCCGCACCCGCGGCTGCGCATCCTCGGCCTGCTGGAGGCCCGGCTCCTCACCGTCGACCGGGTGGTGCTCGGCGGCCTCGACGAGGGCGTCTGGCCGCCCAAGGCCGAGACCGACGCCTTCCTCAACCGGCCGATGCGCGCCCGGGTCGGCTTGGCCCCGCCGGAGCGGCGCCTCGGCCAGACCGCGCACGACTTCGTCCAGGCCCTCGGCTGCCCGGATGCGATCGTCACCCGCGCCCACAAGCGCGAAGGTGCGCCGACGGTGCCGTCGCGCTTCCTGCAGCGCCTGCGCGCCTTCGCCGGCGAGGCGGCCTGGAAGAGCCTGGTGAAGGGCGGGCAGCGCTTCCGCTCGCTCGCCGCCGCCATCGATGCCGGCCTCGGCCCTGCCGACCTCCCGGTCCTGCCGCGGCCGCGCCGACCGGCGCCCCGGCCCGACCCGGCCCTGTTTCCGCGCTCGCTCAGCGTCACCGAGATCGAGACCCTGGTGCGCGACCCCTACGGGATCTTCGCCCGCCACGTGCTCGGCCTCGACGCCCTGGAGCCGGTGGCCGTGCAGCCGGGCGCCAGCGACCGCGGCACCATCGTGCACGCCGTCCTGGGCGGCTTCGCCGAGCGGTTTCCCGAGGGACTGCCGGCCCTCGACGAGGCCGAGGAGGTCCTCTACGCGCTCGCCGCCAACGCCTTCGCGCCGATCTCCGACGCCTATCCGGAGCTCTACGCCGAGTGGTGGCCGCGCTTCGTGCGCCTCGCCGAGGCGTTCCTGGCCTGGGAGGCCGAGCGCCGCCCGGGCCTGAGGCGGGTGGCGCCCGAGGTCGGCGGGCGCTGGGCGCTCGCCATCCCGGGCGGCCACGTCCTGACCCTGCGCGCCCGCGCCGACCGGATCGAGACCCGCCGCGACGGCGGCCACACCATCATCGACTTCAAGACCGGCCAGCCGCCGAGCACCCGCGAGGTCTTTGCCGGCTTCTCGCCGCAGCTGACGCTGGAAGCCGCGATGCTGCAGGCCGGCGCCTTCCGGGGCCTGGAGGCCGCCGCCGAGACGCCCGACCTCCTCTACGTCCGGGCCGGCGGCGGCAAGACGCCCCTCGATCCGGCACCCCTGAAGCCCCCGCGCGGCGACGGGCGCAGCCTGCCCGAGCTGGTCGAGGCCCATGTCGCGGGCCTGCGCCAGCTCGTCGGCGCCTTCATGGCCGGCGAGGCCTCCTACCTGTCGCGGCCCTACCCGAAATACGCCAAGGCCTATTCGGATTACGACCATCTGGCGCGGGTGCGGGAATGGTCGCTGGTCGAGGGGGAGGAGTGATACCAACGGCGATTTACGCTGATACGTTTGCCCATGTTCGGGATGTGATAGTACTGATGGCGTCTGGCATGGCGATCAGCCAGTTCTAGGGTCTAAACCCGTTCAAGGCGTTGCAAGGATAAGGGAAATTTGACTCGCATCGCCTCCCAGATGGAGGAGGCTATGGCAGAGCTGTTCTGGCTGTCGGACGAACAATGGCAGGCGATGGCGCCGTTCATGCCCACCAACCAGTTCGGCGCTCGTCGCAAGGACGACCGCACCATCCTGTCGGGCATCCTGCACGTCATCAAGTCCGGCTGCCGCTGGAAGGATTGCCCGAGCGAGTACGGCCCTCACACCACCGTCTACAACCGCTTCAACAGATGGGCGCGCCGCCGCTTCTGGACCAGCAGGCTGGAGGCCCCGGCCAAGGCCGGAGGGTCCGGCAAAGCGGCCGCCCCGGCGTCATCCACCTCACCCCCGGCAACGCCAGTGACGTGAAGACCGCCCCCGCCGTGCTGGACAAGGCGCCCGGCCGCGTGCGCCGGCTCATCGCCGACAAGGGCGACGACGCCGACTGGCTGCGCCAGGACCTGCGCGAGCAGGGCATCAGCGTCGTCATTCCCGGCACCCGCGCCCGCAAGCGCAAGATCCGGCTGGACAAGCGACGGGATCGGGATCGCTGGCGGGTCGAGGCGGTGGTCTGCCGCCTCAAGGACTTCCGCCGCATCGCCACACGCTACGACAAGCTCGCCCGCAACTTCGCTTCGGCTCTCGCCCTCGCTGCCGTCATCGCGTTCTGGTGCTCATTGAGTCTCGACCCTAGGCGTCGGCCTAGATCGCAAGAGATATTGAAATAAGAACAGTCTTTTTTGCGACACTCGCTCGGCAAGAACATTCCAACGACGTCGATCGCCATCGAATTCAGAAACATTGTAAAAATATATTTTATTAATACCAGGATGCTCGGCTGCAGGCATCCCGACCCTGATCGAGGGCGCGCGCGGCGCATCGATCAGCCCTTCACGCGCCCGTCCCCTCCATGCCGCTCTCGATCAAGTCCACCCTCGCCGGCGCGCAGGGCGCGCTGTCGATCTTCGAGTTGGGGACCATCCGCCGGAGCGTCGTCGAAGTCTCGACGAACTGGCTGCCCTCGGTCATCGCGATCAACGAGATGCGCGCTCAGATCGATCAGGTGCGCATCAAGCCGTATCGCCTCGTCGCGGCAGCGCACGATCCGCGACTGCTGGCCGAGCATCTGCGCCAGTACGAACTGAGCATCGATCACGTCGCCCAGGCGCGCATCCGTTACGAACCGCTGATCTCTTCCGCGGGTGAAAAAGTTGCATACGATGAATTCGTGGGCAGCTGGAGCAGGTACGAGGCGGCGACCGATGCCATCAAGGGCCTGGTCGCCTCCGACAAGACCGGCGAAGCCCTCGACGCCCTGATCGGAAAGGACAACCTGGCGCTCTACGATGCGATGAGCGCGGCCCTGGACCGCGATGTGAAGTTGAACGACAGCGGCGCTCAGAGGGACGCGAACGGGAGCGTCGTGGCCGCTCGCGACGCCACGATCGCGGCCTGGATCGCAATCATCCTGTCGCTGGCCGTCAGCCTCGGCGCCACGCTGTACGGGATGCGGCGCATCTCGGTGCCGCTCGGGCGCATCACCCGCATGATGGGCGGCTTGGCGACCGGAGATACGACGGTCGACGTTCCGTTCAAGACCCGCCGGGACGAGATCGGCGCCATGGCCGCCGCCGTGCAGGTGTTCGAGGACAATCCGATCCGCACGCGACAGCTCGAGGAGGAGACCGCGCTCGCCCGCGCCCCGGCCGAGGCGCAGCGGAAGGCCGGCATGCGCCAGATGGCGGATGCCTTCGAGACGGCGGTCGGCGGCATCGTCGGCATGGTCTCCGCCTCGGGGACGAAGTTGCAGGCGACCGCCCGGACCATGACGGCGGCCGCGACCCAGACCGCCGCCCAATCCACCGCCGTGGCGGCCGCTGCCGAAGAGGCGTCGTCGAATGTCGGCACGGTGGCGGCGGCGGCCGAAGAGCTCGGTGCCTCGGTGCAGGAGATCGGCCGCCAGGTCCACGGTTCGGCGCGGCTCGCCCGGGCTGCGGTCGCGGAAGCCGGGCAGACCGCCGATCGGGTTCGGGCGCCGACCGAGGCGATGGCCCGCATCGGCAGCGTCGTCGGGCTGATCTCGTCGATCGCCGGCCAGACCAACTTGCTGGCCCTCAGCGCCACCATCGAGGCGGCCCGGGCCGGCGTGGCGGGCCGCGGCTTCGCGGTGGTGGCGGCGGAGGTCGAGGAACTCGCCGGTCAGACGGCACGAGTCACCGAGGAGATCACGACCCAGATCGCGGCGATCCAGGCCTCGACCGGTCAGGCGGCGGGGGCGATCGGCGGGATCACCGCGCGGATCGACGAGTTCTCGACCGTAGCGACCTCGATGGCCGCGGCCGTGGAGGAGCAGGGCGCGGCGACCCAGGAGATCGTCCGCAACGTCGGTCAGGCGGCCGCCGGCACCGGCGAGGTCACCGGCACCATCGCGGGCGTGGCGGGCGCCGCCGAGGAGACCGGGGCGGCGGCGGGCCAGGTGCTCACGGCGGCCTCCGCCCTGACGCGCCAGTCCGAGCACCTCGCGGCCGAGGTCGCGCGCCTCCTCGCGACCGTACGGGCGGCCTGACCACCGCCCGGACCCGGTGGCGAAGGCCCCCGCGGCCTCGCACCGGCACTCCGGCGCCCGCCCCTTGCCGGACCCGCCCTCCCCCGCACGGACCCGCACGACACCTCACCGCCCGGCCGCCGCCGCGCGCGTGCCCGCACCGCGGCGGACGCCTCCGTCCGGGTGCGGCCGGACACTGGGCGAAGCGTCCCGTGGCGACGCTTTCGGCTCTGCGCGAGCCTCCAGGTCGGCCGGTCCCCGAGCCGGTCGACCAAGGATGGAGGCTCCTCGTGATACCCGTGTCGAACCCGCGCCCGATGCCCCGCAACCTCCTCGTCGCTCCCCTCGTCGCCGCCGCGCTGGCGCTGCTTGGCGGGATGCAGGCCAGGGCCGAGGAGGCCGGCACCCTGCTCCTGCGCCACGGCGGCGGCGCGCCGGTCGCCGCCCCGCGGCTCGCCGCCGATGCGGCGATCACCGTGAGCGGGCCGACCGCGCGGGCGACCATCACCCAGGCCTTCCGCAACACCACGTCGGACTGGGTCGAGGGCACCTACCTGTTTCCGCTGCCGGAGGACGCGGCGGTGGACGCGATGCGCCTCGTCGTCGGCGACCGGGTGATCGTCGCCGACATCCGCGAGCGGGAGGCGGCGCGGCGCGACTACGAGGCCGCCCGGGCCGAGGGCAAGGCGGCGGCGCTCGTCGAGCAGCAGCGGCCGAACCTGTTCACCAACGCGGTCGCCAATATCGGCCCCGGCGAGACCGTGCTGGTCCAGATCCAGTACCAGCAGGGCGTGCGGCGCTCCGGCGACACCTATTCCCTGCGCCTGCCGACCGTCGCCGCCCCGCGCTACAACCCCGCCCCGCCCGCCGTGCAGGAGGCCGCGACCGGTCGCCCCGCCCCCGATCCGGTGCCCGACCGGGACGCGATCACCGCCCCGGTGCTGGATCCCGCCCGCCACGCGCCGGTCAACCCGCTGACCCTCTCGATCGACCTCAAGGCCGGATTCTCCCTCGGCCGGGTCGAGAGCGCGACCCATGCCATCACGATCGACGCCCCGTCCGAGCGCGAGCGCCGCATCGCGCTGCGCGACGGCGCCACCGCGACCGACCGGGACTTCGAGCTGACCTGGACGCCGGCCCCCGGCACGAGCCCCGGCCTCGGCCTCTTCCGCGAGCGCGTGGCGGGGGCCGACGCGGTGCTGGCCGTCGTCACCCCGCCCGTCGCCGCAGCGCAAGCCGCGTCCCTGCCGCGGGACGTGATCTTCGTCATCGACAATTCGGGCTCGATGGGCGGCACCTCGATCCGCCAGGCCAAGGCGAGCCTGCTCGTCGGCCTCGACCGCCTGCGCCCGGGCGACCGCTTCAACGTGATCCGCTTCGACGACACGATGGAAACGGTCTTCTCCGACCTCGTCGCCGCCGACGAGCCGCATCTGGCGCAAGCCAAGAGCTTCGTCGGCGGGCTCGAGGCGCGGGGCGGCACCGAGATGCTGGCGCCGCTCAAGGCGGCCCTGCGGGACGCCGACCCGGAGGAGACCGGGCGGGTGCGCCAGGTCGTCTTCCTCACCGACGGGGCGATCGGCGACGAGGGCCGGATCTTCTCGGCCATCGCCGAGGCGCGCGGGCGCACCCGGCTGTTCATGGTCGGCATCGGCTCGGCGCCGAACGGGCACCTGATGCGCCACGCCGCCGAACTCGGCCGCGGCACCGTCACGCTGATCGGCTCGGTCGACCAGGTCGCCGACCGGATGCGCGAGCTCTTGGCGAAGCTCGAGAGCCCGGTCGTCACCGACCTTGCCGCGACCTTCTCGGAGCCGGCGGAAGCCACCCCGACCGCGCTGCCCGACCTCTATCGCGGCGAGCCGGTGACGATCGCGGCGCGGATGCACGAGGCCAGGGGCACCCTGACCCTCACCGGCCGGATCGGCGGCCGGCCCTGGCGCACGGTGCTGGACCTGTCTCAGGCGGAGGACGGTGCCGGGATCGGCAAGGTCTGGGCCCGGGCCCGGATCGGCGAGGCCGAGACCGCGCGGATCACCGGCCGGATGACCCCTGAGGCGGCCGACGCGGCGATCCTGCGGCTCGCCCTCGACCACGGCCTGACGACGCGGCTCACCTCGCTCGTCGCGACCGACGCCACGCCGCGCCGGCCGGCGGGGGCGCGCCTCGCCCGCACCGACCTGCCGCTCAACCTGCCGGCGGGCTGGGACTTCGAGGCGGTGTTTGGCACCGACCAGCCGCGGGCGCCCGCCCCCGCCCCGATCCTGCGCAAGGCCGCGCTGGCCCCCGCCGCCACCGGGTCGCTCGCCCTGCCGCAGACCGCGACCGATTCCACGCTGCGGCTGATGCTCGGCGCCGGGCTCCTCGGCCTCGCCCTGCTCGTGCGCGGCCGGCGGGTCGCCCGGTGAGGGCGCGCGCGCTCCTCGCCGCCGCCCTGGCGTCGGGCGGCCTGATCCTGGCGGCGCAGGGCGCCTGGATCCCCGCCAAGGCCGCGCTCGCGCAGGCGCTGCTGGCCCGCGCCTTCGCCCGCGGCCTCGAGACGGGGGCGCCCGTGCGCCCCTGGCCCGCAGCCGACACCAGGCCGGTCGCCCGCATCGCCTTCCCGACCCTCGGCGAGGCCCACATCGCGCTGGCCGGGTCGAGCGGGCAGGCGCTGGCCTTCGGGCCGGGCCACGTCGAGGGTACGCCGGAGGCCGGCGAGCCGGGCATCGCGGTCTACGCCGCCCATCGCGACACCCAGTTCCGCAGCCTCGGGCGCCTCGTCCCCGGCGATCCGGTCGAGGTGCGGAGGCTGGACGGGCGGGTCGTCCGCTTCCGGGTCACCGGGCGCCGGATCGTACGGTTCGACCAGTCCGGCCTCGATCCGGCGGCGCCGGGCCGGCGCCTGGCGCTCGTCACCTGCTGGCCCCTCGACGCTCTGGGGCCGGGGCCCGAGCGCCTGGTGGTCGAGGCGGTGGCGAAGGAGGACCCGGGGGTCGGGCCGGGCGGATCGCCCCGATGACGCGCCGCACCTTGACGGTGTCCCGCACGTGCGGTTTCGTGCGGGTCCGTCCGGGATCGGCTCGGTCTCCGGCCGGAGCCCGCCCGGGTTCCACGGGACACCTCCGCATGCCGCCCGAGACCGTGATCGAGACCGACGAGGCCGCCCTGCCGGAGGGGCAGAGCCTTGCCGTCGCCGACGCGGTGCGGGAGGCCCTGGCGCGGCGGCGGATGTCGCGCCTCGCCCTGGCGGATGCGGCGCGCATCAGCATCTCGACCCTGGAAAAAGCCCTGTCCGGCCGCCGGCCCTTCACGCTGGCGACGACGATCCGCCTCGAGGAGGCGCTCGGCCTGTCGCTGCGCCAGGCCGCCCCGAGCCGGGAGGTCCTCCCCCGCGAGGCGCCGGAGGCGTTCGGCTCCTACACGCGCGCGGCGGTGGCCTTTCTCGAAGGCCGCTACCTGACGCTCCGGCCGTCCTTCGGCCAGGAGGGGACGATCTTTGCCTACGTCACCGAGATCGCCTGGGACGCGGGCAGCGCCCGGCTGGTCTTCCGCGAGGCCGAGCGGCTCGATGCGCCCTTCGCGCAGTCCGGCACCGTGTCGGTGCCGAACCAGTCGGGCCACATCTACCTCGTCACCGAGTTCCAGGGGCAGTACCGCCTCGCCGTGCTGGGCAGGCCGACGATCCGGGGCGAGCTGTTCGGCATCCTCACCACCCTGGTCTCGGGCCGCGGCGCCCATCTCACCCCGGCCGCCACCCCGATCGCGCTGGTGCCGGAGCGCTCCGCCCCGGAGGCGGTGGAATATGGCCGGATCGCCCCCGGCAGCCCCTGCGATCCGGCCTACCGGACGATCCTCGATCGGGTACGGGAGGACGGGTTCGCGGTCTTCCCGGGGCGGGGTCCAGCGTAAGAGCCTCGCCTTTCAAGGTATTTCAAATTCGCAATTTCTAGCGAATTTTCCCGATCTCGGACGGCCGCTTTCTTCAGGGCCTTTTCCCGATATCCGAAGCGGGGGTTGGGATTGCCCTGGATCGGTGGTTCTCGCGCGCTTTGCGTGGATGGCGGTGGTTCGTCCCGGGCCGATGATCGCTTTGGACCAATGATGGTCTGATACGATTTCTGGCTGATCGCTTCGCAATGCCGATCCCGGCTTCGCTCATGCGTGTGGAGCCTGCGGCTCCACCGCGCGGGCGGGTGACGCGAAATCCGGAAGCGATCGTCCGGATTCCGCATCGGACCGAGAGGGCGAGGCGGGATGCGCTGACCGGGTCGCGACGGGCCGCCCCTCTCCCCGTCGGCGGACGGACCCGCCTCATGCCGCGAGGGCGTAGTCCGCCACGGGCTCGGCCGCCATGAACTGCGCCCGGGCGAGGGCGGCGAAGCGGCCGCCCTCGGCCACCAGTTCGTCGAAGGTGCCGCTCTCGACGATGCGGCCCTCGTGGAAGACCAGGATGCGGTCGGCGTCGCGGATCGTCGCCAGGCGGTGGGCGATCACGAAGGTGGTGCGCCCCTCCATCACCGCTTCCAGCGCGCCCTGGAGCTTGCGCTCGGTGGTGGCGTCGAGCGCGCTCGTCGCCTCGTCGAGGATCAGGACCGGCGGGTTCTTCAGGAGCGCCCGGGCGATCGAGAGCCGCTGGCGCTCGCCGCCCGACAGCGAGCGGCCGCGCTCGCCGATGATCGTGTCGAGCCCGTCGGGCTGGCGCGCCATGAACTCGGAGGCCTGGGCGCGCTCCAGCGCATCGAGCATCTCGGCGTCGGTGGCGTCGGGCCGGCCGACCTGGAGGTTCTCGCGGATCGAGCGGGCAAACAGCATCGGCTCCTGGAACACCACGCCGATGTTGTGGCGCAGCGACGAGAGGCCGATGTCGCGCAGGTCCTCGCCGTCGATGCGGATCGTGCCGGCATCGGGGTCGAAGGCGCGGTGGAGCAGGCCGAGCGTCGTCGACTTGCCCGAACCGGTGGTGCCGACGAGCGCCACGGTCTCGCCGGCCCGCGCCGAGAACGACACCCCGTCCAGCGCCGGGCGGCGGCCGTCGTAGGAGAAGCGCACGTCCTCGAACGACACGTTGCCGTCGAGCCGCGCCACCGCCTTGGCGCCGGGCCGGTCGTGGACGGCCGGCACGGTGTCGAGGATGTCGAAGAATTCCTGCATCTTGGGCGCCTGCAGGAAGAGGCTGTTGACGAAGGCGACGACCTGGTCGAGCCGGGCGACCAGCATGGTGGCGAGGCTCATGAACGAGACCACGTCGCCGACGGTGGCCAGCCCGTGGCCGTGCAGCACGATGCCGGTGACGAAGATCGCCGTCATGGTCAGCGTGGCGGAGGCGCGGGTGGCGACGGAGGCCAGCGCCCACCAGGACAGGACCGGGGTCTGGGCGGCGAGGAGGTCGCGGATGATGCCGTGCATCGCCTCCTTCTCGGCCTTGGCGCGGGTGAAGGACTGGATCACCGCGACGTTGCCGAGCGCGTCCGAGGCATGCGCCGCGAGGCCCGAATGATAGGCCTCGACCTCGCCCTGCAGCGTCTCGGTGCGGCGCAGCACGAAGGTGGTGAGGCCGGTGAACACCAGCATCAGGGCGACCAGGATCGAGCCGAGCTGCCAGTTGAGGAAGAGCGTCATCGGCAGGAGCACGACGAGGGAGACGAGCGCCGCGCAATGGTCGCGGAAGAAGCCGAGCCAGGTCGCCGCCATGCCGCTCGTGCCCTCCAGCATCGCCTTCAGCACCCGGCCGGAATGGTTGGACGAGTGGAAGGCGAGCGGCAGGTCGAGGACGTGCTCGAAGTAGTTCGCCATCGCCGAAAGCCGGCTGCGGTGGGTGAGCCGGTCGGCATGGAGCGCGATCAGCACGCCGGCCCCGATCGAGAACAGGCCGAAGCCGACCCAGAGGGCGACGAGGCCGAGCAGGCTCGACGTGCCGGCGCCGCCGGCCGGCATGTGGGTGAGCCGGTCGATGATGCGGCCGAACAAGACCGGCTCGGCGAAGGCCGCCACCGCCAGGGCGACGTTGGCGGCGGTCAGCAGCGCGCCGAGGCGCAGATCGGAGCCGAGCTGGCCCATGACCCGAACGTAGAGCCTGATCAACCGCATGGACGGTGAACCCTGGTGAGATGACCCTGTCCGCGGCCCTGGCCCTCGCCCGCCGCCTGCCCCGCGCGCGGCCTTGTTGTGGCGGCCGTTCGATCGCATGGATGGTCTCTTAACGGGTTCTCGCTGAACGGCGCATGACGGCGCAGGGTCGCGGAGGGGGACCTTTACGCTTCGTTGAGCCTGTCGGGCGTAATCTGCCGGTCAGGACACACGCGACGTCCGACGACGCGCCCCACGATCGCGGGGCCGCGCGGCGGTGCATGAAGAGGCCGACCCCAGATGGATATCGCAACCGGCGCCGGCCTCGTCGGCGGCATCGCGGTCGTGTTCGTGCTGATCATGATCGACGGCGGCAACTTCGCCGCCTATTTCGACAAGCACGCGGTGATCGTGATCTTCGGCGGCGCCACCGCCGCCACCATGCTGCGCTTCCCGTTCTCGGTCATCGTCCACGGCGTGCCGATGGGCCTGCGCTACGCCTTCAACATGCGGGCGATCCGCCCGCGCGACCTGATCGACGAGATCACCAAGATCGCCGACGTGGTCAAGCGCCAGGGCCCGATGGCGCTGGAGAGCCTCGAGATCTCGGACCCGTTCCTGGCGCAGGGCGTGCGCTACATCGCGGACGGCTACGACCGCGAGTTCATTCGCGACACGATGGAGCGCGACCGCGACAACTTCCTGATGCACCTCGACGAGGGTTCGAAGGTCTACCGCGCCTTCGGCGACTGCGCTCCGGCCTGGGGCATGATCGGCACGATTCTCGGCATGGTGACGATGTTCGCCAACATGTCGGACCCCTCGAAGCTCGGCCCGGCGATGGCGACCGCGCTGCTGGCCACGCTCTACGGCGCGCTGATCGCCAACATGATCACCCTGCCGATCGCCGACAAGCTGCACGTCAAGCTCGAGGAGGAGGACGTGTCGCGCTCGCTCATCATCGACGGCGTGCTGCTGATCCGCGACGCCAAGAGCGCGTCGCTCGTGCGCGAGATGCTGATCGCCTACCTGCCGCACAATCATCGTGAAGACATGGCCGCCGAGGCGGCCTGACGCACCGCGAGGACGGGGCCGCCGAGGCGGCCCGAGCCACGGGCATTCGCCCTTCGAGGAGACCTGAGCGGTGGCCAGAAAGAAGCGGGGCGGGGCCCATGGCGGTCACGGCTGGTTCGTGACCTTCGCGGACCTGATGGCGCTGTTGATGAGCTTCTTCGTCATGATCGCCGCCTACTCGACCCAGGACCAGAAGAAGCTCCAGGCGGTGGCGGGCTCGATGCGCGACGCCTTCGGCACCAACCGGGAATCGCGCTTCAACGGCATCATCGAGAAGAACGGCCTGCCCTCGGCGACCAAGCTGCGGGACGTCCGCGACATCCCGCCCGAGAAGGCCTCCGACCGGGCCGAGCCGCCGACGGACGACGAGATCCTGGCCGACGGCATCTCGCATCACGGCTACAAGGACGGCTTCGGCCTCGCCATGACCTCCCTGCGCCAGGCGCTGCAGGACCTGCCGGAGATCGCCGAACTGTCGAAGAGCATCGTCATCGAGGTGACGGCGCGGGGCCTCGACATCTCGCTCGTCGACCAGGACAACCGCTCGATGTTCCCGGAGGGCTCGACCCGGCCGAACGACCGCACCCGCCAGGTGCTGGAGCGGATCGTGCCGACCCTGCGCCGGCTGCCCAACCGGATCGCGGTGACCGGCTACACCGCCGCCGACCGGCCCGGCCGCCGCTCGGTCGCCCCGCCCTGGGAGCTGTCGGCCGGCCGCGCCGTGAGCGTGCGCGAGATCCTGGCGAGCAACGGCCTGCCCGCCGATCGCTTCGCCGCGGTCTCCGGCAAGGCCGACACCGAGCCGCTGTTTCCCGACAACCCGTACCTGCCGGCCAACCGGCGCGTGACGGTGACGCTGATGAACGAGGCGCCGCCGACGCCGCGGGGGACGGGGTTCCCGTAAGCCGGCCCCGGCCGGGGACGCCCGCGGAAATCGCGGCGCGCCCTCCCCTCCCGCCACCCGCTCCCGCTCGCGACCGACGAGATGCGCCCGTGACCCCGGACCGCCCCGATCCCGCCGCGCCGGCCGCGCTCCTCGACGGGCTCAAGGGCCGCGACTGCCCGGTCTGCGGCGCGCCCGAGCGCGGCGCACGCCCGTTCCTGTCGGCCTCGATCGACCCGGCCCGGATCGGCGCGCTGAGCTTCGCCTCGCGCAAGCCGCCCGAATACATGTCATTCCGCCTCGTGCGCTGCGGCAGCTGCGAAACCGTGTACGCCGCCGAGGCGCCGAGCGCCGAGGCCCTGGCGCATGCCTACCGGCAGGCTGGCTACGACAGCGCCGAGGAGGCGCGCTTTGCTGCCCGCGCCTATGCCGAGGCCCTGGCGCCGCACCTGCGCCCGGAGCATCGTGGCGGCACCGCCCTCGAGATCGGCGCCGGCAGCGGGATCTTCCTGCGCGACCTGCAGCGGCTGGGCTTTGCCGAGGTGATCGGGGTCGAGCCCTCGCACGCCGCCGCCGAGGCCGCTCCGGCCGACATCCGCCCGCATCTGCGGATCGGGGTGTTCGAGCCCGGCGACCACGCCCCCGGCAGCCTGTCCCTGGTCTGCTGCTTCCAGACCCTGGAGCACGTTACCGATCCCCGCGCCCTGACCCGGGCCGCCTTCGATCTCCTGCGGCCCGGCGGGCTGGTCGCCTTCGTGACCCACGACTACCGGGCGCCGATCAACCGGCTACTCGGCCGCCGCTCGCCGATCATCGACATCGAGCACATGCAGCTCTTCTGCCCGGCGAGCCTGGACCGGCTGCTCGGCGAGGCGGGCTTTGTCGACATCGCCATCCGGGCGATCCGCAACCGCTATCCCCTGCGCTACTGGCTGCGCCTGCTGCCCCTCCCCGGCCCGTTGAAGCCCATCGCCCTCGCCACCGCGGAGGCGCTCGGCCTCGGCGGATGCGGGGCAGCGCTCGACGTCGGCAACCTGTTGAGCGTGGCGCGCAAGCCGGGGTGAGGAACGAACCGGCCGGGCAAACCCTTCGACCGGTCTCGGGGCGGCCTACTTCGCCACCAGCAGCGCCCAGTACACCTTGTACTTCGAGCCCGGCGCGTAGGCGGTGGCGATCCCCATCCGGGTAGCAGTCGGATCGAGCATCACGGCGTTGTGGGACGGGCTCTCGCGCCAGCCCGAGAACGCCTCGGCCAGCGTATGGTAGCCGGCCGAGAGGTTGGCGCCGGGCTCGGGGAAGCCCATCCGGGATGCAACGGTCTTGACGATGTCGGCCTGGCTCGGGCGGCCGGCCGCCGCCATGGCGGCGGTCTCGGTCTCGGCCAGGCGCTGGAGGCCGGGATCGAGGGCGAGCGGGGGCAGGCCCTTGTTGCTGCGGTATGCCGCGATCATCTGCTGGGCCGCGCCGGCGTCGATCTGGGCGCCGGTCGCCGCCATCGGCCAGTACAGGCTCGGTCCCGCCCCCGCCGCGCTCGTCACCCGCGTCGCCTCGGTCGCCGAGCAGGCGGCGAGGCCGGCCGGAAGGGCGAGGAGGGCGAGGCGCCTCAGCGCGGCGGGGATGACGGTCACGGCACGGTCTCGGGGGTTCTGCGGCGCTCGGCCTCGGTGTCGGGGCGAGTCTCGGGACGGGGCTCGGGGCGGGCGGCGCCGGGCAGGGTCATGCGGGCGATCTGCCCCATGGCGTCCTGCATCGCGTCGAGCCCCTGAACCGTGACGATGCTCGATCCGGGTCCGAGATTGGGGATGAGACCGCCTTCCGACAAGGTCCTGAACACCGCGAAGTTGAGGTCGCTCTGCACTTTCGCCTGCGAGCCGACGTCGGTGATCATCGCGATCAGCTCAAACTCGAGGAACGGGTCGCCGATCTTGCGGAAGACCACCCGGGGCGGCGGCTCCTTGAGCACCTCGGCATGGGCCTTGGCGCAGCCGACGATCAGCTCGGCGGCATGGACCGGGTCCTGGTTGCGCAGGACGCTGACCGTGATCGTGACCCGCCCGGTGCGGTCGCCGCGCACCCGGTTCTTCACCACGCCGGAGATCAGGTTCGAGTTCGGCACGATCACCGCCGAGCGGTCGAAGGTCTGGATCTCGGTCGAGCGCACGCTGATGCGGCGGACATAGCCCTCGTTGTCGCCGATCACCACGAGGTCGCCGACCCGGATCGGCCGCTCCCAGAGCAGCAGCAGGCCCGAGACGAAGTTGTTGACGATCGATTGCAGGCCGAAACCGATACCGACCGACAGGGCGCCGGCCACGATGGTGAGCTTTTCCAGGCTCAGGCCGAGATAAGAGAAGGCCAGCGCCAGGGTGAGCAGGAAGCCGACATAGCCGCTCACCGTCGAGATCGAGTTGCGCAGGCCGGGATCGAGGTCGGTGGCCGGCAGGTAGGTGTTTTCCAGCCAGCGCTGGATCGCCTTGGTGATGACGAGGCCGAGCGTGAACAGCCCGATCGCGATGGCGATGGTCGAGAGCGAGATCGTCACCCCGCCGACCGTGAAGCCGAAGAACGCGGCCTGGGCCCAGGTGAACAGGTCGGTCGAATCGACGCCCCAGGAGGCGAGCAGTAGCACGCCGGCGGCGGTGAGGAGCAGCACCCGGACGAAGCCCGAGATCAGCACCGCGATCTGGTTGAGCGAGCGCTTGCGCAGGCCGGTATTGGCCTGGAGCGCCGTGGCGATGCGCGAATCGGCCTGGAGGGCGGAGGCCACCACGGCGTCGACGCTCGCGATCGCCAGGTAGAGCATCGCCGCGGCGATCGCGGTCCACATCAGCTGGTCGATCAGGAACGACGACAGGGCGATGTAGCCGACGAGCGCCGAGACCCCGATCGCCGCCACCACGATCCAGCCGAGGATGCGCAGGGGCCCGCCGATGCCGGCATTCGATTCGGCCGCGATGTAGGGCCCGAGGCAGGCCTCGTCGGCCTCCTCGGCCCGGGCCGCGAAACGGCGCAGGCCCTCGGCCAGCACCACCGCGACGACGGCCGCGAACACGCCCTTCGTCACGATGGTGATCGGCAGGCTGAGCGAGATGCCCTCGTTCAGGCCCTCGATGGTGCGCCCGATCGCGATCACCGAGGCGATGGCGAGGATCAGGCGGTTCAGCCGCTCGGCGGTGGCGTCGGTCATCGCGACGAGGCGCCAGGCCGGGCGGTCGGGGGAGAGCAGCGCGTCGGCCATCGCCTCGACCACCGCCACGAAGGCCAGCGAGGCGACGATCCGGTGGGCCGCCGGCAGCAATCGCACCGGCAGGAGCTCGGTGACGTCGAGGGTGTAGCCGACGAGGAAGCTGCCGAGCACCGCCGGCACGGCGCCGACGAGGAAGACCCGCCAGGCCGCCATCACCCGGGCGAACCGGGTCGGCTGCCCGTCGGTCGCGGCGCGGTGGCCGACCCGGGGGGCGATGTGGCGACGCCCGACATAGAGCGCCACCGAGACACCGATCGCGAGCGCCAGCAGGACGAGGTTGAGGGCGGTGCCCCGGCGCTGGACCTGGACGACCGAGTCGTCGAGGGAGGCCTTCAGCGCCCGCAGGTCGCGGCCGTAATCGCTCGTTGCGCGCAGCCACAGGCTCGGGCTCACCAGGCCGTCGGTGCGCTCGAACAGGGCGCGGGTGAAGGCGGCGCGGCGACGGTTGCTGATCTGGTCGGTGATCTGGTCGCTCTGGACCAGGAGCGAGCGGGCGAGCCGCAGGGTGTCGTCGATCTCGGCGACGCCGGCCTCGCGCTGGGCCCGCTCCTGCGCCACGTCGGCGCCCTCGGGTTCCTTGGGCTTGGGCCCGAGCTGGGTCAGCCGCTCCTTGGCCGCATCGAGCCGGGGCCCGAGATGGTCGACGACCTGGCGCAGGCGATCGGCCACCGGCGGAATGCCCTCGCGCAGGAGCGCGAGGTCGTCCTTGTTCAGCTCGCGATGGGTCAGGGCCTGCTCGCGCTGGTCGAGGTCGGCCTTCTCGGCGTCGAGCTGGGCGCGGATCTGCTTGATCTGCTCGGAGATCGGGGTCTGGGGCGGCGGGGCGGCGGGCTTGGCCGCCTCCGCGGGCGCGCCGGGCTGGGCCGCGGCGGGCTGGGCGGCCTTCTCGCCCTTGGTGTCGGCTTTGGCGCCCTGCGCCTGGGCGAGGACGGCCCGCTCCGGTTTCGCCGCGGGGCCCTGCGCAGCCGCGAGCCCGGGGCTCACGAGGAATGCGGCCAGGGCGATCGTCCATCGGCGAAGCTGTCTCATGCCTACTCCTTCTCACCCGCGTCGCGTCGTCGTCCGCCCGCCGCCGCAAGGGCTCCGGGGCCCGCGCGGGCCGCCCGTCGGCCGGGGCGGCGGGGACGGTTGCCCGCCCCACCTACGTCATCGGGGACGGACGGTCGAACGCGGCGGGCCGGGGGAATCGCGAATCAATGGGGCGAAAATCGGTGCCGGGCGGTCCCTGACGCAACGGCATCCGGCACCGCGGCGCCGAGGATGGACCGAGGGAATGGGACGCGCGTTCCCCTGTGGAGCGCGAAACCGGTGGGGCGTGACGAGACGCCCCGACCCGAAACCTTCACAACCCTGTCATGCTGCTATTAGACTAAGCCCCGATGGACACGGCCTTTTCGTTCTGCTGCGAGAGGATGGCGGTGATCGCGCCTCATCGGCAGCCCAGACGGCGCCCGGATCGCATCCCGGGCAGGCTCGACGGCGTGCGCTCCGCGAGCGGCCGCCGCGTCCATCCGCCGTGTCCCCCCACTCTTCCCGACCGGCTCGGAGGGTAGGCGATGGTCCCCATCTCCTCTCCTGGCGAGCACCGCGAGGACCGGCATCGCGCCGGCCCCCTTCGCTGCGGTCGGCCCGTCGCCAGGGCAGGATGATGCTGGATCTTCAAACCCTCGTGCTTAACGCGGATTATCGGCCGCTCTCCTACAATCCGCTCTCGTTGTGGTCGTGGAAGGATGCGTTCACGGCCCTGTTCCTCGACCGCGTCACCCTGGTGGCGAGCTACGACGTCGAGGCGCGCTCCCCCAGCCGCTCGTTGCGGGTGCCGAGCGTGGTGGCGCTCAAGAGCTACGTCGCCATGGCGCGCAGCCCCGCCTTCACGCGCTACAACATCTACCTGCGCGACACGTTCTCGTGCCAGTATTGCGGTCTGCGCCTGCCCTCGGGCGGCCTGACCTTCGACCACGTCGTGCCGCGCTCCCGCGGCGGGCTGTCGAGCTGGGAGAACGTCGTCGCGGCCTGCAGCCCGTGCAACCTGCGCAAGGCCAACCGCACCCCCGAGGAGGCCGAGATGCCGCTCCTCAACGAGCCGCGTCGGCCGAGCCGCCACGAGCTGCACCGCCGCCAGCCGGAATTCGACCACCGCCAGTACCACCATACCTGGATCGACTACCTGTACTGGGACAGCGAACTGGAGACCTGAGGCGCGGCGCAGCGGCGGGAGGAGCGCTTCGCGCGGCCCCTCCCGCACGGACACCCTGGAGGGACCGGCCCGGTTTGGGCTACACGCTGGTGGCTTGATCCGCCCCGGCCGCGTCGCGCGGCCCGCCAGCGCCGAAAGCCGCATGCCGCACACGACCGTGACCGACGCGCCCGCAATCCCCGCCTCCACCCGTCGTCGCCGCGACTGGCCGGGGCTCTTCCTGCGCGCCGTCCTCTCGCTGTTCCTCGGATTGCCGCTCGGCGGCGTGCTCTTCGCCCTGACCGGGCTCGGGGTCGCAGTCGCGAACGGCGATCCGATCCTGCAGCATCCCTGGCTGCTCGCCTTCCGCACCCTGGCGGCGGCCGTCTCCTACGTCTTCCTGGGCGGCTTCGCCTGGACGCCGGAGGGCGGCTACGCCAGCCTGCACGGCTGGTACGCCGCCGGCGTGGTGCTGGCCTTCGTGCTGATGAGCCGGCCGTGGCGGCGCTTCACGCGACGGGCGACGCCGGAGGCGTGGCCGCGCCGGGCGTGAACGCCAGCGCTGCGTGACGGTGCCGCGATCGTGGCATCGGGTTTCGGCGCGGCGGAACGTCGGCAGAACGAGGAAATTACTCCCCCGGAGCATCCGGGGCCGAGAGCGCCGGGTTGCGCACCCTCACCCGGAGCCCGTTTCATGCATCGCCGCCACCTTCTCGCCGGCCTCGTCTCCGCCACAGCTGCCCTGGCGGTCACCCGTACCGCCGTCGCCCAGCCGGTCGCGGCCGGCGCCATGCCGACGCCCGCCTACCTGGCGATGGCCACCAAGGGCGGCCTCTTCCTCGAGAACACCGCCCGGGACGCCTACGCCAAGACCGGGAACCCGCGGGTCAAGCGGTTCGCGCGGGCCGAGGTGACCCAGCAGGTCAACCTCGCCAACAAGATCGACGCGGTGACCGGCGGCAACGTGGCGGTGCCGGTCGGCGGCGGCCAGCCGGGCGGAGGTCTGGCGGGCGGAAGTCTGGCGGGCCCCGGCGGACTCGTCGGCGGCCTGGTGGCGGCGCCGCTCGCGGTGGCGGGCGGCGTGGCCGGAACCGTCGGCGGGGTGCTCGGCGTGACGGGCCCCGGCAGTGCCTCCGGCGGCATGGCCTCGGACGAGCAGAAGGCGCAGATCCTGGGGCAGCTTTCCGGCCTTCAGGGCGGTCCGCAATACGACGCGGCCTTCGTCGACGCCTCGCTCCAGGGCCACCGCGAGGCCCTGGCGCTCCACGGCTCCTACGCCGAGGGCGGAGAGGACCCGGCGCTCCGCCGCATCGCCCGGGGCGCCGTGCCGCTGATCCGGCTGCACATCTCGCAGCTCTCCCAGATGCAGCGAATGATGGGCGGAGCCGCCGAGGGCTGACGGGCCCGATCCGACGGGCGGCCCGCGCCGGATGCGGCGGGGCCGCCACGGAGCGGACGACCGACGGCCATTCCGTCGCGCGACGAGCGCCGGATGGTTCCCGCTGGACACTTCTCGCCAGATGATTGGCGCCCTCGAACGCCGTTCGAGGGCGCGTCCGTCGTTCAGTCCTTGAGGGCCTTCTCGATCTCCGTCAGCAGCGCCAGGTGCTCGCGGATCTGGCCGCGGGCGAGCTTGGCGACGCCGAGATTCTCCCGGTCCTTGCCGGAGGCGAGATAGGCCTCCTGGATCTTCAGGAGCGCCTGGTGGCCCTCGATCTGGCCGCGGAGGTACTCGCTGTCGAAGGCCTTGCCGGACTTGGCCTGGTCGAGCTTGTCGAGCATCGCCTTGCCCTTCGGGTCGAGCCGGCCGGTGACCTCGGGCTCGGCCGGGGGCTTCACCTGGCCGCTGGCGACCTGGGCGGGATCGCGCATCGCCTTGAGCACGTCGGCGATGGTCTCCTGCTCGGCGACCTCCATCCGGGCGAACTGCTTGACGTGCGGGTCCGTGGCCTTGTTCAGGGCGACACGGCTCGCCGCCAGGGAGGCCGAGCCGGCCGCCAGGGTGTCGGCGGCGTGCCTGGCCTCGGCTTCGCCCATCCGGGCCCCGGTATTGCCGGTGGCGGCGGCGGTCGGGCCGCCCTGCTGCTGGGCGAAGGCGACGCTCGCCAGGGAGGGGATCGCCACGGCGGACACGATGGCGGAGACGACGAGACGACGATGCATGGAGACCCCTTGGGACACTGCGCGGCAATAAACACCCGGGGAGTACCGGACGCACGAGCCAACGAACCGGTCCTGGCCGGGTTTCAGCGTGGCCTTCCGCGAATCGTGCCCGCCGATGCCGCACGTGACGGAGCCGTCGGCCTCCGGGGAGGTCCGCGCCAAGTTGCTCGACGCGTCCTCGCGCTCCCGGGGGGCCGCAGGCGCCCACGGGAGGCGTCGTGGGACGTGTCGCGGCGAGGGATCGTGTCATGCGACGCAGCGTGACCACTGGAGCTCTGGCGGGACTCCGGAGCGCCCGGATGCTCGACGGCGCCCTGTGACGCAGGGAATGGACGGCGCGCAGCCGCTCTACGCGACCCTCGATGAAGGACGGAAGCGCCGCCCCATCCTGCCGAACGGAAGCGCCGCCCCATCCTGCCGAGCCGGCCGATGGGCAGGCATCACCACGGCCCGCACCGTCACCACCGCGACGACCGATCTTCCCCGCTCCCCTCCCCGCGTCTCCCGCGCCGTCCCGGCTCCGCCGCGGGCGGCGTCGCCGCATGCGCAACATTCAACGCAATCCGCACGCAATCCAGTTGTGTCATACAGGCGGCATGGCGAATCAGGGCGCGCCCCGAAGCGCCGAGGAGGAATACGCCGCGTCGGGTCTCGCGCGGCCGCCCCGGGTCCCGGACGGGCCGGGTCGGACCGAGGAGTAGCCCCGGCGGATCGACTGGCGACCAGCGGGAGAGGCAGATGGACAACGTCATCCGTCCGGATTTCCAGCGCGCGGCCAAGGCTCGGGACGAGACCCGGGACGAGGCCCCGGGCAACGACCGGAAGGCGGGCCGTAGCGGCGGCCCGGCGCAGTACGTCCGGTGTTACGGCGAGGTCGGGACGCATGCGGTGTCGCTGGTGCGCGACCGGGCGAGCCCGAAGGGCGACGTCTACCAGGTCGTGATCGACACGCCAGACGGGCAGATCGGCCCGGTCGGCGTCGAGCCGGCGACCCCGGACGGCATGTTCGACGCCGACCGCATCGGCCTCGCGGTGGTGCGCACTCTCGAGCTCCTGGCCCGGCGCCCCGGCGACTTCGACGTCGCGTGACGCCTCTGCACGAAGCCTTGCTCCCCGAAGTCTTGCTCCCCGAAGTCTTGGCGTGACGCCGACGGCCCGACCCGCGGCCGGCTCGCCCCTCCCCCTCGCCGGCCGAAGACCTCCCGGCATGGACAGCCGGTGCGCGGCCGCGCCATCATGCCGGGAACGGGAACGGGAGCGCGACATGACCGGGACGAAAGACATGGCCGGCACGGCGCAGGAAGAAACCTGGACCTACTTCGAGGGCGCCTGGCATCCGGGCAACGTGCGGATGATGGGGCCGCGCACCCATGCCGCCTGGCTCGCCTCGATGGTGTTCGACGGCGCCCGCGCCTTCGAGGGGGTGACGCCGGACCTCGACCTCCACCTCGCCCGGGTCAACCGCTCGGCCGTGGCGCTCGGCCTCGAGCCGGTGGTGACGCACGAGACCTGGACCGCGCTCGTGCGCGAGGGCCTGGCGCGGTTTTCGCCCGACGCCGCGCTCTACATCCGGCCGATGTACTGGGCCGAAGGCGGGCTCGGCGGCGCGGTGCGGATCGACCCGGCCTCGACCAGCTGGTGCCTGTGCCTCTACGAGGCGCCGATGCCGCCGCCGACCGGCTTCACCGCCACCCTGTCGCCGTTCCGGCGCCCGACCGCCGATTCCGCGCCCCTCGACGCCAAGGCCGGCTGCCTCTACCCGAACGGCGCCCGGGCGATCGCGGAGGCTGCCTCCCGCGGCTTCGGCAACGCCCTGATGCGCGACGCGCTCGGCAACGTCGCCGAGTTCGCCACCGCCAACGTGATGATGGCCCGCGACGGCGTGGTCTATACGCCGGTCGCGAACGGCACGTTCCTGGCCGGCATCACCCGCGGCCGGGTGATCGCGCTCCTGCGCGAGGCGGGGGTCACCGTGGTCGAGACGACGCTGACGGTCGACGACCTGATGGGCGCCGACGAGGTTTTTTCGGTCGGCAACTACGCCAAGGTCGTCCCGGTCACCGCCCTCGACGACCGGACCTTCGCGCCCGGCCCTCTCTTTTCCAAGGCGCGCGCGCTGTACTGGGCCTTCGCCCACCGGCAATGAACGAGCAACATTAAACCTTGACGCCGGCGCCCGCGCGACCCTTGTGGCGGGCGGGGCAGCCGGAGAGCGTTCGGGACGATGATGGTCGTGCGGTTGGGAGTGGCGTGGGCGACGGTGGCGGCCTTCGCGGTGTTCGGCGGCGGCTGGCTCGGAGGGCTCGACGCCCCCCTGGTGGCGGCCGGGCTGTTCGCCTGGCTGTTCGCCGTCATCCTGTGGTCGGCCTTCGGGGTGGTGCACGAGGCCGAGGAGCTGGCCGACCGCCTGGGCGAGCCCTACGGCACCCTGATCCTGACCCTGTCGATCGTGGTGATCGAGGTGGCGCTCGTCGCCGCCGTGATGCTCGGCGCCAAGGCCGCCCCGACCCTCGGGCGCGACACGATGTTCGCCGTCATCATGATCGTGATGAACGGCCTCGTCGGCCTCGGCCTGATCCTCGGCGGCCTGCGCCACCACCGCCAGAACTACAACCTGGACGGGGCGGGCGCGTATCTCGCGGCGATCATCCCGCTCACCACCATCGCGCTCATCATTCCGAACTTCACGACCTCGACCCCAGACGGCTCGCTGACCGTGGTGCAGGCGGTGGCCTTCTCGGTGCTGACGGTGGTGCTCTACGGCATCTTCCTGCTGCTCCAGACCGGGCGCCACAGCGACTTCTTCCTCGACTTCGTCAAGCCCGGCGCCGACGCGCCGGAGGCGCGCGCCGCCCACCCGGATGCCGGCGCGGGCGCGATCCTGCGCCATGCCGGCCTGCTCCTCGTCAGCCTGCTGCCGATCGTGCTCCTGTCGAAGAGCCTGGCGGCGATCCTCGACCACGGCATCAAGGCGCTGGGCGCGCCCTCGGCGCTCGGCGGCGTCATCATCGCCGCCATCGTTTTCACCCCGGAAGGCATCAGCGCCGTCAAGGCGATCCGCCGCGACCAGCTCCAGCGGGCGATCAACCTGTGCCTCGGCGCCGTGACCTCGACGGTCGGCCTCACCGTGCCGGCGGTCCTCGCCATCGGGCTGATCTCGGGCCAGCGGGTGGTGCTGGGCCTCGCCCCGGCCGAGATGGCGGTGCTGGCGATGACGCTGCTTTTGAGCGTCATCACCTTCTCGCGCCAGGGCACCACGGTGCTGGAGGGCGCCGTCCACCTCGTGGTCTTCTTCGCCTACCTGACGCTGATCTTCAGCCCGTGACACCGCCGCACCGTCGAACCGATGCGTTCGAAGGTGCAGGGCAAGCCCGAACGGGCGTCGGCGCCGGATGCCTCGGCATCGACGTGTCGACGCCGAGGCACGCGGGCATGAGCCGGTCCGGCACGGCCCTCAGCGCCGCGCCGCCAGGAGGTCGCGGATCTCGGCCAGCAGCTTCACCTCGGCCGGATCCTCCTTCTTGACCTCCTCGCGCCGCTGCAGCTGGTTCATCGCGCGGATCACCACGAACAGCACGAAGGCGACGATCAGGAAGTTCAGCGCCGTGGTGATGAACTGGCCGTAGCCGATCACCGCGCCCTGCTTCTTGGCCTCGGCGTAGGCCAGCCCCGTCTGCACCTTCGAGGACAGCGGCAGGTAGTAGTTCGAGAAATCGAGCCCACCGGTGATCGCGCCCACCATCGGCATGATCACGTCCTGGACCAGCGAGGTGACGATGGCCCCGAAGGCCGCGCCGATCACCACGCCGACCGCGAGGTCGACGACGTTGCCCCGCAGGGCGAACTTCTTGAATTCCTCGAGCATGCCGGACCGGTCTCCTGCGAGCGGGGGTCTGCCCTGCGCGACGCGGCGTCACGCGGGCGGACCGACCGGGATTAAGCTGGAGCGCAAGAGGGCGCCGGGGAGTGTCACGATGACGGATTGGGATGCGGGCCGCTACCTGACATTCGCCGACGAACGCACCCGCGCGGCGGCCGACCTCCTGGCACGGGTGCCGCTGGCCGCGCCCGCCCGGGTGGTCGATCTCGGCTGCGGGCCGGGCAACAGCACGGCGCTCCTGGCGGCGCGCTACCCCGGGGCGGCGATCACCGGCCTCGATTCCTCACCCGCCATGCTGGCCGAGGCGCGCCGGACGCTGCCCGACCTCGCCTTCGTCGAGGCCGATCTCGCCGCCTGGGAGCCGGAGGCCCCGCCCGACCTGATCTACGCCAACGCGGTGCTGCAATGGCTGCCCGACCACGCCGCCCTGCTCCCGCGCCTCGCCGGGTTCCTGGCGCCGGGCGGCTGCCTCGCGGTGCAGATGCCCGACAACCTCGCCGAGCCCTCGCACCGGCTGATGCGGGAGGTGGCCGCCGAGGCGCCGTTCCGCGACGCGCTGTCCGGCGCCGCGGGCGCCCGCACCACGCTGGGCAGCGTGCAGGACTACGACACCTGGCTGTCGCGGGCGGGCTGCAGCGTCGATCTGTGGCGCACCACCTACATCCACCCGCTCCCCGGCCATCGCGGCATCGTCGAGTGGGTGCGCGCGACCGGCCTGCGGCCGTTCCTGGCGCCCCTCGCCCCGGACGAGCAGGCGGCCTACCTCGCCCGCTACGAGGCCGGCCTGCGCGAGGCCTATCCGGCGCAGGAGGACGGGCGGGTGCTGCTGCCGTTCCCGCGGCTCTTCCTGGTGGCGCGGCGGCGCTGAAAGGCGCCGCGCCGGGTTCAGGCCGCCGGCGCGTCCTCGGCCGGGCCCGCGGCCGCCTCGGCCTTGAGGCGGCGCCGGTACTGGTTGGCGCCGATTGGGATCGCGCAGAGATAGCCGAGGCTCAGGAGCGCCAGGATCTCGAACGGGAAGCTGATCAAGAGCCCGAACGCCGCCACCGTCACGACGAAGATCGGCAGCACGTATTCCCGCGGCACCCGCTTGCCGATGGTCTTGCCCGAGAAGGTCGGCACCGTGGAGATCACCATGAGGGCGATCACCAGCATGTAGATCAGCGCGACCGGCGCCAAGCTCGGCGCCATCTCTAAGCCGAGGAAGTGCAGGTAGAGCGGCAGCATCACGGTCAGCGCGCCGGCCGGGGCCGGCATGCCGACGAAGAAGTTCTTCTTCCATTCCGGCCGGTGGGGATCGTCCAGCATCACGTTGAAGCGCGCGAGCCGCAGCGCCATCGCGATGGCGAAGATCAGGGCGACGATCCAGCCCAGCGACTTCAGGTTGTGCAGCACGAAGCTGTAGAGGATCAGCGCCGGGGCGCAGCCGAAATTGACGAAATCGGCCAGCGAATCGAGCTCGGCGCCGAAGCGCGAGGTGCCCTTGAGCAGGCGCGCCACCCGCCCGTCGACCCCGTCGAGCACCGCGGCGGCGATGATCGCGATCACCGCCGGCTCGAACTTGCCCTCGAAGCCGAAGCGCACGGCTGTGAGCCCGAGGCACACCGCCATCAGGGTGATCATGTTGGGAATGATCATCCGCACCGGCACCGGCTTGAACCGGCGCGACTTCGGTTCGACCGACTTCGAATCGGTCGACTTGGGCTCGTTCGGCTCGGGCGCGAAGGGCGGGAAGAGGTCGTCCATGCGAGGCCTCCCCTGTCAGGTGCGCCGGAACTGCCGCACCGGGCCGGTCCCGCGCAGGTCGGCCAGCACGGTCTCGCCCGCCACCGCCTTCTGGCCGAGGCCGACCAGCACCCGCGTGCCCGCCGGCAGGTAGACGTCGACCCGCGAGCCGAAGCGGATCAGGCCGAAGCGGTCGCCGACCGTGAGGTCGTCGCCGGGCTTGACCCAGTCGACGATGCGGCGCGCGACGAGGCCGGCGATCTGCACCACGCCGATCCGCACCGATTCGCCGTTCTGGCGGGTCTCGATGACGAGGCCGTTGCGCTCGTTGTCCTCGCTCGCCTTGTCGAGCTCGGCGTTGAGGAAGAGGCCCGGGGTGTAGTGGACCTGGTCGATCCGGCCGGTGACCGGCACCCGGTTCACGTGGCAGTCGAACACGTTCATGAACACCGAGATCCGCAGCATCGGCACGGACGGCAGGTCGAGCTCGGAGGGCGGCAGCACGGTGCTGATCAGGTTCACCCGGCCGTCGGCCGGCGAGATCACCAGCCCGTCGCCGACCGGGACGATCCGCTCGGGGTCGCGGAAGAAGTAGCAGACCCACAGGGTCAGCAGCAGGAAGATCCAGCCGAGGAACTGCACGAAGGTGCCGGCGAGCACCGTCAGCACGATGCCGATCGCGATGAAGGGGTAGCCCTCCTTGTGGATCGGCACGAGCACGCGGCGGATCGTCTCGAACAGGTCGGTCATAAGTCCTCGGGTCGGTCCTCGGGCCGTCGTCCCGGCCGCGAACGGCCGGTCCAGCGCCCGCGGATGGCAGGCGCGTGGCTTCGCGTCAATCGTTCGATCGGCGCGGGAGCGCGTGCTTGTCGGCCATCGCCTGGAGGATGTTGGAGAAATCGTCGGTCCAGGGGCGCCGCGCCCGATCGGGGCCGATCCGCTCCCAGGCCGGATCGGCCGCGAGCGTGCCGAGATGGGCGGGATCGCGGGCGAGCAACGCGACCGTGCCCGCGGCACGGAACCGCACCGGGTCGAAGGCAAAGGCTTCGCGGGCGACGAAGGTCGACAGGTCGAACTCCGCACCGACCCGGGCCACGATGCGACCGAGGTCGAGGTGGCGGTTGGTGATGTGCATCACCAGCACGCCGGTGGGCGACAGCTTGGCGAGGTAGAGCGCCAGGGCTTCCCGGGTGAGGAGGTGGGCCGGGATCGCGTCGGACGAGAAGGCGTCGATCATCAGGAGTCCGAACCCGCCCGGATTCTCGCCGCCCGGCGCCTCGGCGAGGGTCAGGCGGGCGTCGCCCAGCACCACCGGCATGTCGGGGCCGCAGGCCGAGAGGAAGCGGAATTTCTCCGGATCGCGGGCGATGCGGGCGACCGCCGGGTCGATCTCGTAGAAGCGCCAGGCTTCGTCCCCGACCCGGTGGCAGGCGAGGCTGCCGGTCCCGAGACCGACCACCGCGACGGCGCCGAGCGAGCCGCCCCGCGCCGCCCGCACGCTTCGGATCGCCCTGCCGAGCGGCCCTTCGGGCGTGTAGTAGACCAGGGGCTCCGGCGGCCCGTCGGGGGCGGTGCCGTCCGGGTTCACGAGCCGCATCGCCCCGTGGATCGTGGTGCCGTGCATGAGCAGGCGCATCGTCCCGTCCGGCGTCTCGGCGATGCGGTGGATGCCGAAGAACGAGCGCATGCTCACCGCCGCGTCCGCCCGCATCACCGAGAGGCCGGCCACGAGGGCGAGCAATGCCGCCACGGCGAGGCGCTGCGGATCGCGCCAGCTCGCCGCCAGCAGGCCCGCCCCCGCGAGGGCGAGGAGCTGCGGCAGGGCCGACACGCCGAGGGCCCGCCCGGCCAGCACCATGAGCGCCGCCGCGGCCATCGCCGCGAGACCGCCCTGCGCAGCCCGGACGAGCGAGGCGCGGCCGCCGGCAGCGAAGCCCGGCTGGCAGGCCAGGGCGGCGACGATCAGCAGCGGGTACTCGACCACCCGCGAGAACACGAGCGGCGCGACCAGCCCGCAGGCGATGCCACCGAGCACGCCCCCGAGCGAGACGCACACGTAGAACTCCGTCAGCCGGTCGGAAGCCGGACGCAGGTGGTAGAGCCTCGCGTGGCCGATCAGGGCGCTGACGAAGAACAGGCCGAGATGGAGCGCGAGCCCGCCCCACAGCCCGACGCCGACGACGAAGCTCGCGAGCGCGAGCGCGGTGCCCCAGACCTGGAGGCGCAGGAGCGCCGGGCCGGGCCGGCCCATCCCGTCCCGGAAGGCGATCACGAAGGTGAGGAGGAAGAGCGCGAGGGGCGCCACCCAGAGGAGGGGCGCCGCCGCGACATCGGTCGAGATGTGGGCGGTGACCGAGACCAGGAGGGCGGAGGGCACGAAGGCGAAACCGATCCAGGCCCAACGCCGTGGCCAGCCCGGTGCGGGGGAAGCCAGGGCCGGTGCCGGCGTCCCCGGTGACGCCGGCAGAGCGGTACCGGAGGCGAGGCCCGAGGCCAGGATGAGGAGGCCGAGGACCGCGAAGCCCGCAACCCACGCCTCGGCCTGCACCCGCAACGTCAGGAGGGGCTCGATCAGCAGCGGGTAGGCGAGGAGCGCGGCGAAGGAGCCGACATTCGAGGCGGCGTATAGGAAGTAGGGGTCGCCGGCCCGCGGATGGCCCGAGCGGGCGAACCAGGCCTGGAGCAGCGGCCCGTTCGCCGAAAGGGCGAAGAACGGCAGCCCGACCGCGGTCGCGAAGAGGCCGACGAGCCAGAGCGCCTCGTTCTCTCCCGGCGGCCGGTCGAAGCCTGCCGGCAGGCCGATCGGCAGCGCCAGCGCGGCGACCAGCATCAGCCCGAGATGGACTGCGAGCGCCGCGCGGGTGCCGAGATGCCGAGCGAGCAGGTGGGCGTAGAGATAGCCGCCGAGCAGCAGGGCCTGGAACACCACCAGGGCGACCGACCACGTCGCCGGGCTGCCACCGAGGCGCGGCAGCACCATCTTGGTGAACATCGGCTGGACCGAGAACAGCAGGAAGGCGGAGAGCAGCAGGGCGATCGCGGCGGCCGAAACCTGCAAACGGACGAGGAAGGGGCCGGAGCGAGGGACGGCCGCCGTCGCGGGCGGGATGGCCGAAGTGGGCAGGTCGATCGACATGGATAGGTCCGGCGGGCTCGGGCCCATTCTCGCCCGGTGCCGTTTAAGACGAGGTGCAGGGGAGCGCCGATGCACGCTCCCCGTCACTCACGAGACCGCGGCCGGCTCGGGCGCCTTGGCGAGCGTCCCGGGGATCTCGCCGGGCTCCAGGTGCGTGCGCAGGCTCTCGCCCTCCTGCGATTCCGCGCGCTTGAGCGCCTCGCGGGCGGCCTCCGCCTCGCGCTGGCGGTTCCACATCGCCGCGTAGACCCCGCCCTGGTCCAGCAGCCCCAGGTGGGTGCCGCGCTCGGCGATGCGGCCCTGGTCGAGGACGATGATCTCGTCGGCGCCGACCACCGTCGACAGGCGGTGGGCGATGACGAGCGTCGTGCGGCCGCGGCTCACCCGGTCGAGGGCGTCCTGGATCTCGCGCTCGGTGAAGGAATCGAGCGCCGAGGTCGCCTCGTCGAGGACGAGGATCGGCGGGCCCTTCAGGATGGTGCGGGCGATGGCAACGCGCTGCTTCTCGCCGCCCGAGAGCTTCAGGCCGCGCTCGCCCACCGGCGTGTCGTAGCCCTCCGGCAGGGCGGCGATGAAGCGGTCGATCTGGGCCAGCGTCGCCGCCTCGCGCACCTCCGCCTCGGAGGCCTCCCAGCGGCCGTAGCGGACGTTGTAGCCGATCGTGTCGTTGAACAGCACGGTGTCCTGCGGCACCATGCCGATCGCGGCGCGCAACGAGTCCTGCTGCACCGACGCGATGTCCTGCCCGTCGACCGTGATGCGGCCTCCTTGCGGCTCGTAGAACCGGAACAGCAGGCGCGACAGCGTCGACTTGCCGGCACCCGACGGACCGACGATCGCGACGGTGCGCCCCGCCGGCACCGTGAAGCTGATGCCGCGCAGGATCGGCCGCTCCGGCACGTAGGCGAAGTGCACGTCCTCGAACCGCACCACCGCGTCCGAGACCGCGAGCGGCTGCGCGCCAGGCCGGTCGGCGATCTCCGGGTTGCGGTGCAGGATCTTGAACATGTCGTCGATGTCGATCAGGGCCTGCTTGATCTCGCGATAGATCATCCCCATGAAGTTGAGCGGCATGGAGAGCTGCACCAGCATCGTGTTGACGAGCACGAAGCTGCCGATCGTCGCCCGCCCGGCCATGATGTCACGGGCGGCCAGCCACATCACAACGCCCATGCCGATCGTGAAGATCACCGCCTGGCCGGCGTTGAGCACCGCGAGCGAGACGTAGGTCTGGGTCGAGGCCTTCTCGTAGCGGGCCATCGACTGGTCGTAGCGGTCCGTCTCGCGCTTTTCGGCGCCGAAATACTTCACCGTCTCGTAGTTGAGCAGCGAATCGACCGCCTTGGTGTTGGCGTCGGTGTCGGAATCGTTCATCCGCCGGCGGATGGCGATGCGCCACTCCGTGGCCTTGTAGGTGTAGCCGAGATAGGCCGCCACCATGATGAGCACCACCACCGAGTAGAGGATGTCGAACTCGTAGGCGAGCGTGCCGATGACGAGCAGGAACTCGACGATGGTCGGCACCAGCGTCAGCACCATCAGGCGCGACAATTCCTCGATGCCGTTGCGGCCGCGCTCGAGCACCCGGGTCAGGCCGCCGGTCTTGCGCTCGAGGTGGAAGCGCAGCGACAGCTGGTGCATGTGCTGGAACGTCTGCAGCGCCAGGCGCCGCACCGCGTGCATCGCCACCTTGGCAAACAACCCGTCGCGCACCTGCGTCAGCAGCGCCATGGCGATCCGGGTGGCGCCGTAGAGCAGGATCATCAGGGCGGGCGCCGCCCAGATCCCGGTCGGCACCGCGGCCTCCTTGCCGAGGCCGTCCCGGCCGCCCACCACCGCCACCAGGGCGTCGGTCGCCCATTTGAAGGTGAACGGCATCGCCAGGGTGACCACCTTGGCGACGAGCAGGAGACCGAAGGCGATGAAGACGCGCCGCTGCAGGTCGGGCCGGCCGTGGGGCCAGAGATACGGCCACAGGCGGCGGTAGGTCGCGACGAGGCCGGGCCGCTCGGGCTCGGCCGGGGGGGTCTGTTGACTGGACAAGGGACCGGTTCCGGGCGGGATCGGCGCCGGATATAGGCCAGGACGATCCGGCAAGACAGCGCGTCCGACGCGGCCCGGACCTGCGGCGGCGGCGTTCGGCGCGCCGGCGCCCGGCCGCACGTCGCAGCACGACGACGCCCGGCACGGCTTCGCCGATGCCGATCCGTCGGAGCGGGAAACTCAGCCTCGCCCCTGCGCCGCCGACGGCTGACCCTTGCCGTCGCCCTTGCCCTCGCGCTGGCCCTGCGGCCGGGGCGTCTCTCCGGGCAGCACGAAGACCTGGCCGGGATAGATCCGGTTCGGGTCGCGGATCTGGTCCTGGTTGGCGTCGAAGATCACCGTGTAGCGCAGGCCGCGGCCGTAGGTCCGGCGGCTGATGCTCCACAGGTTGTCGCCGCGCACGATCCTGGCGGTGCTGATGCCGGGCACGAACACCGCGCCGGGATCGGCGGGCGCGAGGCCGGCCTCCGCGCCCGGGGCGGCCGGGGCGGCCGGGGGCGCGG
>NZ_JACWCT010000084.1 GCF_016613415.1 Methylobacterium ajmalii | reverse complement strand
TCCGCCGCCGCCAGGGCGTGGGCGAGGCCGGCGCTGCCGACCCAGGCGAGGCCGGCCGCGTCGAGGGCGAGGCCCGCCCGCGCGATCCGGGCGAGGTCGTCGTCGTCCACCGCGTCGAGCACGGCGACGGCGAAAGCCTGCGAGGCGGCGTGAAGCGCCGCGCGCAGGGCCTCGCCGCCGGCCCGCACGGTGGCGAGCGGGATCGTCGCGCTGGTGAGCCCGGCCCCGTCCAGCATCGCGGGAAGCGCGTCGGTCGGGTAGGTGTGGTCCCGGCGCCAGAGCTCGGTCTCCGCGAGCGGCCGGCCCGCGACCCGGATCCGCCCGTCCTCGGTGGTGCGGCCGGTCGCCGGGAAGGCCGGCGCCAGGATCGCGAAGGCCCCGCCCGTGCGCCGGCGCAGGACCGCGAGGGTGGCGGCGAGCTCGGCCGCCGGCTGCCCCCGCAGGGTCGAGTCGATCTTCTTGAACACGGCCCGGTCCGGGTCGTGCAGCCGCTCCGCCAGGGCGGCGTGGCGGGCGGCCGCGGCATCCGGGCCGAGCTGGCGGCTGTCGGCATCGTGCGACAGGACCGCCTCGTCGGCCCCGGGTCCCGCCTCGCCCCATTGCACGCAGGCCGTGGCCCCGCGCCGGGCGAAGGCGATGGCGCAATCGGCCGCGCCCGTGAGGTCGTCGGCGAGGATGAGCCAGCGGCGCGCCATGGCTCAGGCGCGCTCCGGCACGGGCGCGGCCTCGGCGGGCTCGGCCGCGCCGTCCGCCGGTTCGCCGAAATGCTTGGCGGTCCAGGCGGTGGCGAGCGGCGTCAGGATCGCGGTCACCACCACGGTCGCGGCGACCAGCACCGTCGCGGGGGCGGCGGCGTCGGCATAGGCCGGGTTGGCGGCGGCGATGATCGCCGGGACCGCGGCGGCGTTGCCGGCGGTCGAGGAGGCGGCCACGCCCGCCACCCCGGTGCCGCCGGTGAGCCGGTCGGCGAAGAAGAGCGGGATACCGGTGAGCACCGTCACGGCGACGCCCAGCCCGAGGCCGAGCAGACCCGCCTGCCAGATCTTGGTCAGGTCGAGCCCGGTGCCGAGCGCGAAGGCGAAGAACGGGATCATCACCGGCACGGCGCGGCCCAGGAAGGCGCGCATCTCGCGGTCGAGGTTGCCCAGCAGCATGCCGACGAGCAGCGGCAGGATGCTGCCGACCATCGTCTGCCAGGGGAACGCCGACAGGCCGGCGACGCCGAGCGTCACCATGGTGAGGAAGGGGCCGGATTCGAGGCACATGATCGTGTAGGCGCCGACGTCCCGCGGGCGGCCGTACTGGCCCATCAAGGCCATGTAGAGCCCGCCATTGGTGTCGTTCATGGCCGCCACGATCGCCAGCGTCGAGAGGCCGGCGAAGAGCCCGGCCCCGATCGGCGCCTCGCCGAGCAGGCGGCCGAACACCACCCCCAGGATCATCGCGATGCCGACCTTCACGACGAGCAGCGTGCCGCCCTTCTTGACGATGTAGGGCGTCGCCCGGAAGTCGATGCTCGCGCCCATGCAGACGTAGAACACCGCCAGGATCGGCAGCGCGCCGGTGAACAGCGCCCCGGTGAACGAGCCGAACACCTTCGGGGTCGTCGGAAACAGGGTGGCGATCACGGCTCCGACGAGAAGCGGCACCACCATCATCCCGCCCGGCACGCGCTCGATCGCCCGCTTGATGCGGATTCCGCCCAGGTCCTTGTCCGATTCCATCGCCATGCGCTTCTCCCCCGCGGGGATCGCGCATCGAATGGCGCGACTGCCCGCTTGTTATTGCTTGAAGAGCGCAGAATGGCGGGGGAGTCAATCGCCGTAGTGCGCGATATGCGCAGAACGGGCGAACGGAGTGCGCGGGACGGGCGGGATCGGAGCTCGGGTGGCTGACGACGCCCTCATTCCCCGCCGTCGTTCCACCGGGACAAGGTGCCGTCAGTCCCAAGCGCGGGATCCCCTCTCCCTGCGGGCGGGGAGAGAGGATCCCGGGCCTTGTTCTTCCGACCAGCCCTATGCGGGCAGGAAGAGGGCGAAACCTCGCGCTCGACGTCGAAGCGATGGTGCCCCGCCGGCGTGCGGCCGGCGGGGAGACCGGCCTCGCCTCAGGCCGCCTTGCCGGCCGGCACCGCGACCGCGGCGGGGGCCTCGGCCGTCTCGTCGGTGCCCTCCTGCATCTCGCCCTGCCAGCGGGCGACCGCGGCGGTGGCGAGCCCGTTGCCCAGCACGTTGGTGACGGTGCGGCCCATGTCGAGGATCTGGTCGACGCCCATGATCAGCAGGATGCCGGCGGCGGGCAGGCCGAACATCGGCACGGTGGCGGCCACCACCACCAGCGAGGCGCGCGGCACGCCGGCGATGCCCTTGCTGGTCACCATCATGACGAGCAGCATGGTCAGCTGCTCGGTGACGCCGAGATGGATGCCGAAGGCCTGGGCGATGAACAGCGAGGCCAAAGCCTGGTACATCATCGAGCCGTCGAGGTTGAACGAATAGCCGAGCGGCAGCACGAAGCCGGTGACGCGGGGGCGCACGCCGAACTTCTCCAGCACCTCGACGGTGCGCGGGAAGGCGGCCTCGCTGCTCGCGGTCGAGAAGGCGACGATCATCGGGGTGCGCAGGAGGCGCAGGAGCCGCACGACGCTGTGGCCGAGCACCAGCCAGCCGGCGCCGATCAGCAGCGCCCACAGGACGGCGAGGCCAAGATAGAACACGGCGATGAACTTGCCGTAATCGATCAGCACGCCGAGGCCCTGGATGGTGACGACGGAGGCCATGGCGGCGAAGACCGCGAGCGGGGCGACCTTCATCACCGCGTCGGTGACCTTGAACATCACCGCGGCGAGGCCATTCAGCATGTGGACCATCGGGTCGGCGTAGCGCCGGTCGATCGCGCTGAGGCCGAAGCCGAAGAACACCGAGAAGACCAGGATCTGCAGCACCTCGTTCGTCGCCATCGCCGACACGATGCTGGTCGGGAAGACGTGGGTGATGAACTCGCGCAGGTTGATCGAGGCCGCCTTCAGGCCGGTCTGGGCCGCGGCGTCCGGCAGCGGCAGGCCGAGGCTGGCGCCGGGCTGGAAGATGTTGGCGACGAGAAAGCCGAGCGACAGCGAGACGATCGAGGCGGTGAGGAACCAGCCCATGGCGAAGCCCGCGACGCGGCCGACCGCCTTGGTGTCGCCGAAGCTCGCGATGCCCGACACGATGGTGGCGAAGACGAGCGGCGCGATGATCATCTTGATCAGCCGCAGGAAGATGTCGGTGCCGATGGTGAAGTAGCCGGCGATCTCCTTGGCCTCGGCTGGGCTGCCGGCCATGCCGTGCAGCACCGCGCCGACCGCGACGCCGAGCGCCAGGCCGATGCCGGTATAGAGGGTCAGCCGGCTCGACGAGCGTCCGGTCGATTCGACGTGGGCCATGGTTTCGTGTTCCTCCCAAGGGTGAACGGATGTGCGAAAAGACCCCGGGCGCGATCTGGCGCCCCCGGGTTCGTCCGCGAATGTCTGGCGTTTCCGTCCGGTGCATGCCGGCGATCCGGACGACCGCGGCGCGTTCGGGCCACGGCGATCACGGGATCGCGGCGATCTGTTAGATCGCCGTGAGGGCCTGCGGGCGCGTCAGCCGATCGGGCTGGAGCACCCTGTCGAGCTGGTCCCGGGCCATCAATTGCTTCTCGAGCACGAGGTCGTAGACGCCCCGGCCCGTGGCGTGCGCCTCCATAGCGACGGCGGTGGCGTTGCGATAGCCGATATACGGGTTGAGGGCGGTCACGATGCCGATGGAGTTCTCGACGCTGGCGCGCAGGCGCTCGCGGTTCGCCGTGATGCCGCGTACGCAGTTCACGTCGAGGGTGCGGCAGGCCGCCTCCAGGTGGGCGAGGCTGCGAAACAGGCTGTAGGCGATCACCGGCTCGAAGGCGTTGAGCTGGAGCTGGCCGGCCTCCGCCGCGAAGGAGATCGTCACGTCGTTGCCGATCACCTCGAAGGCGACCTGGTTGACGACCTCCGGGATCACCGGGTTGACCTTGCCGGGCATGATCGAGGATCCCGCCTGGCGCGCCGGCAGGTTGATCTCGTTAAAGCCCGCCCGCGGCCCGCTCGAGAGCAGGCGCAGGTCGTTGCAGGTCTTCGACAGCTTGACGGCGACGCGCTTGAGCACGCCCGAGACCTGCACGAAGGCGCCGCAATCCTGGGTGGCTTCCACCAGATCCTCGGCGGTGATCAGCGGGATCTCGGTGATCGCCGAGAGCCGCTCGCGCACCAGGCCGGCATAGAGCGGGTGGGCGGTGATGCCGGTGCCGATCGCGGTGGCGCCGAGGTTGATCTCGCGGATCAGGAGCTCGGCCTCGCCCAGCCGCGCCTCGTCCTCGGCGAGCATCCGGGCGTAGGTGCCGAATTCCTGGCCGAGCGTCATCGGCACCGCGTCCTGGAGCTGGGTGCGGCCCATCTTGAGGACGTCGTGGAATTCCTCTGCCTTGGCCGCGAAGCTGCCCCGCAGGGCCGCCATGGCGTCGACGAGGCGCCGGATCGCGCCGATCCCGGCGATCTTGAGCGCCGTCGGGTACACGTCGTTGGTGCTCTGCCCCATGTTGACGTGCTCGTTGGGATGGAGCCGGCCGTAATCGCCCCGCGTGGCGCCCAGCAGTTCGAGCGCCCGGTTGGCGATCACCTCGTTGGCGTTCATGTTGGTCGAGGTGCCGGCCCCGCCCTGGATCTGGTCGACCACGAACTGGTCGTGGAGCGCACCGGCCCGGATCTCGATGCAGGCCGCCACGATGGCGTCGCAGCGCGCGGCGTCGAGCAGGCCGAGCTCGTGGTTGGCGAGCGCCGCCGCCTGCTTGATCGCGGCCAGCGCCCGGATCAGGTCGGGGCAGGTGGAGAGCGTGGTGCCGGTGATGGCGAAGTTCTCGACGGCGCGCAGGGTGTGGATGCCGTAATAGGCGGCCTGCGGCACCTCCCGGTCGCCGAGTAGGTCGTGCTCGATGCGGGTTGCGATGGCGGTCAAGGGAAGGCTCCTCGCGCGCGGCCGCGTTCCGGCGCGCCCGAAGGCGTGCCGGGGCTCGAGCCCGCGTCGGATGGATGGATCGAGGCCGGGATCGGGCGGGGCGGTTCGGGGTGAACCGCGGCGCCGTCAGCGGATGGCGGCGGAATAATCCCGCAGGCGCGGCCCGGCCAATGCTATGTTTGCCATGAACTATTCCGCATCCGAATAGTTTGGCGGGTCCTCCGCCGCGACGGCCCAGACCTCGTCGAGGAAGGAGCGGTGGCGCTCGGCGCTGCGGTAGAGCCGGATGTCCATCGGCATCTCGCGGCCGAGCACCGTCAGCGCGCCGGCCCGGATCTCGGGGGCCACCAGGCTGCGCGGCAGCCAGGCGATGCCGTGGCCGCCGAGCGCCATCGAGCGCAGCGCCTCGGCCATCGAGTTCTCGTTGGTGTGGACCGGGTAGGTCGCCGGCGCGTCGTCACCGCCCTGCGCGATGCCGGCCAGGCGGCCGAGGAACGAGCCGCGGGAATATTGCAGCAAGGGCAGGCGGCCGCGGGCATCCGGCACCAGCCCGCGCGGCGCGGCCACCGCCGCCAGGCTGTCGCGGCCGACGATCCGGCAGGGATAGCGCTCCGGATCGAGGGGGATCGGGATGCCCGGGTGGTGGTAGGTCAGGAGCAGGTCGTAGCCGCCCTCGACCAGCGCCTGGACGCAGATGTTGAAGTTGTCCGGCAGCACCCGGCTCGCCACCGGCCCGAGCGCGTCGCGGATGCGCCCGAGCCAGCGCGGCAGGAACGACAGGCAGAGCGAGTGCAGCGCCGTGATCGTCACCACCGGCAGCCCGGCGCCGTCGCTGCGGGCGCGGAAATCCGCCCGGCTCAGGGTGAGGAGCCGCACCACCTCCTCGGCGGTCTCCAGGAACTGGCGGCCGTCGGCGGTGAGCGTGATCGGGTAGGTGCTGCGGTCGAGGAGCGCGGTGCCGAGCCAGACCTCGAGCGAGCGGATGCGCCGGCTGAACGCCGACTGGGTGACGGCGCGCGATTCCGCCGAGCGCGAGAAGCTGCGGGTCTCGGCGAGGCTCAGGAAGTCCTCGATCCACTTGAGTTCCATCGCGCTCGTCCGGGTGGGCGGGGAGGAGCGGGCTCCCCGTGCCGCGTCAGTCGCCGCACCTTACGGGAAGCGGCCGGGCAAGGCAGCCGGCCGCGTTTCCGGCGCCGTCACGCCTCCCGCAGGCCGGGTTTCAGCCCGGGCTCGAAGGTGAACGCCACCCCGGACGCCTCGAGCGCGCGCCGCACCGCCAGGAGCGTGTCGGCGCGCGGCCGCACCGCCGAGCCGGGCGCCTCCAGCCGGTTGACGGTCGAGACCGAGACGTTCGCGAGTGCGGCGAGTTCCTCCTTCGACAGGCCCGCCATGGCGCGGGCGCCCCGGACCTGGGCGGGGGTGAGCGTCTCGTCGGCGACCGGCGCGGCGCGGGGCGCCGCGGCCGGCGCCTCGGACCGGGCGGCGCCGTAGCGGGTCCGGCCCGGGACGCTGAGGCAGACCCCGACCCATTCCCGCACCGAGCCGTCGCGGTCGAGGACCGGGGCGCCGCGGGCATTGAACCAGCGGTAGATCCCGTCCGCGCACAGGACGCGGTAATCCGTGTTGTAGGGCGCCGTGTGCTCGACCGCCGTGGTCCAGGCCGCGAGCGTCCGGGGACGGTCCTCGGGATGCACGGCGTCGAGCCAGCCGAAGCCCTGCATCTGCGCGTGGGTCTGGCCGGTCAGGGCCATCCATTGCGGCATCTCGCTTGGCTCGCCGTTGGCCTTGTTGACCCAGAACACCGAGGCCGTGGCGGCGATCAGGGCGTTCAGCCGGTCGTGACGCTGCAGCAGCGCCCGCAGGGCGTCGTGCTGGGCCGTCACGTCGAACACCACGCCCATGCCCTGGCACGGCACGCCGTCCGGGCCCAGGATCGCCTCGGCCTGGTGCAGGATCCAGCGCTGGGTCCGGTCCGGCCGGACGATGCGGAACTCGCGGCTGACCGACTGGCCGGAGCGGAGCACCGCGATCTGGTCGCGGTGCGTCGCCTGGTCTTCGGGATGGATCATGTCGAGCCCGAAGCCGAAGGTCAGCTCCATGGCCGGGTCGAGCCCCAGGATCCGGTACAGGCCGAGCGAGGCGCTCAGCCGCTCGGTGCGCAGGTCGGCCGACCAGAACCCGACCTTGCCGGTCTCCTCGATGAGCTTGAGGAAGTGGCGGGACGAGAACGCGTACGGCACGGCGTTCGCCTCGGGCGTCGCGGGCGGTCGCATCAGGGCATGCGTCGGCATGCGTCGTCCTCGCCATGGTCGATTCGATCGGTGGACAGTTTTATCCCATTCGATCGGTTAACCGGGCATTCCATGAGCCGATGACCATCATGGGCGACGCCGCCGCCCGCCCGGACCGGCGGCGCCGCGGCGGCGATCGTGCCTTGTGACACGAAACCGTTCATGGCGGGGCGCCCTTCTCCCCGGGATCGGGGAGATGGCATGAAATCGCCGTCGAGGATGGTGGCATACGCTTGCTTTCGCCGGCCCCCGTTGAGGGCGTGGCAGTCCTGCGGTTCCATCCTGTAAGACGATGGCGCCATGCCGCCATCCGGGGACGAGAGCGCCGAAGCGCCGCGTTCCCGGGATGACGGGGCGAACGCCCCGCTCGACGATGGAGGGCGACGATGCTGCTGGGACACAACGCATTCAAGGCCAGGCTGGCCGCGCTGGACGCGTCGCAGGCCCTGATCGAGTTCGACCTCGACGGCACCGTCGTCACGGCCAACGCCAGGTTCCTCGCCGCCCTGGGCTACCGCCTGGAGGAGATCCGGGGACGGCACCACTCCATGTTCGTCGATCCCGCCGAGCGCGACGGCGAGGCCTACCGGGCGTTCTGGGAGGCCTTGCGCCGGAGCGAGTTCCAGCAGGCCGAGTACAAGCGCCTCGGCAAGGGCGGGCGCGAGGTCTGGATTCAGGCGAGCTACAACCCGATCCTCGGGCGCAACGGCAGGCCCTGCGGCGTGTTCAAATGCGCGGTCGACGTCACCGCCCAGAAGCTGCGCAATGCCGATTGCGAGGGCAAGCTGAACGCCCTCGACCGTGCGCAGGGCATCATCGAGTTCGACCTCGACGGGATCGTCCTCACCGCCAACGCCAACTTCCTGGCGGTGGTCGGCTACGCGCTCGACGAGGTGCGAGGCCGGCACCACCGGATGTTCGTCGATGCGGCGGAGCAGGACGCCGGCTACGCGCGCTTCTGGGAGGCCCTGCGCCGGGGCGAGTTCCAGCAGGCCGAGTACAAGCGCCTCGGCAAGGGCGGGCGCGAGGTCTGGATCCAGGCGACCTACAATCCCGTCTTCGACGCCTCCGGCCGGCTCCTGAAGGTGGTCAAGTTCGCCGTCGACGTCACCGCGTCGGTGACGCGGCGGCGGCGGCGGGAGGAACTCCACCACGGCATCGACCGCGACCTCGACGGCATCGCGGCCTCGGTCTCCGAGACCTCGCAGCAGGCGGTGAGCGCGGCGAGCGCCGCCGAGCAGGCCACCGGCAACACCCAGAGCGTCGCCGCCGGCGCCGAGGAGCTCGCCGCCTCCGTCGGGGCGATCAGCCACCAGGTCGTCCGCTCCCTCGAGGTAACGCGGCACGCCGTGGCGCAGGCCGACGCGACCTCGGCGGTGGTGGCCGGCCTCGCGGCCGCGGCCCAGCGCATCGGCGAGGTTGTGGAGACGATCGACCAGATCGCCGGCCAGACCAACCTGCTGGCGCTCAACGCGACGATCGAGGCGGCCCGCGCCGGCGAGTCCGGCCGCGGCTTCGCGGTCGTCGCCGCCGAGGTAAAGAGCCTCGCGGCCCAGACCAGCCGGGCCACCGAGACCATCGGCCGTCAGATCGCCGACACGCAGGCCGCCGCCAACCAGGCCGCCGCCGCCATCGCGGGCATCGGCGCCACCGTCGGCCAGGTCGACGAGATCTCCTCGTCGATCGCGTCCGCGGTCGAGCAGCAGGCGGCGGTCGCGCGGGAGATGTCGTCCAGCATGCAGGCGATGACGGAGGCGGTCGGCGCGATCAGCCGCAATCTCGGCGTCGTCGCGTCCTCGACCCGGCAGATCGACGCCGCGGCCCGCCTGGTCCGCGACGCCTCCCGCAGGATGGCCGGCTGAGGCGGCCCGCGAGAGACGCACCCCCGATCCTCCGGCCCGGGCGGGACCGTCTGGGGAAGGGAGCCGGGACCGAACGCCTGGTCGTCGGAGCGCCCGGGCTTCCGGGCGAGCCGTCGGGGTCTCGGCGTGGCGCCCGGAGGAACCGACGCTCCGCTTCCGACGCGGGGGCGCCGGCCTCAGGCCGAGCGGCGCAGCGGGTAGGACGGCATCGGGACCTCCACCGGCGTCCGGTCCTGGGCCACGATCACGTCCGGCACGCCGGCCGCCTCGGCGGTGTCGAACAGGCCGACCAGGCGCGGGTCGTCGGCCTCCGCGTTCGAGGCGATCACCACCGCGTCCATCCAGGCCGCCACCGCGCTCACCAGCGTCCGGGTCTCGGCCGAGAAGCCGTCGCCGACCGAGGCGATCACCCAGTCGTAGGCCTCGCCGAGGGCGTCGAAGGTCAGCCCGAGGGCCTCGCCCCCGGCGGCCAGGGTGCGGGTCTCGCCGCGGCCGCGGCCGATCAGGTTCAGGCGCGGGCCGGCCTCGCGCCGGATCGCCGCGGTGAAGTCGGCCCGGCCGGCGACGAGGTCGGTGAGGCCCGGATGCGCGTCCGCCGGGCCGTCGAGGCGCACCAGCAGGGCGCGGCCGTGCAGGGCGGCGGCACGGCCGAGGCTGCGGGCGAGGTCGTCGAGATCGGTGCCCTCGCCGGTGCCGACGAGGAGCACCCGCCGGCCGGCCCCGGCGGTCTCGACCGCGTCGAGCCGCGCCACCAGGACGTCGAGGTCGTAGCGCGGCTCGGCCGGCGCCTTCGCGGCGGGGGCCGGCGCGGCCTGCACGGGCGGGGTCTGGGCGAGCGGGATCTGGGCTGGCGGGATTGGGGCGGTCGGGACCTGTGCGGACGAGGCGGCGACGGGCCGGGCCGGATC